>NZ_JBWKDP010000004.1:448372-596437 GCF_056435905.1 Streptomyces sp. NPDC043861 | reverse complement strand
CACATTGATCGCCGGGAACAACAACAGACCATCACGCTGCATCTCGTACAGACGATGCACACCCGTCGTCGTCTCCTCCGTCACACCACGGATCTCGGACGCGAGACGGGTCCACTTCTGCGGGTTCTCGGCAAGGGTGCGGTTCAGCAGCGTGAGGATGTAGCCGTACTCCTCGCTGTCCGCGGTCGACGGGTCCGGAGCCTCGCCGGCCTTCTCGAACTCGACGCCCTTGTGGACCAGGAGGGTGGCGTCACCACCATCGTCCAGGATCATGTTCGGACCACCGGTCGGCGAGTTCGGCCAGGTCAGCGCCTGCTCCGTGCACCACCAGTACTCCTCGAGCGTCTCGCCCTTCCAGGCGAAGACCGGAATGCCCCGGGGCTCGTCCACGGTGCCGTTCGGACCGACAGCGATCGCCGCAGCGGCATGGTCCTGGGTCGAGAAAATATTGCAGGACGCCCAGCGGACCTCGGCACCCAGGGCCGCCAGCGTCTCGATCAGCACAGCGGTCTGCACCGTCATGTGCAACGAACCGGTGACACGGGCACCGGCCAGCGGCTGCGAAGCCGCGTACTCCTTGCGGATCGCCATCAGACCGGGCATCTCGTGCTCGGCGAGAGTGATCTCCTTGCGGCCGAACTCCGCGAGGGAAAGGTCCGCGACCTTGAAGTCCTGACCGGCGGCGACAGTCGTCATTGCGAGCTGCTCCTCAAGATGGGGTGAGGGATGGATGGGGCTCGATTGGGGCTTGCTGACAGCTGCGGTTGCCACGGCGAAAAAGGGCACACGTATGCGAGGACGCACATATGGCCTGAACGCGCGCAGACGTCCGCAGCGCAGTCCGTCGGAGGCCCTCTCTCCCTCGGCCGGTCCGCGATCGCGAACCGCCCGACCGCCATCAGCAGCGACGTCTGGCTCTGGTCACGAATCTACACCGATCGGTGCGGCGGGCCACAGCCCGCCCATCGGTCCACCCCGGGCCGGAAGGGCCCCATAGGGTGCGTGACACGTGTCGACGCCGCACGGGAATCCGCGCGGACGCCACGCCGAACCGCGCGGGTCGGAGGCAAGGGCAGAGCAGGGCAGGGCACGGCCGTGCTCTGCCGGGGAGGGAAAGAGCATGAGGTCGGGCAGACCGGGACGTGGGATGCGGATCGCCGGGTGGGTGCTGGTGTCGCTGGGGGTGGTGCTGGCCGCGGGGTCGTGGCTGCTGTTCGTGTACGGGTACTCGACCGTGACCCAGGGCGGCGACGCAATGCGGCCCACGCACCAGGTGGGTGACGGTTTCGTACTCGAGCGGATCGAGGGTGAGCAGGTACGGCGCGGCGACGTCGTGGCCATCAGCATGCCGGAGCGTTACCGCGGCGGCTCTGTGACCCAGCGGGTGATCGGCGTGGGCGGCGACCGGGTGGTCTGCGACGGCACACGGGTCTCGGTGAACGGAACTCCGCTCTCGGAGCCGTACGTACTCGACGGCGATCCGGTCGGTGACGGTCAGCGCTACGACGTGTCGGTGCCCGAAGGGCGGCTGTTCCTGCTCGGGGACAACCGCGGCAACGCCCGGGATTCCCGCTACTTCCGGAGCGAGGGTGCCGGTGGGACCGTGCCGACGGCCGCGGTGCAGGGGCGCGTGCTCGATGACGAGACCGTGCCGGCGGTACTGGCCGTGGGCCTCGTGCTCGGCGTTGTCGTCGCTCTTGTCGGTGCGGGTTGCGGACTTGCCGGGTGGCTGACGGGGCGGCGAGGGGTTTCCGTCCGCCCTCCCGCGTACGTACGTCCCTGACCGTATGCACACAGGTGCGTGTGCCCGCCCGGCGGACGTGCGCGCCGACCGCTAACGGCGGCTCCGCGGAGCGGCTGGGCTTGCGATCTCGGCGTTGCCGCGTACGCGGAGGCCCTCGGACCGAGCTGCTCGGTCCGAGGGCCTCCGGCCGACGGCGTTCCGGGCGGGCGTCCGCCCGTACGTCACCGGTGCGTCGTCAGTGGGCGAGGTCCGGGCCCGGCCCGCCAGGGGACTTGGCGGGGTCCGCACCCGCGGCCGCTGCTGCCTCGCTGTAGATGTCCGGCTCCACGTAGATGACCCGGGCGATCGGGACTGCCGCGCGAATGCGCTCCTCGGCGGCGTTGATGGCCCTCGCGACCTGGACGGCCGTGTCGTCGTGCCGGACGGCGACCTTGGCCGCGACCAGCAGTTCCTCCGGTCCGAGGTGGAGCGTACGCATGTGGATGATGCCGGTGACCGTCTCGCCGTCGACGACGGCGGCCTTGATCTTCTCGACGTCCTCCGCGCCGGCGGCCTCACCGAGAAGCAGGGACTTGGTCTCGGCGGCGAGCACCAGGGCGATCAGGATGAGCAGGACGCCGATGCAGAGGGTTCCGATGCCGTCCCAGACGCCGTTGCCCGTGAGCAGCGCGAGCCCGACACCGCCGAGCGCGAGGACCAGGCCGACGAGCGCGCCGAGGTCCTCGAGGAGGACCACCGGCAGCTCGGGGGCCTTTGCGTGGCGGACGAACTCCTTCCAGGAACGCCGGCCGCGCAGGACGTTGGACTCCTTGATGGCCGTGCGGAAGGAGAAGGTCTCGGCGATGATCGCGAAGACCAGCACACCGATGGGCCAGTACCAGTCCTTGATCTCGTGCGGATGCGAGATCTTCTCGTAGCCCTCGTAGATCGCGAACATGCCGCCGACCGAGAAAAGCACGATCGAGACGAGGAAGGCGTAGATGTAGCGCTCACGGCCGTAGCCGAACGGGTGCTCGGACGTCGCCTCGCGCTTCGCCTTCTTGCCCCCGAGGAGCAGCAGGCCCTGGTTGCCCGAGTCGGCGACCGAGTGGACGCTCTCCGCCAGCATCGAAGAGGAGCCGCTGAAGAGGAACGCCACAAACTTGGCTACCGCGATCGCGAGGTTCGCGGCGAGTGCCGCCACGATCGCCTTGGTTCCGCCTGACGCGCTCATGGGTGCGGTGTCCTTCCTCGAAGCTCCTGATGTGCGGGCAGCACCGCGGCAGGGCCCCGGCACGGCGGGCCATTGTTGCAGCATGCGGCGCGGACGGCAGGTCAGACCACCACGGTGGCACGGAATACGGTGCCCGTACCGGACAGTTCGGTCTTCTCGCCCGCCGGGACGAAGACGGACTCGCCGGGAGCGAGCTCGACTTCCCCCGCCTTCGGGTGCCCTGCGGTCGCCAACAGGATCTGGGGGGTGGAGGTGGTGACATCGGTGGGTACCGCGCCCTCGGACCGAACGTAGCGGGACAGCCGGAACTCGTCGATCGGGGTGTCGTACAGCTCCTCCCCCGACGGTGACGCCTCCGGGCGCAGGACGGCAGGCTCCGAGGCCTCGAAGCGGACGACCCGGAGCAGTTCGGGGACGTCGACGTGCTTGGGCGTCAGCCCGCAGCGCAGCACATTGTCCGAGTTGGCCATGATCTCGACGGCGAGGCCGGAAATGTAGGCGTGCGGGACACCGGCGCCGAGGAACAGGGCCTCGCCGGGCTGAAGGCGGATGTGGTTGAGCAGCGTGGCGGCGATGACGCCCGGGTCTCCGGGGAAGTGGTGGGCGAGGGTGGCGTAGGGGGTGTACGGGCCACCGAGGCGCTCGGCGGCGGCCGCGGTCTCGGTGACGGTGTGCGCCATGTCCTCCGGGTCGGCGGTGAGCACGGCGCTGAGGACCTCGCGCAGAGCGGCCTCCTCGGGATGGGCGTGGAGGAGGTCGACGTACGGCTTCAGAGAGTCGATTCCCAGACCGGCGAGGAGGTCGGCGGTGTCGACGGGCGGGCGGAAACCGCACAGCCCGTCGAAGGGGGTGAGCGCGCAGATCAGTTCGGGCTTGTGGTTGTCGTCCTTGTAGTTGCGGTGCGGCGCGTCCATGGGGATTCCGGCGCGCTCCTCGGCGGCGTAGCCCTCCTTGGCCTGGGCCAGGTCCGGATGGACCTGGAGGGAGAGCGGTGTGCCGGCGGCGAGCACCTTGAACAGGAAGGGGAGGCGGGGTCCGAACTTGTCGGCGGACTCGGCGCCGAGCTCACGCACGGGATCGGCGGTGATGACGTCGTTCAGGGCACCGCGATCGGTGCGCGAGGGCGCCCCCGGATGGGCGCCCATCCACATCTCGGCCTGGGGCTCGCCGGTGGGGGCGGTGCCGAGGAGGCCCGGGATGAGGGTCGTGGAACCCCAGGCGTAGGGACGCACGGTGTTGGAGAGGCGGTCCATGAACGGTGATCCTCGGCTCGGTATGTGGCGGGGATGTGGCGTACGGATGGCACGTGCGTGGCGGTTGGTGTGTCGGGTGCGGGCGTGCCTCAGGCGTGGCCGCCGGTCGCCAGGGCCAGATAGCCGGCCGCGAAGTCGGTCACCGCGAGGAGCTCGGCCAGGGTCTCCAGCTCGCTGCCCTCCTCGGGTTCCACTTCGCTGATGGCCGTGTCGTGGCTGAGCGCGAGTTCCCGTGCGGCGGGCGCCGCGGTGAGGCCGCCGTTGGAACGGTCCCGCAGCAGCAGCACGCGGGCGCGCAGGGCCTGTGGCTCCTCGACACGGTCGCGGAAGAAGTCCTCCGGATCGGCACCGGCCGCGAAGTCGCCCGCGAGCAGGACTCCATGGGCCGGCAGCGCCTCGGGCAGCTCGGCGGAGAGCGCGGGGAGGCCGGCGAGTTCGGCGAGCACGGCGGCGAACCGGCGGCCCACCGGAGCGGCAGTCCCCTCGGTCCAGATGAGCGGGAGGGTGTCGGCGAGCTCGGCGGCGAGCGTCTTGGCGGGATTGCTGTACGTCGCGATGGCGGGCCCGCACCGTTCCGCGGTCCGGTCCAGGCGGTCGGCGACGCTCTGGAGGACGTCGGGGGGTGCGGACAGCAGGCCGACGCGGTCGAGGAGTGCGAGGAGGGGCGTGAAGAGTGCCCACAGCGCGCCCGGGCTCGCTGCGGCCTGCGTCTCGTCGTACAGCTCGTACGGGGCGGTCGCCATCGGGACCACCAGGCCGTGGACGCCGTCGACTGCCTCCGAGAGCGGGGAGCGCTGCGGGGCCACGGCGACGACCGTGCAACCGCGGCGGTACGCCTGCTCGGCCAGGAGGGCGAGGCCGGGCTCGGTGCCGTCGGTGGTGGCGATGAGGAGCAGGTCCACGGACCCTGCCCAGCCGGGGAGCGCCCAGCGGAGTGCCCCGGCGGCGGGTGCGACGCCGTTGGGGTGCAGCCGGGCGACCGGGGCCGAGGCTCCGGCGAGCGCGGCGATGAGGTCGGCGACGCCCGTGGCGGCGGTGCCGGGGCCGGCGATGAGCACGGCCCGAGGGCGGCCCTCGGGCTTCAGCTCGGCGATCCCGGCCTCGGCGGCGTGCCGGGCTGCGGTGCGTACCCGCGCGCCGGACTCCGCGGCGCCGCGGAGCAGCTCACGGCGGTCGGCGCGGGCGAGGGCTTCCGGGGCGTCGAGGAGTGACTCGTCGAGCATGTTGATGGGCCTCCGATTCGCCGTACGGGTGCGGGGGCGGGCTTACGCGGGACGGCGGGCCTCGTCGACGAGGAGGACCGGGATGCCGTCGCGTACGGGATACGCCAGGCCGCAGTCCTTGCCGGTGCAGATCAACTCGGGCGTATCGGCTGCCGTTTCGTCGCGGAGCGGCGCGTGGCAGGCCGGGCAGGCGAGGATCTCCAGGAGACCGGCTTCGAGCGGCATGGGATGTCCCTTCGAACATGCGGTTTGGGCCACGTCAGCCTACCGCCGGGGGGCGGGCGGCGCGGCTCGGCGTGTCCGGATACGGGGCCCTTCGGGCCGGGTCCTGACCGCCCGGTGTCCGGTTGCCGGCCGGCTGCGGGCCGCCCGGCAGGGGGATGGTGCTGCTGCATGGGCCGAGGGCGGGGGTACGGGCGGCCTCTGCGCCCCCGCTGCCGCGGTACGGCACCCCATGACGGCATACGGACAGCGGCCTGGGCGAGAGGCCGCCACAGGGTGTCCCGTCTGCACCGTCGGGACCCCCTGCGGCGGCGGGTGCGTCAGGCGCCCCGTACGAGTCCCAGCACCTCGTCGCGCACCGCGACCATCGTCACCTCGTCGCGGGCCTCGACATTCAGCCGGAGGAGCGGCTCCGTGTTGGATGCGCGGAGGTTGAACCACCAGTTCTCGGTCGAGACGGTGAGGCCGTCGAGGGTGTCGATCGTGACGTCCTCGCGGCCTGTGAAGGCCTCACGGACCATCGTCGCCCGGGCCGTCTGGTCGGCAACGGTGGAGTTGATCTCTCCGGAGCTGCGGTAGCGGTCGTAGCGGGCGACCAGAGCGGAGAGGGGGGCTTCCTGGGTGCCCAGGGCGGCGAGCACATGGAGGGCGGCCAGCATGCCCGTGTCGGCGTTCCAGAAGTCGCGGAAGTAGTAGTGCGCGGAGTGCTCCCCGCCGAAGATCGCTCCCGTGCGGGCCATCTCCTCCTTGATGAAGGAGTGCCCGACACGGGTGCGGACCGGCGTGCCGCCGTGCTCGCGTACGACCTCCGGCACCGACCACGACGTGATCAGGTTGTGGATGACCGTCCCCCCGGGGTGCTTCTCCAGTTCTCGTGCCGCCACCAGCGCGGTGATCGCCGAAGGTGTGACCGGCTCGCCCCGCTCGTCGACGACGAAACAGCGATCCGCGTCGCCGTCGAAGGCGAGGCCGATGTCGGCGACCTCGATGCGCACGCGCTCCTGGAGGTCCACGAGGTTCTTCGGATCCAGCGGATTGGCCTCGTGGTTCGGGAAGGTGCCGTCCAGCTCGAAGTACATCGGCACGAGCTCGATCGGCAGCGACGAGAACACCGTCGGGACCGTGTGGCCGCCCATGCCGTTGCCCGCGTCGACGACGACCTTCAGCGGGCGGACGGCGGACAGGTCCACCAGGGAGAGCAGGTGGGCCGCATACTCGGTCAGCGTGTCCCGCTCGGTGATCGAGCCGGGGGCCGAGACCGGGTCCGGCGCTCCCTCCGCGACCCAGCCCCCGACGAGGCCGCGGATCTCGGCCAGCCCCGAATCCTGGCCCACGGGCGCCGCCCCGGCCCGGCACAACTTGATGCCGTTGTACTGCGCCGGGTTGTGCGACGCCGTGAACATTGCGCCCGGCAGTCCGAAGTGCCCGGACGCGAAGTACAGCTGATCGGTCGAGCACAGCCCGATCATGGTCACGTCCGCACCCCGGTTCGCGGCACCACGTGCGAAAGCGGCGGAGAGCCCCGGCGACGACGGGCGCATGTCATGGCCCACGACGATCGCGTCGGCGCCCGTCACCTGCACGAACGCGGCCCCGAACAACTCGGCCAGCGACTCGTCCCACTGATCAGGCACCACCCCGCGGATGTCGTACGCCTTCACGATCTGCGACAGATCAGCAGCAGCAGAAGCAGCCACGGCCCAACCCTCCTGAAAGTCTCTTCGGTCACCTCAAACTACCTGTACGAGGCCGCACGGAGGGCGCGCCGGATGCCGCGGGGCCGTGGGCGAAGGTCGTGGCAGAACGTGGGAAGGAAGGCTGCGACAGGCCAGGCCGGACGGGAGGCAGGCCGGGCCTGACGGGAGGAACGAAGAAGGCTCGCAGCAGGAGAAAGGGCTGCAGGAAGAGCAATCCGGAAGACGACGGGAACAGAAAAGGGGAAGGGAAGCCGGAGGGACGGCAGTTCAGGAGTCGGGGGAACGCAGCACCCGGAGATGACCGCGACGCCCGGCCTCCACCGGGTCCGCCCTGCGGGCGCCGGCACCGCCGCTCGCCTGGGCCGCGCGCTGCTGCGGACGTGCCGCCTCACGGACCGCGTTGGCGAGAGCTTCAAGATCGTCGCCACTGGGCCGGGCCGGGCCAGAGGCGTCCGAGAGCCGTACGACTTCCCAGCCGCGCGGCGCGGTGAGGCGCTCACTGTGCTCGGCACACAGGTCGTAGCAGTGGGGTTCGGCGTAGGTGGCGAGCGGGCCGAGGACCGCGGTCGAATCGGCATAGACGTACGTCAGTGTCGCGACGGCAGGGCGGCCGCACGCAGTGCGCGAACAGCGACGTACAGGGCTCACGATGTTGGACGGTACCGCACTCTTGAGCGGGCCGCGACGACTCTCCACCAGGTCACTCCACCGTGTCGTGCTGTGACGTCCGGCACAGGCGCCTTTCGGACGGCTGTCCTGACCTGCGTGGGAGCGACGGCGCCCGATCGTCGGCGGTACGCGATCCGGTCACGGCCCGACATAAATCACGTCAATCGCCATGAGGGCGGCGGTCGCGCGGAGACATGGAATCGAGCCCAAGCTTGGCCGGAATGTTCAATAAACGACATGCATCCTGGAGACAGCGGCGTACCGGGCGACATGCCGTGCCGCGGGGGCACGCGCCCCCCGGTGCGGGCCCGCGCCGGAGAGCTACCCTGCGTCAGTGATGGACAGTCCTGTACCGCCCCCTCCCACCGAGCCGAGGGAACCGCGGCCCCGCCGCCGCGACCGCCATGGCCGCGGTATGCGCGGGCCCGTCGCCCCGCCGCAGGTACCGCTCTCCGTGAGCCGTGCCGAGACGTTCCGCGATCTCGTACAGGACTCGGTGGAACGGCTGGAGCGGCGCTTGCCACAGCTCGCCGACGTGGAGTTCCTGGTGCTGGAGGTTCCCGGGTCACCGGACGAGACCGTGCCGCTGGGCGACTCGGTCCCGGCGGGCAAGGGAGCGCCCGCACGCATCGTCGTCTATCGGCGACCGGTCGAGATCCGCACGAAGAACCGCGACGAGCGGGCCCAGCTGGTCCACGAGGTCGTCGTGGAGCAGGTCGCCGACCTGTTGGGCCTCTCTCCGGAGTCCGTCGATCCGCGGTACGGACAGGACTGACCGACCGCCGGGCCGGCCGGTTCGGGGAGGACCGGGCCCGAATCTCCGACTCAGGTCACCAAGGGCTGTCCCGTAATCCCCGGCGGGCGCACGTCGACAGCTACGGCACTCCCCCAGCTGCCGCTGGGAGGCACCCCCACGCTGCGTTGTCGGAGTGCCCGAATACGCCCAGTATGAGGACACCCCTCCGCCTTACGATGCACCGCATCTGACGCCGCGCGCTGATCCACCGGAGATTACGGGACAGCCCTTAGTCGTCCAGGACCGACAGGTCCTGCTCCGCGGCCGGGACCGCGACCGTTCCGCGGTCGTCCGGGAGCGTCTGGACCGTGAACATCTCGATCCCGCCCTGTGGCAGCAGCAGGGTGCGCGCCGCATGGACCGGGCCTCCGGACCGGGGCTCGACCGTCAGGGCGTAGGAACCCTTGAGTCCGGACGGGACGGGCGGGGTGACGGCCAGGGTCGTACCGGCCTTGACCGTGTACGTCTTGACGATCTGCTCGCCGCCCTCGGTACCGGCCGAGGCCGTGACCTTGACCTGTGCGGTGGCGGTGGGCGCGGTCAGGGAGAGGACCGAGCCCTTGGCGCGGTTGTCCGCAGCCGTGGCCCGTCCCGTCACCGGGGCCGTCGCCGGGATGAACGCGATCTCCTGCTTGTCCCCCTTGCCGCGCGTGACGCGCAGCGCGGCGACCACGGGGGCCGACTTGCCGCTCTCCGCGGGGCTGAGCAGCAGTGAGCCCGCCTCTCCCTTGGTGACGTCCTTCAGATCGAGGGATGCCGTCATGCCCGACTTCACCCGCAGGCTCTCTGCGCCCGCCGGAGTGATCGTGCCCGACGCGGTCGCGAGCCGGAGCTTGAGATCGGCGTCGTCGTCGCCGGGCGCGAACGCCACGAGCTGTACGGAGGTCGCGTCCGCGGGGATGCCGGGGAGCACGAGCGTGCCCGCCGGGTCGGCGGAGGCGGTCAGCCAGTCACTGCCGATGTCGTCCCCCGCGCCTCTGACCACGGCACCCACTCGGCCGGTACGGGTGGTCACGTGGACCGTCACGTCCTCGGCCTTGTCGGTCGTGAGGGTCGGGAGCAGGACGGGAACACTGCCTCCGGCCGGCACCGGGATGCCGTCCGTCAGCTGGGACTTGAGCGCGCCGTCCTTGCCGTACAGCTCGATGTCGACGACGGCGCCGGTGTCGTCGGGGTTGGTCAGGTGGACGTAGTCCTGCCGGTCCTTGGCGAGTCCGGCGCCCGGGAACCAGAAGTCGGTGTCCGGAGCGGTGCAACTGACGCCCAGCACTCCGCGTCCGCTGCCCGCGGTGACCGTGGTGGTCTGCTGCGTCGTCCACCCCGGGGCGAATCTGCCGGTGGCGGTGCCGATGAGCGCGGGCGAGTCGCTGCCGGACTCCTTGGCTCCGGCCGGCTTGCCGGGTTCCTTCAGGGCGAGGAAGGGCTTGCCGGGCGCAGGCTGCTTCGCCTTGCTCCCGTCGGCGGCCCCGGCCTTCTTCTTGTCCTTGTCCGCGGCGTCCCCGTCACCGGCCGCCCTGTCGGAGTCCGCCAGTGTCGTGGCGGACGGCATCAGCCCGGCCGCCGACTCGGCTTCCGCGTCGGCCTTGCTGCCCGCGGGGGTGAAGGACGTGTAGGCCGTCTCCCCGATGTCGGACGTGCTGGGCGCCGGGCACAGCAGCGAGGAGCGCTCGACCGGCAGCCGGGCCGGCGCCTTCGCCTCCGCCTGTTCCCCGCCGTCCGGCGCGGTGAGTGCGGCGAGTCCGGTCGCGGCGGCAAGGGCGGTGGCAGCCGCGATCAGGGAGAGAGTGGTGCGGTTCACTGGTTGCTGCTCCCGTCGGGACGCTGCTCGGTCTCATAGTCGTAGGGGTCGTACTGCCCCGTCCCGTAGGGGTCGTACTGCTGCTGTCCGTACTGGTCCTGCGGGTACTGCTGCGGCTGTTGCTGCTGCGTCTGCTGCCCGGGATACGTCTGCTGCGCGCCATACCCGTCGTAGCCGTACTGCTGCTCATAGGGCTGGTACTGCTGCTGGTCGTACGACCCGTAGTCCCCGCCCGCGTACGGCTGGTTGCCGTCCCACTCCCCGTACTGCTGCTGTTGCGGCAGCGCCGCATAGGTCTCGGGCCGGGGCTCGGGATCAGGGACCGGCCCGGGCTCGGGAGCGGCCGCGGTGCCCGGTTCCGCTGCCGCTTCCGCCTGTGCGCGCAGCCTGCGGGCCCGGCGCCCCTCACCCTCGACGGGCTGGGCCGGGATCACCGCTTCCTCGTCCGGCAGGTCGTCGTCGATCTCGCGGCGCCTGCCCGGCAGCGCGAGCACCACCAGGACGAGGGCGAGCCCGCCCTGAGCCCAGATCCAGGCGGTGTGGGTGACCGGCTCCTCGTACGTGAGGTCGAGCTTGCCGCCCTCGGCGGGAAGTTCGAAGCCCTGGGCCCAGCCGTCGACCGTCGTGGCGGTCAGCGCACGGCCGTCGATCGTGGCCCGCCAGCCCTCGTCCGCACGGTCCGCGATGCGCAGCACGCGACCCTCGGCGCCCCGGGGAATTTTGGTGTGGGCCTCGACGGGGCCGGAGGCCACGGGAAGCGGCTCCGCCTTGCCGTTGACGATGACCGCACGGGCGACCTGCCGGTCGACGCGCCACAGCGCGCTGCCGTCGAGCTGGCTGAGCCGGGACAGGCCGGGTGTGGCGTCGAGGACGCGGCTCATCTGGCGCGGCGCCCCGTCCCGTACGAGCACGTACCGGATGGCGAAGCCGCTCAGCTGGCTGGTCTGGTCGGCCCCTGAGCCGGCGACCAGGTTGGCGACGACCTTGTCGAGCCGGGCGTCGCTGCCGCCCGCCTCGGTCAGCTCGGCGTCGCCGAGGCGGGCGCCGGAGCCGCGGACCAGGCTGTAGGACACCTTGGCGGCGGAGCTGCCGCCGAGGACGAGGGTGCGCGGCTGGTCGCGCGTGTCGCTCTCCTCGGCGACGAAGGCCGGTACCTGTACCGGGTCGCGGCGCTCGAGCGGGCCCGCGGCGCCGCTGATCATCCAGTTGACGGCGGCCAGCAGGGGCGCAGCGACCGCCGCGAGGGCGACGAGCCCGGCCACGGGCTGGCGCCAGCCGAAGGACTCGGCTGCGACCCGCTCGCGGGCACCCTCCGCGCCCACCACGGCTGCGGCCAGCAGCGCCATGCCGTACACGAGAGTGGCCGGCCCGGCCCATCCCGAACCGTTCGCGAGGGCCGCGAAGACGAGGGCGACGAGGGCGACGGCCCATGCCGTCCGGATGGCGGACCGGCGGTCCGCGCGCAGCAGGGCCGCCAGTGCCGCGAGAACGACGCCGATCAGCACCAGCCCGCCGACGGCCTTGGGGCCGCCGGGGCTGACACCGAGCAGGTCGAGCGCGGTGGCCGAGCCCTTGGCGAAGTCCAGGCCGGCCTCGCGGAAGAAGCCGGAAGGGCTGGTGAGCAGGGAGAGCGACCAGGGGGCGAGGACCAGCAGCGGGGTGCCGACGACGGCGAGGAAGCGCAGACCGTAGGCAGTGACGTCGTCGCGTCGCAGCACCAGGGCCGCCACACCGAGGACGAGCGCGATCGGCCACACGATCGGGGTGAAGGCCGTCGCGAAGGTCAGGAGCAGGGCGTACGCCCAGGTGGCGCGCCAGCTGCCGCGCAGGCCGTCCTCGCGGTCGAGTCCGTACGCCGCCACCGCGGCACGCGCGATCAGCGGCAGGACGATCACGAGTACGGCGGTGCCTAGCCGCCCGGTGGCGAGGGCTCCGGTCGCGGCGGGCAGGAAGGCGTAGGCGATGCTCGCCCAGGCGCGCAGCAGCCGGGACTCGACGAGCGGACGGGACGCGAAGTACGCCGTCGCACCCGCGAGCGGCACCGAGCAGACCAGCAGCACGGTGAGCGCGAAGCCGGTGGAGCCCAGGAAGAGCCCGGACAGGGCGGCCAGGACGGCGAGATACGGGGGCGCGGTCTGGGTGCCCCCGGTGCCGAGGGCGTGCCAGGCGTCGGCGTACCGGCCCCAGAGTCCCGAAACCGTGTCGGGGGCGGGGAGCAGTGCACCGCCGGCAAGCGCGCCACCGGTGAGAAGCGCCCGGCAGGCGACGAGCGAGACGAGCAGCAGGAGCGCGAACAGGACGGGCCCGGGTTTGCGGGCGACCCGCTTGAGCCGGGCGAACTGTTCGATCTCCAGGTAGTCGGCATCGTCGCCGCCCGGTCCGGATTCGACCACGCCGTGGCGCGAGCCTCCGGATTCGGTCTCCTTGCCCGCGCCGAGGCTGCTCGCGACCTGTTCGACCGTGGCACGGACGGTGGCGCCCGGCGGAGGGAAGAGGGGACGCAGTTCGCTCGCGTCCATCACCGGCTTTGCGCGTCTGCGGCGGCCGGCAAGGATCCGCTCGGGACGCAGGAGTGTGCCGGAGAGACCCATGACCTCGTCGACGGCCTGTCCGGGCGCCTTTCCGACGAGATAGGCGAGGGTCCGCAGCAGGGTGCCGAGGACGAGGCGGAGCAGCACATAGGGCAGGGCGCGACCGCGCGCGTTGGCGAGGAGGGTGTAGACGGCACCCGCCTTGTCGACGCGGTGCGGGCTGGCGACGGAGCGGCCTGCGCAGTCGACGGTACGGCGCTCACGGGCGGCGGCCTCCGCGTGACGGAGGACGGCGTCGGGGGCGACCAGGACGCGGTGTCCGGCGGCGTTGGCGCGCCAGCACAGGTCGACGTCGTCGCGCATGAGGGGGAGCCGGCGGTCGAAGCCGCCGAGCTGCTCCCACACGTCACGGCGGACGAGCATGCCGGCCGAGGAGACGGACAGGACGGTGCGGACCTGGTCGTGCTGGCCCTGGTCCTGCTCGCGTCGGTCGAGGCCGGTCCAGCGGCGGCCGCTGTTGGCGATCGAGACGCCCGCTTCGAGGAGCTGCCTGCGGTCGTACCAGCCGCGCAGCTTGGGGCCGATGATCGCGGCGTATTCGTCGGAGTCGGCCACGCGCAGCAGTTCGGCGAGGGCGTCGGGGGCGGGCGCGCAGTCGTCGTGGAGCAGCCACAGCCACTGGACGGGTTCGCCGTGGGGCAGGTCCGGCATGTCGTAGGCGTCGTCGCGCCAGGTCCTGGTCGCCGGATCCCAGCCGCTGGGCCGCTTCAGATAGGGCAGGTCGTCGGGCGTGAGCACACCGGCCGTGCGGACGGCTTCCTCGACGGCGGCCCCGAAGCCGGTGCGGCGTGCGAGATGCAGCACCCGGTCGGCCCCGAGCGCCTCGGTGACCAGCTGCGCGGAATCGTCGGCGCTGCCGGTGTCGGCGGCGACGACGTTCTGCACGGGGCGTTCCTGGCCGAGCAGCCCGGCGAGCGCGTCCGGCAGCCAGCGGGCACCGTCGTGCGAGACGAGGACGGCGGTGACGACGTGCCGCGCGAACTCGGGCGGGGTTGCGGGAAGAAACGCGGCGTTGGTGGCGGACATTGAGGTACGGGCCCTCCGGCCGGGGTCACCCCGCGAGGGGGCGCTGAAGCGTCTGGGACGGGGCCCCACACTAACGGCTGAACACGCAGACGGTCCGCCGCCTGTGGACAGAGCCGGGGCAGCGGACCGTTCTTACGTATGGGTGTGTGCCGTTACGGGCGTGTGCCGTGACGGGCGTGCGTGGTGAGCGGGTGCGCGGTGGCGGGATCGCGGCGGGGTGTGCCGTCGGCCCACGACCCGGGCGGCCGGCCCGGGCGGGCCGTGCCGACGGCGTGAGCCGCGTCGACGGCGTGAGCCGCGTCGACGGCATCGGAAGCATCAGTACGTCAGCGGGCGTCGGTCTCGGTCTCGGTCTCGGTGTCGCTGAGACGCCTCGATCAGACTGCGGCCTTTTTCAAACGGCGGCGTTCACGCTCGGACAGGCCGCCCCAGATTCCGAATCGCTCGTCGTTGGCAAGGGCGTACTCGAGGCATTCGGAGCGGACTTCACAGGCGAGGCAGACCTTCTTGGCTTCGCGAGTGGAACCGCCCTTCTCTGGAAAGAAGGACTCCGGGTCGGTCTGGGCGCACAACGCGCGCTCCTGCCAGCCGAGTTCCTCTTCCGCGTCCTCGACCAGCAGTTGTTGGAACAGCTCGGTCATGTGCGCCCCTCGTCTGTCTTTGCGTCCCCGTGATGCAGCCGTTACCGATTTCGGCCGAACGACACGAGTGAAATTACAAGTGTGTGGATCCGGGCCAGTCAAGCCGAGATCTGCTATTGAGCCCGGTATTCACTCTGCGGAACCAAGGCTATGCGGAAAGTGTTCAAATCACCAAAAACGAGACACATGCCACTGGCCTGCCCGCGTACGCCGCCGCACCCTCCCTCTCCCGGAACGGGACCGGTGGCCACCGGTCCTTACGAGGGAGGACGCCGATCGGTTCGATCATGTTGCGGTCCGGCCGCGCAAGCGATCCGGATCACAGTCTGATCACGAGAGCACAACGACGTTTGAGAGCACGGTTGCTGCGCGATGTCTCCGGTCGCACGACCGCACAAACCTTTCTCCGACTGGAGTAACCGGATGAGGTGAAACATTGCCACCAAATCGGTCATTGAGTTGACATCCGGGATCCTGTTGGCCACCTTGGAGGGCATGCCAGCGACCACAGCGCCTTCCGCGACCCCCTCCCGTGGGTTCCGCAGCGCTGTCCAGGCGCGCTGTTGCTGTTGCTGTTCCAGCTGTTGATGCCGTAGCGCTCCAGCTCTTCCTCATCCGCCCCGGGCGGACATCCGCGACACCCCAGCACTGACCTTCTGTTTCTGCCGAGGAACCACCGCATCCCATGAACAGCAACAGCGACCTTCAGATCGCCGGCGACATCCTCGAGGTCCAGCACCTCCTCCAGCCCGCCCGGGAGCACCCCGCGACCGTGGCCGAATTCGCCGGCCTCGCCCGCTCCATCGCCGCCGACCGCGCCCAGTGGGCCCACCTCGTGCGTTACGACGCCACCACCCGCTGGTACCACCGGCTGCGCACCGGCCCCGGATACGAGGTCTGGCTGCTCTCCTGGGTACCCGGCCAGGGCAGCGGCCACCACGACCACGGCCGGTCCTCCGGCGTACTGACCGTCCTGGCCGGCGAATTGACGGAACACGCGGCCGCGTCGTCACGCACCCTGACCGCCGGCGCGCAGCGGGTCTTCGCGCCCGGATATGTGCACGAGGTGGTCAATGACTCGCTGGAGGCCGCCGTCAGCCTGCACATCTACTTCCCCGGCCTGACCGAGATGCCGATGCACTCCCCGCAGTGCAACCCCGCCCGTCAGGACGCCGCCCTCGCCTGACGGGCGCGCCCTCAGCGCCTTCTGCCGCCGTACGGTGCAGCCGGCGGGCCACCACCTCCCGAACGATCAACCTCCGGCTGACAGACTGTGTTCATGCGCATTGTGGTTCTGGCCGGCGGCATCGGCGGTGCTCGTTTTCTGCGTGGCCTCAAGGCGGCCGCCCCCGAAGCCGACATCACCGTGATCGGCAACACCGGTGACGACATCCATCTGTTCGGGCTCAAGGTCTGCCCGGACCTCGACACGGTGATGTACACGCTCGGTGGCGGCATCAACGAGGAGCAGGGCTGGGGACGTACCGACGAGACCTTCCAGGTCAAGAGCGAGCTCGCCGCCTACGGCGTGGGTCCCGAATGGTTCGGTCTCGGCGACCGCGACTTCGCCACGCACATCGTCCGCACCCAGATGCTGGGCGCCGGCTATCCCCTCAGCGCCGTCACCGAAGCGCTCTGCGCGCGGTGGCAGCCCGGAGTGCGGCTGATTCCGATGTCCGACGACCGGATCGAGACCCATGTCGCCGTCGACGTGGAGGGCGAGCGCAAGGCCGTGCACTTCCAGGAGTACTGGGTCAAGCTGCGGGCATCCGTCGACGCCCACGCCGTCGTCCCCGTCGGCGCCGAGCAGGCGAAGCCCGCGCCGGGCGTGCTGGAGGCCCTCGGCGCCGCGGACGTCATCATCTTTCCCCCGTCCAACCCGGTCGTGAGCATCGGGACGATCCTCGCGGTGCCCGGTATCCGCGAGGCGATCGCGGAGGCAGGCGTTCCGGTCATCGGCCTCTCCCCCATCGTCGGCAACGCGCCCGTGCGTGGCATGGCCGACAAGGTGCTGGCGGCCGTCGGGGTCGAATCGACGGCGGCCGCGGTGGCCAAGCACTACGGCTCCGGACTGCTCGACGGCTGGCTCGTCGACACCGTGGACACCCCGGCGGTCGCCGAGGTCGAGGAGGCGGGGATCCGGTGCAGGGCCGTGCCGCTGATGATGACGGACGTCGACGCCGCGGCGGGTATGGCACGTGAGGCCCTGGCACTCGCGCAGGAGGTACTGGCGTGACCGGAGCAGGGGCGGCGTCGTCGTACCGGGTGTGGGCGCTGCCCGGGCTGCCCGAGGTCCGGCCGGGCGACGACATCGCCAAGCTGATCGCGACCACCGATCCGGGGCTGGTGGACGGTGACGTCCTGCTCGTCACGTCGAAGATCGTGAGCAAGGCGGAGGGGCGGATCGTCGCCGCCGACGACCGCGAGCAGGCCATCGACGCGGAGACCGTACGGGTCGTCGCGCGGCGGGGCGCCCTCCGTATCGTCGAGAACCGTCAGGGTCTCGTCATGGCCGCGGCCGGTGTCGACGCCTCCAACACCCCGGCCGGGACCGTGCTGTTGCTGCCCGAGAACCCGGACGCATCGGCCGCCCGCATCCGCCAGGGGCTGCGGGACACCCTCGGCGTCGAGGTGGGCGTGGTCGTCACCGACACCTTCGGGCGGCCCTGGCGGACCGGCCTCACCGATGTCGCGATCGGCGCGGCGGGCGTGCGGGTGCTCGACGATCTGCGGGGTGGTGCCGATGCGCACGGAAACCCGCTCGGTGCGACGGTCGTGGCCACGGCCGACGAGCTGGCAGGGGCCGGTGACCTGGTCAAGGGCAAGGCGGCCGGGCTGCCGGTGGCGGTGGTGCGCGGGCTCGGGCATGTAGTCGTCGACGGGACGGATGGTGCCCGCGCACTAGTGCGGGAGACCGCGGACGACATGTTCCGGCTCGGTACGTCGGAGGCCGTGAGGGAAGCGGTGACGCTGCGGCGTACGGTCCGCGAGTTCACGGACGATCCGGTGGACCCGGATGCGGTACGGCGCGCGGTCGCGGCGGCCGTCACGGCTCCCGCGCCGCACCACACCACACCCTGGCGCTTCGTGCTCCTGGAGTCCGGGGAGTCGCGGACACGACTGCTGGACGCGATGCGGGATGCGTGGATCGCGGATCTGCGGCGCGACGGCAAGCCGGACGAGTCGATCGCCAAGCGGATCGGACGCGGGGACGTGCTGCGCAAGGCCCCCTACCTGGTGGTGCCCTGTCTGGTGATGGACGGCTCGCACACCTACGGCGACACCCGACGGGACACGGCCGAGCGCGAGATGTTCGTGGTCGCGGCGGGCGCGGGCGTGCAGAACTTCCTGGTGGCGCTGGCCGGCGAACAGCTCGGGTCGGCGTGGGTGTCCTCGACGATGTTCTGCCGTGAGGTCGTGCGCGACGTGCTCGGGCTGCCCCGGTCGTGGGATCCGATGGGGGCGGTGGCGGTGGGGCGGCCAGCCGCAGCACCGAAGGAACGGCCGCAGCGGGAGGCGTCGTCGTTCATCGAGGTGCGCTGAACCGCCTCAGAGCGCGGCGATGTCGTGCCGCGGCATCTTGGGCTTGCGGCGCGCCGGGGTCGTCCCGCTCAGCAGGATCAGCCGGGCGGCGCGGTGGCGCTGGCCCGCATACGGCTCGAGGAGCTCCAGCATCGCGGCGTCGTCGGCGTCCCGGTCCCCAGCCAGGGCGTAGCCGACGATGCCGGGGAGGTGGAGGTCGCCGACGGTGACGGCGTCGGGGGCACCGTTGCTGCGCTGGACCGTCTCGGCCGAGGTCCAGGGGCCGATGCCCGGGATCAGTTCCAGCCGTGCCATGGCCGCAGCGGGATCCATCGCGGCGGCCTCCTCCATGCGGCGGGCCACGCGGACCGCGCGCAGGATCGTGGACGCACGCTTGTCGTCGACACCCGCGCGGTGCCATTCCCAGGAGGGGATCATCGCCCAGGCACGGGGCTCGGGCATGACGTGCATCCGCTCGGGCGCCGGTCCGGGCGCGGGCTCACCGTACTTCCGTACGAGCAGCCGCCAGGCGCGGTAGGCCTCGTCCGTGGTGACCTTCTGCTCCAGGACGGACGGGATCAGGGACTCCACGACCAGCCCCGTGCGGGTCAGACGCAGGCCCGGGCGGCGGCGGTGTGCGGCCGCGACAAGTCGGTGGCGGGGCTCGAAGACGCCCGGGTCATCGGCATCGCCGAGCAGGGAGGGCAGTTGCTCCAGGAGCCACTCGGCGCCGGGGCCCCAGGCTTCGCCGTGCACCGCCCCGTCTCGTGCCCCGACGCGGAGGGTGCCGGGGCCGGCGGGGGTGCGGGTGGCCCGCCAGACCGAGCCGTCCGGGGTGGTACGGAACGTGGGGTCCGCGGGCCCGCGGCGCAGCGGGCCCAGAACCAGTCCGAGGTCGAGCGTCCCTGGCGGGACATAACGCCGTTCCCGGCCGCCCTGGGTGCGCGCCGCCCCCCTGGGTGCGGGTACGGCGACCTCGCCGCCGCGGGTGGTGGTGCGGGTGACGGCGGGGCGGGGTTCGAAGCGTCCTGCCACGGGTGGGGTCCTCGGGGGTCGGGGTCTCTTAGAGCGTAGGGGCCGAACGCGCGGCTCGCCCCGGCGAAGCACGGCCCGGTACACCGGCCGCTTCCCGGCGCAGCGGGCCGCGGCCGGCTGTCGGCACGATCCGCCGCCGCGTCCCGCTCGCCCGGCGGCGGCCTGCGTGCGACTCGAGACCGGAGGCCGCGGACCGGGGTCCGGCCCGCGCGCTACTGGTCCGACGAGAAGCGAACCGCCCCTGCGGGAATCGTCGCCTCGCACCACACCCGGACCCCGTCGCGCAGTTCGTTGTCGGGACCGACGACCGCACCGTCACCGATCACCGCACCGGAGAGGACCGTGCGGGCGCCGACCCTGGCACGGGCGCCGATCAGGGAGTCGGTGATGACCGCGCCCGGCTCCACAACGGCCCCTTCGAGGACCGTGCTGCCGGAGATCCGCGCTCCCTCGCCGATGGACGCGCCCTCACCGACGACCGTGCCGGCGGTGAGCTTGGCGTCGGCGGCGACCGTGGCCGTGGGCAGCACCAGCCGGTCGCCGCAGCGGCCGGGAACGGCCGGGGACGGGGCCCGGCCCAGAACGAGGTCGGCGGAACCGCGGACGAATGCCTGGGGAGTGCCCAGATCGAGCCAGTACGTGGAGTCGACCATGCCCTGCAGATGCGCCCCGGCCGACAGCAGGTCGGGGAAGGTCTCCCGCTCGACCGAGACCGGGCGGCCCGCCGGAATGCTGTCGATCACCGAGCGGCGGAAGACGTACGCCCCCGCGTTGATCTGGTCGGTGACGATCTCCTCGGGTGACTGGGGCTTCTCGAGGAAGGCCGTCACCCGTCCGCGCTCGTCCGTCGGGACCAGTCCGAAGGCCCGCGGGTCGTCGACCCGGGTCAGATGCAGCGAGACGTCCGCGCCGGACCGCGCATGGGTCCCGACCAGGCCGCGGATGTCCAGGCCGGTGAGGATGTCCCCGTTGAAGATGAGGACCGGGTCGTCCGGTCCCGACCGCAGCCTCGACGCCACGTTCCGGATCGCCCCGCCCGTGCCGAGCGGCTCCACTTCCGTCACGTACTCCAGGTGCAGCCCCATCGACGAACCGTCGCCGAAGTAGGGCTCGAAGACCTCCGCGAGATACGACGTGGCCAGCACGATGTGCTCGACTCCCGCCGCACGTGCCCGGGCCAGCTGGTGGGTGAGGAACGGCACGCCCGCCGCCGGGACCATGGGCTTGGGCGTGTTCACGGTGAGCGGGCGCAACCGCGTGCCCTTGCCGCCGACCAGGAGGATCGCTTCTTGGGCCTGAGTCAATGCCATGTCTGCTTCCTGCTGGGGCCGGGCAATTCGTGCGTATGACCGGCCAGTGTATGCAGCCTGTTCGTACGTACGTATGCGGCACCGCAGTACAGGATCAGCGCCCCTGGTACTTGGCCGATGCGCTGCGTGCCTGGCCGAGCCTTCCGTAGAGCTGACCCCCGGGGCAGTCGGTCGAGAATCCGTCGCGGTGCCCGGAGATGACGTTGAGCCTGGCCAGTGTGCCCTTCTTGAACTTGTTGCCGCCGCCTGATGTCAGCAGGGTCGTCGCCTGCGGGTTCGCCCCGTACAGCCCCAGCTTCCAGGCGGTGAGCCTGGCGATCGCGTTCACCGCGGCCGCGGGCGGGGCGGTCGTACTGTAGGTGCCGAGGACGGCGATGCCCATGCTGTTGCTGTTGAAACCGAGCGTGTGCGCGCCCATCACGGCCTTCGCCACTCCTCCCGCACGCCCTTCGTAGATGTTTCCGCATTTGTCGATGGCGAAGTTGTAGCCGAGATCGCGCCAGCCGCTGCTCTGCACGTGGTAGCGGTAGATACTGCGGAGGACGGAGGGAGCCTGCTGACAGGTGTAGCGGTTCCCCGTCGCACTGTGGTGGATGAAGGCCGCTTTGACCGACTTCGTGTAGAGGAACTGCTTCTCGCGGATGCTCTCGTTGGCGCCCCAGCCCTTGCGCGTGACAATGACCGGCCGCGGGCCGATGTACGGCTTTGCGACGCCGTAGAGCATCGCCTCCGCGTCGGTCTCCGCCTTCGACAGCGCGGGGATCACCGTGGAGCCGAGCGGCGCCAGATCCGCGTTCACCGCGGAGGCGGCCGCGGCCTCGGCCGTCATCCCTGCGATCAGGGCGGCATCGGCCTCGGACGCGGCGCCCGGAACCGGTGCTTCCTCCTCGCCCGGTGCGGCCTCGGCGGGCAGTTCGCCGGGCGACTCCATGCCGGGCTCCTGCGGCGGCTGGGCCGGCGGCTGAGCCGGCACCTGGGTCGGCTGGGTCGGCGACTGGGTCGGCGGCTGGGCCTCCGCCTCCGTGGACGGCCCCGGGTCGACGAGTTCCAGCCGCAGCCCGTGGGGCAGCGGCGGCGTCGTACCGCGCAGCGTGCCCGTTCCAGCAGGCTCGGGGCGCACACGGACCTCCACACCGTCCGAGGCGCCGACCCACAACGGTGCGGTCGAACCGCGCACCGGGCGGCCGTCGGTCCGCTCGGCGGAACCGGGGTCGGCGCCGTGCTCACGGTTGTCGGCCTCCACGTCCTGCCACTCGGACCAGACGGCGGAACCGGTCGCACGGGTGCGGACCTGGACCGTGCCGCGCAGTTCCACGTCCACGTCGTCCCAGACGACTCCGACGAGCGAGAACGGGCGGACATTGCGCGGCGTCAGGCCCTCTGCGGCCGTCCCGCCCGGCGCCCGCTGCAGTCCTGGCAGCGGAGCCAGCGGCAGGGACTGCGTGGAGCCCGGCACATCGGGAACGGGTGCCGCGACAGCCTCCGGCAGCGCGAGCGGGGGCAGGGCGAGAACCGGCAGAGCGAGCGCGGCGGCGCAGGCGACGCTGATCGAAGATGTGTTGACCGAAGATGTGAGGAAGGCACGCATGAGCATGAGCCTCAGCGGCCCCGACATGCCTCGCGCGGTGGGAAAGTGACGGCCTGTTGACCCGACCGGGGGTGCCGTCACCGGTACGGCCGTCTCCCCGCCGGTCCCCCCGGCGTAGTCTTGCGCGGGTGAACGCCAGCGACCGCACCCCAGCCGACCTGCTGCGATCCGCGCTCGCCGTGGACCCGGCCCGCCCTCTGGTCACCTTCTACGACGACGCGACGGGCGAGCGCGTCGAACTGTCCGTGGCGACGTTCGCCAATTGGGTGGCCAAGACAGCGAATCTCCTTCAGGACGGGCTGTCCGCCGAGCCCGGCCAACGGGCGGCGCTGCTGCTGCCCGCCCACTGGCAGAGCGCGGTGTGGCTCCTCGCCTGCGCGTCGGTCGGGGTCGTCGCGGACGTCGGCGGGGATCCGGCGGCCGCCGACCTCGTGGTGAGCGGCCCGGACACGCTCGACGCCGCCCGGGCCTGCCCCGGGGAGCGGGTCGCGCTCGCGCTGCGCCCGCTCGGCGGCAGGTTCCCGCAACCGCCCAAGGGCTTCACCGATTACGCGGTGGAGGTACCCGGCCAGGGTGACCGCTTCTCTCCGTACGAGCCCGTCGACCCGGACGCGCCCGCACTCACCGTTGCCGACACCCGGCTGACGGGAGCCCAGCTCGTCGAGCGTGCCCGGGCGGACGCGGACAGTCTCGGCCTGGCCCCTGGGGCACGGCTGCTGTCGGGGCGCGCCTACGACACCTGGGACGGGCTGTCCGCCGGGCTGTACGCGCCCCTCGCCTCCGGCGGATCGGTCGTGCTCTGCCGGAATCTGGACCAGCTGTCCCCGGCGGAGCTGGAGAAGCGTGTCGAGAGCGAGCGGGTGACCGGCACCGCGGTCTGAGCAGGACCGCGGTCCGGGCGGGACCACGCGTACGACTGGTGGGCGGGCGGTCCGAAGTCCACCCGTACGGCGCATGGCCTGCCGAGCCCACGGGCCTGAGCGTCGCCTCCGGGACATGATCGGCGGTACGTACGCAGAACGACCGCGAGGATGGACCCCACGTGACCGACAGCGCCGGCCGGCCCGCCGATCACAGCGCCGCTTCCGGTGCCGGCGCAGCCAGACGCAAGCGTCGCTGGCTGCGTTGGGCCGCGCTCGGGCTGTCGTTGCTCGTCCTCGCCGTCGCCGGCGTCAGCTGGTGGCTCTACCAGGAGCTCGACGACAACATCATCACGGATGTCACCACCGCCGAGGAACTGGAGCGGTACGACAAGGAGCGGCCGCTGCCCGCATCCCACGGAGCACAGAACATCCTGCTCATCGGGTCCGACACACGGGCGGGCTCCGGCAACAGCAAGTACGGGCGGACGAGGGGCCAGCGTTCCGACACCACGATCCTGCTGCATCTGGCCGGGAACCGGCGCAGCGCGACCGCCGTGTCCGTACCGCGTGATCTGATGGTGAACATCCCCCGCTGCCGCACGCCGAAGGGCACACGTACCCGGGCGCAGTTCGCCCAGTTCAACTTCGCCTACTCGTACGGCGGGGCGGCCTGCACGATCCGTACCGTCGAACGGCTCACCGGTGTCCGGATCGACCACCACATGGTGATCGACTTCCATGGGTTCAAGGACATGGTCGACGCCGTGGACGGCGTGCAGATCTGTCTGAAGAAGCCGATCGACGACAAGGACGCCCATCTGAGTCTGAAGGCCGGCAGACACAACCTCAACGGCGAGCAGGCACTCGGCTACGTACGCGCCCGCAAGTCGCTCGGCAACGGCAGCGACACCGATCGCATGGGCAGACAGCAGCAGTTCCTCGGCGCACTCGTCAACAAGGTCCAGAGCAACGGCGTTCTGCTCAATCCGACGAAGCTGTACCCGGTCCTGGACGCGGCGACCAAGTCGATCACGACCGACCCCGGCCTGGACTCGCTGAAAGATCTCTACGATCTGACGCGGTCGATGCGGACCGTGCCTACGGAGCGCGTGCAGTTCCTCACCGTGCCGCGGCAGCCGTACGCTCCGGACCCGAACCGGGACACGCTCCTCGAGCCCAAGGCGGGCCAGCTCTTCGAGCGGTTGCGCGAGGATGCACCGGTGGTCGTGGCCACGACGCCGAGCAGCGACGAGGACACGGAGAGCGACGGAAGCGCAGACGGTACGGGTTCGACGAACCCCCGCGCCACGCCGACTTTCACGGGCTCCAACGCGGCCTCCGGAATGTGCGGGTAAAGCGATCGCCAAAGTGTGGGTGGCAGTCCATGAGGTTTGGGCGGATTGCCCGGTTGTAAGGTGCGTGGAATTTGTCACGGACGTCGCCCGGCGCTGAGCTGGGCGGATAGTGTGACGCGATCCGGTGCAACGACCACAGGGTCGCAGACAACCGGATCGACGAACCGAGCGTCTCCTGGGGGGAGAGTCGCCTCGCGTGGCACCGACGGAGGATTCAAGCAACCGTGGACGCGCAGAGCCGTGGACGGGCGGAGGAGATCGACCCCGCCGACCAGTGGGTACTGAACCCGCAGACCGGTAACTACGAATTGCGACTGGACCGCTCCGCAGAGCAGTCGGCCGCACCTCGTTCCGCAGGAGCCTCCCCCTCGAGAGCATCGGTGCGCCGGGGCGCGGGGACCGTGGCTCCGAGCACGGACGTCCCCGGTCAGCGCACGCGCCGCGGCAACCGGAGCCCCGGCGCAGGAGGCGGCGCGGGCGGGGGCGGCACGCCCCCCACCGGTGCGGGCCGCCGTAAACGCAAGCCGCAGAAGTCGGGCAAGAAGAAGGCACTGTTGTGGACCGGCGGCATCATGGGCTTCCTGCTCGTCGGTGTCTCGGTCGCCGGGTACCTCGTCTACGACCGTCTGAACGGCAACATCAGCACCGTCGACGTGGGTGACGCGGCCAACGGCGGGTCCCTGAAGGACGGGCCGATCAACATCCTGCTCATCGGCAGCGACATCCGCACCGGCAAGGGCAACGAGGGCTACGGGAACAGGGACAACACCACGGGCCACGCCGACACGACGTTCCTCTTCCATGTGTCCGAGGACCGCACCAACGCGACCGCGGTCAGCATCCCCCGGGATCTGAAGACCGACATCCCCGACTGCCCCACCAAGCAGCCGGACGGTTCGACGAAGATCATCCGTGGTGACTCGTACACGAAGTTCAATGAGAGCTTCGGCGTGAAGGGCCGTGATCCGGGCTGCACCATGCGCACGGTCAAGCAGATCACCGGTGTGCCGGTCGACCACTTCATGATGGCCGACTTCAACG
Source organism: Streptomyces sp. NPDC043861 (assembly GCF_056435905.1). Classification (NCBI taxonomy): domain Bacteria; kingdom Bacillati; phylum Actinomycetota; class Actinomycetes; order Kitasatosporales; family Streptomycetaceae; genus Streptomyces; species Streptomyces sp. NPDC043861. The sequence continues at coordinate 570,850 of NZ_JBWKDP010000004.1, read as the reverse complement.
CGATCAAGACGCTCACCACCGCGATCCGCGGCGTGGACGTCTGCCTGACCAAGCCCATCAAGGACGAGGACTACTCCAAGCTCGACCTGTCGGCCGGACCGCACACCCTCCAGGGCGAGGACGCACTCGCGTTCCTCCGCAACCGGCACGGTCTCGGCAACGAGAGCGACCTGGACCGGATCAAGATGCAGCAGCAGTTCGTCGCCTCCATGATCCGCAAGATGAGGACCGACGCCCTGAGCGATCCGAAGATGATGCTCGACCTGGCGGACGCGGCGACCAAGGCGCTCACGGTGGACAAGGGGATCGGCGACATACCGAAACTCACCACCCTCGCCGAGGAGATCGGCGGCATCGACCTCAAGAACATCGCGTTCATGACTGTTCCCGTGAAGGACAATCCTCGCGAGACGATCAAGGCCACGGTCGTCCTGGACGAGAGCAAGGCCCCGCAGGTCTTCAGCATGCTGCAGAACGACATCTCCTTCACCGAGGTGAAGGAGAAGGAGAAGGCCGCCAAGAGCAAGCAGGACGCCCTGCTCAAGGGCTCGCGGGCCAAGGCCTCCGATGTCCGGGTGGACGTCTACAACGGCAGCGAGACCAACGGGGCCGCGCAGGCGACCCTCAACTGGCTGCAGAACGACAAGGGCGTGCTCAAGTCCTCGAACAAGAGCAACGCTCCGGAGAAGATCGCCAAGACCACATTGGAGTACGCGCCGAACCAGGCCGCTCAGGCCCGCACGCTCGCGGACTTCATGGGCCTGCCTGCCGCGGCGCTCAAGCCCGGCACCGAGAACGCCGAGGGTCTGCAGGCCATGACACTGACCCTCGGCGCCGACTTCAAGGGCGCGGGGGTGCCCATAACCGGTCCGACGAAGGTGCCGGACGTAGAGAAGGTCGAAGCCGACAAACAGGTGTGCGCCAAGTGAGCCCGGACGACCGGGTACTTGGGCGCGCCTGACACGACTACAGGGGGAACCTGGGGTGGCACAGAGCAGCGTGCGTGGGGAGGGGATGCGGGAACGCGTCCGGCACGCCGGTGAACAGGACTGGGACGACAGTCCGCACGAGAGCGACGCTGACGGCTCCGCGGCAGCGCGGGCCGGCGCCGCGGCCTCGTCGTCGGGTGGCGGTGCGGGGGCCGGTACGGCAGGGGGACGGCACCACCATGGCCCGCCACGGCGCGGCCGGGGCGGGAAACGGAAGGTGCTGCGCTGGGTGGCCGCCGTGCTGTCCCTGCTGATACTCGGCACCGCAGGCGCGGGATACCTGTACTACCAGCACCTGAACGGCAACATCCGCAAGGGCGAGCGCAGCGCAGGTGACAGCAAGGCACGGAAACCGGAGCCGAACGCCGCAGGACAGACACCGCTGAACGTTCTGCTGATCGGCTCCGACAGCCGCAGCTCGAAAGCGAACCAACAGCTCGGCGGGGCCCGGGACAAGGCCGACTCCCCTCCCCTCGCCGATGTACAGATGCTGCTGCACGTCTCCGCCGACCGGAAGAACGCCTCGGTCGTGTCGATACCCCGCGACACCCGGGTCGGGATCCCCGAATGCGTGGACCCGCAGACCAAGAAGAAGTACAAGGCGACCAAGACGCTGATTAACGAGAGTCTTGCGCGCGGCGGCCCCGGCTGCACCCTTCTCACCTGGGAGAACCTCACCGGGATCTACATCGACCACTGGATGATGGTCGACTTCGCCGGTGTGGTGGCCATGTCCGACGCAGTGGGCGGCGCCGATGTATGCGTGAAGCAGAACGTCTGGGACCGGCCCACGGCGATGGTGAAGGGCGGCTCGGGACTCAAGCTGAAGGCGGGCCCGCAGACCGTCCAGGGCGAGAAGGCCCTGCAGTGGCTGCGCACCCGGCATGCCTTCTTCAACGACATGGGCCGGTCCAAGGCGCAGCACATGTACATGAACTCGGTGATCCGCAAGCTGAAGAAGCAGAACGCCTTCACCGACACCGGGCAGCTGATGGACCTCGCGGAGACGGCCACCAAATCCCTCCAGGTGTCCGAGGAGATCGGCACGGTCAAGAAGCTCTTCGATCTCGGCATGCAGCTCAAGAACGTGCCGATGGACCGGATCGAGATGCTGACCATGCCCTGGATCCAGGACCCGTACGACGCGAACCGCGTGCTGCCGTCGCCCGGCAAGGCGGAGGAGGTGTGGCAACTGCTCCGCGACGACATTCCGCTGGACGGCAAGGGCCCCACGTCCAAGCCGAAGCCTGCAGCGGCTCCCAAGGACCCGGCGGCGCCGGCGGGCGAGACCGGGGTGATGGTGCAGAACGGCACCGGCACCGCACAGCTGGGCTCGGTGAGGGGCCGCGCGACCGAGATCGCAGGCGTCCTGAACGACAAGGGCTACACCCGGGCATCGGCCGACAGCACGATCAACCCCGTGGCGCAGACCGTCGTCCGCTACCCCAGTGCCGAGTTGGAGGGGGATGCCCACGCGGTCGCCAAGTCGCTGGGAATCCCGGCGAGTTCGGTGAAGAAGTCCACGGATGTGTCGGGCGTGACCATCGTCGTGGGTGCCGACTGGCGGTCCGGTGACAGCTTCCCGAAGACGCCGGCGCCGACGTTGTCCAGGGAGGACACCGACGGGCTCAACGGCGCGAACGAGAAGGAGTGCATGGAGGTCTACGCGCCCTACCGCTGGACCTGAGCGGACAACGAGTGGTCCGGTCGGTCCCTGCGGGGGCCGGCCGGACCACTCGTTGTTCTGTTCTCGGCGGGCCCGTCATGCCACCGCAACCGCCGCCGATCTCACCACTGCCGAGCCCGGGACGGGCGCCGGCAGGGCGGACGCGCTGCACGACCGCGGCGGCTGCACACGGGTGAGGGGCGGCCCGGGAAAGCGAGCGCCGACCGGCAGTCAGCCACTCACCCGAACCGCCCCTGACCAGGAACCGCAACCTCAGTCGGTCATCAGCCGCAGTGGTCGTCGTAGTTGATCTGGACGTGGCTGTGTGCGCCCGCCTCGCCGCCCCAGTCGACGCAGGAGCCCTTGGCGTACAGGTAGACGGGGCCCGCGTAGGACTTGTAGGTGCCCGCGTCCATCTCGTTGTACTTCCACACCGTGTCGTTCCTGGAGATCCGCAGGCGGGCGTCCAGGTACATCGCGGTACCCTGCTTGTCACTGACGGTGACGACACAGTTGTAGCCGGTGCCGCTGTTGTACGTCAGGAAGGTGTGACCGTCGTAGGTGTCCATGGAGTCGATCACCCGGTAGCCGGAGCCGCAGGCACCGTTGTAGGAGGCGGCGTGGGCGGTTCCGGCGGTGGCCGCCATTCCGGCGACGGTGACACCGAGGACGACCGCAACGGAGCCAAGGCGCTTGTGTATGCGCATGGTTGAGTCCTTGTCAGGGCTGCTGTTGATAAAGGGCGATCATGTCGCGGGCATGGCAACGTGGGCAACTTGACATGGCGTGACCTGTATCACCCGATGTCTCCCCCGGAGTTCCGGAAGGCGGGTATCACCAGCCGCGGTCAGGCTGGATGTCCTCGGCCCGATGGCACTGTCCGTCGCCCCGGCCGGTGCCGGTTCGTCGGCTGCCCGGGCACCACCGGTGATGACCAGCAGTGTCGTGAGCAGAGCACCGCAGGACGCGGCTGGGAGCGCTCTCCTGCTCGGACTGCGGGGCTTGGTCGCACGGGGGCTGTCGCCTTGTCGTACCTCAGCGGCGGAGTGCTTCAGCGGGCTGGATACGGCTGGCGCGCCAGGCGGGATAGAGACCGGCGACCACCCCGGTGACCAGCCCGATCACCGGGGCCGCGATGACGGTCGCCGGATGAATGACGGGCGTCCAGTCGCGTGCGATGGCCATGGCAACCACGGTCACGGTGCCCAGACTCGTTCCGACCAGCCCACCGAGGGTTCCGAGCGCTCCGGACTCGCCGAGGAACTGGAGGGTGATGTGGCGACCGCGTGCGCCCAGCGCCCGCCTCAGCCCGATCTCTCCGGTCCGTTCCAGTACCGCGACCAGCGTGGTGTTGGCGATACCGACCGCCCCGATGACGAGGCAGATCCCGGCGAGCAGCAGGAACAACTCGTTGAGATCCGAAGTGACGTTGCCACGCAGGGTCCTGGGGTCAGGCGGTGGTACGGCTTTGAAGCGCTCCGGGTGGGCCGGGTCGAGGGCGAGCGCAGCCTCCCCCGCGATCTGCTGCGCGGCGCCCATTTCCGTGGAGATCAGCATCTTGGCGCGCTCGCCGCTCTGCGGGCCGCCCCAGATCCGTTCGGCCGTCGTCCGCGGCACGACCACGGACATCAGCAGATCCGCGTTGCGGTCGACGTCGCCCACGATCCCGATGACCGTGAACGCCTGCTTGCCCACGAAGACGGCCGGGAAGGTCTCCAGGGTCGAGATGCCCAGGCGTGAGGCCACTCCTGAGCCGATCACGGCGACGTTCTCGGCACGCCTGTCGTGGTAGGCGTCGAACGTCCGCCCCTGTTCCAGGTGCGGCCCCGCGGCCGGCAGGACCCCGGGTGAGGCTGCGACGACCTGGGTCCGCTCGCCGTCCGCGTTCGCTCCCACCGGCGCCGCACTGACGAGTTCCTCCGGGCCGAGCCGGACGGGCCAGTAGACGCCCGCCTCCCTGGCACCGTTCAGCCGGCGGATACGGGCGTCGGCATCGGCGGGGAAGGCGTTGCCCACGAACTCGGGCTGATCGCCTCCGGTGTCCTCCACCGTGACCTCGGTCGCAGTGAGTTCATTGAAGCGGGAATCGATCTGGGACGACGTGGTCGCGGTGAGCCCCAGGATGGCGACGAAGGTGCCGACACCGAGGACGGTGCCCAGTGCGGTGAGCAGGGAGCGGGCGGGGCGTTGCAGCATGCCTGCCACCGCCTCGGCCAGCAGATCGCGTGGGCTGAAGCGCGATCGTTCGACCCCGCCGCCACGCCGTCGCGGCAGAAGCCTCATGCGAGTAGGTCCGCCCTCTCGGTTCGTACGCCTTGTTCGGTGAGGACTCCGTCCCGGATGGAGACCGTGCGTTGTCCCCGGCCTGCCACCTCGGGATCGTGGGTGATGACGACGATCGTCATGCCGTCCTGGTGCAGTTGGTCCAGCAGTTCCAGGACCGATGCGGCCGTCGTGGTGTCCAGATTTCCGGTCGGCTCGTCGCAGAGCAGCAGTGACGGGCGGGCCACCAGGGCTCTGGCGATGGCCACCCGCTGGCGTTCACCGCCCGAGAGCCGGGTGGGCAGCGCGTCGATGCGATGCCCCAGGCCGACGCGCAGCAGCGCCTCGCGCGCCCGGTCCCGGCGTTCGCCGCGTGGCACACCGTTGTAGACCATCGCCAGCAGCACGTTCTCCAACGCGGAGCGGTGCGGCAGTAGATGGAAGCTCTGGAACACGAAACCGATGCGCCGGCCGCGCAGTCCGGTGCGGTCGGCGTCGGACAGGGAGCCTGTGTCGATGCCGTCGAGGAGATAGCTGCCCTCGGTCGGCACGTCGAGCAGGCCCGCGATGTTCAGGAACGTCGACTTGCCGGACCCGGAGGGCCCCACGACCGTGACGTACTGACCTCGGGCGATGGAGAGTTCACAAGGGCGCAGCGCCTGCACCGGCGGCGGCCCGGCGTATGTCAGCCCGGCACCGCGGAACTCGATGACGGGTGCCGTCACTGGACCGGGACCGTCCCCTCACCGGCCGCGGCGTTGACCCCCACCACGACCCGTTCGCCGGAGGCCAGTCGCTCCCCGCCCATCGGGGTGACTTCCGTGTATCCGTCGCCGGACGTGCCGGGACGTACCTCGATACGGCGGCGGTCGCCCTTCGGGCCGAGCACGGTGACGGTGGTGCGGGAGTCGGCACCGGCCGAGATCGCGGAGACCGGCACGACGAGAACTTCGCCCTTGGACGTGGCCGCCTCGATCGTGAGGCGTACGTCCTGGCCCACCAGCGCCGCGGGGAGCGGCTTGTCCGGCTTGACGACCACGGCATAGCCCTGCGCCGCATCGGGGGCGGCTTCGCCGTCGCCGCCCTGGGGCGGGGCCGTCATCGTGTCCGCCACGGAGGCGACCGTGCCCGTGACCTCGTCCCCGGAGACCTCGGACAGCACCTTGACCTTCTGCCCGGCTCGCAGCAGCCCCTTCTCGTGGGCGCCGACGGCTCCTCTGATCACCAGCCGGCCGGCGGAGACCGTCATCAGCTTCTCGCCGACGGCGCCGCCCACCTTGGCGGTCGAGACATCGACCCGGGCGGGGAAGCCCGACAGGAAGACCACCTCCGTGGCGGGAACCATCGGTCCCGCCACCGCTTCGGCCCCGGCGAGTGCCTTCTCGGCCTGCGCCAGGTCCTCGCGGGCGTAGCGCAGCTCCGAGGCATCCGCCTCGTCCTTGGCCCGCACGGACTCCAGGGCCCGCTGCGCGGTCTTCACCTGGGCCCGCGCCGCGTCCAGTGGATCTCCTTCGGACTTGTCGCCGCCGGCTTCCAGCGGCTCGTAACCGAGGGAGTCGTAGAGGGCCGCCACGGCTCGCTTGGTACCGGGCCCGTAGCGCCCGTCCGTGTCGGAGCCCGTGCCGTGGCCGAGATCGCGCAGGGCGCGCTGGAGCTGGTGCACGTCGTCGCCGTGCGCACCCGGCTTCAGGTCCCGGTAGACCGGAAGGGATCCGCGCAGCGCGAAGACGGGCCGGCCGGAGACCTCGAGCAGCGGCCGTCCCGCCTGGAAGGTCTTTCCCGACTGCACCATCACCTTGGTGACGACGGGTTTGCCCGCCGCTTCCCCGGCCGCTCCGGCAGGGGCGACGTCCACGGTCTGCGAGGCGGAGACCGTGCCTCGCGTCACAACCGTGTCGGACAGCACTCGGCGTTCGACGGGAGCGGTCAGTACGTCGGGAGGGGGAGGACCGGCTTCGGCCGCCGCCTGGGCGGGCGACTTGACCATGGTGGAAGTCCACAACGCTGCGCCTGCGACCACGCACGCGCTCACGGTGAGAGCCGCCAGCGCACGCTTCTTCCGGGAGAGCCCGGACCGCTCCCCTGATCTGGACACGATGGTCCCCTCCCGATCCCCCCGGCGCCCTGGTCTACGGACACCACATCTGACGGTAGGCGATCACTTACGGCCACTTCATGTCAAGAAGCTTATGTTCGACGACCATTGACGATCGATTACTTTCGGCCACCATGATCGATTTCAGGACGTGACCTCCACGAGATGGGCACCAAATCGAACGCATGTGTAAAGATCCCCCGGGCATCTCCGTCGGATGCTCACCTAAACGGGAGGAATCACATGCGAGTACGCAAGGCTCTTGCCGCGTTCGCAGTCACCGCAGGAACCCTCGCTCTGACCGCAGCGCCGGCCCAGGCGGACGCCAGCCTCAACGGCCACTGCGAGCGCGGGGAACTGTGCATGTACTACAACTCGACGCAGTACGGCACCTCGTCGTTCATGGACCACTACGACGAGAACCGCACCCACCACGACGACAAGTTCATGTCCCCCGGCAGGGGCAAGGGGCTGATCGCCGGCAACAACGCGTCTTCCGCCGTGTGCTGGGGCACGCGCTACGACTTCGCGATCTTCTTCAACTCGAACTTCACGGGCCAGCGCCACAACCACACGTGTGACGGCGGCCACCGGAACACCCCCGGCTGGATCCAGAACAACAACGCCTCGGCGTACGAGCCCTACTAGAGCAACCGGACAAGCCAGTGCGACGCACGACCACTGGCCGGCTGCTGACGGTGGCGCTGCTCGGCGCCACCGTCGGGCTGGCCGGATGCTCATCGGACGGGACCACGGACGCGGCAAGCGGATCCAGGCCCAGCGAGGCCCCGCCCGTCGACTTCAGGAATCCGCCCGAGGTCGAGGCCACTCCCCGGATGCGGACGTCCCGCAACCTGGAGCTGCCTCTGGAGGCCTACGAGTGGACGGATGCCGAGGAACGCGTGCGCAGGCAGGGCGAGGACCGCATCGCCGCGGACTGCATGCGCGGCTACGGCTTCACTCTCGAACCGCGCCCCCTCTACAGGGGCGACAAGGCGCTGCGTGACGCCAACCGGTACGGGGTCACCAATCCGGCCACCGTGTCCCGCTACGGCTACAAGAGCGACCCCTCCCTCCGCGGCAAGCGGCCCGAGGAGCGCTACTCGCCCACCGAGTTGCTGGTTCTCTTCGGCCCGCGGGGCGACGAGGCCAAGGGGACGGCAAAAGCCGCCAACGGCAAGGCCATCCCCAAGGGCGGCTGCTGGGGCGAAGCCCTACGAAACCTCGCCTCCAAAGGTCCCAAGGTCCATGCGGACAAGGAGGAGTTCGCGTCCCACCTCGCCATCTACGCGTACCAGGAATCGCAGAAGGACAAGCGCGTCCAGAAGGTCTTCGCGAACTGGTCCGCCTGTATGAAGGCCAAGGGCTACAGCTACCCGGGGCCGATGGCGCCGGTGGAGGACCGCCGCTTCAACAAGTCCGACACCGCTTCCGTCACGGAGATCCAGGTCGCCCAGGCGGATGTGGCGTGCAAACAGGAACACAACGTGATCGGTGTCTGGTACGCGGTTGAAGTCGCCTACCAGGAGCGGGCGATCGAGAGCAACCAGCAGATGCTGGCGACCCTCAAGGACCGCAAGGAAGCCATTCTCAAAGCCGCTGCGGCATCGGGAACCCGCTGACCGCATCGGCGGCCGATGACACCGTCGGCCGATTTCGCAGGCCTGTTCGGCCGGAAGAAGGATCAATCATGAAGAAGTTCGGCAAGTTCGCCATGGCTGCCGGCGCCGCCGGCGTCCTGCTCCTCGGCGCCGCGGGCACCGCCAACGCGGGCAGCTACAACGGCTCCTGCGAGAGCAGCAGCGGCGGCGAGATCTGTCTCTACCGCAACACCGGTTTCTCGGGCGGCCTGTACGACACCCTCTACAGCAAGACCAACTACAACGGCAGCACCTACTACGGGACGTCGACGCCCATCGACAACAGCATGTCGTCGGCGAAGAACATGGACTTCTCCAACAACGTCATGTTCTACAGCGGTCAGAACTACACGGGTGCCCAGGAGTACCTCCCGGCGGGCCTGTGGCTCCGTTTCGGGAACGACGCCGCCTCGTCCCACTGCTTCAGCAACAACGCCGCCTGCCCGATCTGACCCGGTCCGGGCGAGCCGATCCGGGGAGGATCCGCATTCATGACATGCATCAGGAGGGCCAACGGGGGGACGGCTGAAGCCGGCACCCCGCTGTCGACCGGGGACGCGGACCACACGACCTCGGCGCGACGCTCCGGCGAGAAGGTCTGCTGCACGAGATGACAAAGACACGTCACCAGGCGGGTCGCCTGATACTCGTCGCAGCTCTGGCCTGGGGTGCTGCGGGATGCTCTGCCGACGAGGACTCCCCGGATCGGGCGTCCGGAGTACAGCCGTACCAGGGCCAGGCTTCCATGACCTGGGGCGGCGCCGCCATCGGGCTCCCCCTGGACTCGTACACCGCCACCGCGCAGGAGCGGGAGGCGCTCAGCCGGGGCGTCGCCACGCTGGCGGGCGACTGCATGGGGACATACGGTGTCGACTGGCCGGCCCCCTTGCCGCCGACCCCGCGCAACCTCAACAAGAACGCCCGTCTGTACGGGGTCACCGACCTCGAGTCGGTGACCGTCCACGGCTACCACCCGCCGCTTCCCAAGGGAATGACCGCCCGGCAGGCCGAGGCCCTCGCCGCCCGGGAACGGGCGCACTACGCGAAGGTCACACCGGCGGCCATCACGCTCTACAAGGGCGAAGGGCCGTCCTCGGTGAACGGCAAAGCCGTGCCGCCGGGCGGATGCCTCGGCGAAGCACGGCGGAAGGTCGGACTGAGCGCCACGGAGAACGTCGACGACACCTACAACAAGGTGGTCCGCCAGGCCTCGTCGCAATCGGCGCAGGACGTCCGGGTGGGCGCTCTCAACAAGCGCTGGTCCGACTGCATGAAGGAATCGGGCTTCCACTACGCCGATCCTCTGGCGGCCGCCGGCGACCCGGCCTGGACGGCCGGTGAGGGAGGCGACGGAGGCAAGGACAGCGATGCCGTCGGCACCGCGAAGCCGCGCGAAGTCACCGCAGCCTCTGCGGATGTGCGGTGCAAACAGCGGGTGGACTACGTCCGCGTCCACTCGGGCGTCGAGACCGAGTACCAGAACAAGCTGATCGAGAAGAACAGCACGGCGTTGTCAGCGGCCCGCGCCACCTGGAAGTCGGCTCTCGCCAAGGTCAACGAGCTGCTGGAAAGCAGGAGTTGAGGGCTGCGGCCGGCCCGGCCGCAAGCTCGTGTGCCGTCCCGGCCCCCGGGACGGCACGTTCCGTCAGGCCGTCGCCCGCACCGCGGGCCGGCGGCTCGCGATGACCTTCTGCGCCAGTGAGCGCGGGCTGGTCAGGAAGCCGAAGCCCCACGACATGTGCATCGTGGCGAGCGCGACGGGGATCTGCAGCCGCGCCTTCAGCGGCAGGCCCTTGCCCGCCGGCACCGAGCCGGCGGTGATCGCCGCGAGATAGCCGGCCGGGACGACGAAGCCCAGCGGAGTGACCGCCGCGCCCACCACGGTGCCCGCGGCGATCGCGCAGAGGGCGACCGGCGGGGCGAGGTAGCGCAGATTGATCGAACCCTGGTGGTAGCGGGCGACCACATGGCGCCAGCGGCCGTAGTCCTTGTACTGCTTGGCGAGCGCCCTGACGCTCGGACGCGGCCGGTACTGCACCTTCAGCTCGGGCGAGAACCAGATCAGTCCCCCGGCCTCACGGATACGGAAGTTCAGCTCCCAGTCCTGGGCGCGGATGAACTCCTCGTTGTAGCCGCCCTGCTGCTCGAGCGCCGCGCGCCGGAAAACACCCAGATACACGGTTTCGGCGGGACCCGCCTGGCCACCCGTGTGGAAGGCGGCGTTGCCGACACCGATCTTCGAGGTCATCGCGGCGGCGACCGCGTGCTCCCAGTCGTTCTCGCCCTCGGCGTGCATGATGCCGCCGACGTTCTGGGCGCCGGTCTCCTCGAGGAGCCGGACGGCGGTGGCGATGTAGTTCGGCGACAGCATGCCGTGACCGTCGACCCGCACCACGATCGGGTGGCGCGAAGCCTTGATGGCGGCGTTCAGCGCCGCGGGCGTGCGCCCGGTGGGATTGGGCACGGTGTGCACCCGGGGGTCCTCGCGCACCAGCTCGGCGGCGATCTCGTCGGTACGGTCCGTGGACGGGCCGAGCGCGATCACCACCTCCATTTCACCGGAGTACTCCTGCTGGAGGATGTGGCGGACCGAGTCGCGCAGATGCCGCTCCTCGTTGAGGACCGGCATGATCACGGAGACGGCGGGCGGGGCGGCGGCGGGGGTGGGGGCGGGCATCGCTTCCTCGGAGGGGCCGGGGTCACCCCCGGGAGACTGCAGCATCGCCCGCCACGTTACCGCGAACGGGGGACACCGGTGCGCGCCGCCCGGGCCGCCTCCCGCTGCCGCAGATCGTATGGGCCTACGGTTCTCGGGATCCCCGGATGCCACCCGCCACCGGTCACCAGCGGAGGTGCCCCTCGTGCCCACACCGCCCCGCTCGCCCCGTCCGAGGCCCGTGGTCCGTGCGCAGCCGCCGCGCAGCAGACCCCGGACCCGGGGTGGTGCGGTCCGGCGGCCGCGCTGGGCGATGCGGGTGGCGACCTCGCTGTCGGTGCTGGTGCTGGGGGTGGGTGGGATCGGTCACGCCGTGGTGACGGGCATCGACGGCGGGATCGGACGGGTCGACCCTTTCCGGGACATGAAGAACCGTCCGGAGGACGGGCACGGAACGAACATCCTGCTGGTCGGCACCGACGGCCGCGACAAGATCACCAAAGCCGAGCGCCGCAAGTACCGCCTCGGCGGCGCGCCCTGCCGGTGCACCGACACGATCATGCTGGTGCACATCTCGGCGGACCGGGAGCGGGCCAGCGTCGTCAGCCTCCCCAGGGACACGTACACGGAGATTCCCGCGCACACCGACGTGAGCACCGGAAAGCGGCACGGCGCCCATCCCCTGAAGCTGAACGCGGCCTACACGGAAGGCGGACCCGCGCTGACCGTGAGCACCGTGGAGCGCCTGACCACATTGAAGATCGACCACTATCTGGAGGTCGACTTCACCAGCTTCATGAAGACGGTGGACGCGGTCGGCAGGGTCCGGATCTGCACGGTGCGGCCGATGAAGGACTCCTACACCGGTCTGAACCTGCCCGCGGGCGCACATGAGCTGAACGGCGGGGAGGCGCTGCAGTACGTGCGCTCCCGGCATATCGACGGAGCGGCGGACCTGGGGCGGATGCAGCGCCAGCAGCGCTTCCTGGCAGCGCTGATCCAGCGGGCGACCAGCAGTGGAGTGCTGCTCAACCCGGTGAAGTTCCGCGAGGTCAGCTCGGCGGTGCTCACCTCGGTGCGGGCCGACAGGACCTTCGGGGCCAGTCAGATGCTGGCGCTCGGGGAGGCGATGCGGGGCTTCACCGCGGCTTCGTCCGAGTTCACGTCGGTGCCGGTGAAGGACCCCAGCCATCCCGTGCGGGGTCTCGGCTCGACGGTGCGGTGGGACCCGGTGAAGTCGAAGAAGCTCTTCGAGGCACTCCGCGAGGACCGGCCGCTGTCGCCGCGCCGGCCGACGGGGCGGGCGCCGGGCTCGGCGGCGAAGGCCGTCGTCGACGTACCGCCGGGGCAGATCCGGGTCCAGGTCTTCAACGGGACGGGAATCGACGGGCTCGGCGCCCGCGTCGACGCCGAGCTGCGCGCGACCGGCTTCATGACGAGCGGGGCGCCGCGCAACGGCGGCCGCCGTGACGTACGCCGCACGTTCGTGGTCTACGACCCCCGCTGGGACCGCTCGGCGCGCTCCGTCGCCGCCGCGCTCCCGGGCAGCGAACTCCGCCCGGTCAAGGGCCAGGGCCCGACGCTGCGCATCACGGCCGGCACGGACTTCACCAAGGTGACTCCGGTCCGTGCGGAGACCTCCGCCAACGGCAGGGGCTTGTTCGGGACGACGACGGGCGACGAGGCACTGTGCCCCTGAGAGAGCCGCGGCGCCGCGTGAGCCGCAGGTCTCCGTGCCACCCCTGGGACGGTCCCGGACCTCCGGCACGGCACCGTCACCCCGCCCGCGGGCTGAGGGAACGGCAGGACCGGGGGGCGCCGGGGTGGGCGATCCGCAGGACCGGGGGAACGGGGGAACAGGCCCGAAGGAAACCGCAGGGTCGGGGCGAACCGCAGAGCCGGGCGAACAGCCCCGAAGGAAACCGCAGGACCGGGGGAACAGCCCCGAAGGAAACCGCAGGACCGGGGGGAACAGCCCCGAAGGAAACCGCAGGACCGGGGGGAACAGCCCCGAAGGAAGCCGCAGAGCCGGGCGAACAGGCCCGAAGGAACCGCAGGACCGGGGGGAACAGCCGCGAAGGAATCGCAGAGCCGGGGTGGCTCGCGGCTGATCCTGGTGCGCCCGAGGAAGCCGCTCACCGGAGCCCTCGCCACCGGCAGTCCGGGGGTCACCCCGAGCCGGGTCCCTGCCGCGTCGTCAGTCCTCGTAGCCGTCGGCTGCGCGCTTCTCCCGGAGCTCCTTGATCGCGCGGCGGCGGGCCAGCCGGTGGGTGCGGCGGATCTGGGCCTCCTGGTAGCGGCGCTTGTCGCGCTCCGTTTCGGGGACCACCGGGGGCACCGGACGCGGTTTGCCGTCCGCGTCGACGGCCGCGAAGACCAGATACGCGGAGCCGACCTGTGTCGCGGGCGTCGACTCGTTCCAGCGTTCGGCCAGCACCCGCACGCCGACCTCCATCGAGGACCGTCCGGTCCAGTTGACCTGGGCCTTCACATGGACCAGATCCCCGACCCTCACCGGCTCAAGGAAGACCATCTCGTCCATGGACGCGGTGACGGCGGGCCCGCCCGAGTGGCGGCCGGCGACCGCGCCCGCGGCATCGTCCACCAGCTTCATGATCACGCCACCGTGCACCGTGCCGAGGAGATTGGTGTCGGTGCCGGTCATGATGTGGCTGAGGGTGGTACGTGAAGCCGAGGTGGGCTTACCCGGAATGATGCCCTCCGGGCGCTGGGCCTGCTCTGTCATGCCCTCCACCCTATGCGGGGGTGTGCCTGCTGATGCATTGCATCAGCTTCGCAACAGGCACGGTGCTATTTCTCACCTACCCTGTCAGCGGCTCGGGCCCGGCCTGCACACTGTTCCGCATGAATGATTGGCCCGAAGGATACGGACGCGGCAGCCGGGGTGCGGAGCCCGAGGGCGCCCGCGCGATGCGCCATGTGACGCGACGACCGGTCCCGCAGCAGCAGTCGCACGGGTACGACGACGGTTACGGCACCCCTTACGACAGCGGCTACAACACGGGCCAGGTCTACGGCTCCCCCTCCGGAAACGGTCACGGCGGCGGCCGCGGCGACGACGGGTACGGCGCCGGGTACGGCGCCCCCGGCCGCCCCGCGCCCGACTGGCGCAGACGCTTCAAGGTCGGCTCCATAGTGGTGCTCGTCACGGTTCTCGGCGTCTCCATAGGCACCTATTTCTGGGCCGACTCCAAGATGCGCCGCGAGGTCGACCTCTCCAAGGTCATCGAGCGCCCCGAGGAGGGCGACTGCACGACCTATCTGATCGTCGGCTCCGACAGCCGTGAGGGCATGACCGCGGAGGAGAAGAAGAAGCTCCACACCGGGTCGGCCGAGGGCAAGCGCACCGACTCGATGATGATCCTCGCGGCCTGCGGCAGCGGGAACACGATGGTCTCGCTGCCCCGCGACTCGGACGTGGAGATACCGACCTTCGTCGGCTCCGAGTCCGGCAAGACGTTCAAGGGCACGGGCCGACGGGTCAAGCTCAACGCGGCGTACGCGGAGGACGGCCCGGAACTGCTCGTCCGCACCGTCGAGTACAACACCGGCCTGCGGATCGACCACTACGCCGAGATCGGCTTCGCGGGCTTCGCGAACATCGTGGACGCCCTCGGGGGCGTCGAGATGGACATCCCGAAGGCCTTCAAGGACAAGAAGTCCGGCGCCGACTTCCAGGCCGGGAAGCAGACCCTCAACGGCGAGCAGTCCCTCGCCTTCGTCCGCACGCGCTACGCCTTCGCCGGCAGCGACCTGGACCGTACGAAGAACCAGCAGAAGTTCCTCGCGACCCTCGCCAACCAGGCAGCGACGCCGGGCACCATCCTCAATCCGTTCACGCTCTACCCGACGCTGGGCGCGGGCCTGGACACACTCCTCGTCGACAAGGACATGTCGCTGTTCGACCTGGGCGAGATGTTCTTCGCGATGAAGAGCGTCAACGGCGGCGACGGAAAGTCCATGAACATGCCGATCTCCGGCAGCCGCGGCGGCAACCTGGTCTGGGACAAGGACAAGGTCAAGCAGCTCGTGGAGCAGATCAAGAACGACCAGAGGGTCACGGTCACGTCCGACCGCTGACGCCGGACCGTCCGGAGGACATCGAAGAAGCCCTGCCCGCGCAGGGCTTCTTCGATGTGTGCGCCCATCGGCGTGCCCGTCGCCGGTGACCGTCCGCAAGGACCGCCCGTCGCGAGCAGGACCGCAGACAGCGTCCCGGGGAACCGGTGGGACGGGGAGTGCCCGGCCCCGCTCCGGTCGCTGCCGGGTTTCCCGTTGCCGGCGTCGCGTCAGCCCGCGAAGGGGTTCGCATGGCCGGGCAGCTGCTGTCCGGGCCGCAGGAAGCGCCGGCGCCCCGCCTCGTCCTGTACGGGGACGAACCCGGCGGCCTGGAGACGCTGTGCGATCCGACGCCTGCGCGCCTCGCCGATCCTGACCCCGCCGATCAGGAACGCGGCGAGCGCCGCACCGCCGGCCACGGCGGCGAGGTACATGCCGCACACGAGCAGGACGAGCACGACGGTGGCGACGCAGATCCACGCGAAGCCCATCTGACGGCTGCCGGCGGCGTTCGTCATGAGGTCGAAGGCGATCCGGTCCTTGAGCAGCGCCACGGCCGACTCCGCCTCGGGAAGGGGCTTCAGGGTTCCCTCCCGCATACCGGGGACCGCGCCGCCCGTGCCGGCATCCTGGTGTGCGGCGATGGTGGCGGCCTCGCGCGCACGGGCCTCGTCGCGCGGGTCGCGGTACATCTCGACGGTGATGAGCTGCTTGTTGTGACCGGTCCGGTACGCGTACGCGTACTCGAAGCCGTAGTGCTCGGCGACATGAGCCAGGGCAGCGATCCGTGCCGCGCTCATCTCGGGTCCCAGCTCGATGACGTCCTGGCTTGCGATCTGCCGGAGCATCCCCGATATCTGACGGTTCTCGAGCATCGTGCTTCCACCCCACCCTGCGTACTGAAGACTGGCCGCCGATGTGCGGCAGCGCAGCCTAACCCCACCGGTGGACAGGATTCCGCTTGACCCCGGAGACACGACGAACCCCCGGCGCCGAGGCGGGCGCCGGGGGTTCGCACAGGGCCTGTCGGCCGGTCCGTTCCGGACGGTTACGGCAGGTTCCGGGCCATCACGATGCGCTGGACCTGGTTCGTGCCCTCGTAGATCTGGGTGATCTTGGCGTCGCGCATCATGCGCTCGACCGGGTAGTCACGGGTGTAGCCGTAGCCGCCGAGGAGCTGAACGGCGTCCGTGGTGACCTCCATGGCGACGTCGGAGGCGAAGCACTTGGCCGCGGCGCCGAAGAAGGTGAGGTCGCCGTCGACACGCTCGGACTTGGCCGCGGCCGAGTACGTGAGCTGGCGGGCGGCCTCCAGCTTCATGGCCATGTCGGCGAGCATGAACTGGATGCCCTGGAAGTCGGCGATGGCCTTGCCGAACTGCTTGCGCTCCTTGACGTAGCCCTTGGCGTAGTCGAGGGCGCCCTGGGCGATGCCGAGGGCCTGGGCGGCGATGGTGATGCGGGTGTGGTCCAGGGTCTTCATCGCGGTGGCGAAGCCGGTTCCCTCCGCGCCGATCATGCGGTCGGCGGGGATGCGGACGTTGTCGAGGTAGACCTCGCGGGTCGGGGAGCCCTTGATGCCGAGCTTCTTCTCCGGGGCGCCGAAGGAGACACCTTCGTCGCCCTTCTCGACGACGAAGGCGGAGATGCCCTTGGAGCGCTTCTCCGGGTCGGTGACGGCCATGACCGTGTAGTACTCGGAGACGCCCGCGTTGGTGATCCAGCGCTTCACGCCGTTGAGGATGTAGTGGTCGCCGTCACGGACGGCCCTGGTCTTCATTCCCGCGGCGTCGGAGCCCGCGTCGGGCTCGGAGAGGCAGTACGAGAACATCGCGTCGCCCTTGGCGAGCGGGCCCAGGTACTTCTTCTTCAGTTCCTCGGAGCCGGAGAGGATCACCGGCAGCGAGCCCAGCTTGTTCACTGCCGGGATCAGGGAGGAGGAGGCGCAGACACGGGCGACCTCCTCGATGACGATCACGGTGGCGAGGGCATCGGCGCCGGCGCCGCCGTACTCCTCCGGGACGTGCACGGCATGCAGGTCGGAGGTGACCAGCGCGTCGAGGGCCTCCTGCGGGAAGCGGGCCTCCTCGTCGACCGCGGCCGCGAACGGCGCGATCTTCGCCTCGGCGAGCGAGCGGACCGTCTCGCGGAGCATGTCGTGCTCTTCGGACGGGCGGTACAGGTCGAAATCAGGCACTGTGCTTATCTCCCTCGGCGCCAAGGTCTCTCGCTCCCCGGCCGCTGCTAACTACCGTTAAGTAACACAATTTTAGTGTGCCGCCCGAGAGCGGCATACGTGAGCTTGCCGACAGCGGAAAAATGCCCCGGGGCGCTCCCGACTATGCTCGGGCCCGCAGTCCTCCCGCACCCCTCAGGAGCAGCATCATGGCCGTCAAGATCACTGTGGTCGGCACCGGGTACCTCGGCGCCACACACGCCGCGGCCATGGCGGAACTGGGTTTCGAGGTGCTCGGCCTGGACGTCGTGCCCGAGAAGATCGAGATGCTGGCCGCGGGCCGTGTGCCCATGTACGAGCCGGGGCTCGAGGATCTCCTGGCCAAGCATGTCGCGGGCATCCCGGGGTCGACCGGGCGACTGCGCTTCACGATGTCGTGGGACGAGCTCGAGGAGTTCGGCGGCGATGTGCACTTCGTCTGTGTGAACACTCCGCAGAAGCACGGCGAGTACGCCTGCGACATGTCGTACGTCGACGCCGCCTTCGACGCGCTCGCGCCGCGGGTGAAGGGCGGCGCGCTGGTCGTGGGCAAGTCGACCGTGCCGGTCGGGTCGGCCGACCGGCTGGCCCGGGTGCTCGCCGAGCGGGCCCCCGAGGGCGTGGAACTGGCCTGGAACCCGGAGTTCCTGCGCGAGGGCTTCGCCGTTCAGGACACCCTGCACCCGGACCGGATCGTGGCGGGTGTGACGAGCGAGCGGGCGGAGAAGACCCTGCGCGAGGTCTATGCGGCACCGATCGCGGAAGGGTCGCCGTTCGTGGTGACGGACTTCCCGACGGCGGAGCTGGTGAAGACCTCCGCGAACTCGTTCCTGGCAACCAAGATCTCGTTCATCAACGCGATGGCCGAGGTGTGCGAGGCCGCGGGCGGCGACGTGGCGAAGCTCGCGGAGGCGATCGGCCACGACGAGCGGATCGGCGCCAAGTTCCTGCGGGCCGGGATCGGCTTCGGCGGCGGATGTCTGCCGAAGGACATCCGGGCGTTCATGGCGCGCGCGGGTGAGCTGGGCGCGGACCAGGCGCTGACGTTCCTGCGCGAGGTCGACTCGATCAACATGCGTCGCCGCGGGCACATGGTGGAGCTGGCCCGGGAAGCCGTGGGCGGTGACTCCTTCCTGGGGAAGCGGGTCGCGGTGCTGGGGGCGACCTTCAAGCCGGACTCCGACGACGTGCGTGACTCGCCGGCGCTGAACGTCGCCGGGCAGATCCACCTCCAGGGCGGCCAGGTCACGGTGTACGACCCGAAGGGCATGGACAACGCCCGCCGGCTCTTCCCGACGCTGGGGTACGCGGGGAGCGCCCTGGAGGCGGTGCGCGGCGCGGACGTGGTGCTGCATCTGACCGAATGGCGCGAGTTCCGCGAGCTGGACCCGGCGTCGCTGGGCGAGGTGGTGTCCCACCGCATCCTGCTGGACGGCCGGAACGCGCTGGACTCGGCGCTGTGGCGCGAGGCCGGGTGGACATACCGGGCGATGGGCCGCCCCCGCGCCTGAGTCCCTCGTCACTCCCCGGTCGGCGCCGGCGCTGTCCGTCGGCGCCGGCGCTTCCCTCGGTGTCACCAGGGGCGGGCCCGGCCGACGCGGCCCGTCAGCAGGCGCACAGGCAGAACGGGTGCCCTGCCGGGTCCGCGTAGACCCGCCAGCCCCGCGACCGGTCCTCCGTGTCGAGCGGCTTGGCACCGAGCGCCAGGACCTGGACCTCCGCCGCATCCAGGTCGTCGACCGTCAGGTCGAGGTGGAACTGCTGCGATGCCCTGGACGACGGCCATTGCGGCGGTACGTGGCCGGGGGCGGCCTGGAAGGCCAGCGGTGTGCCCGCGTATCCGTCGAGGTGGAACCAGTCCTCGCCTTCGGACTTCACCGACGCCCCGAGGATCTCGGCGTAGAAGGCGGCGAGTGCACGCGGATCGGGACAGTCCAGAACGACGGCTCCCACGGTGGCGATAGCCATGGTGCTTCCTTTTCTCACGACTGCGGTGTTACCGGCATCTCTGATTTACCGGTAACGAGTTACCTCATGGTCCCGCATGAGAGGTAACGTCGCAACCATGAATGACAGGGCTCCCGCACCCGGGGGTCTCGCACTGATCGAGTCCCTGGTCAACACGCTCGACATCGAGTCCCGCGCCGACTCCCTCGACACCGCCGAGGGGCGTGCGGGCTTCGGCCTCGGGGAGGGCGACCTGGCCGCGGCGAAGGAGCTGCGCGAGGCGTTGCGTGCCGCGTGCCTCGCGCACGCCGGGCACCGTGCACCGGACGACGTGGGCGTGCTGGACCGTCTGTTGTCGGCCGCGCCCCTGCTGGTCGGCGTGGACGAGGCGGGGGCGGCGGTGCTGAGGCCGGCCGACCCGGACTCGCTCGTGTCGCGCGTCGCGGCGGCCATCGCGACCGCCACGGCCGAGGGGACCTGGTTGCGGCTGAAGGCCTGTGAGGCGGAGGACTGCCGCTGGGCGTACTACGACCGCAGTCCGGCGGGACGCAGCCGCTGGTGCACCATGTCGGTCTGCGGCAGCCGCGCGAAGATGCGGGCGTACCGGGCGCGACGGGCGCAGTAGCGTGGGTGGCGCTCCTGCGGGAGCGCGACGGGTGCCGGCGCGGGGTGCCGCCTCGGTCGCGTCGGGCCGTGTGTCCGGCCTCGTACGCCGGACCGGCCGGGCGGGCACCACCGCGCTGCCCTGGCCGGGCGGGCGAGATCGAGGGAGGTGCGATGACCACGCACTCGGGACCGTTCTGGGATGCCGCCGAGGGGCGCGCGCCGTTGCCACGGGCCGCGGCGACGCTCGGGCTGGAGCTGGTCTCCGCCGACACCGACAGGGGCACGATCGAGCTGGCGTTCACCGCCACGGAGGACTTCGTCAATCCCGTGGGCAACGTCCTGGGCGGCTTCCTCGCCGCGATGCTCTACGACACCGTGGGGCCGGCTCTGCTGGCCACCCTCGGGCCCGACCGGTTCCAGTCCACCCTGGAGTTCAAGGTGAACTTCCTGCGTCCGGTCAGGCCCGGCCGGCTCCTCGGACACGGTCGCCTCGTCCACCGCGACGGAGACCTGGCCCATCTGGAGGCGCGCCTCACCACGACCGCCGGAGTGCTCGTCGCCACTGCCACGGCGACCGCACGCGTCATCGCTCTCGCCGAGGCGCACAGCGCAGTCTGAACCCGCCGGAGAAGCACGCACGGCCCGGGCCCGGGCGCCCTGTCCCCAGCGGCACCCCTCGAGGGCGTACGCGCTGCCGTGCGGTCGGCCGACGAGGACCTGGGCGACGGACCGGGGCGGCCGCCCTGCCCACCGTGCCGATGGTCGGCCGCCCCCGCAGCGTGCCCGGTACGGCGAGCGCCCCCCGCACCCGAGCTTCCGGGCCCGTGCGGGTCCGGGCTGGTCCCGCCCGGGCCCGGAGTACGGCCGTGACGGCGTGACGCCGTGACGGCAGCGTGGCTCAGGCGGCGTCCAGCGAGCGCAGCGTCGCGTTGGACGGTCCGCGCGTCGCGCGGAGCTCTGCCGCGACCGACTCCGCGTCCCGCACCACCCGTACCGCGTTCTGCCACGTCAGCTTGGCCAGATCGGCCGAGGACCAGCCGCGCCGCAGGAGCTCCGCGACCAGGTTCGGGTAACCCGCGACGTCCTCGAGGTCCGCCGGCGTGAAGGCCGTGCCGTCGAAGTCGCCGCCGATGCCGATGTGGTCGATGCCGGCCGCCTCACGCATGTGGTCGAGGTGATCGGCGACGGTCGACGCCGTCGCCATCGGGCGCGGGTTCACCGCCTCGAAGCCCCGCTGGACCTTCATGCCGGCCTCGGTCGTGTCCAGGGGGTGCAGCCCGTGAGCCTTCATGTTCTCGTCCGCGGCGAGGGTCCAGGCCACGGCCTCCTGGAGGATGAACTTCGGCACGAACGTGGCCATCGCCACGCCTCCGTTCCGCGGCAGCCGCTCCAGCACATCGTCCGGGATGTTCCGCGGGTGGTCGCAGATCGCCCTGGCCGACGAGTGGGAGAAGACCACCGGGGCCACGGACGTGTCCAGCGCGTCCCGCATCGTCGTCGCCGCGACATGCGAGAGGTCGACCAGCATGCCGGTCCGGTTCATCTCCCGTACGACCTCACGGCCGAACGCCGACAGACCGCCGAGGCGCGGCTCGTCGGTCGCCGAGTCCGCCCAGTCGTTGTTGTCGTTGTGCGTGAGCGTCATGTAGCGGACACCCAGCGCATAGAGCGCCCGGAGTGTGGCGAGCGAGTTGTTGATGGAGTGACCGCCCTCCGCGCCCATGAGCGAGGCGATACGGCCTTCCTTGCGCGCGGCTTCCATGTCGTCGGCCGTCAGGGCCCTCGCCAGGTCCGCCGGGTAGCGGGCGAGCAGTTGGGCGACGGCATCGATCTGCTCGAGCGTGGCGCTGACCGCCTCGTCACCCGTGTAGTCGCTGCGGACGAACACGGACCAGAACTGCGCCCCGACCCCGCCCGCCCGCAGCCTCGGGATGTCGGTGTGCAGGCGGCCGGTCTGGTCGGCCGCGATGTCGAGGCGGTCGAGGTCGTAGCGGACCTGCGCCCGCAGTGCCCAGGGCAGATCGTTGTGGCCGTCGACGACGGGGTGCGATGCCAGCAGGGAACGTGCCTCTGCGAGGAAGTCCACCGGTCGCCGCCTACTTCCCGAAGCCGAAGGCCGTCGAGCTCTCGACCTTGCTCCGCAGCCGCTTGCCCTTCTCCGTCGCCTGGTCGTTCAGCTCCTGCTGGAACTCCCGCATCCGGGTCAGCAGGTCGGGGTCGTACGTCGCCAGGATGCGGGCCGCGAGCAGGCCCGCGTTCCGTGCACCTCCCACCGACACCGTTGCCACCGGCACACCCGCCGGCATCTGCACGATGGAGAGCAGCGAGTCCATGCCGTCGAGGTACTTCAGGGGCACCGGGACGCCGATGACCGGCAGCGGGGTGATCGACGCGAGCATTCCGGGGAGGTGCGCGGCGCCACCGGCGCCCGCGATGATCGCCTTGAGTCCGCGGCCCGCCGCTTCCTCGCCGTAGGCGATCATCTCGCGCGGCATGCGGTGGGCCGAGACGACGTCGACCTCGTAAGGGATCTCGAACTCGTCGAGGGCCTGGGCCGCGGCCTCCATGACGGGCCAGTCGGAGTCCGAGCCCATGACGATGCCGATGAGAGGCGCCGAATCGTGGGGGTTGGTCATTCGGTGATCGTTCCTCTGAGGTAGTCGGCTGCGTGGCGGGCGCGTTCCAGCACGTCGTCGAGGTCGTCGCCGTACGTGTTCACGTGCCCCACCTTGCGGCCGGGCTTTACGTCCTTGCCATACATATGGATCTTCAACTGTGGGTCCCGGGCCATGCAATGCAGATAGGCCGTATACATGTCGGGATAGTCCCCGCCGAGGACGTTCGCCATGACCGTCCACTTCGCACGAGGGCGCGGATCGCCGAGCGGCAGGTCCAGCACGGCCCGTACATGGTTGGCGAACTGGGAGGTGACCGCGCCGTCCTGGGTCCAGTGGCCGGAGTTGTGCGGACGCATCGCCAGTTCGTTGACGAGGATCCGCCCGTCGGCGGTCTCGAACAGTTCGACCGCGAGGTGCCCGACGACGCCCAGCTCCTTCGCGATGCGCAGGGCCAGCTGCTGGGCCCGACCGGCCAGCCCCTCGTCCAGCTCGGGCGCGGGCGCGATCACGGTGTCGCAGACGCCGTTGACCTGCCGCGACTCCACGACGGGGTAGGCGACGGCCTGGCCGTGGGGGGAGCGCACGATGTTCGCCGCCAGCTCACGGCGGTACTCGACCTTCTCCTCGGCGAGGACGGGGACGCCTGCCCGGAACGGGTCCGCGGCCTCCTCCTCGCTTCGTACGACCCAAACGCCCTTGCCGTCGTAGCCGCCGCGCACGGTCTTGAGGACGATCGGGAGGCCGCCTGCTCCTCCGTCGCCCGGCCAGCGCCCCTCGTCGAGGGGCTGCGAGCCGCTGATCTCGCGTGCGAAGGCCGCCGCGTCCGCCGGGTCGGCGACGATGCGGTGGCGGGGGCTGGGCGCGCCGATCTCGTCGAGCCTGGCACGCATCACCCCCTTGTCCTGGGCGTGCACCAGGGCGTCGGGACCCGGGCGGACGGGGATGCCGTCCGCCTCCAGGGCCCGCAGGTGCTCGGTGGGCACATGCTCGTGATCGAAAGTGATCACGTCGCAGCCGCGCGCGAAGTCACGCAGCGTGTCCAGGTCGCGATAGTCGCCGATGACGACCTCGCTGACCACCTGGGCCGCCGAGTCCTGGGGGGTGTCACTGAGGAGCTTGAACTTGATGCCGAGGGGGATGCCCGCCTCGTGGGTCATACGGGCGAGCTGACCGCCGCCGACCATGCCGACTACCGGGAACGTCACCCTCTCAGGGTATCCGGAGCTCTGTACGGTCCACTCCGGCGTCGGTGTTTGTGCGATGCCACAGCCCGGCGACACCGTTGCCGTTGTCCACAGGCAACTCACCGGGGGGCTGGTTAGAGTGGTCGCGTTGACGTACTCGACGGGACGGGGCCAGCGATCACCATGAGCGAACGGGGCGCACTGCGCGTGCGACTGGACCGGCTCGCGCGCGAGGTCGCCAAGTTCGGTGCTGTGGGCGCCATGGGGCTGCTCGTCAATATGGCGGTCTTCAACCTGGTGCGGCACACCACCGACATCCCAGTGGTACGAGCAAGCCTCCTGGCGACCTTCATCGCGATCCTCTTCAACTATGTGGGCTTCCGCTACTTCACGTACCGGGACCGCGACAAGAGCGGCCGCACTAAGGAGCTGACGCTGTTCCTGCTGTTCAGCGCGGTGGGAGCAGTGATCGAGAACGGTGTGCTGTACACCGCGACCTACGGCTTCGACTGGGACAGCCCGCTGCAGAGCAACTTCTTCAAGTTCTTCGGAATCGGCGTCGCGACCCTGTTCCGGTTCTGGTCGTACCGCACGTGGGTGTTCCGCACGCTGCCGGCTCGGGAGGCCGTGCAGACGGCCGAGTCCTTCCTGGAGCAGCGCCGGGCGGAGCAGCCGGACCGCGTCGGCTCCTGAGCCGTCCGGTCCGCCCCGTCGGCGTGCCCCGTCGGACAGCAGGCCGTCCGTTCAGCGGATCGGGCGCTCCTGCTCTTCGTCGGCCCGGTCCTCGGGGCGGCGGGCCACTCTGCTCAGGAACAGTGCGAAAACCGGCGGCTGCTGCTGGAGCAGCTCCAGCCGGCCACCGTCCGCCTCCGCCAGATCGCGGGCCACGGCCAGGCCGATGCCCGTCGAGTTCCGGCCGCTGATCGTCCGCTCGAAGATCCGCGCGCCGAGATCGGCCGGTACTCCCGGGCCCTCGTCGGTCACCTCGATGACCGACTGATTGCCGGTGACCCGGGTACGCAGGGCGACCGTGCCGCCACCGTGCATCAGTGAGTTCTCGATCAGCGCGGCCAGCACCTGAGCGACCGCCCCCGGTGTCCCCACGGCCCGCATCCCCTGCTTGCCCGAGCAGACGATCGCCCGGCCCTCGCTGCGATAGGCAGGGCGCCACTCCTCGATCTGCTGCTTGACGACCTCGTCCAGGTCGAAGGCGACGGCAGATCCGGTACGCGGGTCACGGGCATTGGTGAGCAGTCGCTCCACCACGTCGGTGAGCCGCTCCACCTGGGTGAGCGCGATGATCGCCTCTTCCTTCACCGTCTCGGGGTCGTCCGTCGCCGAGATCTCCTCCAGACGCATCGAGAGGGCGGTCAGCGGTGTGCGCAGCTGGTGGGAGGCGTCGGCCGCGAGCCGCCGCTCGGCGGTGAGCATGCGCGCGATGCGCTCCGCGCTGGAGTCCAGTACATCCGCGACCCGGTCGAGCTCGGGGACCCCGTATCTGCGATGACGGGGCCGGGGGTCGCCGGAGCCCAGACGTTCCGCGGTCTCCGCCAGATCGGTCAGCGGTGAGGCGAGCCGGTTCGCCTGCCGTACGGCGAGAAGAACCGCCGCCACGACGGCGAGCAGCGCTACGGCACCGATGATCAGCAGGGTCCGGCCGACCTCACGGGTGACGGTGGAGCGGGACTCCTCGACCGTGACGCTCTCGCCGTGCTCCCCGGTGACGGTGGAACGGATCACACTGCCCGAGGGCTGCTCGCCGATCTCGATCGGGGTGCCCGCCGGAATCCGGATCAGCGCGTGACGCTCGGGTCCGATCTGCTCGGCGAGCGCCCGTGCATCGACCGACTCCTGCTCGAGAACCTTGGACTCGACGACACTGAGCAGGCGCAGCGCCTCGGAGTCCACGCTCTCCTGCGCGCTGTTGCTGATGGTGCGCGTCTCGACGATGACGAGGGAGACCCCGAAGACGGCGATGACGACGAGCACCACGGCGAGTGTGGAACTGATGAGACGGCGGCGCACGGTGCCCTCCGGGCGGGGTTACACGATGACGAGTGCCCTTCGAGCGTACGGGTGCGACGACCCCGTACCCCGGGGGTCCGTCCCACGGCTCCGGTCCCGGGCCGGCACAACGGTGGCGCCCGGTGCGAGGCGGACTCGACCACGGGGCCGGGGCCCCGGCCCCGTGCACGCGGTGCGAGGGGAACGAATGGCAACGAATGCGGAGGTCGGCGTCGGGGTGGTCGAGGGGCGAAGCCCCCGTGGACCCTCCCGTCAGCTCTTCTCGAAGCGGAAACCGACTCCCCGGACCGTCGCGATGTAGCGGGGGTTGGCCGCGTCGTCGCCGAGCTTCTTGCGGAGCCAGGAGATGTGCATGTCGAGGGTCTTGGTGGACGACCACCACGTGGTGTCCCAGACCTCGCGCATCAGCTGGTCGCGCGTGACGACCCGGCCCGCGTCCCGCACCAGGACCCGGAGGAGGTCGAACTCCTTGGCCGTGAGCTGGAGCTCCTCGTCACCCATCCATGCGCGGTGCGACTCGACGTCGATCCGCACGCCGTGGGTGGCGGGCGCGGCGACCGGCTCCGTGGCGCCGCGGCGCAGCAGGGCACGCACCCGGGCGAGCAGCTCGGCGAGCCGGAAGGGCTTGGTGACGTAGTCGTCGGCACCGGCGTCCAGCCCGACCACCGTGTCCACTTCGTCGGCGCGGGCGGTCAGCACCAGGATCGGAACGGTGTGGCCGTCGGCACGCAGGCGCCGGGCCACTTCGAGACCGTCCATGCCGGGCAGCCCGAGGTCCAGTACGACCAGATCGACCCCGCCCTGGAGCCCCGCGTCGAGGGCGGTCGGACCGTCCTCGCGGACCTCGACCTCGTAACCCTCCCGACGCAGGGCGCGGGCCAGTGGCTCGGAGATGGATGCGTCGTCCTCGGCGAGCAGTACACGGGTCATGGGCTGATGGTAGTCCGCGAGAGGGACACGCCGGGGGGTGATCCACAGGGCCTGCGGGTAGTGGATGAAATTCTGTTAGCCGCCTTCGAATCTGGGCATGCGGTTCCACGAACGCCTGTGATCCTCCTCTCAAGTCCTTTCATATACCTATGTGTCATGTCGTAGGGTGGCGAGACGCCTGTAGTACACACGGATACCTTTGGCCAACTGTGCGCCAAAGGTCTCTTTTCTGTCCCGGGACGGGTCACCACCTGACCCCGGGTCGGCGAATGGCCTGTGGGCCGGGCCTCGTGCGTCCATGCGTCGCGAGGCGTGGATCCCGGTGCGGACGTTCCCCTCGTCTCCGTACGCCGCGGAGACGGCCCTCGGGCGTGGGGCGGGACCCGCCCTCCACCGGTACCGGCCACCACCCCCCACCGGGCGCGGAATCCGCTCACGAAGCGGCGCGTCCCGAGCAGCAAGGATCGACATGGCGTCCAGCCTGACGAAGGACGACGCCGGAGCCCCCTCCGGCGAGCGGACCTTCTTCGGCCACCCCCGCGGTATGGCCACGCTCTTCATGACGGAGATGTGGGAGCGCTTCTCCTGGTACGGAATGCGCGGCATCCTCGTCCTCTATCTGGTCGCGGGTGTTCTCGACGGACCTCTCGAGGACAGGGAGGCCCTGGCGGCATCGATCTACGGTGTCTACAACGCCGTGGTCTACATGGCGGCCATGCCCGGCGGCTGGGTCGCCGACCGCCTGTGGGGCGCGCGCAAGGCCGTTCTGGTCGGCGGCATCATCATCGCCCTGGGCCACTACACCCTGGCGATCCCCTCGGACGTCGCCTTCTTCGCCGGCCTTGTGCTCATCGCCATCGGTACGGGCCTGCTGAAGCCCAACATCTCCGCGATGGTCGGAGCCATGTACGAGGGCCAGTCGAGCGCCCGCCGCGACGCAGGCTTCTCGCTCTTCTACATGGCGATCAACATCGGTGCCGTCGCGGCCCCGCTGACCGTCGGTTACCTCGGCGAGAACGTCAACTGGCACCTCGGCTTCTCGGTCGCCGGTATCGGTATGACGCTGGCCGTGGTCCAGTACGTCCTCGGCAGTCGGCATCTCGGCGACATCGGCCTGAAGCCCGGCACCCCCGCGACGCCGCAGCAGAAGCGGGCCGCGCTGCGCAAGGTCCTGTCGTGGGGCGGCTTCGCCCTCGGCGCCCTGCTGGTCGACGTCCTCCTCGGCACCTACGACATCGAGCACATCGTGAACGTGCTCGCGGTCCTCGGCGTCGTCGTACCGGTCGTGTACTTCGCGGCGATGTACCGCAACCCTGCGCTGTCCGCGGCGGACAGGCCCAAGATCAAGGCGTTCGCCTGGTTCTTCTCCGCCGCCGTGCTGTTCTGGGTGATCTACGACCAGTCCGGCTCACTGCTCACCATGTTCGCCAAGGACAAGACCGACCGCATCATCGGCGGCTGGGAGTTCCCGGCGTCCTGGTACCAGTCGGTGAACCCCGCGATGGTCATCATCCTGGCGCCGCTCTTCGCCGCCCTCTGGCTGAAGCTGGCCCAGCGCAACCGCGAGCCCAGCACTCCCGTGAAGTTCGGGCTGGCGATGCTTCTCGTCGGCGGCTCCTTCGCCATCATGGGCCTCGCGGGTGCCGCGGCTGCGAACAGCGCCACGGGCAAGGTCACCGTCTTCTGGCTGCTGAGCGTCTACTTCGTCCAGACCCTCGGTGAGATGTGTCTGTCCCCCGTCGGGCTCTCCCTGTCCACGAAGCTGGCTCCGAAGGCGCTCGTCGGCCAGATCATGGGTCTGTGGTTCCTGGCCACGGCGACGGGCAACGCCCTGAACAACTGGATCACCAAGCTCAACGGGATCCTGGGCGACGCCGTGTACTACTCGATGTGGGCGGTCGTCGCCATAGCGGCGGGCCTCGCCTTCATGCTGGCGGGCAAGAGGATCCGCTCGCTCATGGGCGACGTCCGCTGACATCCGCAACCGTCGGCGAAGGCCGTCAACCGCCTGCGAAGGCCGCCGCATCCGTTTGACGGTGCGGCGGCCTTCGCCGTCGTCAGCGGGACGTGCCCCGCAGCCGCCGCCACGGCGTGAACGTGAACACCGCGCCGCCCAGCAGGATCACCGTGCCGGCGACGAGGGCGAGGGCGTGCAGGGCCTCGCCGTCGTCGGCGCCCGTGTCGGCGAGACCGCCGCCCGAGGCGTCGCCGCCGCCGGCCGAGCCGGATCCGCCCGACGCACCCGAGCCGCCCGCCGCACCGCCCGGCTGGGCGGAGGTGTCGAGCTCCAGGGAGAACCCGACGTCGGCGGGCGGGGTGCAGGTCGTCGTGGTGCCCAGGGCCTTGATGGTGAGGACGCCCGGGCTGAGCGTCGCCCTGCCGTCGGCACCCGGCTTGTAGGTGCCCGTCAGATCGGGGATCGCGATGGGCTCGCCGGACTTGATGGGCTCCTTGTTCGCCGGGCCCTCGACATGGACGAAGCCCTTGTCCTCACCGCCGAGCCCGACCTCCATGGAGGGCTTGACGGAGTTGGCGGGGATGTCGGCGGGGCTGTCCATGACGGACTTGGAGAACTTCACCGTGAGACCGAAGGTGCCGCCGTTCTTCTTGGCGTTGATCCTCACCGGGGAGACGGCGTTCTTGTCGCCGATGGGGGTCTTGCAGGAGTAGGCGACCTGGATCTCCTTGCCCTCGAAGTCGGTCTGGTCACCACCGCCGCCGGTACTCCCCCCGGAGGCCGTTCCACCGGAGCTGGTCCCGCCGGAGGATGTCCCCCCGGATGTGGTCCCGCCCGAGGCGGTGCCTCCGGACGTCGTACCGCCCGAGTCGCTGCCCCCGGACGTCGTACCGCCCGAGGCGGTGGAACCGCCGGAAGTCGTCGTACCGCCGGAGCTCCCGCCTCCCTCGGTCACCTTGACCGTCGCCCCCGGCTGCACCGTCTCCTTCGGCGAGCACTTCGTGTCCGTCGAGATCGGCTTCGAGACGTTGATGGCGTACTTGTCGGGCGTCAGCGTGATCTCACCTGCCGCCGTCAGCTTCAGCTTCCCCTTCATCTCGGACAGCACCATCGGGCTGTTCTTGGGGATCGGCGGGTTCTGCCGCGGGCCCTCCATGGCCAGATCGCCGGTCTGCGCCCCGGCCACCTTGACCGTGCCGGTCGGCTTGACGGTGTCCTTCTCCAGATCGAGGACATCGGGGTTCTTCGACGCAGCCTCGACGGTCTTCCACACCACCTCGATCTCGTCGCCGACCTTCGCCTCCGCGGGGGCGGTGATCTGGACCTTGGTGGTTCCCTGGACGGGCGGCATCCCTGAGATCGGCGGGGGGATGCACTCCGTCCGGTACGACACCTCTGCGGCATGGGCCGGTCCCGCGGTCAGCAGGATCCCCGCGCCGCAGAGCATCAGCGCGACCCCTGCCGCGCTCATCCTCCGTTGCGTGCTCACGTGTGTCCCTTCGTCGTGGATCGGTTCTCTGACGGTGCGGAGTCCGGGGTGAACCACGGCAGGACCGTGGCCGTGGTGGCGGTCGTGCCCGAGGCGGTGGGGGCCGGGTCACGACCGGGGGGCGCGGCGGTCCGGTGGCGACCGCCCCGCTGTGGCCGTACGCGGTCGACGACCGCCATGCCGATACGGAACAACGCGGCCGGCACGACCAGGGCGAGCAGGATCCAGAAGAGCGTCACGCCCCATGGCCGGCCCACGCCCCACGGCTGCTCGGCGAGCACCTTGGAGCCGTACCCCACCGAGACCTGATAGTCGCCATGGGCGCCGGCCGGCAGCTGCACGGGCAGCCTGATCTGCGCCTTTCTGCCCGGCAGGATGGTGCCCCGCCACTGGCGCTCCTCCCACTCCGGGGCGAAGACACCGTGCGCCGTACCGATCCGGAAGACGGGATTCTCGACCGGGGCCGAGCCGAGGTTGCCGACGGTGAAGACGAGATCCCGGGCGGGCGGGGCACCGAACCACACCAGCAGGCCGCTCGATCCGCGGAGTTCGACGGTTGCGAGCACGGCGAGCTTTCCACCCCCTGTGGACTGCGGAAGGGGCGCGGTCGGGTGGCCGGCCACGGTGAACGGGGCGTCCACGGTGGCCTGCTCACCGGTCACGGTGGCCACATGCACCACGCAGGGGCAGGGCTTCGGCGGCTCCACCACCGGCATTTTCTTGCTGAAGACGCCCTTGGCATCGGTGGTGACGGCACGTCCCTCGGCATTGGCGCAGGAGTTGGTGCCGCCGATCACGCCACGATCGGGCGTTGCCCGGCCGCAGATCAGCAGCATCAACAGCGCGCCCGGCCGCCAGCCGGCGCCGCTGACGGTGATGTCCCCGCCCTTGCCCGCCTGCCGCGCGGACAGGCTGACGGTGGGTCTGCTCTCCGCCGCGGCCGGAGGCGGCACGAACACCCCGATCAGTGTCCCGGCGAGCAGCAGGGCGAGGAGCCCGGTCCGGATGGTCGTACCGCCGTTCACGGTTCCACTCCCGCCTTCGCCGGTTCACGTTCGGTCTCGGTCGTTTCCGCGTCCTCGCCCCGGCCTCCGGGCCGGCGGCGCCGGGACCGCAGCGCGGCTCCCCCGGCGGCCACGGCGAGCGCGAGCGCTGCGCCCGTCACCGTGCGCCACGGGACGTACAGCGCGGAGGCGGTCGCCTCTGCGTGGGCGCCGCCCTGCGCGGTCACCCGGAGGGTGACGTCGACGGTGTCGAGGACGGGCGGGTCGGTCCAGGGCTCGGTGAGTTCGACACGCCGCCCTGGAGGGAGTTCCAGCGACAGCGCGCGGGCCGGACGGGACAGCAGTTCGCCGGTGAGGCCATCGGCGTGGAGCGAAAGGCGCGGGGCGAGGACCGTGTTTCCGCGGTTGACCAGGGCGTAGTGGATGCGCTCACCGTCCACGCGGACGTCCTCGACGGTGAGTGCGGGAAGCGTGGGGCCGCTGACCCGCAGATGGATCCGTACGTCCGCGTCCCGGCCGCCGGCCGTCACGACGATCGCGGCAGGGTGCTCGCCCGGTGTCGCGGACGGGGGCACGGTGACGGCGAAGGGCACATCGGCGCGGGTGCGGGGCGGCACGGTGACCCGGTCCGAGGCGAGGGCGATCCAGCCTTCGGTGCGTGCACGGGCCGTGCGCGGCGTGACGTCCCCGTTCCTCGTGCCGTGGGCCGCGGACGCGCGCAGTCGCACGGTCAGTGGCCGGGCACCCCGGTTGGTCACGGACAGTGCGTCCTCCATGACCGCGCCGGGAGGCCCCTCGAGATAGACGTACGGTCTGCCGCCCGCAGCGGGTTCCGCCGTCCAGACCGGCTCCGCCGCAGGGCGCGCGGCTGCGGGCACGGCTGCGGAGAGCACGCACACCAGAGCAGCGGTGGCGGTGGCGGTGGCGGTGACCACGGCGTCCCCGGGCGGATCAGCTCGTCGGCCCGGCGCCGCGACGGGTCAGCCACAGGACGCCCGCCGCTCCGGTGAGCAGCACGGTGCCGCCGAGCGTGCCGAGCGCGAGGGCCGAGTCGAGCGGGCCCGTCTTCGGCAGCTCGCCCTGGCCCGTGGCCGTGGCCGTCTGCGAACCGCCCCCTCCTCCGCCACCGCCGCCCGCCGACCGGACGTCGAGTTCGAGCGACGGCTTCGGATTGTTCTTGGGGGTGCACGTCGTGGTCGTGCCGAGGGCCTTGATGGTGAGGACGCCCGCGGTGAAGGTGACCTTGCCCGTCTTCCTGGGGGTGTACGTGCCCGACAGATCATTGATCTTGATGGGTGTGTTGGGAGGGACCGCCTCGGTGTTCGCGGGACCCGACACGGGCATCGTCCCGCCGTCCGCGCCACCCAGCCGGATCACAGCACTCGGCTTCATGGCGCCCTTGCCGAGCTCGACCGGGCTGGACGAGACTCCCTTCTCGAACGACATCGTGAGCCGGTAGCCGCTGCCGCTCCTCACGGCCTTGATGTCGATCGGCGAAACGGCGCCTTTCGGCCCGATCGGCGTCTGGCACTGGTAGTCCACGTCCACGACTTCGGCATGGGCGGCAGGGGCGGCCATCAGCACCACCGAGCCCGCCACCGCCGCTGTCAGCGTGAGAGCTGTCCGCTTCAGGTACGACACCTCGAATCCCCTCATGCCGGGAAGTCGCCAAAGTTACTGACGACACATCAGATCGGGCGCTCAAGGTACGCCTGGGTCCTGATGGAGGGAAGACAAAGAGCACGGCGGATCGCCGTGCTGCACAACAGCTTCAAATACCGGTGCGGACCGGAGGGTTCGGGACACCGCCGACAACACGGTCGCCCGGGCAGGGCCTAGGACGGTGCCGCGAGCTCCGCCCACACGGTCTTGCCCGGCATCCCCGGCTTCCGTACGACTCCCCAGTCCAGGCAGAGCCGCTGCACGATGAACATCCCGTGCCCTCCGGGCCTGCCCGCCCGGTGCGGGGTGCGCGGCGCCGGCTGGCCACTGCCGCGGTCGGAGACCTCGAGCCGCAGCACCTTCCTGTCGCTGGAGACCCTCAGCTCCTCGGGACCCTCGGCATGCAGACAGGCGTTCGTCACCAGTTCGGAGACGACGAGCAGGACGTCCTCGGCGGCCGCCCGGCGGTCCGCGGACTCGGCGGGCAGCCAGCCCCAGTCGTACAGGGCCTGCCGGGTGAAGTCACGCGCGAGCGGCACGATGCCGCTCGCGTTCCCCAGCATGAGGGTGCGCACCAGGCCGTCATGGACGACAGGGGCCGATCCGGCGCCGACGGAGGCGTCGGCAGGGGCACCGTCCGGCTCAGGGCCGCGGTCGCCCGGCGGATGCTGCCGGGTGGTGCTCATCAGCGCTTCACCTCACCGATTCACCAGTTCGCGATTACGTCAATACAGAGAGTGCAGGGAGCTACGCAGCCTGCGGAGGTCTTCTGCCCGGCCGAATCGCGACAACACCCGTCTCTTCGACCAGGCCGGCGATCACTCGGCCAGAGCCGCCCCGAGCGACTCATGGACGGTGAAGACCGCCTCGGCGCCAGTGATCTCGAAAACCCGTGCGACCACAGGCAGCATCCCGGCCAGATGGACTCCGCCACCGGCCGCCTCGGCCCTGAGCCGGGCACCGAGGAGCACATTGAGGCCGGTGGAGTCGCAGAACTCGAGGCGTGAGCAGTCGACGACAAGGCGTGCACGGCCTTGATCGAGTGCATTTTCGAGTGGCGCACGCAACAAATCGGCCGTGTGGTGATCGAGCTCACCTGCCGGAGTGACGACCTCGCTCCGACCCTCGGTCCGGACCTCTACCCGAAGCCGGTCCAGATGGGCGCTGCCAACCGTCCCGCGGTCCATGAACGTCCTCTTCGCCGATGCCGTTGACGTCGGGAGACATTACGCCTTCCGTGCGGCCATCGGTAGCCGAACTCCCGTACAAATCAGACATATGTGAATTCTGACACTTGCAACCTTGAGTAAAAAGCGGGTAGGGCTAGTAGGGACATCACCGACCACGGCCGGCTTTGGAGGCGCCGCACACCGCAGCGACACGTACGGCTTCGGCAGCCATATGCCGAGAACGATGGAGGAGACCATGTCACCCCGGCTCGACGAAACGCGGACCCCGCACGCGACGTCGACACGTCCGCACGATCACCCCGACCCTGCACAGCCCGGCCACCCCACGCAGGCCGAGCACCACGCATACGCAGAACACGCAGCGCACTTCGGCCGGCCCGAGCACTCTGCAGATCTCGGCCTCCCGGAGATCCCGCCGTTCGACGAAGTCGGACCGGTCGACGCACGAGCGCTGTCGAAGACGCTCTTCGCCCGCCTCGAGTTCCTCGAGGAAGGCACCCACGAGTACGCGTACGTCCGCAACACGCTCGTCGAACTCAACCTGGCCCTCGTCAAGTTCGCCTCCTCGCGGTTCCGCTCCCGCAGCGAGCCGATGGAGGACATCATCCAGGTGGGCACGATCGGCCTCATCAAGGCCATCGACCGCTTCGAGCTCAGCCGGGGCGTCGAGTTCCCCACGTTCGCGATGCCGACCATCGTCGGCGAGATCAAGCGCTTCTTCCGCGACACCTCGTGGTCCGTGCGCGTCCCGCGGCGGCTCCAGGAGCTCCGTCTCGATCTGGCGAAGGCGGGCGACGAGCTCGCACAGCAGCTCGACCGGGCGCCGACGGTCGGTGAGCTCGCGGAGCGGCTCGGCCTCAGCAACGACGAGGTCGTCGAGGGCATGGCGGCGAGCAACGCGTACACCGCGAGCTCCTTGGACGCCCAGCCGGAGGAGGACGAGACCGAGGGCGCCCTCGCGGACCGCATCGGCTACGAGGACCACGGGCTCGAAGGCATCGAGTACATCGAGTCGCTGAAGCCGCTCATCGCCTCGCTGCCGTCGCGCGACCGCAAGATCCTCTCCCTCCGCTTCGTCGCCGGCATGACCCAGTCGGAGATCGGCGACGAACTGGGCATCTCACAGATGCACGTGTCGCGGCTGCTGTCGCGCACGCTCAGAACACTGAGGAAGGGGCTCACGGTCGAGGAGTGACCGTGGCCGTCCCCCCGTCCGAAGGGTCCGTTCCGTCAAGGGACGGGCCCTTCGGCGTCATTGGGCGTGCCGTTCCGCCTTATTGACGGTGCGGTCCGGTATGGGCCACATTGAGCCCGGGGCTCAGGGGGGATGGATATGGCTCTTGGGGA
Organism: Streptomyces sp. NPDC043861; assembly: GCF_056435905.1. Taxonomy (NCBI): domain Bacteria; kingdom Bacillati; phylum Actinomycetota; class Actinomycetes; order Kitasatosporales; family Streptomycetaceae; genus Streptomyces; species Streptomyces sp. NPDC043861. The sequence continues at coordinate 535,288 of NZ_JBWKDP010000004.1, read as the reverse complement.
CGCCTTGGAGTCGCGGATGCGCGACCGCCTCGGCAGGGAATGTCTGTACGTACCGTCGTGCCGCTTCGGGCTGTACGTGGCGCTGCGTCACTGGTGCCGGCCGGGCGGGCGGGTGCTCATGTCGCCCGTCAACGACGATGTCATCTTCTTCGTGGTGCTCGCCGCCGGACTGCGCCCCGTACAGGCGCCGCTCGATCCGCGCGACGGCTCCCTCGACATGTCGGCCGTGCCCGATTCCCTGTGGCGCGGACTGTCCGCGGTACTCACCACGAATCTGTACGGAAACCCCGACCCGGCGCCCGGACTGCGGGCCCGCTGCGATGCGTTGGGCATCCCGCTGCTGGAGGACGCCGCTCACGCGATCGGCTCGAAGGTGGACGGGCGCCCCGTCGGTTCGTACGGCGACGCCTCGGTCTTCAGCCTCTCCAAGCACACTGCGGCCAAGACCGGGGGATTTCTGGCCGTCGCCGACCCGGCGCTGCGGGACGCGCTGGCCGAAGCACGCGACGACCTGCTGGCACCGGCCCGGCTGTCGTCCGAACTCGCCTACGGCTTACGGCCGTACGTGGAAGCGGGGGTGCGCGGACTGCGTCTCGTGCGGGCGGCGCGGGCGGTGATGCGCATCCTCGGGATGGAGGAGCGCGAGGAGATCCGGATGCCGTTGCGGGCGGGCGAGCTGAAGCGGGCGGTCTCGGCGGCACCCGCGCTCGGCCCGTTCCATCCGTGGGTGCGGGTGGACATGCACGACTACCGGATCACCCCCGGCCGCGCCCGGTACAGACGGACCGCCAGGCTGCTGGACCGGCTCGACGACCGCATCGCCGCGCATCTCGCCGGTACCCGACGGCTGATGGACAGCCCCTGGGGCGTGCCCGGGCCCGGGCCCGTGCAGCCGCTGTTCCGCGTGCCGCTGCTCGTCGCCGACCGGGACGCCGCGATCGCCGCCCTCGCCCGGCACCGCATCACCACCGGCTATCTCTACGACCCGCCCCTCGACGACTACGCCTCCGAGCTCTTCACCGACCCCTCCCCGTCCCCGGCCCCCGCCCGCTGGTTCGCCCGCCATGCGCTCCCGGCGAACCCCCTCGAGGCCGACCGCATCCTGGCGGTCCTTCAGAAGTCGGACGTACGCCCGGCCGAAGGCCCGCACCTGGACGCGATCGGTGGCTGACACGACGCGGCTGCGCAGACCGGAGCCCTCCGGTCCGGTCCCGGCCGCGCCGGAGGCGGCCGAGACGGGGCCGGCGGGCGAGGACTCGATGTTCCGGAACGCCTATGCCCTGATGCTGTCGACCGGGGTGTCGGCCGCACTCGGGCTCGGTTTCTGGCTGGTGGCCGCGCGCCACTACACCGAAGAGGCCGTCGGCCAGGGTTCGGCCGCGATCGCCGCGATGCGACTGCTCGCATCGGTCACGGCGACCACGATGATCGGCGCCGTGGTGCGCTATGTGCCACGTGCCGGGAGGGCGACCGGGCCGCTGGTGTGGCGTGCGTACGCGGTGAGTTCGGCCGTCGTGTGCGTGGCCTGTGCCGGCTTCCTGGTCACGCTCGATCTGTGGGGTCCTTCGTACGCCCCGCTCAGTGGTCTCAACGCCGGACTCGCCTTCACCGCCGCCTGTGTCGCCTGGGCGCTGCTGACCCTGCAGGACGGCGTGCTGACCGGGCTGCGCAAGGCGGTCTGGGTGCCCGTCGGCAATGCCGTGTTCTCCATCGGCAAGCTGCTGCTGCTCGCCGCCTTCGCCACGGCGATGCCCGTCCTCGGCGTCTTCGTGTCGTGGGCGGCCGCGATCGCCCTGTCCGTGCTCCCGCTCGGCTGGCTCGTGTTCCGCCGGCTCATCCCCCGTCAGGCCGCTGCCGACCACGACCGCGACCCGCCACGGCTGCGGGACATCGGGCGGTTCCTGGCCGGGGACTCGGTCGGGGCACTGTTCTCGCTGGCGATGATCAATCTGCTGCCGGTGATGGTCGCGGTCCGCTTCGACGCCGCGCACAACGGCTTCTTCTACATCGCGTACACCGTCGGCGGAACCATGGAGTTCATGGCCATCAACATGGCCTCGTCGCTGACCGCGCACGCATCCCACAGTCCGGAGAGCCTCGCCGGGGGCGTGCGCGGAGCACTGCGGCGCATGGCACTGCTGCTGGTGCCGGTGGTGCTCGTGCTGGTCGTGTTCGCCCGGCAGATACTCGCCCCGTTCGGTGCGGACTACGCCGAGCACGGAACGACCGTGCTGCGGCTGCTGGCCGCCGCCGCCCTGCCACGCGTCCTCGTCGAGCTGTACATCGGGGTGCTGCGCGTCCAGGGACGTACGGGAGTGCTCGCCGTGCTCCAAGGCGCGATGTGCACGCTGGTGCTGGGCAGCGCGGCGGTACTGCTCGGTCCCACGGGCATCTCCGGGGCGGGCCTCGCGATGCTGCTGTCGATGACGCTGATGGCGGTCGTGTCGGCACCGGGGATCAGGGCGGCGCTGACGGGCCGCCCGACCGGTCGGGCGCGTCCCGCACGGCGCTTCGGCGGACGTCGTCGCGCCCCGGAGTACGGCACGAACTGGGCCCGCAGGGCCGCCGAACGACGTGCGGCACAGGCCGACATCGCCCGCAGGACCGGCGGATACGACGCTTCCTGGACGCGCGAGACCGTGTATCTGAGGGGCGTCCACGAGACGGCGACCCCGGCGTTCGGCATTCCCGTGCATGTGCCCGGCCCGCAACGGCAGCAGGTTCCGGCCGCACCGGCGGACGAGTCATGGCTCGTCAGCTGGCTGTGGCTGCTCCTCGGGCTCGCCGCCGGGCTGTTCTGGGTCCCGCTGTCCCGGGCCGCCGACGTCACCGCCGAGCGGCTGTCCGGCACCCAGCTGGTTCAGGCACTGCCCCCGGTGACACTCACCGCGGGGCTGCTGCTGGTGGTCGTCCACTGCGCGGCACTCTCGCTGCACCGGCTGCGGCCCGTGCTGCTCGCCGCCGGTCTGCTGACCACGTTCGCCGCTCTCCACACGGCCCCGCTGCTGGTCGGCATCCGCCCCCGGCCCGCCGGGGGTGACTGGCCCGGAGCGCTCGGGGCCCTCATCGCCGACACGGCCGCACCCGGAGGCCGGGCGGGCCTCCTGACCGTTCTGCCGGTCGTGCTCCAGCTGCTGTGTCTGGCCCTCGCGGCGGTGGTTCTGCGTGCCCTCCGCGTACCGGGCCGGATCACGGGGGCCGCGGTATGGGTGCTGGCGGTGGTGGGCTGGGCGGCCCAGGACGCCTTCGCCGCGGCCGCACTGCCGGTGTTCACCGGATTCCTCGCGGCGGCCGTCGCGTCACTGGCGTACCGTCTCTCCGGCCGCCTCAGCGGCTCGGGACCGGCTGCCTGAAGTAGTCACTGCGGCCCGCTTCACGATAACCCTCCAGTCCTGGACCGGAGTTGACGGTGAGATCACAGCCCGGGCCCGGCACGGCACGGTTCCAGTGCACCATCGCCCGCACCCGGGGCAGTGTCGGGGCGGCGTCGGGAATGCGGGCGTACCAGTCGCGCTGGCGCTGCGGCTGCACCGGATCGGGCGCAGTGGCGAACTCCGCGAGCATCACGGGCTTCTCGCCGGAGATGTTGGTGCGCAGCCAGTCGTACGAGGGCCGCTGGCTGCGCTCGAAGTCGAGCCAGTTCGGGGACTCGTGGCAGAGGTAGTAGTTGTACTGGTCCATGCCGATCCAGTCGACGTACTCGTCCCCCGGGTACAGCTGCTTCATCTGCTCGGCATGGCCGAGATAACCGGACACCGTCCACACCCACACCACGTTGTCGACGCCCAGTTCCTCGAACCGGTCGTGGATGTGGCGGTAGGCGGCGACGAACTCCTCGGGCGTGCCCGCGCCCTCCTTGATACGGAAGTCGGTCTCCTGGTCGAAGGAGAAGAAGATGCGCTTGCCGTACGCCTTGATGCGGCGGGCGCCCGGATCGATGATCTCGCGGTCGTACTTCCCCGACGCGATGTTCCGCCAGCCCAGTTGGGTCTCGGTCCATCCGGCGTGGTGCGGCTCGGTCCACACCGTGGACTCCCAGGCCAGCATGAGCAACCGGTCCCGGCCGAGCTCCTGCTCGTCGGGTGTGAGCAGTTCGCCGTCCAGCGGCGTCTTCGACATGTCGTGGTAGTTGTAGACGAGATCGAGCCTGCGGCCGATCTTCCTCTCGAAGGCGTACACGGCTTCCGTGAGGGAGCCGCCCGGCGCATACGGCACATATGCGCCCCACCATGCCCCGCAGCGCGGCTCCAGCTTCTCGTCGGGGGCGCAGGGACCCTCGGGCAGTGCCCCCGACGCCGCGTTGCCGGGCAGTCCATGACCGCCCGGAGGTCCGGCGTCGTCCTCCCCTCCGTCGGACCTGGCGATCCACACGCCGAGCCCGGCGAGCAGCGCCCCGACCGCGGCCAGGACCAGGGCCGTGTACGTGCCCCGCGACACCGCGGTGTGCCACATCGTCATCGGCCCCTCCAGGGGCCGGGTTTCTCGCGTTCGGCCGCCCCCCTGGTGGCCGCGGGAAGCGGCACACCCGGCAGGGCCGACGTGACGGTGGCGAAGGCGGCCAGCGACACCAGGAAGGCAGTCGCGGAGAAGGCCTCCACCAGGAACAGGGACGTGGCGGTCAGCACGCCGAGCGACAGGCTCAACGGTGCCGCCAGAGCGATCGCCTCCAGCCTGGCGCCCGGCCGCAGTGCGGACGGCTGCGGGAGCAGCAGCGCGAGACCGGGCCCGACGGTGACGAAGAGGAGGACCGGGATCCAGCGCAGTGGCGATCCGCCGGGCAGCGCAGTCGCGGCGAGGGCGGCCCAGCCGGACAGGGCGAGTCCCACTCTGAGCTGTGGTCGGTTCAGCTGCATGGCGACCTCCACGTCACCGGGCGGATGCGGACGGGGACGGTGACGGGGCGGGCGGCGGCCGGTACTCGAGGACGAGTCCGTGCTCGCTCTCCTCCACCACACGGAACAGAGGGGACTTCTCGAGGTCGTTCCTCAGCACGGCGAAGCCGCCCGGGGGCAGATAGCCCTCACCGATGACCGCCTTCTCCTGGGTCGGGGTGAGGATCACGTATGCGGGCCGCCCCTCGGGAATCCCGCGCGCCAGATATCCCGCCGGGTCCCGGAGCATCTTCAGGTTCTCCGGCACGTCCTGCTCGGTGAAGAACCAGCGTTCGTAGTGGTCGTAGCGGTAGTACGCGCCCGGGAACGATCCGGTCGTGGCGAGGATCAGCGCCCCGTCCGGGGCACGGTCGTAGGCCCGCCGGGTCAGCGCCACCTCGGCGGGCGGCGCGTAGTGCATGCCCTCCTTGCCGTAGTACGAGGGCAGGAAGCCCGCCAGCAGGGCGGTGAGCGCGACGGGCAGGGCGACGAGCGAGATCCGGCGCGCGGCCTTCAGCGCGCGGCCGGTGCCGCCCATGGCCGGGACGAGCGCCGCGGCAGCGAAGAACGCCGTCCCGGGCAGCCCGAACAGATAGACGCGGAAGAGCATTTCGCCGCCGTAGTCGTTCACGGCGAACATCGGTACGGGTGCGGCCGCCGTGAGCAGGAGCGGCAGCGCACTGCGCGTCAGCCTGCGCCGCAGCAGCACCGCCGTACCTGCGAGCGCGGCGAGCGCCAGCACCATCAGGATGTTGGCGGCGCCGACCAGCTCGGGGCCGGGTCCGGTCGGCTCCCCGGCATATCCGGCCCGGGAGTTGGACAGCAGCTCGCCGGCCGAGTCGCGCAGCGTGCCCAGCGTGTCCAGGAACAGCGCACGCCCCATCGTCAGATCCCAGACCAGCATGATCAGACCGGTGACGACGAGCAGTCCCCAGTTGCGGTAGCGGCGGGTGAGGCCGAGTGCGCAGAGCGTCGCGCACAGCATCACCGGCGTGAGCTGGTGCGACGCGTTGACGGCGGCGATCAGCGGGACGACGGCCATGACGGCGACCGCCCGCTGCCGGGTGCCCGTGGGCGGCGGCACGGCCGCCGCGGCCGGGTCCAGTGCGCTCCGGTCGCGCAGCCGTCCGGCCGAACCGGGCCGGACGAAGTGACGGAGCACGACGGCGATCACGGTCAGATGGAGCAGATACGAGAAGCCCTGCGGTGACAGATAGTCCTGGCCCACCCAGTTGGCCAGCTGGAAGATCCAGACGGCCGTCCAGACCAGCCGCCAGTCGTCACTGAAGGTGCGGTAGACCAGGACGAGGACGGGCAGCGTGAGCACACCGAGGACAACGGGCGCCCAGTTGATGTACGAGGCCGCGGCCTCGACGCCGAATGCCTTCACCAGAGCCGCGTTGAGCGAGAAGAAGCCCGGCCACTGGTCGTACGCCGACATGCCGCCGGACAGCTCCACGCCCGGGTGGACCGTTCCCTCCGTGAGCAGGCGTGTGATCACGGCGTCGTGCTTGGACGCCCACGCGTAGCGCACGGAGTCGTACAACAGGGCGGGAGGGGCCTTCAGCGCCACCAGCATGGCGACGCAGTGGGCGGCGGGCCACCAGGGAGCGGTCCCGGCTCTGCGCAGGGCGACCAGGAAGCCCACGGTGAGCACGACGAGCGCGAGGGGGAACGTGGGCGGGAAACGGTCCAGCAGGCCGTAGTCCCCGATGTCGCGGAATCGGGTGCGGGGCACGGCATGGAGCCACAGACCCGCGGCCACGGCGAGCGTGAGCCCGCTGAACAGGGTCGCCGGGCCGGGCGGCCGCAGCCGGGAGGGGCCCGGCGAGGACGGTGGGGGGCCGGCAGACGTCGTGTCGTCGTGGTCGTCGCCGGTCCGCTTCACGGGCGGCAGCGCGCTGCTCCCGGTGACCGGTGTGGGCACGCGTTGCTGCACAGTGCGACTCCCCCCACAGAAGTGGTCGCGGCCGTCACGCCGCTGTCCCCTTCAGCGAAGTATAGGAACCTGATTGGGTTTTGGGCTGCTCTCGTCCATCTTCATCCCGCGAACCCGGGGCCCTTCACGACCGTCCGCGCCCTGCGGTACAGCCGCCAGCCCATCGTGGGCAGCGAGTCCGGGTACGGCGCGACCCGTGCGCCCGTGCCCTCCATCCACGCCTCGACATCGGCGACCGTATGGCCGCGGCGCAGGATCAGCCGGGCGATGCGGTACGCCTCGTCGGTTCCCGAACTGAGCGCATGCCGTACGGCGACGGCGGACTTGTAGCCCGCGGCTCGGGCAGCGCGGCGCACGGTGCGGCTGTTGTAGCCGTGCGGATAGGCCAGATGCCGTACCTCGTGGCCGAGGGTGTCCTCCAGGACGGCCTTGGAGTGACTGAGTTCCCAGCGCAGCCTTCGCGGCCCGAGCGTGTCCAGCTGGGGATGGGTGACCGTGTGCCCGCCCACCTCCATCCCGTGCTGCTCCAGCAGCGGCGACTGCGCGAGCGTCATCATCGGGGCGGGCGGCAGCAGGCTGTGCCCGCCAGGGGTGATGGCGCCGGTGGTGAGGTACGCGGTGGCGGGCAGTTCGCGGGCGGCGAGTGCCTCTGCCGTCGGGCCCGGCAGATCGGCGAATCCGTCGTCGAAGGTGAGGACGACGGGGCGGGGCGGAAGGCCGGTCCTGCCGGAGAGATGGTCCGAGAGCGTGCTGATCTTCATGGGCGTTCGGCCGGCGGCGACGATCGCGTCGAGGTGTGCGGCGAACTGCCGGGGCGTGACGGTGAATTCGGCGATCCAGTCCGGTGGGTCGTCCATCACGGCGTGGTAGAGCAGCACGGGAATGCGCGTGGGCGGGGACGCAGGCAGGGCTGCCCGCATTCCCCGGGGAGTGCGGGGTGCGCCGGATGCCGTCATCGCTCCTCCCACGGAAGCCGTGTGCCGCGCACCCGGAGGCGGGCCTTCGCGTACCCGACCGGCCCGTGCAGCATGCCCCGGCGCTCCAGCCGGGAGAGGTGCCGCGGCCACGCATGGCTGTGCGTGCCGTGCTCACCCGGGACCCCTGCCTGGCCCTCCCCGCGATGGGCGGTCATGGCACGGGCGTGTGCCAGGCCGCGCGGCAGCCGGGCGAGCAGTGCCGGGAGCAGCGCGGGACGGCGGACGAGGAGCGCGGTGAGACAGGCGGTGAGCCCGGCGCCATAGCCGTACGCCTGGTTCCGCAGGTCCTGTGGGGTCTCCCGGTGGTGGTGCCAGACCAGCGCGTCCGGGGTGTAGCGCAGCCGGTGCCCGGCAGCAAGGATCCGTACGAACGCGTACAGGTCGTCGCCTCCGCGGGCCGGCGTGCCGGTGCCGGTGGCCGGGTCGAAGCCGCCGATGCCGCGCAGCGCCCGGGCCCGGAACGCCATGTTCGCGCCGGATCCGAAGCGCCCCGCGGTGAACGGGAACAGCGGGTCGTCGGCGGGCGGGCGGGCCGGGTCGTAGGTGCGCGGGGTGAAGCCCTTGGCGAAGCCGCCGTGGCTTTCGAGGAGGATCTGGGCGGGCGTGGTGAGCCGCGCCGGGAGGATCAGTCCGGTCGCACAGCCGATGCGGGGGTCGTCGGCGAACGGTGCACTGAGCGCGCTGAGCCAGTGCGGGTCGGCGACGACGTCGTCGTCCGTGAACGCGAGGACGGCTCCGTCGGCGACGGCGGCGCCCCTGTTGTGCGCGGCGGCGAGACCGGGCACGGGTTCACGGACATAGCGGACGCTGTCGCCGTACTTGTGCGTGACGAGGTCCCGTGTGGCGTCGCCGGCGGGTGCGTTGTCGACCACGACGATCTCGAAGTCCGGATGGTCCTGGGCGAGCAGTGAGTCGAGTGCGCCGGCGAGTCGGTCGGGGCGTTCGCGGGTGGCGACGACGACGGTGGTCCGGGGGAGGTCCCCGAGGAGCTCGGGGACCGGTGCCGGCGTCCGGCCGAGCCGCTCCCGGGCGAGTGCGGCGAGCGCGACGGCGGGATCGGCGCCCTCGGGGACGGTCCCGGTCAGGGTCGCGACGGGGCGGCCCCTGAGACGTATCAGCACGAAGACCTCACCGGCGTCCGGCGGCGGCGACCCCGGGCCCGGACGCAGGGCGAGCACGGCTGCGTCGTCGGGTCTCCCGTCGAGCGTGTCGAGGTCGAGTTCTGCGATCTGGAGCATCTGCGTCCCCCCGATGTGCCGAAGTGAGTGAGCGCACGGGCCGGTTGCCGGTTCGTCGCCCGGTTCGCTGCCGGGTCAGTTGCCGCGCAGTCGGCCGACCCGGTTCAGCGTCCGCTGGGCGAGGCCGGCGAGCCGTGGCCGGTTCCGTACGTAGCTGTGGGCGCGGCGGGACGGCTCGCGGCTCAGCCAGTAGATCGCGGCCCTCGGTCCCGGCCGCGTCGACGAGCCCTCGTGGACGCGGAGTTCACCGGTCTTGAGGGCGTCCTTGTACTCGGCGTCGCCGCGGCCGAGGTCGAGCATCCCGATCCCTTCCGCCGCTGCGGCCTCGGCCATCCGCAGATGCAGGACCAGTCCCGGTGAGTACTTGGCGAACCCGGTGTCGTACGAGGGGAACCAGCACGACAGCACGGTGCGCGAGCGCAGCCCGAAGTGCGCGGCGACGGGCCGGTCCGCCGCATAGAGCACGGACAGCACCCCGGAGCAGCCGGGTGTGCGGGTCTCGTGCAGTCGACGCACCAGCTCGGTGATCCACGCCTGTGCAAAACGGTCGCGCCGGCCGGTCCTGCGGTACTGCGCGGACTTCCACTCCATGAGCGTGCGCAGTGCGGCCGGATCACGCTCGTCGAAGACGAAGCGCACCTCGCCGCTCGCCCGTCCGAGCTTGCGCTCCTTGGCCGCCGTCGTCCGGTAGAACTTCGGCGACCCGGCGCGCAGCCGTTCCTCGTAGACGGCGAACCCCTCACCGACGTCGATCACGGGTGAGCCGAACTCCTCGGCACTGTCCGGGACGAAGAGTTGCTGCCCGGCCTCGAGATTGTCGAACTCCCAGGCGGACAGGGAGCATGCCCGGAGCAGCTCACGCGCCCCGAGCCGCAGCCCCGGCCGCAGCACCGCACCCTGGCAGTCGGAGACCCCGAGCCCGATGGCCCTGCCATGCCCGAACGGGCCCTTCTCGTACGGGAAGAACCCGGCCGGGACCCTGTCCTCCTCGATGACCGCGACCCGTGCGCCCGGCCGTACGTCCGCCACGGCCAGGGTGAACTCCGGCTCCATGAACGGATTGGCAGGGGCACCGGACTTGGCCCTCAGTTCACGCCAGGACTCGACTTCCCCCTCGTCCAGTTCCGCGGGCTTCACGACACGAATGTGCACACCGCTCAACTCGACCCCCCGGTCTCCCCCTTGAGCTTCCCCGGGACAGGACGGTACCGGCCGAAATCCCCCCGGGACAGGGTGCGGGGGGCAAGCCGTGACCAATCCGTGAAACGCTGTGAAGTCGTGTGGAAGGTGGGGCGAATGGGGCGGTGCTCAGGCTCCGAGAGCGGTTCGCACCGCGGCTTCCGCGTGCAGCCGCGTGGTCGGGAAGACCGGAACCGGACTGTCCGGGGGCCCGATCAGCAGCTCGATCTCGGTGCAGCCGAGGATGATCCCCTGGGCACCGCGGTCCACGAGCTCCCCGATGACCCGCTGGTACGCCCGCCGCGATGTCTCGCGCACGACGCCGAGGCACAGCTCCTCGTAGATCACCCGGTGCACCTCGGCCCGGCCCTCCGCATCCGGGGTGAGCACCTCGAGCCCGTGTCCGGCCAGCCGGTCCCGGTAGAAGTCCTGCTCCATGGTGAACGCCGTCCCGAGCAGGCCGGCCGTCGTGATCCCGGCGGCCTTCACCGCCTCGGCCGTTGCGTCGCCGAGGTGCAGCAACGGCACGTCCACGGCGGCGGAGACCTGGCCGGCGACCTTGTGCATGGTGTTGGTGCAGATGAGCAGGAAGTCCGCGCCCGCCGCCGCCAGTCCGCGGGCGGCCTCGGCGAGGATCTCCCCGGCCGCCTCCCACTCCCCCGCGACCTGCAACTTCTCGATCTCGGCGAAGTCGACGGAGTGCAGGATGCAGCGGGCGGAGTGCAGTCCCCCGGCCCGCTCCCGTACGAGTTCGTTGATCAACCGGTAGTACTCGGCGCTGGATTCCCAGCTCATGCCCCGCCCACCTGGTCCGCCGGCCAGTGGAAGCGCGCGGGGTCGCCGTATCCCCGCGTGTGCACGAAGACGCTGTGGCTGTCCGCCGGCTCGTCGCCGTGGAGGTCGTGGGCATTCAGGGAGAGGGTGGGATACGCGTTCCTCTGCGAGGCCTCTTCCAGGTCCGCGTCCGGTACGGCGGGCCGGCTCTCGAAGTCCCATCCGTCGGCCACGGCGCCGTTGCGCGCCGCCCGCAGAAACGGCCTCGGCCGATTACGGGAAACAGCCCTCAGGCCACCGCGATCCCGCGCCGCCACACCTTTGTGACCAGCGGAACCCCCGGCCGGTACGCCAGGTGGACGTGCGAGGGGGCGTCGAGCAGGGCCAGGTCGGCCCTGGCACCCGGGGCCAGGCGGCCGATGTCGGTGCGGCGCAGGGCCGCCGCGCCGCCCGCCGTGGCGGACCACAGGGCCTCGTCCGGGGTCATCCCCATGTCGCGTACGGCCAGCGCGATGCAGAACGGCACGGACGAGGTGAAGGACGAGCCCGGGTTGCAGTCCGTGGACAGCGCGACGGTCACCCCGGCGTCGATCAGGCGACGGGCGTCCGGCCACTCGGCGCGGGTGGAGAACTCGGCTCCGGGGAGCAGGGTCGCGACCGTGTCGCCGTTCGCGAGCGCGTCCACGTCCTCGTCCGTGAGGTGGGTGCAGTGGTCGGCGGACGCCGCTCCGAGTTCGACGGCGAGCTGGACGCCGGGGCCGTAGGTCAGCTGGTTGGCGTGGACCCGGGGGATGAGGCCCTTCGCCATGCCCGCGGTCAGGACCGCACGGGCCTGGTCCCCGTCGAAGGCACCCTTCTCGCAGAAGACGTCGACCCAGCGGGCGTGCGGCGCGCAGGCGTCGAGCATCCCGCCGGTGACGAGGGCGACGTAGGCCGCCGGGTCGTCGGCGTAGTCGGGGGACACGACGTGGGCGCCGAGGTAGGTGACCTCCTCCGTGTGCCGGGCGGCGATCCGCAGCGCCCGCTCCTCGTCGTGCGTGGTCAGCCCGTACCCGGACTTGGTCTCGAACGTCGTGGTCCCCTGCCGGAGCGCCTCGGCGAGGTAGCGGGTGAGGTTGGCCTCCAGCTCCTCGTCGCTCGCCGCCCGGGTGGCGGCCACGGTGGTGCGGATCCCGCCCGCGGAGTAGGCCCGGCCGGACATGCGGGCGTTGAACTCCTGGGTGCGGTCACCGGCGAAGACGAGGTGCGAGTGGGAGTCGACGAACCCGGGGATCACGGCGCGGCCACCGGCGTCGTAGGCCTCGTCGGCGGAGGGGGCGTCGGCGGCGCGGCCGGTCCAGGCGACGGTGTCGCCGTCGAGGACGACGGCGGCATTCCCGATCAGGCCGAGAGGACCGTCGCCTGCGGCGGAATCATTGGTGACGAGGCTGCCGATGTTGGTGATGAGGGTGGTGGTGCTCATGGGTTCCTCTCCGTGGGGTTCCGTCCCCCTACGGCCAGGGGCAGACCTTGACGCTTCCATGCTTCCACAGGGCCCCCTGCGGCCGCCTTCCCGCCCCAGCTCAGGGCCCGATGTAGGGTCGTGCACATGCCAGGACCGCGATCAGCAGGACGTCTGCACCCGGCCCTGCGGTGGTCGCGCCGGATCGTCGCGTGTGCCGTCAGCCTCTGTGCACTGGCGGGCATGGTGCGGCTGGTCGCGCCGGCGACCGCCGGCCCGGAGGGTGAACCCGCCGGGGTCCAGCGGCAGTTGGCCTTCCTGCGCTCGGCCCTTGACGACGGCGCCGCTGACGAGGCACAGCGACTGTTCCCCGAGGGGTACTTCTTCCTGCACGCTCTGTACGGCCTGACCTGGGTCGAGCTCGGGATGCGCGAGCCGACGGGCGACGCGCGCTCCGAGGCGCTGCGGGAGGCCCGGTGGGCGCTGGAGCGGCTGGACTCGCCGTCCGGCCGTGCACCGTTCAGCGCGGACCTCGTCCCGTCGTACGGCGTCTTCTACCGCGGCTGGTCCAACTGGCTGCGCGGCGGGGTGCTGAGCCTGCAGCCGCCCGCGCGCCGCGACCCGGCCGAGCTGCGCCGGTTCGCCGACGATTCCGCGGCACTCGGCGCTGCCTTCGACGCCTCGAGGACGCCGTACCTGGCGGCCTACCCGGGCCAGGCATGGCCGGTCGACTCCACGGTGGCGATGGCCTCGCTGCGACTGCACGACTCACTGGTTCGGCCCCGGTTCGCCGGGACGGCCGACCGCTGGCTCCGGGGCGTACGCGACCGGCTCGATCCGCGCACCGGACTGCTCCCGCACCGGGTCGACGCCGCCACGGGTGCCCCGGCCGAGGTGGCCCGGGCCACCTCGCAGAGCATGATCCAGCGCTTCCTGGTCGACATCGACCCGGCCTTCGCCGGTGAGCAGTACCGGAAGTTCCGCGACCGCTACGTCGTCTCGACGCTCGGCCTGGGGCCCACCGTGCGGGAGTACCCCGACGGCACCGACGGCCCGGCCGACGTCGACTCCGGCCCGCTCCCCCTGGGCGTGAGCCTCTCGGCGTCCGTGGTCACCGCGGGCGCGGCCCAGGTCCATGGCGACGCCCCGCTCGCCGAGGGGCTGACGAACCTCGGCGAGTTGCTGGGTGCGCCGGTGGAAACCCCGTGGACCAAGCGGTATGCCTTCGGCCTGGTGCCGATCGGTGACGCGTTCCTGGCCTGGTCGAAGACGGCCCGCCCCTGGGTGACCGAGGACGCTCCGTCGCCGCCCCCGGCAAGCCTCTCGTGGTGGTGGCGCCTGCCGCTGCTGGTGATGCTGGTCGTCGTGGGCGTCGCGCCGTGGGTGCGCGCGCTGGTGCGTCGCCACCGGGGGCGGCGCACTCCGGGGACCACTGAGGTTTCGGAGGCGTACGAGACGAAGCCGGACCGGGATGCGGCGCCGAAGCCGAGCTGAGGACCGCAGGGAGCGTGGAGTCACGGCACCATGCCGGGACGGCCGGACGATCTGCTTCTGGCCGTCGGTCTCCCCACTGCCGGCAAGCCGGTGCGCCGATCGCGCCGTGGCGTCACCCAGGTGACCGCGGCACACACATCCGGCTTCACCGTCATGGGCAACCACCTCGCCCAGCACCGCGAGTTGTCCTGCCACGCGATCGGGCTCGCCGTCCACATCCTGCCGCCACTGCCGCGCCGGGCCCGAGCCCGACTGCGGGGCCGGCCGTCCCGTGCCGTCGGCGTCCGGCGCTCGCGGTTCCCGGCCCACGGGTGCGGGATGAAGGGAGATGAAGGGAGATGAAGGGAACTGACAGATCACCATCGGTGTGGTTACGATGCCGCCGATGAAGAACTCCTCCTTGTACGGATTGGGGGACTCGTTCGCGCAAGGTGAGTGCTGATGGCACATCACTTCGCGAACGTGATTCCACCCCGACTGCTGATGTGGCAGCGCGTGCGTGAGTACGCCGTGCCACCGTCCATGATCGAGACCGCGACCTCACGGCGTGCGGCCGGCGACTGGGCGGGGGCCTGCGCCGCCGCCCGGATCGATGTCGATCTCGATCTGCGCGCCGTGGGAAAACGCCACGGCACCGACCTCGTCACCAGCCTTCGCGCGGATCTGCGTCGGCTGGCTCCGGATCTGCTGCGCTGGCACATGCCCCGGAGCGCCCCCGACGGGCTGCTCCGTCCCGGCCTCACCGTCTGTCTGGCCCGTTACCCGGGCTCCGGCGACGCACCGTTGCAGTTGGTGGTGCGGACGCCGCCGGCCTGGGCGGATGCCGGGCAGCGCATGTCCCTGGCCTTGTGGGACGGGTCCGGGGGCGACGACCCCGGGCACCGGCACCATCCGCACCCGCATCCCGACCGGCGTTTCCGGCTCGATCTGCACCGGCACCTCTGGGATGCGGGACGGAGCGGGGATCTGGGGTTGCGGTGTGCCGGCGGGGACGATTCCCCTTGGGCGGTGGCACGTTGGGCCGCCGAGGCCGAGTTGCTGTTGCGTGCCGAGGGGCAGGGGCCCCGTGGGCCGTTCACCGTGCGGCTCGACGCGCGGAACCGCGCCGTGCTCGAACTCGTCGCGCCCGATGACAGCCACGCGCCGACGTTCGGGCCGCTGCCGGAGACGCTGCCACCCCATGAGGTCGCCGCACTTCCGGTGCTGCCGGAGGCGGCGGCGCGGGCCCTGCCGGATCTGGAGCTGCTGGGCGCCGGACTGGTCCCGGTCCAGCGGCTGCATCCGCTCGTCGCCACAGCGCTGACACCCTCCGGAGCGGTGGCGCCGGTGGCCGCTGCCGGCCCGGCCCCCGAGTCCGGTGATCCGCACCGGGTGGAATGCCATGGCGAGGTCCACCGGATCGCGCTGCGGGACGGGGTGCTGACGGCAGTCGATCACGACCCGGACCAACTGCGCCGGGAGGAGCTGCTGGTGGCGCTCGGCGGTCCGCCGCTGCCCTGCCTGCGGGCGATCGACGCGGTGCACCGCACCCCTGAGGCGCTGCCCGCCGTGCGGGAACGGCTGGGCCACGGCGACGTCGCCGGGGCGCTGGCCGTGGTCGAGGGGCTGCTCGGCCCGGGGGCGGTGCTCCGCGACGGGCCGCTCCGGGACGCACTCGAGTCGGCCGTGACCCGGCGTATCGACCACGGGCTGTTCCGCTCGGGACTGGTCGCCGTGCACCCCGCTTCCGCTGCGGCCGGCGATCGCCGTCCCCGCCGGGACCGCCGTGTGTCGCCCGCCGCGCACCGCAAGCGGAGCACCCGGGAAAAGCCCCGTAGCGCTCTGACCGGCTGACCGGCCACCGGCTGCTCCGCCTGATTCCTTTCTTCCACGGCGCGTCCGCACCGGCCGCGACGCCCTCCCCTACCCCACTCCAGGTGATGCCCATGTCCTCCAGCACTCTCCTGCCCGCTCCCGCCGAGGCACCCGGAACCCGCACCGGCCTCGCCGTCGCCGACGACCTCCTGACCCTGTTGCGGTCGACCACCACCGAGCCGCGCCCCGACGAGCAGCTCGAAGCACTCACCCTGGCCGTCGCGGCCGACCTGCCCGTGCTTCTCTGGGGCGAGCCGGGCATCGGCAAGACCGCCGGCCTGACGCAGCTCGCCGACTCCCTCGGCCTGCCACTGACGACCGTGATCGCCAGCGTCCACGAGCCGTCCGACTTCTCCGGGCTGCCCATCGTGGGCGACGACCCGGCGGTGCAGGGGGTGCCGATGGCACCGCCGCAGTGGGCCGTGGAGCTCGTACGGGCCGGGCGGGGCCTGCTTTTCCTGGACGAGCTCTCCACCGCCACTCCTGCCGTCCAGGCCGCACTGCTCCGGGTCGTCCTGGAGCGAAGGGTCGGGACGCTGCAACTCCCGCCGGGGGTACGGATCGTGGCCGCGGCCAATCCGCGTGCGTCGGCGGCGGACGGGTGGGAGCTGAGCCCGCCGCTGGCCAACCGGTTCGTGCATCTGCACTGGGTGCACGACCGGGATGTGGTGGTGCGCGGGCTGGGCGGGGTCTGGCCCCGGGCGGAGCTGCCCCGGCTGGTACCGGAGCGCCTGCCGGAGGCGGTGGCTCTGGCCCGGCGCGCGGTCTGCGGCTTCCTGGAGGCCCGGCCCACGCTGATCCACCGGCTGCCGAGCACCGAGGCGCGACGCGGCGGTGCCTGGCCCTCGCCGCGCAGCTGGGAGGCCGCGCTGACCCTGCTGGCCTTCGGTACGGCGGCCTCCGTGTCCAGGGACGTGCTGGCGTTGCTGGTGCGGGGCGCGGTCGGGGACGGGCCCGGTCTTGAACTCCTCGCCCATCTGGACCGGTTGGACCTACCGGATCCGGAGTCGCTGCTGGCAGATCCGGCTTCCGCCGAGCTGCCGGTACGGGGCGATCTGCGTCAGGCGGCGCTGGAGGCGGTGGTGGCCGCCGTCGGGGCGCGGCCGGAACGGGAACGCTGGGAGGCGGGCTGGGCGGTGCTGGTCCGGGCGCTGGAGACCGGTGCCCCGGACCTGCTGGTCGCTCCGGCCACGGTGCTGGCCTCGCTGCGGCGCGACGGCTGGGAGGTCCCGGACGCGGTGGAGCGGCTGGCCGGGGTGATCGGTCTGTCCCGGCGTGCGGACCGGTCGGTGGGGCGGGCCACCGCAGGGGCAACTGCCGATCCCACGGCGGGTGCGCGCCGATGACGGGGGCCACGGCGAAACGCCCGCTGCCGCGCCCGATGTCCCGGCCGGCGCCACCGCGTCCGGTCCGGGCCACCCTGCCGGAGAAGCAGGTCGTCCCCAGCGGTCAGGCCGCCGACGGGTCCGTGCTCCGGCTGGACATGGAGAAGCTGCTGGCCGCCCGGCTGCACGCGGTGAAGGTCCGTCCCTACCTGGCCGCCGCGCTCTTCGCGCTGCATGTGGTCGAGGACCGGTCGGTGCCGACGATGGCCGTGGACGTGCACTGGCGGTGCTACGTCTCCCCCGCCTTCGTGGCGGGCATGCCGGTGGAGGAGCTGGCGGGCGTCTGGGTGCACGAGGTGTCCCATCTGCTCCGGGACCACCACGGCCGCGGCGAGCGGTACGCGCGGGAGCACGGGGAGCACGGTCCGGGCGAGCGAAGCGAGAAGGGGGTCCCCCCGGCCGAAGGCTGGGGGAGGCTGCGGCGGAACATCGCCGCCGACTTCGAGATCAACGACGACATCTACGGCGAAGGCCTGCCCCGGCCCACCGGGGCGGTGCTGCCGTCGCTGCTGCGGCTGCCCAGCGGCCTGCTGATGGAGGAGTATCTGCGGACGGCGTCGATGTCCGGGCTCGCGGCCGACCTGGCCTGGCTGGACTGCGGCAGCGGTGCCGACGGGCAGGCCCGGCCCTGGGAGCTGGGGCCCGACGGGGCGCACGGGCTGTCCGGGCAGGAGCGGGACGCGGTCCGCTTCCGGGTCGCGGAGGGGATCAAGGCCCGGCCGGGCAAGGCTCCGGAGGGATGGCAACGATGGGCGGACGAGGCGTTCCATCCGCCGCAGCCGTGGCGGCAGTTGCTGGGGGCGGCGGTTCGCTCGGCGGCGGGTGCGGCGGGGGTGTGCGAGAACCACAGCTACCGTCGCCCGTCCCGGCGCTCCGCCTCCGTACCCGGGGTGCTGCTGCCGAGCCTGCGGCGCACACCGCCGCGGGTCTGCGTGGTGATCGACACCTCCGGGTCGGTGAGCGACGCCGAGCTGGGCAGCGCACTGCTGGAGGTGGCGGCGATCTCGCAGGCGGTGGGCGGGCGGCGCGACCTGGTCTCGGTGATCTCCTGCGACGCGGCGGCCGGGGTCGCCGTTCCGCTCTGCCGCGCCGAGAACATCGAGCTGGTCGGCGGCGGCGGAACGGACCTGCGCTCCGGCTTCGCCCGCGCGCTTCGCTCCCACCGGCGCCCGGACGTGATCGTCGCCCTGACGGACGGCCAGACGCCATGGCCCTCCGCGCAGCCGCCCTGCCGCACCGTCGTGGGCCTCTTTCCCCGCCCCTCGCGCGCCAGGGACGAGAACGACCCCGACTACGTCCCGGACACCCCGCCGCCCTGGGCGCGTGTCGTCACCATCGGCTGAGAGGGCGGCGCGGGGCTGACACGGTCACCCGCGGGGAGCGGAGCCCGCGACCGTCACCCATGACCGCCGGGCCGAGCGGCTCACCGCTGCCGCCTCTCGCCCGGGCGAGAGGCGGCAGCGGTGAGCCGGGAGCCGTCTCAGGAGGAGGGGACCACGATGCCGTGGCTGCGCCGGCCCGACTCGATGGACTTGCTGTCCGTCCAGTACGCCCTGTTCTGGAGGAACTCGATGCCGACGGAGTACGTGCCGCACTCGGACATGGTGGCCGGACAGCCCTGTCCGGGCGATCGTGACCGTGCGAGGGGGCCTCCCGACGGTCAGCCCCGCAGTGCCCCGATCGCCTCCGCCAGCGCCGCCGGCACATCCGGCACCAGGGTGTGGACACCGTCACGGACCACAGGGCGGCCCGCCACGACGGTGTGCCGCACATCCGCCGACGTCGCCGCGAAGACCGCGGTCTCGGCGCCCAGTCGTGGAAGCGGACCGGCCGTCCGCACCGAGTCCAGGGCAACGGTCGTGAAGTCGGCGAGGGCACCCGCCTCCAGGCGCCCCGCGTCGTCCCAGCCGAGTGCCGCATGCCCGTCGGCCGTGGCGGCGCGCAGCAGCGCCGCTGCCGTCCAGTGGCCGCGGGTGCGCGAGCGCAGCCGCTCGTTGAGCTCCATCGCGCGGGCTTCTTCCAGCAGGTCGATGACCGCGTGGCTGTCGCTGCCGAGCGAGAGCGGTGAGCCCGCGCGCTGGAGGGCGACGGCCGGGCCGATGCCGTCGGCGAGGTCGCGCTCGGTCGTGGGGCACATGCACGTGCCCGTGCCCGCCGAGCCGATGAGGCGGATGTCCTCGTCCGTCAGATGGGTGTTGTGGACTCCCGTGGTCCGCCGGCCGAGGACGCCGTGGTCGGCCAGCAGCCTGGTGGGGGTGCAGCCGTGGGCGGCCAGGCATGCGTCGTTCTCGGCCGTCTGCTCCGAGAGATGCACGTGCAGGGGCGCAGCGCGGTCCCCGGCCCATCCGGCCACGGTGGACAGTTGCGCCGCCGGGACAGCGCGTACGGAGTGGATCGCCGCGCCGATGCGCACCAGCTCGCTGTCCTTCAGCTGCGATGCGCGCTCGGCCCAGGCGTCCGCAGTGCCGTCGGAGAAGCGCAGCTGGTGCTGGTCCGGGGCCTCGCCGAAGCCGGACGACAGATAGGCCGTGTCGAGCAGCGTGATACGGATCCCGGCGTCCGCCGCCGCGGCGATCAGCGCCTCGCCCATCGCGTTCGGGTCGGCGTAGCGGGCGCCCCCGGGAGCGTGGTGCACATAGTGGAACTCGCCCACGGCGGTGATCCCGGCGAGCGCCATCTCCGCGTACACCGCGCGGGCGAGCGCGTGGTAGGAGTCCGGGGTCAGCCGCGAGGCGACCCGGTACATCACCTCGCGCCAGGTCCAGAACGTCCCGGAGCCCACCTGGACGGTCCCGCGCAGGGCGCGGTGGAATGCGTGCGAGTGGGCGTTCGCGAGGCCGGGGAGGGTGAGGCCGCGCAGCACCACGGCCCCCGGCGGCGGGGCCTCGGCCCCGGTCCGTACGGCGGTGATCCGTCCGTCCGCCGCCTCCAGCACCACGCCCGGCTCGACGTTCGTGTCGAGCCAGGCGTGCTCCAGCCAGTACGTCATCTGCACGCGAGGCCCTCCAGTACGTCGGCGAGTGCGAGGACCCCGGCGACACAGTCGTCCTCGGCCGCGTACTCGGCCGGGGAGTGCGAGACGCCCGTCGGGTTCCGTACGAACAGCATGGCGGTCGGGACGGAGCCGGACAGGATTCCCGCGTCGTGTCCTGCGCCCGTGCCGAGCAGCGGGGCCTGCCCGCCGAGCAGGGTGCCGAGCTCGTCCCGCAGGGCGTGGCCGAACTCGACGACCGGTGTGAACGACTCGCGGACCACCGTGAGATCCACGCCGTCGCGCTGGGCACGGTCCTTGGCCGCCTGCTCGACGGCGGCGACGACGGTGTCGAGGGTGGCCTGGTCGGCGGCGCGGGAGTCGAGCCAGCCGCGGACGAGGGACGGAATCGCGTTGACGCCGTTCGGCTCGACCGAGATCTTGCCGAACGTGGCGACCGCGCCCGCGAGTTCCGCTTCGCGGCGGGCGGCGAGAACGGTCTCGGCATACGTCAGCATCGGGTCGCGGCGGTCGACCAGCCGGGTGGTGCCGGCGTGGTTGGCCTCGCCGCGGAAGTCGAACCGCCAGCGGCCGTGCGGCCAGATGGCACTCGCGATGCCGACGGCGTCCCCGGACAGATCGAGGGCGCGGCCCTGCTCGACATGCAGCTCGACGAACGCACCGACGCGGGCGAGCCGCTCGGGGTCGGGGCCGATGGCGTCCGGGTCGTACCCGGCCGCCTCCATGGCCTGCGGCAGTGTGATCCCGTCGGCGTCGCGGAGTTCGTACGCCTGCGCCTTCGTCAGCCGACCGGCGGCGAGCCGGGAGCCGACGCACGCCAGACCGAACCGGGCGCCCTCCTCGTCACCGAAGTTGGTGATGGCGAGGGGCCGGGTGAACTCCACCCCTCTGCCGCGCAGTTCGTCGAGCGCGGCGAAGGCGGAGACGACACCGAGAGGGCCGTCGAAGGCGCCGCCGTCGGGCACGGAGTCCAGGTGGGAGCCGGTCACCACGGCGTCTCCCGCGGTCCGGTCGCCGAGCCAGGCCCACTGGTTGCCGTTGCGGTCGGTCTCGTAGGAGAGTCCGCGCGCCTCGGCCTGCTCCTGGAACCAGGTCCGGCAGTCGGCGTCGGCACCGGTCCAGGCGAAGCGGCGGTAGCCGCCGCTGTCCGGGTTCCGTCCGACAGGCGCGAGGTCCGCCCACATCCGGCGGAAGGAACCGGCTGCGGGCCGGCCGCCGGCGGCCGGGTCGCCCTGGGCAGTCACGAGTCCTCCCGCATCGGGATGCGGACGTCCTTCTCGTCTGCCACGGACTCCGCGATGTCGTATCCCGCGTCGACATGCCGGATGACGCCCATGCCGGGGTCGTTCGTCAGCACCCGCCGGATCTTCTCGCCCGCCAGCTTCGTGCCGTCGGCGACCGTCACCTGTCCCGCATGGATGGAGCGGCCCATGCCGACGCCGCCGCCGTGGTGGATCGACACCCAGGACGCACCGGACGCGACGTTCACCATCGCGTTCAGCAGGGGCCAGTCGGCGATCGCGTCCGAACCGTCGAGCATCGCCTCGGTCTCGCGGTACGGGGAGGCCACGGAACCGCAGTCGAGGTGGTCGCGGCCGATGGCGAGCGGCGCCTGCAGCTCACCGCTCGCGACCATGTCGTTGAAGCGCTCGCCCGCGCGGTCGCGCTCGCCGTAGCCCAGCCAGCAGATGCGTGCCGGAAGGCCCTGGAAGTGGACGCGCTCGCCGGCCATCTTGATCCAGCGGGCCAGGGACTCGTTCTCGGGGAAGAGGTCCAGCATCGCCCGGTCGGTCTTCGCGATGTCGGATGCGTCGCCCGACAGCGCCGCCCAGCGGAAGGGGCCCTTGCCCTCGCAGAACAGCGGCCGGATGTAGGCGGGGACGAAGCCGGGGAACGCAAAGGCGCGGTCGTAGCCGGCCAGCTGGGCCTCGCCGCGGATGGAGTTGCCGTAGTCGAACACCTCGGCGCCCGCGTCCATGAAGCCCACCATGGCTTCCACGTGCTTCGCCATCGACTCCCGTGCCCGCTGGGTGAAGTCGGCGGGCTTCTCGGCCGCGTACGACGCCATGTCGTCGAAGTCGACGCCGAGCGGCAGGTACGACAGCGGGTCGTGGGCCGAGGTCTGGTCGGTGACGATGTCGATCGGGGCGTTCATCGCGAGCAGCTGCGGCAGCAGCTCCGCCGCATTGCCCAGCACACCGATGGAGAGCGGGCGCCGGGCGTCGCGGGCCTCGACGGCGAGCTGGAGCGCGTGGTCCAGGGAGTCGGCCCGCACGTCCAGGTAGCGGTGCTCGATACGGCGCTCGATCGCGCGCGGGTCACAGTCGATGCAGATCGCGACACCGTCGTTCATCGTCACGGCGAGCGGCTGGGCGCCGCCCATGCCGCCCAGACCGGCGGTCAGCGTGATCGTCCCGGCCAGGGTGCCGCTGAACTTCTTCGCCGCCACCGCCGCGAAGGTCTCGTAGGTGCCCTGCAGGATCCCCTGTGTGCCGATGTAGATCCACGAGCCGGCCGTCATCTGGCCGTACATGGTGAGTCCGAGCGCCTCGAGGCGACGGAACTCCTCCCAGTTCGCCCAGTCGCCGACCAGGTTCGAGTTGGCGATGAGCACACGCGGCGCCCACTCGTGCGTCTGCATCACGCCCACCGGACGGCCCGACTGCACGAGCATCGTCTCGTCCTGCTTGAGGGTCCTCAGCGTGCGCACCATCGCATCGAAGGAGCGCCAGTCACGGGCCGCCTTGCCCGTGCCGCCGTAGACGACGAGCTTGTCGGGATGCTCGGCGACCTCCGGGTCGAGGTTGTTCTGGAGCATGCGCAGCGCGGCTTCCTGCTGCCACCCGAGGGTGTTCAGTTCCGTGCCACGCGGTGCCCGTACCGGGCGGGGTCCAGACATGCCGATGCCTCCTCGCGACGTTGACTCTTCTATTCATATCCTGGCGTGCTGAATAATTTCAGTCAACCACTGCATCCCGCCGTCCTGGGTGATTGGCTGGACGGCATGGCTTCAGACCGTCGCGATCAGGCCGTACGAGCGGCCGTGGCACAGGGCCTCCTCTCGGAGGACGAGCCGGTCGTCGCCCTGCTCGACATCGCCGGCATCCGCGCCTCCGCCGCCGCCCTCGGCGCCGCCTTCCGGGAGATCACGGACGCCCCGGTCCTGCACGCCTTCGCCGTGAAGGCCGCCCCCCTCGTGCCCGTGCTCCGTCTGCTGCACTCCGAGGGCATCGGCGCGGAGGTCGCCAGCCCCGGCGAGCTGGCCCTGGCCCGTGCCGCGGGGGTACCGCCCGGCCGGACCGTGCTGGACTCCCCCGCCAAGACGCAAGCCGAGCTGAGGGCGGCCCTCGCCCTCGGGATCGCCGTCAATGCCGACAATCCGCAGGAGCTCGACCGGATCGGTGCCCTGCTCGGCTCGGGCCCTTCCGCCTCACCCCTGGGGCTGCGGGTGAACGCGCAGATCGGAGCCGGAGCCATCGGGGCGCTCTCCACCGCCACCACGACGTCGAAGTTCGGGGTCGCACTGCGCGACGAGGGCGCCCGGGAGCGGGTCGTCCGTGCCTTTCTCGACCGGCCCTGGCTGACCCGGCTGCACACCCACTCCGGATCGCAGGGGCTGCCGCTGGACCTCATGGTCCAGGGCGTACGAGCCGTGTACGACCTGGCCGAGGAGATCAACTCGGCCGTCGGACGACAGCAGATCGACACCGTCGACATCGGAGGCGGACTGCCCGTCAATTTCACCTCCGACGAGGAGACCCCCACCTTCGCCGACTACGCCCGGCTGCTGCACCGGGAGGTCCCGGGGCTCTTCGACGGGCGCTACGGCCTGGTCACCGAGTTCGGCCGGTCGCTGCTCGCCCGGCACGGCACCGTCCTCGCCCGCGTCGAGTACGCCAAGTCGGCGGGCGCCCGGCCCATCGCGGTCACCCACGCAGGTGCCCAGGTGGCGACACGAACCGTGTACGACCCGGCCTCGTGGCCCGTCCGTATCGTCGCCTACGACGACAAGGGGCATCCCAAGCCGGGGCCGTACGTCGTCCAGGACGTCGCGGGGCCCGCCTGCTTCGCCGGGGACCTGCTCGCCGAGGCCCGGAGCCTGCCGCTGCTGGCACAGGGCGACGTCGTGGCGGTCCTGGACACCGGCGCGTACTACTTCTCCAGCCACTACGCGTACAACAGCCTCGCCCGCCCCGCCGTCCACGGCTTCCGCGTCGGAGGGCGGCACGGAGTCCGCTTCACGACCGTACGGGACGCCCAGACCCCGGACGAGATCGTCGCGGAGTCCGGCGGGGCGCATCCGGACGCACTGCTGTAGCGGTATCGCCGTGCGAGCGGGCGACTGTCGTACCCCGGTGGTTCCATGGACCCATGACCAGCAGAAGCGTTGTCGTCGAGCGCCGGATCGCCGCGCCGGCGGAGCGGGTGTGGGACGCCATGACCGATGTCCGGGGCATGGAGCGCGTGCTCAGCGGCGTGGAGCGGGTCGAGGCCCTCACCGACGGGGCCTTCGGCGTCGGCACCCGGTGGCGTGAGACCCGGCGGATGCTGGGCAAGGAGGCCACGGAGGAGCTGTATGTGACGGCCAGCGAGCCGCCCGAGCGGTATGTGGTGGAGGCCGACTCCCAGGGCGCCCACTATGTCTCGGAGTTCGTGCTCACGCCCGCCGGACCGGAGACCACCACGGTGCGGATGACGTTCTCCGCCGAGCCGCCCGGCGGGGTGATGGGCCTGCTCGCCAAGGTCTTCGGAGGCCTGGGCGCACGGGCCGTGAGCAAGGCGATAGCGAAGGACCTCGCCGATGTCGCCACCGCCGTGGAGGCCGGGGGCGACCGCGACTGACCCGCTCGGGGGCCACGTGGCACCCGGGCGGCCCGAGCACCCCGGCCTGTTCGAGGCTGGGGCCTCCCAAACACCCCATGGGCCCCATGGGCCCCGTACGGGCGACAGAACCCCCCGTACGGCCCATCGACCCACGTCCGTACGCATCACCGGGGGCGAGCAGGGCAGGAACCCTCCCACCGGCAGACGGGGCCGGGAACGGGACGGAAAAGCGGGACGAAGAGGTGTCTCATGGCCACATCGGCTTCCACGGAAGCACCGGAGCACCAACCGTCGCTCAAACGGGCCATCGGCCCGAAGCTGCTGATCCTCTTCGTGATCGGCGACATCCTGGGCACGGGCATCTACGCCACGACCGGCAAGGTCGCGGGCAAAGTGGGCGGTGCCCTGTGGCTGCCGTTCCTGATCGGCTTCGTCGTCGCCGTCATGACGGCGGCGTCGTACGTCGAGCTGGTCGGCAAGTACCCGAAGGCCGCCGGCGCCGCGCTCTACACCCAGAAGGCGTTCAAACTCCCCTTCCTCACCTTCATCATCGCCTTCATGGTGATGTGCTCGGGACTGTCGTCCGCGAGCGCGGCGGCCCGCGCGTTCAGCGGTGACTACTTCCAGGAGTTCACGGACGCGATTCCACCGACGGCCGTCGCGATCCTCTTCATCCTCGCTCTCTCCGCCCTCGCGCTGCGGGGAGTCTCCGAGTCGGTGAAGACCAATGTGGTGCTGACCATCGTCGAGCTGACCGGGCTGGTGGTGATCCTCGCGATCGGGGCGTGGGCGGTGCTGACCGGTGGCGGAGAGCCCTCCAGGCTGGGCGAGTTCGAGTCGACGGGCACGGGGTTCGCACTGATGACCAGCGTGCTGGGCGCCACGGCGCTGGGCTTCTTCGCCTTCGTCGGCTTCGAGGACTCGGTCAACATGGCGGAGGAGACGCAGGATCCGGTGCGCACCTTCCCTCGGGCGATCTTCACGGGCGTCGCCGTGACCGGCACGATCTATGTGCTGGTCGCCCTGGTCTCCTCGCTTCTCGTCGAGTACACGACGCTGGAGAGGTCAACCGGGCCGTTGCTGGAGGTCGTCAAGGCCGGCGGCGTCGCCTTCCCGCCGAAACTCTTCGCGCTGATCGCGCTCTTCGCGGTCACGAACTCCGCGCTGATCAACATCATGATGGCCTCACGGCTCTGCTACGGCCTGGCCAACGAGAAGGTCCTGCCGCGCGGCATGGGCAAGGTTCTGCCCAAGCGCCGTACGCCGGTCACCGGGATCGTCTTCGTCACCCTGCTCGCCATCGGTCTGGTGTCGACGGGAGAGATCGAAGGGCTCGGTGACACCACGGCGTTCCTGCTCCTGTGCGTCTTCGCCGTGGTGAACGTGGCGGTGCTGGTGCTGCGCAAGGACCATGTCGATCACGACCACTTCCGCACGCCGACGGCCCTGCCGGTGCTCGGGGCGATCACGGCCGTCATCCTGGCCAGTCCGCTGTCGGACCGGGCGGCGGAGGTCTACGTCCGGGCCGGAACGCTGATCGGCATCGGAATCGTCCTGTGGGTCGTCAACAAGGTGTGGATGAAGGTCCGTCACGAGGAGGCTGCGACCAGGGGCTGAGCAGAGCCCGTGGGGTGGCGCCCCGGAGACGGAGGGACGGGGGTGGGTCCGGGGAAGAGTTCGGCGGACCCTATCGAACCGCGGGCATGTTCCGGCGGAAAATGCCAGAACTTCCACCAGGCACCACTCCGGACCGTAACCTCGTGACTACGGACGTACGTCCGAGCCGTTCGCACACATACTGGAGGGGGAGTTTCGCGTGCCCGGAATCGACGAGTGTCTGCTCCACGCGATGCGGCTGCCCGGTGTGCGCGGCGCCGCCCTCGTCGACTGGACCAGCGGGCTCGCTCTCGGCACGGTCGGGGACGCGGCCGGCGACGACCACGAGACCGCCGCCACCGAGACCGCCGAGCTCGCCAGGATGGCGGCCGAGCACCCCACGTTCGCCCCGGCGACGGCCGATGACGGCCCCGCCAAGACACCTCCCGTCGAGGACCTCGTCATCACCACCCGTACGTGTTATCACGTCCTGCGCTTCGTGGAGACGAGCTTTGACAGCAGCGTGCTTCTCCATCTGTGGCTGGACCGCACGGAGGGCAATCTCGCCCTTGCGCGGCTGCGGATGCGGGACCTGACAGAGCGGCTGGTACTGGAGTGACCGTCTCCCCGATGCTGCTGAGACTGGCCGCCGAACGTGCCACCGGCGCCCTCTTACGGGACTGCGGAACGCTCTACCTCGTCGACGGCCAGGTGGTGCACGCCGAGAGCCCTGCCGCCCCCGGGATCGAGGTACTGCTCACCGCAGCCGGGCGACTGCGCGCGGACGGATGGACGGAGGCGCTCCGCGAGGCGGGGGCACTCGGCAGGGTCGGCAGATATCTCGTCGACAGCGGCCGTCTCTCGGGCGGTGAACTCGAGATCTGCCATCTCGGCGCCCTGTACGACGCGGCCTTCTTCGCCCTTTCCCCCAGCAGCGGCCCCTCCCGCTTCCGCTACGGCGTCGCCCACTGGATAGGGCCCGTCAGGCCCGTGCCGGCCGAAGCAGTCGAACGGGAGACCTTACGGCGCCGCGCCCTGCTCGACCGGCTCTGGGCACACCCGGAGACCGACACCGCCCCCGTCGTACGCACGCCACGGGCGCCCGCCACCCGGGCCGCACCCCGTCAACGGGCCGTGCTCGACCTGGCGGACGGCGTACGGACCCCGGGCGACATCGCCCGGACCCTCGGCCGCCCCGCGTTCCACACCCTGATCGACGTCCGTCGGCTGGCCGCGGCCGGGCTCGTCGAGACCCCTGGCACTGGCGCCCCGCCCGTACCGCCACCCGATCTCGCCCGGGTCATGGAGATGTCCGCGGACCCTGACATCGCCCTGCTCCGCCGACTCCGCGACGCCCTGGAGGCAACGCTGTGATGCGCACGCTGAGGCAGCGCGCCGAGAGGAGACAGCTGATGACCGCGAGCCCCGGAGTCCTCGACGAACTGACCCGTCTGAGGACCCGGTTACCGCAGCTCACCGGTGCTCTCGCGGCAAGCGTGGACGGCCTCGTACTGGCGCGCGACACCCCCGACGCGGAGGCGGAGACGGTCGCCGCGCTCACCGCGGCGGCCCTCGGCGTCGCGGTGCGGCTCACCGAGGCGACCGGTCAGGGCGGCTTCCGGGAACTGCTCGTACGAGGCGAGCGCGGCTATGTCGCGACGTATGCGGCGGGGATCGCTGCCGTGCTCACGGTCACCGCGGAGCCGCGTGTGAACGTCGGGCGGCTGCATCTTGAGGCCCGCCGCACCGGCGCCCGCATAGGCGAGCTCGTCGACGGCGCGCTCGACCGCCTCGACCCGAACCCCACACAACCCAGATGAGTCCATCGAACAGGAAAGGCACCACCATGGCCAACACCGAAACCTGCCTCAAAGAAGCGATGGCCTCGATCGAGGGCGTCGTCGGCGTCGCCCTGGTCGACTACACCAGCGGCATGGCGCTCGGCACACTGGGCGGCGGCAAGCATCTCGACCTCACGGTCGCCGCCGCGGGCAACACCGATGTGGTGCGTGCCAAGCTGCGCGCGATGGAGATGCTGGGCCTGCAGGACGAGATCGAGGACATCCTGATCTCGCTCGGCTCGCAGTACCACCTGATCCGCCTCCTCAAGGCACGTGGAGGCAACGGCCTGTTCCTGTACCTGGCACTCGACGTCAAGCGCGCCAATCTGGCGATGGCCCGCCACCAGCTCCGGAAGATCGAGGCGGAACTCGAAGTCTGACGCCCCGTCGCCTTCCTCAGCGGCGCCGCGTCCCACGGGGCGCGGCGCCGAGCCATCGGCCGTGCGGCCCGGAAGGGACCTAGTGCTGTGACCGGATAGGTTCACCGGCTCGCGACGCCCTGCACGGTACCTCGCTGCGTTGTCGCATCACCCGAGTACATCCAGTACGAGGGCGATACTCCGCCTTGCGATGCACCGCACCGGACGCCGCGAGCTTCCCGGCAAACCTATCCGGTCACAGCACTAGGCCTCTCTACGAGGTCGATCCAGCGCCTTGCGATCCACCGCACCGGACGCCGCTCCTTGACGGGCAGACCTTGCCTGATGCGGCACTAGTCCACGAACAGACCCCGGTCCGCGGCCCGTGCGTCGAACTCCTCGAGCCGTGCCTGAGCGTCCGGCAGGCCGTCGCACATCGCCTCCAGCAGCACCCGCCCCAGCAGCATCGGTGCACAGGCCGTGTCGAAGGCGAGACCGGTGCCGACCGCGGCCGGGATCAGCAGATCGCTGTGGGCGGCGACCGGGGCGAAGGCCGAGTCCGCAACCGTGACGACGGTCAGTCCGACCGAGCGGGCGTACGCCAGCGCGTCCACGACCTCCTTCGGATGCCGCGGCAGGGCGAAGCACATCAGCGCGCTCGCTCCGGCGCGCCGGGCGGTGTCGATCCGGTCGGCGAGCATCGTGCCTCCCTCGTCGAGGAGGCGTACGTCCGGGTGCACCTTGGACGCGAAGTAGGCGAAACCGCGGGCCTGGGAGGACGCGGCGCGCAGTCCGAGGACCGGGAGCGGGCGGGAGGTCGCGAGGAGCCTGCCGGCCCGTTCGACGGGTGCCGGATCGGCGAGTATCTCGGCGAGGTGCCTCAGATTCTCGATCTCGGCGTGGACGGCCTGCTGGTACTCGTTGAAGGCGTCCTTGTCCGTGACCGGTTCGGCGGGCGCGACCTCGCGCAGATGGCGGCGCAGCGCCGGGTAGCCGTCGAAGCCGAGGGCGACGGCGAAGCGGGTGACGGAGGGCTGGCTGACCCCTGCGAGCTCGGCCAGTTCGACGCTGGACAGGAACGCCACGTCCCCGGCGCGGCGCACCATGCAGTGGGCGATACGGCGCTGGGTGGGCGTGAGCCGGTGCCCCTCGAAGAGATGCTGCAGTCGTGCGGCAGGACTGGTCTCACTCATGCCGTCCCCCATCTTCGGTGCGCCGACCCGTCCATTCAGTTCCCAGGAACTCTGCATGAGTGTATGCAGACCTGGTGCAGACCTGCAGCCGGCTTCCGGCATCCGAAACGCGACCGACGAGATCCGGCCCGGAGATCCGGCCCACGAGCCCTGCCCTCGGGCTGTCCGGACCATCGTTCCGCAGGAAGCAGGCCGCCGGTTGCCCCCTGCCGGAGCTTCGACCACGCGACGCAGTTGCCCTGTGCATGCACGACGCCGAAGGAAGAAAGGAAGAGGGGGCCGGCCCCACCGACACGGCGGCCCCGGCTCCCTGCCGTGGGCGCCATGGATTCCCGCGAGCACGAGCTCACCGAGGAACCCGACGCCACCCTCCGCGCCCGGCGGGAGCTGGGGACGGAGTACGAGCGCTGATCGACTCCTTCCTGGAGAAGGTGGAGCAGCGCATGGACGCCACCGTTGATCGCCGGGTACGCCGTCATCTGGCCGAGCAACAGATGGCCGCCGCCCGTGGCGGCCGGCGCGGTGGGCCGGTGGACGGCGCCCTGGAGAACTTCGGGGAGCGGTTCGCTCCGGCATCGTCACGATGGTCCTCGCGGTGCCGCTCTCGGCGATCGGCGCGGCGAACGCAGACCTGGAGGGCCTGCTGGTCACCTGGGCGGGCATCGTCGGCGTCCATGCGATCCATGCCTTCCGCGACCGCATGCGCTTCGGCCGTCACTGTGGCTCGGACCAGGACGTCCGACGGTCGGTCCGGGGCCGGCGGCCGGAACGCAGGAGCTGACGTCACGTCGGCCGGGTTTCGCAAAAGTGGTACGAGCGCGACACGTTGACGCAGCACACGCTTAACACGCGTCCGGCACATTGGTGGTTGTCGGCGTCAAGGACCTCCGGAGCGGCTCCCGGACCTCCATGGACGCCGGGGCGCGAAGCCGGCCCTGACCTGGCCCGCGCCCCCCGCGGGGACCGCCGTCGTCCCGCCCCCCGGTCACCGGGGGTGCGGCGGTCCCCGCGTATCGACCTTTGCGCAGCGTTACTTGCTGTCGCCGCCGCGGGCCAGGAAGGACAGCAGGTCCTGCCTGCTGACGACACCGGTGGGCTTGCCCTCCACCAGCACGATCGCCGCGTCCGCGACGCCGAGCACGGACATCAGGTCGCCGACCGGCTCACCGGAACCGACCTGCGGCAACGGCGGGCTCATGTGCTTCTCGAGCGGGTCGTTCAGCGACGCCCGCTGCGTGAACAGCGCGTCGAGCAGCTCGCGCTCCACGACCGAGCCGATGACCTCGGCGGCCATGACGTCCGGGTGTCCGGCGCCCGGCTTCACGATCGGCATCTGCGAGACGCCGTACTCGCGCAGGACGTCGATGGCCTGGCCGACCGTCTCCTCGGGGTGCATGTGCACCAGGGACGGCAGCCCGCCCTCCTTGTGCTGCAGCACCTCGCTGACCCGCGGCTCGTCGCCGGCCTGCTCCAGGAAGCCGTAGTCGTTCATCCACTCGTCGTTGAAGATCTTCGACAGATAGCCGCGCCCGCTGTCCGGGAGCAGCACGACCACGACGTCGTCCGGGCCCAGTCCCTCGGCCACACGCAGCGCCGCGACGACCGCCATACCGCAGGAGCCGCCGACCAGCAGGCCCTCCTCCTTGGCGAGGCGGCGCGTCATCTGGAAGGCGTCCTTGTCGGAGACCGCAACGATCTCGTCGGTGACGTTCGGGTCGTAGGCGGTCGGCCAGAAGTCCTCACCGACACCCTCGATCAGGTACGGGCGGCCGGAGCCGCCCGAGTACACGGAACCCTCCGGGTCGGCGCCGACGATCCGGACCTTCCCGTCGCTGATCTCCTTCAGATAGCGCCCGGTACCGGAAATCGTGCCGCCGGTGCCGACGCCCGCGACGAAATGGGTGATCTTCCCCTCAGTCTGTTCCCACAGTTCGGGACCGGTGGTCTCGTAGTGCGAGCGCGGGTTGTTGGGGTTGGAGTACTGGTCGGGCTTCCAGGCACCCGGCGTCTCCTGCACCAGCCGGTCGGAGACGTTGTAGTACGAATCCGGGTGCTCGGGGTCGACCGCGGTCGGGCAGACGACGACCTCGGCTCCATAGGCACGCAGCACATTGATCTTGTCCGTGGACACCTTGTCCGGGCAGACGAAGATGCACTTGTAGCCCTTCTGCTGGGCCACGATGGCAAGGCCGACACCGGTATTACCGCTGGTCGGCTCGACGATGGTGCCGCCCGGCTTGAGCTCACCGCTCTGCTCGGCGGCCTCGATCATGCGCAGGGCGATGCGGTCCTTCACCGAACCGCCCGGGTTGAAGTATTCGACCTTGGCGAGAACCGTCGCCTGAATGCCCGCCGTCACGCTGTTGAGCTTCACCAGCGGGGTATTGCCAACCAGACTGATCATCGAGTCGTGGAATTGCACCGTAAGTCTCCGGGATCTCCGTAGTGGTTCCGCCAGCGTATGCGCACCGGAGCGAGATTGGGCGACGGGCGATACGGGGCAGTTAGGTCTTGGACGACAGCACTTGTACGGAAGCACCACATCGCGGAGGTGGCGGGGACTGTGTCGAGGGCGAGGGTGGCGCGGCGGATCGCAGCGGGCGCGGCGTACGGCGGCGGCGGAATCGGCCTGCTCGGAGCCGCGGCAGTGGGTCTGGTGCTGGCGGAGGTACAGCTGGCCAAACGGTCCGTGCGGGGCGGTACCGCCCCGCTCCCACCCCGCCCCGACGGGCTGTACGGAACGGCGTACGGCCCGTCGGAACCGCTGCGGCTCGTTCTCCTGGGCGACTCGACCGCGGTCGGTCAGGGCGTGCGCCGGGCCGGACAGACCCCTGGGGCGCTGCTGGCCTCCGGGTTCGCGGCGGTGGCCGAGCGGCCGGTGGAGCTGCGGATCGTGGCGGAGCCCGGGGCCAGGTCGGACGACCTGGAGCGCCAGGTCGGGCTGGCGCTGCTGGACCCGGGGCGCGCCCCCGACGTGTGCGTGATCATGATCGGCGCGAACGACGTCACCCATCGGATGCCGCCGACGCAGTCGGTGCGCCATCTGTCGGCCGCCGTACGGCGGCTGCGTACGACGGGTGCGGAGGTGGTGGTGGGCACCTGCCCGGATCTCGGCACCATCGAGCCGGTGTACCAGCCGCTGCGCTGGCTGGCACGCAGGGTCTCGCGGCAGCTCGCTGCTGCGCAGACCATCGTCGTGGTGGAGCAGGGCGGCCGCACGGTTTCGCTCGGCGATCTGCTGGGCCCGGAGTTCGCGGCGAACCCGCGCGAGCTCTTCGGCCCCGACAACTACCACCCCTCCGCCGAGGGCTATGCGACGGCGGCGATGGCGGTGCTGCCGACCCTCTGCGCGGTGCTCGGGCTGTGGCCGGAGACCGACCGCCTGGACGCCGGCCGCCACGAGGGCATGCTTCCGGTCGCCAAGGCGGCTGCGGAGGCGGCGAGCGAGGCGGGTACCGAGGTCACGGGCGTCCGTGCCCCCTGGGCCCTCCTCAAGCACCGCAGGCGCCGGCGGCTGCCGACCTCCGTCCCCACGAAGCTCGAGACCCCCACGGAAGCACGGCCGGCGGAGGTGCACGGCCCGGAGTGAACGGGAAGGGGCCGGGCAGGCGGCGGCCCCTCACGGCCGGCGTATCCCGTCCCCGCTCCGTAAGCGAGCGCTTAGAAAAGAGGCCCGCATCACATGGCCCTCACCGTGACCTGCGCGATACGTGCGGGTAATTTCCCAGGGAGTTCTCCCTGACAGCCGCACTCCCCTCTGGAGCCGTGATGCCCGAAGCCGTGATCGTCTCTGCTGCCCGCTCACCCATCGGCCGGGCCTTCAAGGGCTCGCTGAAGGACCTGCGGCCGGACGACCTGACCGCGACCATCATCCAGGCCGCGCTCGCCAAGATCCCCGAGCTCGACCCGAGGGACATCGACGACCTGATGCTCGGCTGCGGCCTCCCCGGCGGCGAGCAGGGCCACAACCTGGGCCGCATCGTCGCCGTGCAGATGGGCATGGACCACCTCCCCGGCTGCACGATCACCCGCTACTGCTCGTCCTCCCTGCAGACCTCCCGCATGGCGCTGCACGCCATCAAGGCCGGCGAGGGCGACGTCTTCATCTCGGCCGGTGTCGAGACGGTGTCGCGCTCCGTGAAGGGCACCTCCGACGGTCTGCCCGACACCCACAACCCGCTGTTCGCCGAGGCCGAGGCCCGCACCGCGGCCGTCGCCGCGAGCGAAGGCGCGACCTGGCACGACCCGCGCGAGGACGGACTGGTCCCGGACGCGTACATCTCCATGGGCCAGACCGCCGAGAACCTGGCCAGGCTCAAGGGCGTCACCCGCCAGGACATGGACGAGTTCGGCGTGCGGTCCCAGAACCTCGCCGAGGAAGCCATCAAGAACGGCTTCTGGGAGCGCGAGATCACCCCGGTGACCCTCCCGGACGGCACGGTCGTCAGCAAGGACGACGGCCCGCGCGCCGGCGTCACCCTGGAGGGCGTCCAGGGCCTGAAGCCGGTCTTCCGCCCCGACGGCCTGGTGACGGCGGCCAACTGCTGTCCGCTCAATGACGGCGCCGCCGCACTGGTGATCATGTCCGACACCAAGGCGCGGGAACTGGGCCTGACCCCGCTGGCCCGGATCGTTTCCACCGGTGTCTCCGGCCTCTCCCCCGAGATCATGGGTTACGGCCCGGTCGAGGCGTCCAAGCAGGCGCTGAAGCGAGCCGGTCTGACCATCGGCGACATCGACCTGGTCGAGATCAACGAGGCCTTCGCGGCCCAGGTCATCCCGTCCTACCGGGACCTGGACATCCCGCTGGACAAGCTCAACGTCAACGGCGGCGCCATTGCCGTCGGCCACCCCTTCGGCATGACCGGCGCCCGGATCACCGGCACGCTGATCAACAGCCTGCAGTTCCACGACAAGCAGTTCGGCCTGGAGACCATGTGCGTCGGTGGCGGCCAGGGCATGGCCATGGTGATCGAGCGCCTCAGCTGACGCCTCGCCCGGGTCGCTGACCTGCCCGATCGAACGGGACCCCGTCCCTCCGAAAGGGCTTTCTCAACCCCGCCGCGTCCCAGCCGTGACCTAATCTCCCCCAGGATGTGACCTATCTCCTGGGGGAGACGCGTCTGGCCAGGTCAGAGCCACTGCGGCACTAAACATCAAGGCAAAGTTCCTGTCCATTTCGTGACGTAATGCACTGACACCAGGCATGGGCTCACGCCAAGCTGATGTAGTAAGTCGGGGAATCCATTGAAACCGGGAGTACGTCAGTGAGCGCCATGTACCTCGCCCTCATGCTGACCGCGGCCACCGCCACGGCCGTGGGCGCCGCTGCCCTGCACGCCGCTCACGGGCTGCGCAAGCAGGTCACGGCCCTGCGAACGGAACTGGCTGCCGTGAACAGCACCGGCAGCGGCCGGCTCGTCGCCGCCGTGCCGCAGGCCCGCACCGCCCCTGCCGACGAGATACGCGCGGCGGTCGCCGAGGCGCTCGCCGAGGAGCGCGAGCGCGAGCTGGCCGAGGCGCGCGCCTTCTGGGCCGCGCAGGAGGCCCGTGACGCCGCAGACGCCCCGACCCTGCTCGGCGGGGCAGGCGGCCTCGGCGAGGACATCACCCCGCTCTTCATCCCGCGCCAGGCCGACTTCGCCGGGCTCGAGGCGATGGACCTGGAGGCGGTCGAGGCGCTCGACGCACTCGCCGAGCTGCCCGAGTACAGCGAGCCGTCGACCGAGTTCGCCGAGGACTCCCCGGAACTGGCCGCGGCGCGCCGCAGGCACCCCTCGCACCCCGACTTCGTCCCCGTCCAGACACCCGTGGTCACCGACCACGAACGCACCGTTTCCCGGCTGGAACACCTCGCCGAGACCGCGACGGCCCTCTCGGACGTCCGCCCCGGCCCGCTCGGCACCCTCGATGTGTACGTCTTCGCCGACGGCACGACCCTCTGCATGACCCCCGGTCACCGCGAGACGGCGGAGCGTCTCGCCGATGCGCTGCGGAGCGGCGAGACGCCGGTCCTGCTCGGAGGGTCGGGCGTATCCGGCGCCTACGCCCTGACCTTCTCCTGCGGCTCCGGCGAGAACGTGTACATCCTCGCGGACCGCGTCATCGCGTCGCTCTAGCGTCCCCCGCCACTACAGCATCGCCCTCAGGCGCACCCCCGCCTCCTCCACGAACACCACCGCCTCGCCCAGGTCCTCCGGCGAGGCCGTTGTCGTGCGCATGGACTCGGCCAAATCCGTCCCCGCCACGACAAGTTGGTCGGCGACCACGAAAATGCCCGATTCGGGCATGATCCTCGGCTTCTCGCCCGGGGCTTCGAGGCGCTGCGCCCGCAGCGCCAACTCCCTTGCCAGCTCCAGCCCTTCGGCTGCCGCGCCGCGCTGCAGCCGGCTCTGCGGGGCGGCTCGCAGCCGGTCGGCGATCCGCTCCACCGCGGCGGTCAGAGGTGTCGTATCAAGCACTCCGCGACCCTATGCGCCGGTGCGGGACTGTTGCCAATACGCGAACACTCGGGCACGGTGGCGTGAAGGACCACACGCGCAGAGCGTCCGGAGGCGCCGATGTCCCAAGTCTTCTCCGAAGAGACCCACCGCAATCTGCTCTCCCGCATCCCTCACTGCACCGGTCGCGAAGTGGCCGACTGGTTGCGAACCGTCGAAGACGGCCCCTCCCTCTTCCGCTTCGAGGAGAAGGTCAGCTGGCTCCGGAGC
This sequence comes from Streptomyces sp. NPDC043861, assembly GCF_056435905.1. Classification (NCBI taxonomy): domain Bacteria; kingdom Bacillati; phylum Actinomycetota; class Actinomycetes; order Kitasatosporales; family Streptomycetaceae; genus Streptomyces; species Streptomyces sp. NPDC043861. Next base: position 498,621 of record NZ_JBWKDP010000004.1, on the reverse strand, counting down.
GAACACAATCTCGCCTACGGACATGCGAAAGCGATCATCCACGAGTACGACCTGAGGCGCGCCGCGCGCAAGCTGCGCTAGCTCCGCCGGCCAGGACGTAGTCGGTCACGACAACGAGAAGGGCCCGCCCGGCGCTTGCCGGACGGGCCCTTCGTAGGTCAGCGGCCTACGGGTTGCTCACCCGCGTCAGTCGTCGCCCTGCAGGATCGACAGCAGACGCAGCATCTCCAGGTAGATCCACACCAGGGTCATGGTGAGGCCGAAGGCCGCCAGCCAGGACTCCTCGCGCGGAGCGCCGTAGGTGATGCCGTCCTCGACCTGCTTGAAGTCCAGGGCGAGGAAGCAGGCGCCGAGGATGATGCCGATGACACCGAACAGGATGCCGAGGCCACCGCTGCGGAAGCCGAGACCGTCACCGCCGCCGAAGACGGCGAACAGCAGGTTGACCGCCATCAGCAGCAGGAAGCCCATCGCTGCGGCCATGACGAAGCCGTAGAAACGGCGGGTGACACGGATCCAGCGCATCTTGTACGCGATCAGCACGCCGGCGAAGACCGCCATCGTGCCGAGCACGGCCTGGGCGACCACACCGTTCGCGATGTACGTGGACACCGCGCTGGAGATCACGCCGAGGAAGACGCCCTCGAACGCGGCGTAGGCCAGGATCAGCGCGGGCGATGCCTTGCGCTTGAAGGACTGGACCATCGCCAGCACGAACGCCACCAGCGCGGCGCCGATGGCGATCCCGTACGACTTGCCGAGGTTCGCCTCGTCGACGGGCAGCAGCACCCACGACAGGATGGCGGTGAGCACGACCGTGCCGAGCGTCATGGCAGTGCGCGCCACGACGTCGTCGATCGTCATCACATTGCTGCGGGCCGGCGCCTGCGGCGGGGCACCCAGCTGGGCGTCCGCGGGCGCGTAGGGGTTGGTGGCGTACGGATTGCCGGTGCCCTGGGCGTACGGGTTGGTTCCGGCGACGGGGCCCCCGGCCTGCGGCGCGGCGTTGAAGCCCGCGTGGCCGTTGTCGCGGCTGAACCCCCGTCGCGAGAAGACCGGGTTGCTGCTCCTCATCTCACTCCTCCATGGCCACACTGCGCGGCCTTGGCACAAGAGTAATGCGAGGGCAAAGACCTGGGCCTAGTGCTGAAGGAGGATCTTTCCTGGATCGTGACGAGACGGTCACCCCCCGAGGTGCCCCCGGACGGTCCGGGCCGTCCCGCGAGCAGGCCGGGTGACCTCGGCTCCGTCCGCCTCGGCGGCTCCCGCGCACACCCGCGGGCCGAAGGTCCGGTCCCGGCCGGACCGGGGTGCGCGACCCGGCACCTCCGTCCTCCGTTCGGGGTCCTTCCGATCGCCCGTCCGCGCGGCCGTTCGGTCGGACCGACGCCGGCGTCCGGGCGCCCGGGCAGTCGTCGGGCAGACGGGGATTTGACCGGGGGCGGCGGAGTCGTTCCGGTGTGCGGCAGCAGCGCCGGCGTGCCCGGAGTCGACGCACATGCGAACATCCGCCCACACTGCGAACGGCCGGGGCAACGGGGACGGCAGTGCTCTTCACGGGACATCAGGGGTGGCAGCCGACAGCCGCGCAGGCGTTCAAGGATTCAACGATTCCCGTGTGCCGGGGCCGCTCCATGTGCCCGGAGCCGGACTTGAACCGGCACGGCCCGAAGGCCAGCGAGGTTTAAGCTCGCCGTGTCTGCATTCCACCATCCGGGCGTGGCGCGCGGCTTCGCGTCGGCACACGAGCCTATCCGTGCGGACCCCCCGAACAGCGGGGCAGCCAACCGATGTTGTCTTATTTTATTGACGTCTGAGTGTGCGTCAGAGTGCCCCGTGAGCAGTCCCTACCTGCCTGCGGCCCGGCCCACCCCCGCCCGGCCTCACGTCCGGGAATGACGGAAAGTCGCCGTCCGTGTGCGCAGCAGAGTGGTGCGCGGCCCGCTCAGGACATCCCCCGGAGGAACCAGGGGATCCCGTCATACCAAAGGAGGACGGGCGCACCCGCCGTCAGACCCAAGGCGGCCCCGGGAACGGGCACCGGGACGGACGATCCGGCGGCCTGCGGCCAGCACGATGGGGTGGTCCTCGAAGAACACCTCGACAGGAGCCGTCTCGTGACCACCACTCCGACCGCCTACCGCGCCACTGCGGTGGCCGCCCGCGCCATGGATCTGTCCAAGGTCTACGGACAGGGTGAGACCCAGGTGGTCGCGCTCGACCGCGTCACCGTGGACTTCCGGCAAGGGGAATTCACCGCGATCATGGGGCCGTCCGGCTCCGGCAAGTCCACGCTGATGCACTGCGTCGCCGGTCTGGACAGCTTCAGCTCCGGGTCCGCGCGGATCGGTGAGACCGAGCTCGGCTCGCTCAAGGACAAGCAGCTCACTCAGCTGCGCCGGGACAAGATCGGGTTCATCTTCCAGGCGTTCAACCTGCTGCCGACGCTGACGGCACTGGAGAACATCACCCTGCCCATGGACATCGCCGGCCGTAAGCCGGACAAGCAGTGGCTGCAGCAGGTGATCGACCTCATCGGGTTGTCCGGGCGGCTCAGCCACCGTCCCGCCCAGCTCTCCGGCGGTCAGCAGCAGCGCGTCGCCGTCGCCCGCGCCCTCGCCTCGCGGCCCGAGATCATCTTCGGTGACGAGCCCACCGGAAACCTCGACTCGCGCTCCGGCGCGGAGGTGCTCGGCTTCCTGCGCAACTCGGTACGGGAGCTCGGGCAGACCGTCGTCATGGTGACGCACGACCCGGTGGCGGCGTCGTACGCGGACCGCGTCATCTTCCTCGCGGACGGCCGCATCGTGGACGAGATGCTCGCCCCGACCGCCGACGGCGTGCTCGACCGGATGAAGGCGTTCGACGCCAAGGGCCGGACCAGCTGATCCGCAGACCGACCCAAGACTTCCGGCCCTCTCCTCAGGACTGACACACACCATGTTCCGTACCGCCTTGCGCAATGTGCTCGCGCACAAGGCCAGGCTGTTGATGACCGTGCTCGCCGTCATGCTCGGCGTCGCATTCGTCTCCGGCACCCTGGTCTTCGCCGACACGCTTTCCAACGCCTTCCGCAACCAGTCGGCGAAGAGCTACGACAACGTCGCCGTCGCCGTCACCTCGTACGCCGACGAGAACGATGCCGAGCAGGAGCCCGGCATCTCCCAGAAGACCCTCGACAAGATCGGCGAGCTCGACGGCGTAGCCGCCGTCCACGGCCGCGTCGACGGATTCGCGGGCGTCGCCGACCCCGACGGCAAGCTGATCGGCGTCGGCTGGTCCAACAAGGGCTCCAACTTCGCCCCCGGCAAGGACGGCAAGGACGCCGCGTACACCTTCACCGACGGCTCGGGCCCGGTGAAGGACGATCAGATCGCCCTGGACAAGGAATCCGCCACCAAGGGCAAGTACCAGGTCGGTGACCAGGTCAGGGTGGCAACCAACGGGCCGGTGAAGGAATACGTCCTCAGCGGCATCTTCACCACCGACGACGGCGCCGTGAACGCCGGCGGCAGCCTCGTCCTCTTCGACACCAAGGTCGCCCAGAAGCAGTACCTCGAGCCGGGCTACTACGGGGGCGTCACCGTCACCGCCGCGCCCGGAGCCGACGACTCGAAGATCCTGGACGCGGTCAAGCCGCTGCTGCCGGACACCGCCCAGGCCCAGACCGGCCAGGCGCTCGCCGACAAGCAGGCGGAGGACATCGAGGAAGGGCTGGGCGCCCTCAAGAAGATCCTCCTCGGCTTCGCGGCCATCGCGCTCTTCGTCGGCATCTTCCTGATCTCCAACACCTTCACGATGCTGGTCGCCCAGCGCACGAAGGAGATCGCGCTGATGCGGGCCGTCGGTGCCTCCCGCAAGCAGATCACCCGCTCGGTGCTCTCCGAGGCCGCCGTGGTCGGCCTGGTCGCCTCGGTCGTCGGTTTCGTCCTCGGTATGGGGCTGGCGATGGGGCTGCGGTCGGGCATGGCCGCATTCGAGATGAAGATGCCGGCCGGTCCCCTCGTCGTCTCGGCGACGCCGGTGATCGCCGCGCTCTCCGTCGGTGTGCTGATCACGATGCTCGCCGCCTGGCTGCCCGGCCGCCGGGCCGCGAAGATCCCGCCGGTGGCGGCGATGAACAGCGTCCACGCGGTGGCCACCACCAAGTCGCTGGTGCTGCGCAACTCCATCGGTTCGGTCCTCAGCGCGCTGGGCGCGGTCGGCATCGTGTGGGGCGCATCGGCCGGCGGCGACACCGGCCAGATGCTGATCGCCGCAGGCGCGTTCTTCGCCCTGATCGGCGTGATAGTCCTGATCCCGCTGCTGTCCCGGCCCGTCATCGCGCTCGTACGGCCCCTGCTCGTCGGTACCTTCGGAGTGTCCGGCAAGCTGGCCGGCCAGAACGCGGTCCGCAATCCGCGCCGTACCGGCGCCACCGCCTCGGCGCTGGCGATCGGTCTGACGCTGGTGACCGGCCTCTCGGTGCTCGGTGTCACGGTCGGCACGGCCATCAACAAGATGACCACGGACAACATCAAGGCCGACTACATGGTCACGATGGCGAACGACGGGTACCTGGACCAGTCCGCGCTGACCGCGCTGGCGAAGGCCCCGGGCGTCTCCGCGGTCTCGCCGCAGCAGTCCGCCTACTTCGAGGTCAAGGGCGACTTCGCGTCGGCCTCGGCGGTCACGCCGGGCGACATCGAGAAGGTCCTGAACGTCGAGGTGGTCAGCGGCAGCCTCGACTCGCTCGCCAAGGGACGGATCGCGGTCGCCGAGGAGACATCCAGGAGCAAGGGCTGGAAGGTCGGCGACAGCCTCCCCGTCACCTTCAACGACAAGAAGAAGGGGAACCTGACGGTCGGCGCGGTCTTCAAGGACAGCGAATTCCTCTCCCCGGTCCTCGTGGACACCAAGGTGGTGAACCCGCACGAGGCGAAGCCCTACATCCCTCAGATCTTCGTGAAGATGGACGGCGGTGAGTCCTCGGCGAACGAGAAGGCCCTGATCGACGCGCTCGGCGCCAACCCCGCGATCGCGGTGATGGACCAGCAGGACATCCGTGACGAGTTCGGCGGCATCATCAACACGATGCTGAACATCATGTACGGCCTGCTGGCGATGGCCCTGATCATCGCCGTGCTGGGTGTGGTCAACACGCTCGCGATGTCGGTCTTCGAACGGCAGCAGGAGATCGGCATGCTGCGGGCGATCGGCCTGGACCGCCGCCGGGTGAAGCGGATGGTCCGGCTCGAAGCCGTGGTCATCTCGCTCTTCGGCGCGGTGGTCGGCATCGGTCTCGGCTCGTTCCTCGGCTGGGCGATCGGCGAGACCATCGACGACAAGATCCCGGGCTACGCCCTGGTCCTGCCCTGGGACCGGATCGGTCTGTTCATCGTGCTCGCCGCGCTCGTCGGCGTCCTGGCCTCACTGTGGCCGGCCCGCAGCGCCGCGAAGCTGAACATGCTGAACGCCATCAAGGCCGAGTAGGAGCGGCGGCGACGGCACGAGAGAGGGGCGGGGAACCCGTAAGGGGGTTCCCCGCCCCTCTCGTACGAACGGGAGGAACGGGAACGGACGGATCAGCGCCGCCCGCGCTCGTTCCAGTCGCGTGTCCGCAGGGGCAGACCGGAATCACCCTCCGACGGGGTCTTCACCGCCAGGATCTGGTTGACGCCGATCCGGTTCCGCTCGAACGACACGGCGGACGCGGCCATGTACAGCCGCCAGACCCGCGCGCGGCCCGGTGACGTGCGCCGTACCGCGTCCTGCCACGCGGACTCCAGATTGGCCACCCAGGCCCGCAGGGTGCAGGCGTAGTGCTCGCGGATCGACTCGACGTCCCGGGCCTCGAAGCCGGCCTCCTCCAGGATCGACAGGGTCGTGCCGACGGGCGCCAGCTCCCCGTCGGGGAAGACGTAGGCGTCGATGAAGTCGTTCACACGGTAGTCCGCTTCGTCCTTCTCCGGACGGCGGGCGATCTGGTGGTTGAGCAGCCGTCCGCCGGGCTTCAGAAGCCCGTACAGCGCATCGGCGTACTCCCGGTAGCGGGCGGAGCCGACGTGCTCTGCCATGCCGATCGACGAAATCGCGTCGTAGGGGCCGTCCTTGACGTCCCGGTAGTCCTGGACCCTGACCTCGATGCGGTCGGTCAGCCCCTCCTCGGCGATGCGCTTGCGGGTGTACGCGGCCTGCTCGCGCGAGAGCGTGACACCGGTGACCCGGGCGCCGTACTCCCTGGCCGCGTGGATCGCCATCGAGCCCCAGCCGCAGCCCACGTCCAGCAGCCGGTCGCCTTCCTTCAGGGCCAGCTTGCGGCAGATCAGGTCGAGCTTGTCGCGCTGGGCTTCCTCCAGGGTTCCGCCGCCCTCCCAGTAGGCGCACGAATAGACCATGGAGGGGCCGAGCACCAGCTCGTAGAAGTCGTTGCCGACGTCGTAGTGGTGACTGATCGCCTGCCGGTCCCGAACCCTGGTGTGCAGTGGTCCGTGGCGTCTGCGGACCTCCTCGGCGGGTGGAGGCAGCGGCAGCCACGCCCTCGGGCCGATCAGTTGGACCAGGTCCCCGGCGGCGGAGCGCAGCTCCGGGTCGAGCAGTGACCGGGCCCGTCGGGCGGCTCTGCCTCCCGTGCCGCCGGGCCCGGGGTCCGGGCGGGCCCAGAGCAGCCCGGCGAGCCGGTCGAGTGCCTCGTAAAGATCACCCTCGACGTCGATCTCCCCGGCCACCCAGCTGCGGGCCAGACCGAGTTGACCGGGCTTCCAGAGCAGCCTGCGCAGGGCGCGCCGGTGCCGGATGACGAGGACGGGGGCATCGGGAGGTCCTGCTTCGCTTCCGTCCCAGGCGCGGATACGGACCGGGGGCGGCGCCCCCAGCAGGGTCTCGGTGAGAGTGGTGAGCCGCGAAGCGGCATCGGCCATGGCGCACACCTCCGTGATGACGGTTTCCGGAAATGCCCAACACCACGTAAACACCGTCGGCGTACCCGCGCAGTCCCCTGAGCGTAAATGGACGGCAAAATGGGAGTCTTCACCCCCTTGTGCCATGAACGGGTACGCCGAAGGGGCCGTCCGCACCACGGATGGCGGACGGCCCCTTCCGGAACCTCTGACCGTCAGGCGGTCAGGAAGCCTTGGCCTTCTCCGGCGCGGCCTTGGCCGCGGTCGGGGCCGGCTTGGCGGCCTCGTAGAACTCCTCGCGCGGCGACTCGATCGCACCGAGCGAGACGACCTCGCGCTTGAGGAACATCGCGAGCGTCCAGTCGGCGAAGACACGGATCTTGCGGTTCCAGGTCGGCATCGCCATGCCGTGGTAGCCACGGTGCATGTACCAGGCGAGGCGGCCCTTGAGCTTGATCTTGACCTTGCCCATGACGATCATCGCGACGCCCTTGTGCAGGCCGAGACCGGCGACCGCACCCTTGTTGGCGTGGCTGTACTCCTTCTGCGGGAAGCCCCGCATCCCGGAGATGACGTTGTCGCCGAGGACCTTCGCCTGACGCAGCGCGTGCTGGGCGTTCGGGGGGCACCAGGCGTTCTCGACACCGGCCTTGCGGGAGGCCATGTCCGGCACCTGGGCGTTGTCGCCCGCGGCCCAGATGTAGTCGGTGCCCTGGACCTGGAGGGTCGCCTGGGTGTCCACGTGGCCGCGCGGGCCGAGCGGCAGGCCGTAGCGGGTGAGCGCCGGGTTCGGCTTCACACCTGCGGTCCACACGATGGTGTTGGAGTCGACCTCGAGGCCGTTCTTCAGCACCACGTGGCCGTCCACGCAGGAGTCCATCGAGGTGTTGAGGTAGATCTCGATGCCCCGGCCTTCGAGGTGCTCCTTGCCGTACTTGCCGAGCTTCGGGCCGACCTCGGGAAGGATCTTGTCGGCGGCGTCGACGAGGACGAAGCGCATGTCCTCGCGCTTGATGCTCTTGTAGTACTTGACCGCGTCGCGGGCCAGGTCCTCGACCTCGCCTATGGTCTCGGCACCGGCGAAGCCACCGCCGACGAAGACGAAGGTCAGCGCCTTGCGGCGGACCTCCTCGTCGGTCGTCGAGTCGGCCTTGTCGAGCTGCTCGAGGACGTGGTTGCGCAGACCGATGGCCTCTTCGATGCCCTTCATGCCGATGCCCTGCTCGGCGAGGCCGGGTATCGGGAAGGTCCGGGAGACCGCGCCGAGCGCGACCACCAGGTAGTCGAAGGGCAGCTCGTAGGCCTCGCCCACGAGCGGCGCGACCGTGGCGACCTTGCGGTCCTGGTCGATGGTGGTGACCCGGCCGGTGAGTACCTCGGCCTTGGGCAGCACGCGTCGCAGCGGGACGACGACATGCCGCGGCGAGATGCTGCCGGCGGCGGCTTCGGGGAGGAAGGGCTGATAGGTCATGTACGACCGCGGGTCGACGACCGTGACGGTCGCCTCCCCGTACCGCATCTTCTTCAGAATGCGACGAGCTGCGTACAGGCCTACGTACCCACCGCCTACTACGAGGATCCTGGGACGCTCCGTGGTGCTCATGCCATCGAGTATCCACCCCCCCAGGTGGGGTCGCTCGTGAGCCCCTTCACAAGCACTTGCCGACCCTCTGCTACACTCCGCCGCCCGCGTGACCGAGGTCATGAGGGGTGCAGGGAACCACGGCGCTTCGGGGAACGTTGCAAGGGCCTTCTGAGCTGGCCCCACTCCCCTATCCGGAAGGTGAACCAGCGCCCTCCTTCATACGCGCGCAACGCGGCAGGGGACCTGCATACCACGGACGGGCGGGCCTGGCCGGGCACAAAAAGAGGCCCGGAGGGCCGTCGAGGGGCACTTTCGACGGTCGACCGGGCCCTTTTCCTTGTGAAGAACTTCACGAAGTTTCTTGCGACGGCCCGCCCCGAAGGCCGGAGCGGGCACTCGTCAGGCCCTCGTCAGGCCACCGACCAAGCGATTCCGTCCAGAATGTCGTGTTCGCTGACCACGACCTCCTCGACACCCGTGCGCTCCATGATTTCGCTCAGGACCAGCGCTCCGGCGGCGATCACATCCACCCGGCCGGGGTGGATCACGGGGTTCGCAACGCGCTCCTCGTGGGTGGAGGAAAGCAGTCCGCGGGTCACGTCGGCGACCTGCTCGCGGGAGATCCGGGCGTGGTGGATCACGGTGGAGTCGTACTCCTCCAGGCCCAGCGCGATCGCGGCGACCGTGGTCACCGAACCGGCCAGCCCGACGAGCGTCTGCGCTTCCCGGATCGGCACCGTCTCCTCGGCCAGGTCCAGTGCAGCCGCGATGTCGGCGCGGATGGCGGCGACCTCGTCCGGCGTCGGCGGGTCGTTGCGGATGTGCCGCTCGGTGAGCCGTACACAGCCGATGTCGACGGAACGGGCGGCCTCGACGTGCGCGTGGCCGACGACGAACTCGGTGGAGCCGCCGCCGATGTCCACGACGAGTCGTTCCTCGTGGCCCGGGAGTTCCTTGGTGGCGCCGGTGAAGGAGAACTCGGCCTCCTGGTCACCGGTGATCACCTCGGGTTCCACGCCCAGGATGGCGTGCACACCCTGCACGAACTCGTCGCGGTTCTCGGCGTCGCGCGACGCCGACGTCGCCACGAAGCGGACCTTGCGGGCGCCGTACTCCTCGATCGCCTCGGCGTACGCGCGGCAGGCGGCGAAGGTGCGCTCCAGCGCCTCGGGGGCGAGGCGGCCGGTGCGGTCCACGCCCTGGCCGAGGCGGACGATGGTCATCCGGCGGTCCAGCTCGGTGAGTTCGCCGTCGGCAGGGTTCGCATCGGCGATGAGCAGGCGGATGGAATTGGTACCGCAGTCGACGGCGGCGACGCGGGTCATGCGGGCTCCTTGGAGATCGAGCCCCTCCGGCGGTCCGGGAACGGGTCCGGGGAACTGAGGGGCGGGTGAGGGATGGTCAGGCCTCGGACGGTGAGCAGGGGGTCACACAGGGCCCCTTCGCCCACCACTCCGGCAGCATCGCGATCGCCTCGTCGCCGAGCGGGTTCACACCCGGTCCCGCCGCCAGGGAGTGACCGACCAGGACGTGGAGGCACTTCACACGGTCCGGCATACCGCCCGCGCTCGGAAAGCCCTTCAGCTCCTCGATCTCGTCGCGCCGCGCGATGTAGTCCTCGTGCGCCGCACGGTACGCGGCTGCCAGCTCGGGGTCGGTCCCGAGGCGCTCGGTCATGTCCTTCATGACACCGTTCGCCTCCAGCGTGCCGATCGCCGAAGCCGCGCGCGGGCAGGTCAGGTAGTAGAGCGTCGGGAACGGCGTGCCGTCATCCAGCCGCGGGGCCGTCTCGACCACGTCCGGGTTGCCGCAGGGGCAGCGGTGGGCGATCGCGCGCAGACCGCGCGGAGGGCGGCCGAGCTGCTCCTGGAACGCGGCGATGTCCGCCTCGGTCGGCGGCGTGTGCTCGGTCGTCGGAGGGGGCGTTTCCATGGGTATGTCTGTCTCTTCGTTCGTTTTCGTGGCTTCGCTAGCGGCCCGCGTCGGCATGGTCGACGCCGTCCCACACGTTCGAGTACCAGGGGCGGCCGACGCCGCCTTCCTCGGTGCGGGGCTGCTCACCGGTCTTCGGTCCGTTCATGGTGTAACCGGTCTCGCCCGGCAGGACCATGTGCAGATGCTCGCGGGCCAGCCGCATGATGTAGGCGTCGTCCTGGAGGCGCGCCTTCTCGTCACGGAGTCGCTCGACGCGCTCACGGGCCGCGTCGGCGAGCCGCTTCTGCTCGGCGATGTCGTTGCGCTGCGACACGTACTGACGCATCGGGTACGCAAGCGCGACGATCATCGAGCACACCACCAGCGCGAGGAACGCCGCCCGTCCGGTGAGCCTGGAGCGGCGGGCCTGGCGGCGCGTCTGCGAGCGGTAGACGCGGGCGGCCGTCTGCTCGCCGAGCAGCCGCAGCCTGGTCGCGGTGGAGAACCGGTCGCGGTCCTTGCCGGCCATGGTCCCGCCTCCCCTTTATTACGCGCGTACGTCCCCGCACACGGTACGGGACCGGGTGCGGGGACGTACGGAAGCGGGTGTCAGCCCTTGAAGCGCGGGAACGCGCTGCGGCCCGCGTACACCGCCGCGTCGTCGAGGATCTCCTCGATGCGCAGCAGCTGGTTGTACTTGGCGACGCGCTCGGAGCGGGCCGGGGCACCGGTCTTGATCTGGCCGCAGTTGGTGGCGACGGCCAGGTCGGCGATGGTGACGTCCTCGGTCTCGCCGGAGCGGTGGGACATCATGCACTTGAAGCCACTGCGCTGGGCCAGCTCGACGGCGTCCAGGGTCTCCGTCAGGGAACCGATCTGGTTGACCTTGACGAGCAGGGCGTTGGCGGCGCCGTCCTCGATACCGCGGGCGAGACGCTCCGGGTTGGTGACGAACAGGTCGTCGCCGACCAGCTGCACCTTGGCGCCGAGCTTGTCGGTGATGACCTTCCAGCCGGCCCAGTCGTCCTCGAACAGCGGGTCCTCGATGGAGACGAGCGGGTACGCGGAGACGAGCTCCCCGTAGTACTCGGTCATCTCGGCGGCGGAGCGCTCCTTGCCCTCGAAGAGGTACTTGCCGTCCTTGTAGAACTCGGAGGCGGCCACGTCGAGCGCGAGGGCGATGTCCTTGCCCGGCGCGTAACCGGCCTGCTTGATGGCCTCGAGGATCAGGTCGAGGGCCTCGCGGTTGGAGTCCAGGTTCGGGGCGAAGCCGCCCTCGTCGCCGAGGCCGGTGGACAGGCCGCGCTCCTTCAGGACCTTCTTGAGCGTGTGGTACACCTCGGTGCCCCAGCGGAGCGCCTCGGAGAAGGACTCCGCACCGATCGGCGCGATCATGAACTCCTGGATGTCCACGTTGGAGTCGGCGTGCGAGCCGCCGTTCAGGATGTTCATCATCGGCACCGGCAGCAGGTGCGCGTTCGGGCCGCCCAGGTAGCGGAAGAGCGGGAGGTCGGAGGCCTCGGAAGCGGCGTGGGCGACGGCCAGGGAGACACCGAGGATGGCGTTGGCACCGAGGGACGCCTTGTTGTCGGTGGCGTCCAGATCGAACATCGCCTGGTCGATCAGACGCTGCTCGGTGGCGTCGTAACCGACGAGCTCCGGGCCGATCTGCTCGATGACGGCGAGGACGGCCTTCTCGACGCCCTTGCCCTGGTAGCGGTTCTGGTCTCCGTCACGGAGCTCAATGGCCTCGAACGCACCGGTGGAGGCACCGGAGGGAACGGCAGCACGGCCGGTGCTGCCGTCGTCGAGGCCAACCTCGACCTCGACCGTGGGGTTGCCTCGGGAGTCCAGGATTTCCCGGGCTACGACGACGTCGATGGACGGCACGAGCATCTCCTTCTGGGATGTGACGCTAAGAGTGACGCAAGCGGAGCAGGGTCAGCGCAGGGTCGCCCTGGCCTTGCGACATGAGCCTAACCGGCTCCGGAGCCTCGGCCAGCCGGTGCCCGCCCCGTGGGACGAAAAAGGGAATGAAACAGACAGAAACCCCGGCCTGGGGGCGCCTCCCTTCCCCCGCAGGGCTGCGGGGGAACGTACGGGAAGGCGCGCCTGGCCGGGGAGAGCTGGGGGACGGGGTGCGTCGCCCGGTGGTCCGCCGGGTCCACCGGGCGACGGGATCCCCTGGGGACGACGGTGTCCCCTGATTCCGGGGCGGGGAGTCCCCGCTGTGCGGGGGCCCCGGAGCCTGGTGGGGTCAGCTCAGGTGGAGGAGCTGCCCGGGGTGGATGACATCGGCGTCGTCGATGATCTCCTTGTTCAGCTCGAAGAGCTTCTCCCAGCCGCCCTTGACCTTCTTCTCCTCAGCGATCTTGCTGAGGGTGTCGCCGGCCTTGACCTTGTACTCGCCGTCGCCCTTCTTGACCGGGGCGGCGGGGCGCTCGGAGCGGGTGGTCGGGACCTCGGCACGCTTCGGGGCGGGCGCCTTGGCCTTGGGCTTGGCGGGCTTCGGGGCGGGGGCCTCGGCGGCACCGCCGTCGAACGAGGCGTTGGACAGACCCACGCCGCAGTGCGGCCATGCACCCTTGCCCTGGCCGGCCAGGACCTTCTCGGCGATCTGGATCTGCTGGGCCTTGGAGGCCTGGTCGGCGGTGGAGGCGAACGCCGTGCCTCCGTACGCGGCCCAGGTGGAGGCCGAGAACTGCAGACCGCCGTAGTAGCCGTTGCCGGTGTTGATGGACCAGTTGCCACCGGACTCGCACTGGGCGACGGCGTCCCACTCGGAAGCGGTCGCGGCGGACGCGGTGCCGGAGGCCATGAGCGGCGCGGCGATGGCAGCACCGGTGACGCCCGCGAGTGCGGCGACGCGGGTGGTGCGGTGGAACGCGGTCGGACGGCGGTGCTTGCCCTTGCCGGAAAGCAGCATGGAGTCATCCCCTCACCGACGCCTGCGAGGTGAGCTGTCGGGTTCGGGCCGATGGGGTGTCCCCGGTTCCGTCAGGAACTCGGGAACGATTTGCCCGGCCGCGCGAGTTGCGCGCGGCTTCACCCCAAGCCGTGCCCTCCCTCATCGGGCGGGTACGGCACCTACCTTGGGTCCCCCGCTCCTGCCTACGGCGCATGACGCGACGACTGTTCCCCCCGACCGACGGCAGGATTCGGCGTGACGGTCGACGGGGCCCGCGATGGCGAGCGGTCAGACCGTAAACACACGTCTCCCCGATGTTCAAAGATGAACATCGGGGAGAAATCACCCATAACCACCAAGGACGGATGTCCGTTTTCGCAGGTGAGGGACGGGATGGCCCTACTTGGCAGGCATCCGGGGTCAGTTGACCGGAAGAGACTCATGTCTCACTTGCACAGAAGCGGACATAAGCACCCCAACTACTCCTTCAACTGACCCTCATCCAGGTTCAGATCGAGGCTCTGGCCAGGGAGGATGAGGTCGGCGTCGGATCCGACGACCTCCTCATTCGCCTCGTAGAGCGCGGGCCAGCCGCCCGGCACCTCGTTCGCGTCGGCGATCGCCGAGAGGTTGTCACCGGGGCGGACGGTGTACTCATCCGTCGCCTCGGCGGCATCTCGTGCCGATCCGTCACCTCGTGAGGCGTGGCGACCTGATTCACGCTCATTGCCCGAATTGCCCGCCTCGTCCTCCTCGGGGGCCGGGGCGCCACGATGCTTCCCGGAACCGTTGTCCGCGTCGGCGTCCGTGTCGGTGTCGCTGCTCACATCCTCGGCGGGGCCGGTGGACCCGGACGCACTCGGCTCGTCCTCCACTCCCCCGGCCGGCTCCGCGGCCTCGGGCGACGTCGTGGAGTCGCCGGAGGGCTCCCCGGACGGCTGCGGCGACTCGGGCGCGGCCGAGTCCGAAGGCTCCGTCGTGACGGCGTCCCTGCCGTCACCGAAGGAGGGCGGGTCCACTGTGTCGGTGTCGTCCTCGGAGCCGAGCGTGCTGCCCGTCGCGCCGGCGGTCGCACCCGGGTCGACATCGGCCTTGACCCCGCCGGTCGTCAGCCCGGTGATCGCGGCGCAGCTCGCCCACGCCGAGGGGCCCTTGGCGGCGAGTACCTTCTCCGCGACCGCGATCTGCTGCGAGCGGCTGGCGAGATCCGGGCGCGGGGCGTACGCCGTACCGCCGAATTCCTCCCAGTCCGCCTGGGAGAGCTGCAATCCGCCGTAGTAGCCGTTTCCGAGATCGGCACTCCACATACCGCCGCTCTCGCAGTCCGCGACCCGGTTCCAGGTGGCGGTGTCTGCGGCCGAAGCGGAACCCGCACCGAGCAGCGGGATCGCGATGGCCGATCCGGTCACCCCCGCAGCGACGATGAGGGCGGGAGCCTGACGGGGGCGGCGGTGCCGACCGTTCCCGGAGAGCATGCAGTGGCCTTTCGTGCGACGACGCGGAACTGGAGGGTCCCGAGTTGACGGTGAACGTAGCCGCATTCGAACGCGAGTCACAAGTCGATGCAGCGGAGATCACGTGAAAGTCACAGTTCTGATGGAGCGTCAGAAACTCTGGGGTGTGAACTCAACGGGCAGAGTGCGCAATCCACGCATAATGAGCCCCCCACGCCACCGCAAATCGGAAGGATCCGTCGCAAGTCGCAAGTCGGGCAGACGGGTCAGCAGAGTCGCCAGTGCGGTCTGCCCCTCCAGCCTGGCGAGCGGTGCCCCGAGGCAGTAATGGATGCCGTGCCCGTACCCGAGGTGCTGGTTGTCCCGTCGGGAGAGGTCGAGCACATCCGGGTCGAGGAATCTGTCCGGGTCCCGGTCGGCCGCGGCGAGCACGACGAGGACGGGGTCGCCGACCGCGATGTCCTGCCCGCCGAGGGTCAGCGGTTCGGTGGCGAACCGCCAGGTGGCGAGCTCCACGGGCCCGTCGAAGCGGAGGAGTTCCTCGACGCCGGTGGCCAGCAGAGCGGTCTCCCCGGCGGCGATGGACGCCTGGAGGCGCGCGCGCTGCTCGGGGTGGCGCAGCAGTGCGTACACACCGTTGCCGATGAGGTTGACCGTCGTCTCGAAACCCGCGAAGAGAAGGATGAAGGCCATGGCCGCGGCCTCGTTCTCGGTCAGGTGCTCGCCATGGTCCGAGGCCTTGATGAGCCCCGAGATGAGGTCGTCACCGGCGTTCTCGCGCTTGCGGTGGATCAGCTCGGCGAGATAGCCCCGCATCTTCTTCACCGAGCGCGCCACTCCCCCGCGCGGCCCCCCTCCGTGACGGATCATCATCCCGGCCCAGTCCCGGAAGTCGTCCTGGTCCTCGCGCGGGACGCCGAGCATGTCGCAGATGGCGTAGATGGGGAGCGGGAACGCGAATTCATGGATGAGGTCGGCGCTCCCCCTGTCCGCGAAGCCGTCGATGAGCCGGTCCGTCAGCTCCTGCACGCGCGGGGCGAATTCGGCCACCCTGCGCGGGGTGAACGCCTTCGAGACCAGTCTGCGCAGCCGGGTGTGGTCGGGCGGGTCGATGTTCAGCAGATGCGTCATCAGCTCCGCCTTGCGCTCCCCCGGGATGCCCGTCTTCCCCTTCGCGTGCGCCGGCTCGTCGTGGTGTGCGGGATTCTTGCTGAGCCGCTGGTCCGCGAGTGCCTGTCGCGCATCGCCGTACCGGGTGACCAGCCAGGCCTCGACCCCGCTGGGGAGCCGGGTGCGGTGCACGGGGGCGTGCTCGCGGAGCCAGGCGTAGGCGGGGTAGGGATCGGTGGCGAACTCCCAGGTGAAGAGCTCGGGGGCGTCGGGGACGGCGGGCGGCTGGTCGTGCATGCGTCGACGGTAGCGCCCGGCCCGTCGGCCCACTCGTTCGGCGGACCTCTCCGCATTCCCCCTGGGTAGGCTGACCGTACGCGCCAGACTCCGTCGCATGGGAGCGCTGATGAGTGCCGCAGCCGAAGACCGGCGGGAAGAACCGGACGACCGGGAGGAGCCTTACGTGTTCCCGGTGCCGCCCGCCGGTGGGTGGACGGCGGACGACCTCGACCGGATCAAGGGTCTCCCGCCGCACACCGAGCTGATCGACGGGGGACTGTTCTTCGTGAGTCCGCAGACCTTCTTCCACATGGCCGCTCTGCGCCTGCTGGAGAACGCACTCGTACAGCAGGCACCGGACCATCTCTACGTCGTCCGCGAGATGACCACCAAGCTGGGCGAGCGGGACCGGCCGGAGCCCGATCTCATGGTGGTGCGTGAAGGTGCCCTCAGTGGGTCGGAGCAGACCTGGTACGCCCCGGCCGACATCCTGCTCGCCATCGAGATCGTCTCGGACGAATCGGTGCAGCGCGACCGCGAGCTGAAGCCCCGCAAGTACGCGGCGGCCGGCATCCGGCACTTCTGGCGGGTGGAGAAGGGCGACGGACTGCCCGTGGTGTACGTCTACGAGCTCGACCCCGCCACGAGCTCGTACGCCGTCACGGGCATCCACCACAACCGGCTCAAGGTGGACCTCCCGTATCCGATCGAGGTCGACCTCACCGCTGTCGACCGGCGGCGAGGTCCCCGGGAGTGACGCAGGCCCACCGTCAGGCCGTCGCCTCCGCCGCGCGGATCGCATCCCGGTAGGCACGGGCCGCGGCGCGCAGGGCGGCCTCCGGGTCGTGGCCGTCGGCTTCCGCCCGTACCGCCATGCCCAGCAGCTCGTAGCCGATGCCGTCACCGGGCGGCACCCGTACGTCGAGCCCTGCCGTCCGCACCCGTGAAGCCAGCTTCGCAGCCAGGGCGAGACCGGGCTGGCCGAGCGGGATGCCGTCCGTGACCGAGTCCCGCTGCTTCTCCACGGCCTTCGTGCGCAGCCAGTGCGCCTTGACGTCCTCGGGGGTCTCGGCGTGCTCGTCGCCGAAGACGTGCGGATGGCGGTGGATGAGCTTGTCGACGATCGTCCCTGCCACGTCGTCGATCGAGAACGGCTCGGCACCGTCCTCCTCGCCGCCCTCCTGCGCAATGCGTGCGTGGAAGACCACCTGCAGCAGTACGTCGCCGAGTTCCTCGCGCAGCTCGTCGCGGTCGCCGTCCTCGATCGCCTCGACCAGCTCGTAGGCCTCCTCGATGCCGTACTTGGCGAGGCCCTTGTGGGTCTGCTGCGAGGACCAGGGGCACTCACGGCGGATGCGGTCCATGACCTGGACGAGGTCGAGCAGGCGGGCGCCCGGCAGGTCGTACGAGCCGGGGAGCAGCTCCAGGTCGGGCATCTGCACGCGGCCGGAACCGGCCATGCGGGCCAGTCCGTCGGTGAGCGTCCGGTCGCCCTCGCCGGACGCGAGGACCACGACGGTGCGGCCGCCGGCACACCCGTCCACCAGCTCCTGCGCGGTCGGCGCGGCGGTCTCCACGCCGACGCCCGCCTCCTTCAGATAGGGCAACTGCGGGTGGCCGTCGTCCGCGCACAGCACCCGGTCGGCGGCGTGCAGCACCTGCCATGCCGGCCAGGACAGCAGTCCGGGCGCGACGCGGTGGCTGGCGGTGAGCAGGACGATGCGGCCGGGCTCGACGGGGGCTTCAGCGTTCACCCCTCGACCTTACGTCGGCCGTGCCGCCGGTCAGGCCCCGGCCTGAATCGCATCCGGCTCCTTGGTGACCTGGGTGATCCACGGGGCCTTGTAGTCGCCGAGCTGGATCTTCGTGTCGTCCCAGGCGCCGTAGCGCGGGTTCACATCGATGTCGAGAGCCTTCGACGCCGCGGTGAGCGCGGTGCCCACCTTCTGCTGACCCTGCGGGGTACCGAGGTCCGCGCCCAGCGCCTTGGCCAGCTCGGTCAGCAGCACCTCTTCGCGTACCGCCTGGTCGATCTGGCCCGGTGCCACCCCGCGCTGCTGCAGCAGCATCGCGGCGAGCTGTTCCTCGCCCCCCGACTGCTGGACCGCGGCCGCCCGGGCCTCCTGGACCTCCCTGCGTGAGACCGTGACCCCGGCCTCGTTCGCGGCCTTCTCCAGGATCCGGTCGAGGATCATGCTGTGCAGTTTGGCCCTGCCCAGCTGGCCCGTGTTCTTGATCAACTGCGCGGACTCGGGCGCCGCCTCCTGGGCCGTCCGCACGTCCTGCACCTGTGACTGGAGCGAGGCCACCTCGATCCGGTCCCCGCCGACGACGGCCGCGGCCCCGGGATGCGCCTCATTCCCGCAGGCGGCGAGCAGAGGGGTCGCTGCGACAAGCGCGGCGGAGAGAGCGAGCGCAGTGCGACGGCGGCGGTGCAAAGGGGCCTCCCGGTGGGGTGGGTTTGTGCGGCAGTGCACAAAGTCCTTGCGGTGATCGATGGTAGGCAGTCGGCGTGGCCCAGGCCACTACTTCGGGGCCACTGATTCGGTCAACGATTCGGGAGGGGGTGGGGGTACGACGCGCGGCACGCCATGCCTGATCCCCGTGGGCGCGGGCATCCGTACGGAAAGGGAGGTCCATCGTCATGAGATCCCGCACAGCCGTGCCGTGGTGGGTGAAGGCGGCGGGCGGCACCGCCCTCGTGGTCGTACTGCTGCTCACGGGCATGCGCTTCAGTCTGCTGCCCTCGTTCGGGGACATTCTCGGCGAGGAGACCCACGACCGTTCGGGCCCTGCCCTGCTCGAATCCATCCAGGACATCAGCCGCTACGAAGCGGCCACGGGCAATTTCCAGGTCGTCGTGGATCTGGAGAAGGACACCAAGTACCTCCCTGACGCGGTGCGGGGCACCAGGACGCTGTACATCGGCGCCGGCACCGTGGACGCCTACGTCGACCTGGGGAACCTCGACAAGGAGGACGTCACCGTCGACGAGGACCGCACCAGCGCCGTGATCCGTCTCCCGCACGCCGCCGTCGGCAGGCCGGCACTCGATCCCGACCGGTCCTACGCCGTCTCCAAACAGCGCGGCCTGCTGGACCGGCTCGGTGACCTCTTCTCCGACAATCCGGGCAGTGAGCAGGCCGTCCAGCGGCTGGCCGCGGAGCGGATCGCGACCGCCGCCAGGAGCAGCCGCCTGACCGCCCAGGCGGAGCAGAACACCACGAGGATGCTGGAGGGCCTGTTGCGTTCCCTCGGGTTCAAGGACGTCAGGATCACCTACGGCACCTGAGCAGCATCACCGGCGGGCGGGCGTCACCGGCGGGCACCGGCCTGCGGCAGCGGCCTCTCCTGCGCCGGCTCCGGGCGGAGCATGATCGTGCGGGAGACGAGGAAAGTGATCGGGATGGCGGCGACCGCGGCGGCGAGCGGGGACCAGCGGTCACTGAAGCCCGCCACGTCGACCAGCAGCCACACGCCCCCGGTGGTGATGACGAAGTTCGCGGCGTTGGTGAGCGGGAAGAGCAGGAACTTCCGCCAGGTCGGCCGCGTGCGGTAGGTGAAGTACGAGTTCAGGAAGAACGAGCCCGTCATGCTCAGCGCGAACGCGAAGACATGCGCGGCGATGTAGGGCAGCCGCGTCAGCAGTGCCAGGTAGCAGCCGTAGTACGTACCCGTGTTGACGACCCCGACCAGGGCGAAACGGATCATCTGCCACTGGACCGTCATCGGCGTACGAGCTCTCCCTGCTCTTCTCCCCGGCCGGCCCGCTGGGGCTGCCGCGGCAGGCCGGCATTGGTCGCCGCCACCAGATAGTGCGGGCGGCGCTTCACCTCGTAATAGATACGGCCGACGTACTCACCGACCACGCCCAGCATCACCATCTGAACGCCGGCGAGAGCGACCACCGTCACCAGGAGTGTGACATAGCCGGGCGTGTCCACTCCGTCGACGAGCGCGACACCGACGATCCAGGTGGCGTACGCCATGGCGACCGACAGCAGCAGAAGACCGAGATAGACGGCCGCCCGCAGTGGCTTGTTGTTGAAGGAGAGCAGCCCGTCGAGGCCGTAATTGAGCAGCTTTCCGAAGCTCCATTTGGAACGGCCCTGCTCACGCAGCGCATTCTCGTACTCGAACGTCGTGGTGCGGAATCCGACCCAGGCGAAGAGACCTTTGGAGAATCGGTTGTACTCGCTCAGCCCGAGGATCGCGTCCACGGTCCGGCGCGACAGCAGCCGGAAGTCCCCGACTCCGTCGACGAGTTCCACATCGACCAGTCTGTTGATCAGCCAGTAGTAGGCGCGCGCCGTGACGGTACGGGTGACCCGGTCACCCCTGCGCGTGCGCCGCGCGATGACCTGGTCGAATCCCTCCTCGTGCAGACGGAGCATCCGGTGCACCAGCTCGGGCGGATGCTGGAGATCGGCGTCCATGATGACCACTGCGTCGCCGTCGGCGTGCTGGAGTCCGGCCAGCATCGCGGCCTCCTTGCCGAAGTTACGACTGAAGGAGACATAACGGGTGCGGGAGTCGGCCGCGGCGATCTCCTCGAGGATTCCGAGCGTACGGTCATGACTTCCGTCGTCCACATAGACCAGTTCGAATTCCTGGCCGAGCAGCGCGAGTTCCTTGGTCACATGCTCATGGAAGCGGTCGATGATCTCCTCTTCGTTGAAGCATGGGACAACAATCGAGATCAGCACGGAAGAACAACAACCGATCCGTGTGTCCGGTGCGGATTCGGCACATGGCGCTCAGACGACCATTGCATGAACTGGCCCCACTGCGAATCGAATTCACACCTGGTGCTGGCATATTCGATGCATCATGACGACCTTGGACCTGATACGGGACGGGGCCGCCCGCAGCCGTCCGACGGCGAGCCCCGGGCGGGTGCCGTCCCGGCGGGCGTCGTCGCTGCGCGCATCCGCCCTGGCCGCACTGCTCACCGCGGTGGCCGTGTGCGCGGGTGACGCGGTGGCCCGCAGCTTTCCCTTCGGCCCGAACACACGCAGCGTCAATGACCTGGGCAATCAGTTCGTACCGTTCCACGCCCATCTGTGGGACCTGCTGCACGGGCGGGCCGAAGGCGGGCTGCTGCTCAACTGGCAGTCCGGGTACGGCACGAGCTTCCTTCCCGACCTCGGGACGTACCTGGGCAGTCCGTTCGCGGTGATCGTCGGGCTCTTCCCGCGCGAGGACATCGATCTCGCGGTGTACGTGATCACCGTGCTGAAGACGGCCGCGGCCGCGGCGGCCATGACCTGGCTGCTGCTGACCCTGCACCGCGGCAACGGCCGCTCATGGGCGGCGGCGGTCCTCGGGGCCTCCTACGCGCTCTGCGGCTGGTCGGTCGTCGAGGCCGTCTGCAACACGATGTGGCTCGACGGGCTGATCGCCTTCCCGCTGCTGTGCCTGGTCGGTGAGTGGGCACGCACCGGACGGCGTCCGGTGCTCGGACCGTCGGCCGTTGGGCTGGTGTGGATCGCGAACTTCTACACCGCCTACATGGCGACGCTCGGCGCCGGCCTCGTGCTGGTGCTGCGGCTGCTGCTGGACCGGGAGACGACGCGGCGCGCCCGGGTACGCGTGCTGATACGGGGCGCCGCGACCACACTGCTCGGCATCGGGCTCGCCGCTCCCGTGCTGCTGCCCGTCTTCCTGGGCACGAAGCACGCCCACCCGGGCTGGAGCCGGGAGTTCGAGCCTGCGGGCTGGTCGGACGTCCTCGCCCGTACGCTCCCTGCGACGTACAGCTTCTTCACCCCGGCCATGTTCCTCGGCACGGGCGCCCTCCTGCTCGTCTGCTCGCTGCCCTTCCACCGGGCCGTGCCTCGGCGCGAACGCCTGTGGTGGACGGCGCTCACGGTGCTGGTCGGGTTGTCGATGCACTGGGAGCCGACCCATCTGACCTGGCACCTCTTCGCCACGCCCAACGGCAGCCCCTACCGCCAGACCTTCGTCCCCGCCGGGATCGCGGTGATCGCGGCCTGGGTCTGCGTCGCGCAGTCCTGGCCGGGGCGGCGTGCCCTGCTCGCCGGCACCGGGATCCTGGCCGTCGTGGGACTGGGCGCCGCGGCCGGCGATCTGGTGACGGGCTGGACGTATCCGCTGTTCCTGGCGGGTCTCGCCGCGGCGGGCACCGCTCTGGTGCTGGCGAGGCGGCAGCACCACGTCGGGCTCGCGGCGCTCCTCCTCGCCGGCTCCCTGGCCGGGCAGGCGGCGGCCACCATCGCCTACGCCGACCGGCAGCGGCTCGGACGTCTCGACGACTATCCGGCCTGGGGCAAGGACCACGCCGCACGGGCCGGCGCGGTGGCGCAGGCCGACGGCTGGCCCCGTTACCGGACCGACCCGGGACGGGAGCAGCTCACCGGCAACGATCCGTTGCTGCTGGGTGGCGAGGGCGGCGGCTACTACAGCAGTCACACTCCCGAGGTACTGACCCGCACCATGGCGGCGCTCGGTGCGGGGTGGACGTCACGGGGCCGCAATCTGCAGAGCCTGGACAACCCGGTCACGGACGCGGTGTTCTCGGTCGGCGCGCGGATCCGATCGGCCGGCGGCACGGAGCCACGGGTGGCCAGGGCGGCCGATGTGCTGCCGCTGGTGACCGTCCGTCCGCCTGGTTCCGAACCCCGGTACGGCGACTCGCCGTTCCGCAACCAGGAACGCCTGCTCGGCTTCCGGGTGTACGGCGAACCGGCGAACGGCGCCTGTCCCGCCGGCACCGACGTCTTCCTGTGGGCGCCCGACTACACGGGTACGGCACGGCTCGGCGACGGAGAGCCGGTGAAGCTCCTCGGAGGGATGCCCAAGCGGCGTGCTCCGCTGACCCCGCTGGGCCCCTCGAAAGGACCGCGGTCGGGGATCGTCTTCGGCAAGGACGGCCCGCCGCGCGACTGGAGCGCGGGCTGCCTCGGCCCGGGCGCACTCGCCGCGGCCGTCGGCGCCTTGAAGTCGACGGGTGCGGTGTCCGTCGAGGTCAGGGACAGCGGTGTACGGGCCGAACTTCCGCCGGGCTCGACCGGGACCGCGGTGCTCGCGGCACCCCGCATCCCGGGCTGGAGCTGCAACGGCAGACCGGCGGACGACCATCTCGGTCTGGTGGCCGTCCGGCTCGACGGGAAGACCGGCGTCGTCGACTGCTCGTTCCGGCCGCCGGGCCTGCGGGCCGGAGCGGCGATCGGCGGGGCGGCGCTGCTCGTGCTGGGTCTGGTCGCGGTGCCGCCGGCGTCATGGGAGCGTGCACGAACATGTGCGCGTCGGCGGAACGCCACCAAGACTTCACCCGTACAGCACCCGCTCGTGGCCCCCGGAGCATGAAGTGCGGCGTACGCTCCCGGCCATGCCCTCCCTCCTCAGCAACCGGCTGGCGAAGCGGGTGCTGCGCCCCGCGTTCACGCTGGTCGAGCAGCGCCTGGAGCGCGCCACCAACTCCATCCAGGCCGATCTCGACGCGCTCCACCACGAAGTGGCCGATCTGCGGCGTCAGAGCTACGGGCTCGGGCTGCTGCTCGACCACGCCGGGCGGGACGCCCACCGGATGCCCACCGCCACGCAGCTGGACACACTGGTGCGCGAGGTGTGCCTGGTGACCGGGGCGTCCCGGGACCACGCCAGGCGCGATCTGACGGTCGCCTACCGCACGGTGGTGGCGCTGGAGGCGCTCGGCGTCGGCCGCATCGCGGGCTCCACCTCCGAGGTGTGCGGCAAGCTGGCGGCCGTTCCGCTGCTGGCGCCGCCGAACGAGGACGTGCTGGAGATCGGCACCCGGCACGGGCTGTTCGCAACCGCGCTGCTGCGCATACTGCACCGTGCGGGCGCCGAGCCGCGGCTCACGATCGTCGATCCGCTGGCGGGCACCGAACCGCTGGTCCGCGAGGACGTCGTACGGGCCAATCTGGCGCTGTGCGGCAGCCGGTCCGGTGCGCAGGCCCGCATCCAGCGGGGCACCTCCGGCGACCCGGAGGTGCGCACCGCCGTCTCCGACCGCAGCTACGGGGTGATCGTCGTCGCCGGCGACCCGTCCACGCAGGCGGTCCTCGCCGATCTGGAGTGGGCGGAGGAGCTCGCCGCCGAAGGCGCCGTCGTGGTCGTCGACGGCCACGCCGACGCCGCCCGGCCGGGCGTGGGCGAGGCCCTGACCGAGCATCTCGCGGGCGGCTCCCGGCTCGAGCTCGCCGGTCAGGTCGCCGGCACTGCGTTCCTGCGCGCGGCACGCTGAGGCCCGGACCCCGCCCGGTCCCGGGCCACCCAAGTGTCCGGGGCGGCCGCCGGGGCCGTGACCCGCTATCCGGACCGGAACTGGCGCTGGCGGTCCAGTGACCGCCGCAGCTCGATCGCCTGCGGGTGACCGGGACCGTACATCCGTTCCGTGTCGTAGAGCAGGTTCTGCAGCTGCTGGTGGCCCGCCGTGTGGTCGCCCATCGCCAGCAGCAGATCCCCGATGCGGTGACGGATGCCGAACGCCCGGGTCTGGTCGGCACCGGTCGAGTGCTGGTTCTCGTAGAACGGCAGGAGCAAGCGGTACTCGGCCAGGGCGGCGGCGGTTTCGCCCAGTTGCTCCAGGCACTGCGCGGCGTCGTAGCGGAACTGGAGCGTCTGCGGATCGGCCAGGCCCGCCTCGGCCGCCCGGTCGTCGGCGAGCCGGCGCAGCTCCGGCAGGGCCCGGCGGTACTGCCCGTCGTCCATCAGCGTCGTCGCGTACTGCTTGCGCAGGATTCTGACGACGGGTGAGTGTTCACCGTGCTCGGCCGCCGCGGCCGGGAGGATGCCGCCGAGGATGTCCACGGCCCGGGTGATGCTCCCCTCGCCGAGAAGACGCTTCACCTCGTCGACGGCAGCGGCGACGTCCGGGCGCTCCACCGCGACGGCCGCGGGGGCGTGCTGAGGCATCGGCGGCGGGGCTCCGCGGTCGGGCCAGGGGGCGTGCGGGCGCAGGAAGGGGCGCGTCGGGTCGAGCGGGCCTCCCGGGACGTTCCTCACCGGGAAGCCCCCCGGCGCACCGCGGCCGGGCAGCAGCGGGGCCAGCTGCTCGTAGACCTCCTGCGCGCCGGACGGGCGGTGCTGCGGGTCCTTGGAGAGCAGCCGCAGTACGAGCGCCTCGAGCTCGGCGGGCACCTCGGGACGCAGCTGCCGTACGGGAAGCGGGGGCTCGTACAGATGGCGGTGCAGCACTCCGAGCGCTGTGGAGCCCACGAAGGGCACGTCTCCGCTGAGGAGTTCATGCAGCAGCACACCGAGCGCGTACAGATCGGTGTACGGGCCGACGGCACCGCCCATCGCCTGCTCCGGCGCCATGTAGGCGGGGCTGCCGATCGGGGAGCCGGTGTGCGTGAGCCGGGTGGTGTCGGTGTCGAGGACGGAGGCCACGCCGAGGTCGAGCACGGTGACCGTGCCGTCGGGCTTCACCATCACGTTCCGCGGCTTGAGGTCGCGGTGGACGATGGGCACCGCATGCACTGCCCCGAGCACCGAGCACAGCTGGGCCGCGACCGAGACGGCCCACTCCCACGGATACGGGTCGTGCTCGGCCAGATGGTCGGCGAGGTCCGCCCCCTCGATGTACTGCATGACGAGGTACAGATCGTCCCCGTCGCTGCCCGCGTCATGGACGATGACCAGGCCGGGGTGGGTGACCTGGGCGGTGACCCGGCACTCGCGAACGAAGCGGCGGCGCATCTCGTCGGCGGCGGTCGCGGCGGCCATCATGTCCGGGCGCAGCAGCTTCACGGCGACGCGGCGGTCGAGCCGCTGGTCGTAACCGGTCCAGACCTGGCCCATGCCGCCCTGCCCGATGACGGTGGAGAGTTCATAACGGCCGGCGATGACCCGTCCGTTCACCGGCCGCCCTCCCGCTGGTCCTTGTCCCTGCGGAGGATGTCGCTGAGTTCGTCGAGCTCGGCGCGGACCTGGTCGATGCGGGCGGGGCGCTGGGTCTGCTGGTCGCCGACCGGGGGCTGCGGCGCGGGCGGGGCGTACTGCTGCTGCACGGGCTGGGCGTACGGATTCTGGACGGGTGGCGTCTGGACGGGTGGCGGCGTCTGCGCGGGCGGCTGGGCCACCTGCGGGTAGCCGTAACCGGTCATTCCGCCCTGCGGTGGGACATGGGCCCCGGGCAGCGCGGCGGGCCGTTCGAAGTGGCGGATCTCCGCGACCAGGTAGTAGGTGACGACACCGACCGTGGCGAAGAGCAGCCAGACGGCCATCGTGAAGCCGACGGGGTCGCTCATCGGCGTGTTCTCGTCGTCCGGGACCATCACTCCCGCGAAGATGACGATGCCGACGATGGAGGCGGTCACGACCCCGAACAGCCACCAGTGCAGGCGCTTGCCGGTGAGGAGCCCGAGCCGGAGCATCGGGGCCCAGCTGAGGAAACCGCAGCTGAGCAGTGTCATCGCCACGAGGACCACGCGCAGGGCGACCTGCCCGCCGTTGGCGCGGCCGGTTGGCGGTGGCGGCGCGTAGCCGTGGCCGTGCATTCCTGCTCCTGACGAGTGCGAGTACGGGACGGACAGGTCGAACGAGGAGTCGAGCGTATACACCGACACCGACGGCCCGCCCCTGGTTGTGCGGAACCGTTGTTGAACTGATCACGCCAGATTACGCGCCCAGGTTCACGCCTCGACAGTGCCGTCCGTCAGTCCGTCGTACAGCCCCTGCACCAGCTGCTCCCCGAGCCTCCCTGCGCGGCGCAGCGCGTCCTCGAACGAGGCGAGTGCAAGGAACCGTTGCCCGTAGCGCTGCTGTTCGGCCAGCGGCAGTCGGGGCAGCTGGAGACGGCGGACATCGAGCCGGGTGGCGGTCGAGGCGTAGCTGCTGGCCTGGCGGTTGTTCGCGGTGCCGCGCAGGAAACCGGCGAGGAACCAGGAGTCGAGCGTGGCCGGGTCGGGGCGCAGCAGCTGGAGGTTGCGGCCGAGCGCGGCGCCCGCCGTGGCCTCGTCGACGACGCGGACGGCCGTGCCCCCGCCGAGCACGGGGACGACGACGTCACCGGCCCGCACCAGGACGGGTTCGACGGGGTCGTCACCGGGGCCGGCCGTGTCGGGGAGAGTCCCGGACGGCGCCGTTCCGGCAAGTACGTCGTGCTCCGTGAGGACCGGTGCCGAGCCGGTGCCGGTGCCTCCGGCGCGCAGCTCCAGGGCTCCGGCCCGGGCGAGTTCGCCGACCGTCGTGCCGGTCCAGCGGGCCGGTCCGGCCGTCGCGGACTCGGCGTGCGGCGGGACGAGGTCGCCGGTGAGGCGCAGGGTGTCCGTGAGCCGGTCCCGTACGCCGGAGAGTTCCGCCGCACCTCCGCCCGCGGCCGGTGGCGGAAGGTGACGGGCGGGCGCAAGGTCGACGTCGTCGTCCAGGAGTTCGATGACGGGCACGGCACGGCTGACTCCGGGCTCTTCCGCAACGGTGCCGTGGCGGTCGAACGGCTGCCAGGCGCCGAGCACAGCGCTCTGCACGGCCCCCCAGTCGAGTTTGTCGCGTCCACCACCGCCGGCCTGCTCCCCGGTGTCGACGAGCAGCAGTTCGGGCGCGGGGCGTTCACCGGCGCCCGGGCGGCGCAGCACCCAGAGATGGAGCGTGATCCCGTACGGGGGAGCGGCGCCGGCGGGCAGGGCGACGACCGCGCGCAGCGCCCCGCGGCGGAGCAGATCGGCACGGATGCGCCGGCCGGAGCGGCGGGACGCGGCCGCGGGCGGCATCAGCAGCACGGCCGTGCCGCCCGGGCGCAGCCGGGCCAGCGCGTGCTGCACCCAGGCCAGCTCGGATTCGGTGCGGGCCGGAAAGCCGTACTCCCAGCGGGGGTCGTAGGCGAGTTCGTCGTGGCCCCAGTTGCGTTCGTTGAACGGCGGGTGGCAGAGCACGGCGTCCGCGGCGAGCTGCGGAAAGGCGTCGGTGCGCAGGGAGTCGCCCGTGCGGGCCCGCACCTCTGCGTCGGACTGCAGGGCGAGCCGCAGCGCCGCGAGCGCGCCGAGATCGGGGTCGGTCTCCTGTGCATACAGGACGGCAGGGTGCGCAACGGCCTTGAGCAGCGCACCGGTGCCGCATGCCGGGTCGAGGACGGTCCCGGCAGGGCCGGCGAGCGCCGCCATGAGCGCGGCGGGGCCCGGCGGAGTGAGCGTGTACTGGCGGGGGTTGGCGTCGAGATGCCGGCCGACGAGGAACTCGAACGCCTGGCGTGCGCCGGTCTCCGCGGCGAGCTCGGCGACACCGCGCAGGAGGGGGACGGACCCGCGCAGGGCGGGGGTTGTGGGTGTCGGTACGGCACGCTGCTCCGCCGGCCCGAACCGGGTGTTGAGCACCGTCTCCAGGGCCGTGGGCAGCATCGTCGCCATGCGTGGGTCGGAGACGGCCGAGAGCTCCAGCCAGGCGGTGGGCCGGTCCCGTACGAGCAGCAGGGCACAGCCGGCGTGGACGAGTGCGGTGACCGCACCGTCGGGGTGCGCGGACATCTGCTGCCAGACCCGCTCCCGGAGCGGCACTTCCGCGAGTTTGCCCTGACTGCGCAGCCAGTGCTCGACGTCCGCGAGCGCGAAGGACGGGCTGGTCTCGGAGCCGCCGACGGGCTTGGGGAAGTCGGCGTGCCGACGCCGCCAGTTGCTGACCGCCGCACGCCCGACACCCGCGAGCCGGGCGATTCCGGCAGCGGTCACCTCTGCTGCGTTCTCCGGCACGGGGCGGCCTCCTGTTTCCTCAACGGCTCTTCGGGTTCTCTGTCGGGCTCATATCGGCGCGACGGGACACCGGGTTGTGGAACCGAGCATACCGACGAACACAAGACATCCCACTTCACAGTGTGAGTGAACCAACTCCCCGTGAATTGTGTTGACTCGGTTCACAGGCTCTGCTCTTATTGACCCACCGCACCACGGGGCCGCTGAACGGCCCCGGCCACACGGGGGTCCTCCTGTGCGGCATCCGTCCCCATCACGCCCCAGGAGGGCATTCATGTCCCAGTACACGCAGCCGCCGCAGTTCCCCCAGCCGCCCGTGGCGCCGATGCAGGCCCGCAACGGCCTTGGCACCGCGGCACTGATCCTCGGGATCATCGGCACCCTGTCCGGCTTCGTCCCGTTCTTCTTCTGGCTGGCCGGAATCCTCGGCCTCATCGGGCTGATCCTCGGCTTCTCGGCACGGGGCAGAGTCAAGCGCGGCGAGGCCACCAACAAGGGGGTCGCCCTCACCGGCGTCATCCTCGGTCTGGTCGCGATGATCCTCTCGGTGGTCGGCGCGGTCCTCACGTTCAAGGCCGTGGGCGAGGCGGTCGACGAGATCAACAAGGCCACGTCCGGCAGCTCCGCGTCGAAGAAGCCCGGCTCCGGCAAGCCCCTGGAGAAGGCGAAGAACGGCGAGGACGCGGCCGGGAAGGCGCTGGCGGCCGGCGACTCGGCCGTGTACGACGACGACCTGACCGTCACGGTGTCCGAGGCGGAGCCGTACAAGCCGGGACAGTTCGCCCTCGGCCACAGCAAGGGCAACAAGGCGTACAAGGTCACTGTCGTCATCGAGAACGCCGGCAAGGAGAAGTTCGACGCCGGGCTCGTCACCGCGGAGGCCCGGGCCGGCAAGGACGGCGTCAAGGCCGAGGAGATCTACGACGGCGAGGTCGGCAAGCCGTTCACCGGTACCGTCCTGCCCGGTAAGAAGGTCACCGTCGTCTGGGCCTTCGACGCCCCCGCCGACGCCAAGAACCTGACCGTGGAGGTCAGCCCCGGCTTCACGTACAACGCGAGCCTCTGGGACCTGACGGTCTGAAGGCCCGGCACTCTCGGCCGGCAGCCGACGCCGGGGGACCCGGGACACCGGGGACGTACACCGAGCCCCGGGAAACCGGGGGACCGGGGAGACCGCCGCAGAGGGGGCGGCGGTCTCCCCGGTCCCCGTGCGTCAGAGCCTGTGCCTCACCCATACATTGGGCTCGACATACACGGCGTGTCCGTGCGCGATCGAGCAGTGCACCGGCACCAGAGCCCCCGGCACCACCACCGGACCGTCCGTGTCGAAGGGCAGGCCGGTCCAGCCGCGCCACTGCTCGAGCGATCCCGAGACGGTCATGGACGCCGGTGCAACCGCCTCGACGATCCCGCCCGCGCGGACATGGACGCGCAACCAGGGATCCTGCGGGAGGCCGTCCTGCTCCCGGGTACGGAACGCGTACTCGGACATCGGGGCAGCCGGATCGAGGTGCTTGGCGTTCGGCCTGACGGGGGCGACGAGTTCGCCGAAGCCGCGCGCGCGGGCGTTGTCCCGCATCGCGGCCACCATGAGCGCGGAGATCCCCCGGCCCAGAAGCCCAGTCGTCACGGTGATCTCGATCGCGCTCACCGTGTCCGGGGTCCTGCCGTGCCGCAGGTCGGAGAACGCCCACAGCAGCGCCTGGTCCCAGCCGGTCGCGGGCAGCTCCCGTCGGCCGTCGGTGTCCAGCACGAACGGAACGCTGAACGCCCTTGCCACGACGGCACCTTCGCGGTCGGTCGCGACCAGGACGTACTCGGGCAGCTCGGCAACGATGCGGCCCATGTTCGCCCAGCCGACGGGGTCGTTCAGGATGAACTCCGGCCAGGTGTCCTGCATCCGCCACAGCGGGTCCCGGAGCTCGGGCCGCTCGGCGAGCGTGGTGATCTTCAGTTCCGGGGGGCCGTCGTTTTCCATCCGGGCAGGTTAGCGGCGGTTTTCCGTTGACCTCAAAGGGATTTCCGCCCGGGTGGTGGCCGGGCCGGGAAGGCGGCCTCGCTCGCCCGCGGACCCTCGGCCGAGCCTGCCGCTCAGACGCCGCACTGCTCGAGCATCATATTCCTGTCCGCCACCGTGACAGGCAGCTCGTACTTCAGCGCCACCTGCGCGAAGCGCACCGAATACGCGCAGCGGATCTTCTTGTTCGGCGGCAACCAGGACGCGGGCCCCGAGTCCCGCTTCTCCGAGTTGGCGCGCCCTTCGACAGGAAGCAGATTGAGCACGTCGTTCGCCAGTTGCTTGCGCTTGCTCTCCGGCCATCGGGCGGCGCCCATCTGCCAGCTGTAGGACAGCGGGACCACGTGGTCTATCTGCACCTCGGTGGCCTTCGCCTTCTTCCAGTCGATGTCCTTGCCGGTGTACGGGTCGTAAAGGTCCATCGCAACGACCACGCAGTCGGAACCTGAACGGAACTGCACGTGCCGCCCATGGAGTCTCAACAAGTCGTTCCGCGTGTCACAACCATTCCGCGCCAGCGGCACCCCGTCGGCCGTGTCCATCCAGGCGTAGCCGAACTCGTCCCGGGCGTAACCCGTCCTGGGCCCTCGCCCCTTCGTGGACATCTCCGCGATGAGCTCTCGGGCCTCCGCCCTGTCGGCGTCCGCCGTGACGGGCGCAAGGCCGGGTTTCGTACCGTCGGGGTTCGCGAGGGGGCTGATCGCCCGTCCGTCCGGCGCAGCCGGCCCGGATCCCGTCGCGGGGCCGGCCTCCCCGAGTCCTTCGCACCCCGGGACGAGGAGGCCGACGGCAGCCACCAGAAGCGCGGGGCGCAACCAGTGCGGGCCTCGTGCCCACGTGCGGCTCACTTGCCTCTCAGGCAGCACAACGCCTCACTCCCCGCGCACGCTGCGCACGCTCCTCGACCACCGACGAAGCATAGGGACAACGCGTGATCCGACGTGACGAGAGGGTCGAAACAGTGGCCGGAGGCTGTCAGCCCGAGGCCGGACCGGCGATGCGTTCGACTCGTGGCCGGGCCAGGGCGGCGTAGTCGGCGCCGGAGATGACCAGTGAGCGATCGAGGCGTGCGGCGTTGAAGTAGAGGCGCGGCCGTGCAATGACGTCCGGGTCCGCAACGAGTTCGAGTCCGGGGTCGAAACTGAAGGGGAGGACGGTGCCGGGGACGGCCCGGGCCAGTCGTTCGGCCGTGGTGGCGTCGCAGAATCCGACGTAACGCGCGGCGTACAGCGTGCGGATGGCGCCCAGATCCACGCGTCGGTCCCCGGGGACGACCGCGAGCACATGGCGAGTGACCCGCCGGTCGATCTTGACGATCAGCACGAGGCATTTCGCGGCTTCCGATACCGGGTGGCCGCGCAGGGCGCTGACGGCTTCGGTCGTGCCTTCCGGTTCATGGTCAATGAGTTCGTACGCGGTCGCGGTGCTGTCGAGCAGGCTGATCAGTCGCTGGTGCGTGCCGTTGTCCAGCATGGTTCTCCTTGTTCTCGGGGTTGCGATGAGCGCGTTCGACGGCCTGTCCCCAGTACGTTCCGGCGACCATGAGCGTCGCGCCGAGGACGGCGGTCACGGTGAGCCGTTCGCCGCCGAGGCCGATGCCGGCCGCGACGGCCCAGACGGGTTCGGTGCCCAGCAGCAGACTGGCCCTGCCGGCAGAGGTGCGCTGCACGGCCCAGGTCTGGGCGAGGAAGGCGAACAGACTGCAGAACAGGGCGAGATACACGAGCTGGGCCCATGTCGTGGCGTCGGCCCTGGCCAGATCGGGCAGGCCGCTCGCGGCGGGCACCACGAACAGCGCCGAGCCGACGGCCGTCTGGACGGCGGTGAGCTGCAGCGGCCGCACGGGGCGGCGGCTCGTGAGCCGGCCCACGAGCGCCACGTGTGCCGCCCGCACCACCGCGGCGGCGAGCATCAGCAGGTCGCCGAGCTGCGGAGCGCGGAAGCCGCTGCTCGACATGAGCAGTCCGACGGCCAGGAGGCACAGCCCCGTGGCGGCGAAGAAGCGCGGAGGGAGCCGACCGCTTCCGGCTGTGCGGTCCAGCAGGGGGGTGAGCACGATGGTGAGGCTGATGATCAGGCCGGCATTGGCTGCGCTGGTGTGTGCCACACCGTAGGTCTCCAGCACCAGGACGGCCGCCTGTGTGATGCCCAGCAACAGCCCGGCCCGGATCTCCTCCCGTGTACAGCGCCGATCGCGGCGGCGGACGGCGACGAGAGCGAAGCAGGCGATCGCTGAGAGCACGTACCGCGCGAACAGCACCACCAGGACCGGGAGGGCATAGGTGGCCGTCTTCGCCGAAAGGTAGCTGGAGCCCCAGACGACGGCGACAAGGAGAAGCACTGCGTCAGTGCGGCGGGCTTGGATCACGCCCCTACGCTGCACCTCTTCCATGGTGAAGCCAAGGACGAGCTACTTCAACAACGCTTAAGAGCTCCTACACTGTGAAGGTGAACGAACGTCAATTGCAGATCCTGCGGGAGCTCGGTGAGCTGGGAAGCGTCACTGCCGTCGCCGAGGCGCTGCTGATGACTCCGTCGGCGATCTCCCAGCAACTGCGGCTGCTGCAACGTTCGACCCCCGTCCCGCTCACCGAACGCGACGGACGACGGCTGGTGCTCACCGATGCCGGGCAGGCCCTGGCCGACGCGGCGATCGAGGTGGAGACCGCTCTGGCGAAGGCGCGGCACACCCTCGACGACTTCGTCGACCAGCCGGACGCAGAGGTGTCGGTGGCGGCCTTCCACAGCGCGGCCGCGGCCTTGTTCCCGCTTCTGCTGCGCGGCCGGGGCGGCCCCGGCTGCCCGCAACTGTCGTTCGCCGACGAGGACGTCGCGCAGGACCGATTCCCGCAACTGACCCGCGACTACGACCTCGTACTCGCCCACCGCCTGGACCATACGCCTCCCTGGCCGCGCACGGTCACCGCCACCACGCTGCTGCGTGAACCGCTCGACGTCGCCATACCGGCCGGGCATCCACTGGCCGCCGGACAGCGCCTCACCTCGCGAGACGTCGCGGATCAGCCGTGGATCACGGTTCACGACGGCTTTCCGCTGATGGCCACCATCGACGCCATCGCGACCGCCGCGAACCGGCGGCTCGAGATCGCCCATCGCATCAATGACTTCGCGGTGGTCGCCGATGTGGTCGCCGCCGGGGGCGGCCTGGCGCTGATGCCCCGCTGGACCACACGTCCGCATCCGGCGCTGGTCCTCAAACCTCTCGGCGACGTACACGCCCGACGCCACATCGATGTGCTCCATCGCCCGGAACGCGCCGCACGAAGAGCCGTGCGGACGGTTCTCACCGAACTGCACCTCGCAGCCGCGACGATCCGAGACCGGGACACCACCACGGAGTCCGACGCGACTCCGAGCCCTGCCGTCGACTGAACCCGGCCCTCGGCCTCCGAGAACGCCCACCGGCAGCACGAACGCGGAGCAGGAGCGCGCCTCACGGCCGGACCTGGCCGCCGCGCCCGGCGAGGCGGAGGATCTCCGGGACCTCGGCGTCCGGTACGTCCGCTTCGCCACCGCCCACCCGGCGCACTTCCAGGTCGTGTTCCGTCGGCCCGGCCCCGGGAACTCCCAGGCCGGCTGAGCCGTACACAGAGGTGGACCACCACGGTCGGCACCGGTGGACACGGACGGGGAGAGGAGTCGGGGAGCATGCAGTTCGCGGTCTTCATGACCCTGCCCGGCCTGGTCGTCCTGCTGACGCTCGTGGCCCTGGTGGACCAGCTCGCTCTGCGCGCCGGCCGCTCCGGCCTGCTTCCCTGGCGCAACCCGGCCCGTCAGGGCCAGATCTCGGCCACCGGTTTCGAACAGCTCCATGCGACCTTCTCGCCCGGCAAGCAGTCCGAACTCGAGGAACGCCGAAGCGCCCTGCTGCTGCGCGACGACGAGTCCGACGGGGCGCCCCCGCGCTCGACCATCGACCTCGCCGGGGGCACAGCGGTGATCCGTGTGCCCCACCGTCGGCCCGGCACGGGTAGCTAGTGCTGTGACCGGATCCTGCCGGGCGTGCGTGGCGCGCAGACCGCCCGCGTGGACGGACGCCCCCGGGCGAACGCAGGTGAACGGCACGGGCGGACGGACGCACGCGCACCGGCCGGTGTCCGGTGCGCGTGACCGCGCTCAGGACCCCAGGATCGTCGTCAGGAACTCGCCGGTCCACGCCAGCAGTTCCCGGCCGATCACCGGCTTGCCGCCGATCCTGCCGGTGGTCGGACGCGGCACCAGGATCTGCTGGACGGCCGGCTTGATGACGGTCCGCGGGTACAGCCGCTTCAGCCGCAACTCCTGCGACTCCCGCAACTCCACCGGCGCGAAGCGGATGTTCGGCCCCTGGAGGACGATCTCGCCCACTCCGCAGGCCCGCGACAGCATCCGCAGCCCGGCAACCAGCAGCAGGTTCTCCACCGGCTCCGGGAGCTTGCCGTAACGGTCGGTGAGCTCCTCGCGGACGGCCTTGATGTCCTCCTCCGAGTTGGCGGAGGCGATCGCCCGATAGGCCTGGAGCCGCAGCCGCTCACCCGGCGCGTAGTCGTGCGGGACATGCGCGTCGACCGGGAGCTCGATCTTGACCTCCAGCGGCGGCTCCTCCTCGACGCCGCCCTCCAGCGAGGCGCGGTAGTCGGCGACCGCCTCGCCGACCATACGGACGTACAGATCGAAGCCGACGCCCGCGATATGGCCGGACTGCTCGCCGCCGAGCAGATTGCCCGCGCCCCGGATCTCCAGGTCCTTCATCGCGACATACATACCCGCACCCATCTCGGTGTGCTGGGCGATCGTCGCGAGCCGCTCGTGCGCGGTCTCGGTCAGCGGCTTCTCCGGCGGGTAGAGGAAGTACGCGTATCCGCGCTCACGGCCACGGCCGACCCGGCCCCGGAGCTGGTGGAGCTGCGAGAGGCCGAAGTTGTCGCCACGCTCGACGATCAAGGTGTTGGCGTTGGAGATGTCGATGCCGGACTCGACGATCGTCGTCGACACCAGCACGTCGTACTTCTTCTCCCAGAAGTCGACGACGACCTGCTCCAGGGTGCTCTCGCCCATCTGCCCGTGGGCGGTGGCGATCCGGGCCTCCGGCACGATGTCGCGCAGCCGCGCAGCCGCACGGTCGATCGACTCGACACGGTTGTGGATGTAGAAGACCTGGCCCTCGCGCAGCAGTTCACGGCGGATGGCCGCGCCGATCTGCCGCTCCTCGTACGGGCCGACGAAGGTCAGGACCGGGTGCCGCTCCTCCGGCGGGGTGGTGATCGTCGACATCTCACGGATGCCGGTGACCGCCATCTCCAGGGTCCGGGGGATCGGGGTGGCGGACATGGTCAGGACGTCGACGTTCGCACGCAGCTTCTTCAGCTGCTCCTTGTGCTCGACACCGAACCGCTGCTCCTCGTCGACGATGACGAGACCCAGGTCCTTGAACTTGGTCTCGGACGAGAAGAGCCGGTGCGTGCCGATGACGATGTCGACCGAGCCGTCCCGCAGACCCTCGAGGGTCGCCTTCGCCTCCGCGTCCGACTGGAAGCGGGACAGGGCCCGTGTCACCACGGGGAACTGGGAGTAGCGCTCGGAGAACGTCCCGAAGTGCTGCTGCACGAGGAGTGTCGTGGGAACGAGGACGGCGACCTGCTTGCCGTCCTGGACGGCCTTGAAGGCGGCCCGCACGGCGATCTCCGTCTTGCCGTATCCGACATCGCCGCAGATCAGCCGGTCCATCGGGACCGACTTCTCCATGTCCTCCTTCACCTCGGCGATGGTGGACAGCTGGTCGGGCGTCTCCACGTAGGGGAAGGCGTCCTCCAGCTCGCGCTGCCAGGGGGTGTCCGGGCCGAAGGTGTGGCCGGGCGCCGCCATCCGGGCGCTGTACAGCTTGATCAGGTCCGCCGCGATCTCCTTGACCGCCTTCTTCGCGCGCGCCTTGGTCTTCGTCCAGTCGGCGCCGCCGAGCCGGTGCAGCGTCGGGGCCTCGCCGCCCACGTACTTCGTGACCTGCTCCAGCTGGTCGGTCGGAATGTAGAGGCGGTCTCCGGGCTGGCCGCGCTTGGCCGGGGCGTACTCCACGAGCAGGTACTCACGGGTCGCGCCCTGCACGGTGCGCTGCACCATCTCGAGGTAGCGGCCCACGCCGTGCTGCTCGTGCACGATGTAGTCGCCGATCTCCAGGGTGAGCGGGTCGATCTGCTTGCGGCGCCGGGTCGGCATCCGGGTGCCGTCCTTGCCGGCGGCCTTCTGGCCCGACAGGTCCGTCTCGGTCAGTACGGCAATCCTGAGGTTCGGGTCGACGAAGCCGTAGTCGATGGAGCCGCAGGCGACATGCACGACCGACGGGGAGATCTCCCCGAGGTCCGCGTCCAGGCGGGCGGCGATGCCCTCGCCGCCGAGGACCTCGACGGTCCGGGCCGCGGGGCCGTGCGCCTCGGTCACGAACACCGTGCGCCAGCCGTCCGCGAGCCAGCCCTTGGTGTCGGCCAGGGCCCGGGCGGTGTCGCCGCGATAGGTCTCGGGCGCGTGCATCCCGAGCTTGAGGGTGTCGCCCGCCGCGTCGGCGGCGAATGTCTCCGTCAGCTCCTCGTCCGCGGCGAAGGGCGACACCGACCACCACATCATCCCGAGCTCGCGCGCCCGGTCGCGGACATCGGCGATGCCCCACAGCGAGGCCGCGCCGACGTCGATCGGGGCCTGACCGCCGCCCGCCGACGCCGCCCAGGACGCCTGGAGGAACTCCTGCGACGTCGCCACCAGGTCGGCGGCCCGGGTGCGGACCCGCTCCGGGTCGCAGACGACGGCCATCGACCCGGCGGGCAGGACGTCGAGCAGCAGCTCCATGTCGTCCACGAGGACCGGGGCGAGGGACTCCATGCCCTCGACCGCGATGCCCTCGGCGATCCTGCCGAGCAGTTCACCCAGCTCGGGATGGGCCTCGGCGAGCGCCGCGGCCCGCTGCCGCACCTCGTCGGTGAGCAGCAGCTCACGGCACGGCGGCGCCCACAGCCCGTGCTCGGCGACCTCCAGGGAGCGCTGGTCGGCGACCTTGAAGTAGCGGATCTCCTCGACGTCGTCGCCCCAGAACTCGACCCGGAGCGGATGTTCCTCGGTCGGCGGGAACACATCGAGGATGCCGCCGCGCACCGCGAACTCGCCGCGCTTCTCGACCAGCTCCACCCGTGAGTACGCGGCGGCGGCGAGCCCCTCCACCACGTCGTCCAGGTCGGCGGTCCGGCCGCTGCGCAGCGCCACTGGCTCAAGATCCCCGAGACCCTTCACCTGCGGCTGCAGCACGGACCGCACCGGCGCGACGACGACGCTCACGGGACCGGCGGCCGGGTCGTCCTGCGACGGGTGCGCGAGCCTGCGCAGCACCGCGAGCCGCCGGCCCACGGTGTCGGACCTGGGCGAGAGCCGCTCATGGGGCAGGGTCTCCCAGGAGGGATACTCGACGACCGTGTCCGGGTCGAGCAGCGAGCGCAGCGCCGCGGCGAGATCCTCGGCCTCCCGCCCGGTCGCGGTCACGGCCAGCACCGGGCGGCCCGCCTCACGTGCCAGGGCGGCGACGGCGAAGGGCCGGACCGCCGGCGGCCCGACCAGGTCGACATGGCTGCGGTGACCGTCGGTGGCGGCCTTCACCGCTTCGGCGAGCGCGGGGTCACGTACAACGGCGTCGAGCAGACCGTGCAGGCTCATGAAGGGTTCCGTCCGGGATCCGATGGGGCGGGCAAGGGGAGTGGGCAACGCGAAGGGCCCGACACGTCTGGGGTCCCCCATGTCGAAGACCAGGGGCGGGCCGGGGATCTCCAGGGTAAACCGCCGGGATTTTCGGTGCGCCTGTAAACCGGGTGCCCGTCCCGGGCGTATACCCCGCGAGATCTCACCACCGCCGAAGAACCACCACGCACGACTACGGAGCCGCACGTGACCGACGAGGAGTTCGAAGAGTTCTATGCGCACTCCGTGAAACAGCTGGTCGGGCAGGTGTACCTGATGACCGGGGACCTCCATGAGGCACAGGACGTCGTCCAGGAGGCGTTCGTACGGGCCTGGGGACGCCGGTCCAAGCTCCAGCGCGACGCCGGGCCCGAGGCCTGGATCAGGACGGTCGCCTGGAGACTCGCGGTCAGCCGGTGGCGTCGGCGCGGCCGGGCGGCGGAGGCATGGCGGCGGCACCAGGCGGGGCGGGTCCCGGCCGCGCCGGAGCCCGGTCCCGGCACCGTCGCCCTGGTGACGGCGCTGCGGCGGCTTTCCGAGCGGCAGCGGCGGGTGGCCGTACTGCACTACGTGTGCGATCTGTCCGTGGACCAGGTGGCCGCCGAGACCGGCATAGCCGCGGGAACCGTGAAGTCGCACCTGTCCCGCGCGAGGACCGCACTCGCGCCCCATCTCGACGACTCGATCGACGCGATCGGCTCGCTCATGCCGGAGGAGCACGGTGTCTGACCACTACGCACGCGACGAGCGCGACGACGATGCGCTCGCGGATGCCCTGAAGCGGGCCGCATCGGCGGGCGGAGCCCTGGTCGTGCCCGCCCCCGCCGACCAGGTATCGGCTCTGGGCGCGCGCCGCAGGGCACGCAGGGTCGCGGTGGCTGCGGCGTGCGCGGTGTGCCTGTTCACGGGCGGCGCCACGACCGCAGCGGTGCAGCTGACCTCGGACGGCCCCACGGCACCCGCCGCACCTCCCGTGCCCGTCGACTCGGGCAACGGACGGTCCCCGGCGCCGTCCCCGGGCACCCCGAGTGTGCCGCCGTCGCAGTCCCCGCCCGCACAGCCGTCGTCCTCGTCGACCCCGACGACGCCCGAGTCGGTGCCGCACTGGGGGGACGAGTGGCCCGGCACCAGCGCCCCGCCGCCGGGGCCCGACGCCTCCGTCAGCCCCAGCGCCCCACCACCCACGCCGGACGGCTCCGTCACCCCTGACGCCACGTCGTCCGACCTCCCGATCGGCACCTCTTCACCGGGCGCAGGCTGACGGCCCCGTGTCCACAGCGTTCCCCGCCCCGCCCGGCAGCAGTGCGGCGCCGCAGGAGGCCGTACCCGAATCGCGCACCGGACCGGGCGGCGGCCTGCTCCAGCTCAGCGTGCGACGGCGTCCGGCCCTCAGCGCGATGCGAGCCGCGGCAGTTCCGTACGTGCTCGCCGCCGCTCTCTTCCTCGCCTATGCGACTGTCTCCGTCTGCCGCTACCGGCGACTGGAGACGCGATCATGGGACCTCGGCATCTTCGAGCAGGCGGTTCGCGCATACAGCCGGCTCTCGACGCCGGTCGCCGATCTGAAGGGCCCCGGGGCACTCATCCTGGGCGACCATTTCAGTCCGGTGACCGCGCTGCTCGCGCCCGCGTACCGGATGTTCCCCACGCCGGTCACCCTGCTGATCGCGCAGGCCGCGCTCTTCGCGCTGTCCGCCGTACCGGTCGCCCGGGCCTCGGGCCGGCTGCTGGGGCGCGGCACCGGGCTCGCCGTGGGCGTGGCGTACGGACTGTCGTGGGGGCTGCAGCGGGCCGTCGACTTCGACTTCCACGAGATCGCGTTCGCGGTACCGCTGCTGGCGTTCGCTCTGGAGGCGGTGCTCGCCCGGCGGTGGCGGGCCGCCCTGCTGTGGGCGCTGCCGCTGGTGCTGGTCAAGGAGGACCTGGGGCTCACCGTCAGCGCACTGGCGCTGGTCGTGGCGTGGCGGGCGCGCGGGCAGGCCCGGTGGGTGCGGTACGCCTTCGCCGTCGCAGCGTTCGGCGTCGTGGCGGTACTGGTGACGGTCATGCTGGTCATCCCCGCCTTCAACGCGGGTGGTGACTACGACTACTGGGGGAGGCTGGGCAGCGGCGGCAATCCGCTCACCACGGCCGTCGGCACCAAGCTGCACACGG
Organism: Streptomyces sp. NPDC043861; assembly: GCF_056435905.1. Taxonomy (NCBI): domain Bacteria; kingdom Bacillati; phylum Actinomycetota; class Actinomycetes; order Kitasatosporales; family Streptomycetaceae; genus Streptomyces; species Streptomyces sp. NPDC043861. The sequence goes on along the minus strand of NZ_JBWKDP010000004.1, from coordinate 457,938 downwards.
CGGTCTGGCTGTTGGTGCCCACGACCGGACTGCTCGCTCTGCGTTCCCCCGTGCTCCTCGTCGCCCTTCCCACCGTCGGCTGGCGGTTCCTGTCCTCGTACGACCCCTACTGGGGCACGGACTGGCACTACAACGCGGTGCTCATGCCCGTGCTGTTCCTCGCGTTCGCCGACGCGGTGGCCACCTCCCGGCGCAGCGTGCGCAGGCCCTGGCTGCGTGCGTACGCCCATCACGCACCCGCCTGCGTCGCGGCGGTCGCCCTCGCGCTCACCACGGCCGAGCCGCTGTCCACGCTCACCGACCCGGCCGCGTACCGCACAAGCCCTCGGGTGACCGCCGTCGAAAGACTGCTGGACCGCATCCCCGACGACGCCACCGTCGAGGCGAACACCGGCCCGGTCAGCCGCCTCACCTCCCGCTGCCGCGTGTTCTGGGTCGGCGACCCGCGCAATCCGGCACCGGACTTCATCGCCCTGAACGTGCGCTCCGGCTGGGTCGACGACCCGGTCGCCTACGCGAAGGACCTGCATCCACGGGCCCGTTACACGATCACGGGCGCGGTCGCCGGCTACGTACTCCTGGAGAAGGGTCGGGGAACGGCTCCGGCCCGGTGAGCGTGGAGGACGCTCACCGGGCCGGAGCCGCCATCCTACGGAGCTATTCGGTGGCGATGGCGTTCAGGACGTTCATCCGGCCCGCCCGGAACGCCGGGACCAGCGCCGCGAACAGTCCCACGAAGGCCGAACCCACGAAGACCGTCAGGATCGTCGGCCACGGGATCTCCAGGACCCCGAGACCTTCCAGGGCCAGCAGTTTCTGCGACGCCGTGCCCCAGCCCAGGCCCAGGCCCAGGCCGAGCAGAGCGCCGAAGAGGGCGATGACCACCGACTCCAGGCGGATCATGCGGCGCAGCTGGCGGCGTGAGAGGCCGATGGCGCGCATCAGGCCGATCTCCCGGGTGCGTTCGACCACCGACAGGGCCAGGGTGTTCACCACGCCGAGCACCGCGACGATGATCGCGAGCGCGAGCAGGCCGTAGACGATGTTCAGCAGCTGGCCGACCTGGTCCTTGAGGTCCTGCTTGAAGTCGGTCTGGTCCAGCACCCGGTACTGCGGGTAGGCGGCGAGCGACTTCTTGAGTGCCGCGTACGCCTCCTTCTCCTCGCCCTCCTGTGCCGAGGCGAACATCATGAAGTTCTGCGGCAGTTTGTCGGCCGACAGATACTGCCGGGCGGTCGTGATGTTGATGTACATCGCGCCCTTGTCGACGCTGGTGTCGTCCGAGGTGATGGCCGCGACCCTCAGCCCGGCCTTCCCACCGCCCTCGAACGCGACCGTCACCGTGTCGCCGACCTTGATGCCGTGCTCCTTGGCGTAGCCGTCGCCGACGGACATGGCGTTCTTGCCGTACGCCGCCGCCAGCTCGCCGGCCACCATCTCCCGCCGCAGGTCCTCGGCGTACGTCGGGTCGGCGGCGGACAGCACCGTCTGCTCGGTCCTGCCGTCGCGTGAGGTCAGCCGCGCCTTCACCAGCTTGTACTCGGTGACGTGCGCGATTCCCGGCGTCCTCTCCAGGGCCCGGCTCGCCTTCGGGGTGATCGGCTGCATGTTGGTCGACTGGATGATGAAGTCCGCACCGACGGACTTGTCCAGCTCATCGGTCGCCGAGGCGACCATGGAGGAGCCGACGACGGACAGGCAGGCGACCAGCGCGAGGCCGATCATCAGCGCGGCGCCGGTGGCACCGGTGCGGCGCGGGTTGCGCAGTGCGTTGCGCTCGGCCATCCGGCCGACGGGCCCGAATACCCGCAGCACGACGGCGCTGATGGCACGGACCACGAAGCCCGCGAGCAACGGGCCGACGACGATGAAGCCGATGAGGCTGAGAACGACGCCCAGACCGAGCCAGAGCGATCCCTCGGCGGCCTTGTCGGTCTGTGTCGCCGTCCACAACGCCGCCGCTCCGGCACCCGTGAGGACCAGGCCGAGGCCGCCCCGTACGAGCCCCGCCTTGCCGTCCGCCGGTGTACCGGCTTCGCGCAGGGCGGCCATCGGGGAGACCTTGCCCGCCCGGCGGGCCGGGATGTAGGCGGCCAGGACGGTCACGACGATGCCGAGGACGAGACCGACCGCCGGAGTGGTCCACTTGACGGTCAGATCCTGGGTGGACAGTTCCATCCCCATGGAGGACATGAGCTCCATCAGCCCGACCGCGAGGCCGACACCGGCGGCGACACCCGCGATGGACCCGACGATGCCGAGCAGCAGTGCCTCGACCAGGACCGAGCGGTTGACCTGCTTGCGGCTCGATCCGATGGCGCGCATCAGACCGATCTCCCGGGTGCGCTGGGCGACCAGCATCGAGAAGGTGTTGACGATGAGGAAGATGCCGACGAGGACGGCGATCCCGGCGAAGCCGAGCATCGCGTACTTCATGACGTCGAGGAAACCACCGACGTCCTCGCGGCCTGCGTCCGCCGCTTCCTCCTGGGTCTGGAACTTGTACGGTGCGGCGTCGACCGCTGCGATGACGTTCTTCTTCAGCTGGTCGTCGCTGACGCCGGACGCGGCGGAGACGGTGATGTGGGTGAACAGTCCGGTCCTGCCGAGAAGCTGGCGCTGCGCGGTGGTGGTGTCGAAGTAGACCACGGCCGCGCCCGGGTTCGTGACCTTGAAGGAGACGATGCCGGAGATCCTGGCGGTGAAGTCGCCGGTGACGGCGATGGTGCGCAGCTCGTCACCGATCTCGAGCTCGTGCTTCTCGGCGGTGTCGGCGTCGATCATCACCTCGGTGGGGCCGCGTGGCGCGTGGCCCGAGGTGATCTCCATCGAGCGCAGTTCTCCCTGCGTCCAGTTGCCGGCGATGGTCGGGGCTCCGGTGGTCGAGCCCATGTTCTTGTTGTCCGCGTCGACGACGGTGACGCTCATGGAGACGACCGCGCCTTCGGCGGACCGGACGCCGTCGGCCTTCTCCACCTGCGGGAGGAGAGAGGCGGGCAGGGTCTCGGGCTTGCCGTTCGCCGGCATCTCGTCGCCGGTGGCCGCCTTCTTGGGGCTGACCGTGACATCGGCCGCCGTCGCCGCGAAGAGCTTGTCGAAGGTGGCGTTCATGGTGTCGCTGAAGACGAGCGTGCCGGACACGAACGCGACCGAGAGCAGGACGGCGACGGCGGAGAGCGCCATACGCCCCTTGTGGGCGAAGAAGCTGCGCAGGGAGGTCTTGAATACGGTCACGAGGTCCGCCCCCGGGCGTCGAAGTCCTTCATCCGGTCCAGGACCTGGTCGGCCGTCGGGTTGAACATCTCGTCGACGATGCGTCCGTCGGCGAGGTAGAGCACACGGTCCGCGTAGGAGGCGGCGACCGGGTCGTGGGTGACCATGACGATGGTCTGGCCGAGCTCGTCGACCGACCGGCGCAGGAAGCTCAGAACCTCCGCCCCGGCGCGGGAGTCCAGGTTTCCGGTCGGCTCGTCACCGAAGATGATCTCGGGCCGGGCCGCCAGGGCGCGGGCCACGGCGACGCGCTGCTGCTGGCCTCCGGAGAGCTGGGTGGGGCGGTGCTTCAGCCGGTCCGCGAGACCCACGGTCTCCACCACCCGGTTCAGCCAGACCGCGTCCGGCTTGCGGCCGGCGATGTCCATGGGAAGCGTGATGTTCTCCAGGGCGTTGAGCGTCGGCAGCAGGTTGAACGCCTGGAAGACAAAGCCGATACGGTCCCGGCGCAGCTGGGTGAGCTTCTTGTCCTTCAGCCCGGTGATCTCGGTGTCGTCGATGTGGATCTCGCCCGAGGTCACGGTGTCGAGTCCGGCGAGGCAGTGCATCAGAGTGGACTTGCCGGAGCCCGACGGGCCCATGATCGCGGTGAACTGGCCACGCATGATGTCCACATCGACGTGGTCGAGCGCGACGACCCGCGTCTCCCCGGAGCCGTACGCCTTGACGACCTGTCGCGCTCGCGCGGCGACGGCCGTACGCCCTCCGGTACCCCCATGTGCGGGAATGGTCACAGCCGTTGTCACGGTATGTCTCCAATGTCGGTGAATAGAGCGGTGAACGCCGCGTGCGATCCGAGTGTCGTGTGCGGCGAGGTGGTGGCGCGATGGTGCCCGGCACCCTCTTCGAGCGGGGGTTTTCCCCACCCCGGCAGGGGACTCCGGCCCACCCCCGGCGCATCGGCCCCCACCCGGGCGGACCGTTCCGCCGTAAGACCAAGCTAAAGAACGAGCCCTGCCGCTCTCGTCCTCCGGCGGAACGAACGGCCCCTGGCCGGAAGTAAGGAGTCCCCCTTAGGGGTTCCGGCCCCGGGAACGACGCCGCTCCCCGGGAAGGCTGACCCCTCCCCCTACGTGAGGTGCAAGTGAGAAGGTGTCCGACGGAGATACGTGCATAGGGAAGGGATCTTGATGAGCGGAGGCGGCACGAACGCGCACGGTGGCGACAGCGGCGCGGGCAGGGGCCGCACCGAGGCGAAGGGCACGGGGCCGGCCCCTGCGACGGCCCCGTCCGGCGGTCGCGGACGGGTGGTCGCCGCACTGATGCTCGGCATGGCGCTGGCGGCGCTCGACGGCACCGTCGTCTCGACCGCCGTGCCGCAGATCGTCGGCGACCTGGGCGGCTTCTCGGTCTTCTCCTGGCTGTTCTCCGGCTATCTGCTCGCCGCGACCGTGACCCTGCCCGTGTACGGGAAGCTCTCCGACACCTTCGGCCGCAAACCCGTCCTGATCGCGGGCATCGTCCTCTTCCTGGCCGGCTCCCTGCTGTGTGCCGCCGCATGGAACATGGCCTCGCTCATCGCGTTCCGCATCGTCCAGGGCCTGGGCGGCGGCGCGCTCCAGGGCACGGTCCAGACGATCGCGGCCGATCTGTACCCGCTGAAGGAGCGCCCGAAGATCCAGTCGAAGCTGTCCACGGTATGGGCGGTGTCGGCGGTCGCGGGCCCGGCGGTGGGCGGTCTGCTCACCACCTACGCCGACTGGCGCTGGATCTTCCTGATCAATCTGCCCGTCGGGGCTGTCGCGCTCTGGCTGATAGCCCGCCATCTGACCGAGCCGGCACGGAACACACGGCACCGGGGCACGCACTCCCGCATCGACTGGCCCGGAGCGCTGTCCGTCTTCGTCACCGGGAGCCTGCTGCTCACCGCCCTCGTACAGGGCGGGGTCGCCTGGCCCTGGCTGTCCCCGCCCTCGCTGGGACTGTTCGCGGCCAGTGCGCTGGGCGCCGCCGTCACCGTGCTGATCGAACGGAGGGCGGCCGAGCCGGTCATACCCGGCTGGGTGTGGCGGCGCCGCACCATCGCGGCGGTCAATCTGGCCCTGGGTGCGCTCGGCCTGCTGATGGTGGCACCGACGGTCTTCCTCCCCACCTACGCCCAGTCGGTGCTCGGACTCGGCCCGATCGCGGCCGGATTCGTGCTCTCCGTGATGACGCTGAGCTGGCCGGTCAGTGCGGCGTACGCCAATCGCGTCTACAGCCGTATCGGCTTCCGCGACACCGCCGTCATCGGCATCGGAGGGGCGATGCTGGTCATCCTGGCGTTCCCGCTGCTGCTCCCCTACCCGGGCGAGGCATGGCAGCCGGCGCTGATCATGCTGCTGCTCGGGGCGGCACTCGGGTTCTTCCAGCTGCCGCTGATCGTAGGCGTCCAGTCGACCGTGCCCTGGGCCGAGCGCGGGACGACGACCGCGTCGGTGCTGTTCTGCCGCCAGGTGGGCCAGTGCGTCGGAGCCGCGGCCTTCGGGGCGCTCGCCAACACGGTGCTCACGTCCCGGCTCGGCGGTTCAGGGAACCTGGACTCGGTCGCACGCTCCCTGGCCGACGGCGGTTCGACAGCGGAGCCCCTGCGGCGGGCCGTCGCGGCGGCGGTCGACCATGTGTACCTGGGTGCCGCGGGGGCGGCAGGGCTGGCGCTGCTGGTTCTTCTGCTGCTCGCGCCGCGCCGCTTCCCCGTACTGGGCGAGCACGAATGACCCCGTCCGGCGGCGCGGACCGGCCGGGCGGCGAGAGGGCAGTTGGCCGCCCCAGACCTCGCCGTAACCGGACACTCCCCCTCCGCATCGACTGCGACCTGCGCACCTTCACGTGACCCTACTGTTGCCGAACTGACATACCGAACAGTCGGTAACCCTCTTACGCGACCCCGGTACCGGCAAGTAACGTGCGCGCTTCCACCGCGACTCCCCCACGCACGGCGCGCTGGGGGGACCCCCAGTCCGCGAGGGCCGCCGCAAGGAGCCGCACCATGTCGTACGACCAGTACTTTCCCGAGCCCCCCGCCCCGGCGGGGCAGGTCTGGCACGCCCCGCCACCGCAGCAGCCCGTGCCCACCGCGCCCCGGCACGACGAACTCCACCGGCTCCGCTCGGGCTACCGCAGGCTGCGTCGCGTCGCGACCTTCACCGCTCTCGGCTACTTCGTGCTCTTCCTTCTGCTCTCCGGCTACGCCCCCGGCCTGATGACCGGCCAGATCGACGGCGGCCTCACCATCGGTCTGCTGCTGGGCCTGCTCACCCTGCCGGTCGCCCTGGCCGCGATCGCGGTGTACGAGCGCATCGCGCGTCGCCGCGTCGACCCGCTCGCCGCGGAGATCCGGTACCGGGCCGAGCAGGCCGACCAGGAGGCCCGCGCGGCCCGCGTGCCCGAGCCCCGCCGGGGCGGGAGCCGCCCCGGCTCCTACGGGTGGGACCTGCCGACGGGAGGCATGCGTTCATGACCGGCTTCAGCTCCGACGCCCAGACCATGTCCTTCGTCGCGTTCATCGCCGTCGTCACGATCACGCTGCTGCTGTGTGTGATGACCGGACCCGACCGCGACGACCTGGGCGAGTTCTACACCGGCTACCGCTCCCTCTCCCCCGTGCAGAGCGGCCTGGCCATCGCCGGTGACTACATCTCCGCGTCGACCGTGCTCGCCACCATCGGCGTCATCTCGCTCGTCGGCTACGACGGACTGACGCTCGCCCTGAGCACCGTGCTCTCCCTGGTCCTGATGATGTTCCTGCTCGCCGAACCGCTGCGGAACGCGGGCCGCTTCACCATGGGGGACGTCCTCACCCGGCGCAACCCCGCCCCCGCCGTGCGGATCACGGCCTGCGCGGTCACCCTGGCGGCGCTGCTGCCGCTGGTGATCTTCCAGCTCGCCGGAGCGGGCGATCTGCTCGCCTTCGTCCTCGGCTTCGACGCGGACGGCTTCAAGACCGGGTCCATCGTCGCCCTGGGCGTGCTGATGATCGCGTACGCAGCGATCGGCGGGATGAAGGGCACCGCATTCATCCAGATCGTGAAGACCGTCGTCCTGCTCGGCGCCGCCACGGTCATCGCCCTGCTCGTGCTGGACCGCTTCGACTTCAGCCTGCCCACACTGCTGGACGCGGCCGCCAAGGGCAGCGGGGCGGGAGACGCCTATCTCGCCTCCGGACTGCAGTTCGACGACGACCTGGACATGATCAGCGCACAGCTGACGGTGGTGCTCGGGGCGGCGGTGCTGCCGCACATCACGATGCGCATGTTCACCTCGCGCAACGCCACCTCCGTACGGCGCTCGATGTCCTGGGCGGTCTCGACCGTCGTCGTGACCTGTCTGCTGCTCGCCGTGATCGGCTTCGGAGCGGCCGCGATCGTCGGGCACAAGGGGCTCGTCGCGGGCGACCCGCAGGGCAAGACCGCGTTCCTGCAGGTCAGTCAAGCCCTGCTGGGCACGGACACGACCGCCGTCGAGAGCCTGCTGTTCACCGCCGTGGCCACCGCGGTCTTCCTCACCCTGCTCGCCTCGGTCGCCGGGATCACCCTGGCCTGCGCCAACACGCTCGCGCACGACCTCATCGCACACGGTCTGCGCCGCCGCGCCGAGCTGAAGGAGTCCACCGAGATGGCCGTGGCCCGCGCGGCCGCCGCGGGCGTCGGCCTCACCGCCATCGCCCTCGCGGCATACGCCCGCGACTGGAACCTCCAGGCGATGGTCACGCTCTCTTTCTGCATCGGCGCATCGTCCGTCGCCCCCGCCCTCGTCTACAGCCTCTTCTGGCGCCGCTACACCCGCGGGGGCCTGCTCAGCACCCTCATCGTGGGCGCCCTCTCGGCGATCCTCCTGATGACGGGCAGCAATCTGGTGTCCGGTTCACCGCAGTCCGTGTTCCCCGAACAGGACTTCAACTGGTTCCCGTTCACCACGACGGGCCTCGTCTCGGTCCCGCTGGGCTTCCTGGCCGGCTGGCTCGGCACGGTGCTCTTCCCCGGTGACGCCTCGGACCAGCAGCACAGCTACGAGGCGGTCGAGCCGACGATCCTGGCCGGCGTCACCACGGCCACGCCATCGAGGTGACCGACGGCTGCAAAGCGAGCGCCCGGCCTGCGACACGCAGGCCGGGCGCTTCTTTCCGTACGGGACAGCCCTTTAGAGCAGCCCGTCCCACATCTGCTCCAGCAGCACCGACCACCAGCTCTCGGGCGACGACAGCGCCGCCGGATCGACGGCCGCGAGCTGCGCCTGGAAGTCGACCGTCCAGCGCCCGGCCTGCTCCGGGTTGAGGCCGTAGCGCAGGCGCCACATACGGCCGAGGAGAGCCAGCGAGCGAGTGAACTCCGGGAGGCCGCTGTTCACGAACTGCGGCGCCACCGGCTGACCGCCGGGTCCCGCCTCGACCGGGACCGCGACGATCTGCGCAGTGCCGTACTGGACACAGATCGCCTTGCCGAAGTCGCTGCCGACGACCAGGTACGAACCGGCGTCCGAAGCCGGCTGCACCTGCCGCTGGGCGGCGAGCTCCGCGAGCGTCGGCACGACCGGCTGGGCGGGCTGCGCCCAGAAGAACGGACCGAAGTCGGCCGGCAGACCCGCCCACACCAGCGTGCGCGCAACGACCTCCGGCACTCCCTGGCGGGACACCGCCCGCTGGTCGAACCGGCAGATGCCCTGCGGTCCGAACGCTCCCACGAGCTCCTGCGCGATCGCCTCCGGCGGAACCGGCGGGGCGGGCTGGACCGGCGGCAGCGGCGCGCGCACCGGCGCCGGCCGGGCCGGACCGTCCGCGACCTGGTGCAACTCACCCTGGTGGGTGAGCAGTTGCTGCATACCGCCCTGACGGCTCGCGTGGTCCTTGCCGTACGGGGCGATATTGGTGATCCGCGCCTGCGGCCAGGTCTCCCGGATCATCCGGGCGCAGTAACCGCCCGGCAGCCCGCAGGACTCCAGCTCGGTGTGCAACTCGAGCACCTGGTCGTTGGGGACGTTCATCGCGCGCAGCTCATGGAAGATCTGCCACTCGGGGTGCGGGGTGCCCGGCGCCGAGCGGCGGATGAGCTGCTGCTCGGAGCCGTCCGGCGCCCGGTAGCGCAGCACCGCCTGGTAGCCGGGACCGACGGTCGGCACTCCGGCGGGAGGCTGCTGCGGGTAGCCGTAGGCCGGCGGCTGCGGCCCGGGGCCCGGGACGCCAGGAGGCGCCTGGCCCGGGCCGGCCAGCATCGTCGCGGCGTGGTGGGCACCGCCGCCCGGAGGCACACCGGGGGCACCGGGCGGACCCGGAGGCTGCGGCGCACCGGGCGGACCCGGAGGCTGCGGCACACCCGGAT
>NZ_JBWKDP010000004.1:178542-448274 GCF_056435905.1 Streptomyces sp. NPDC043861 | reverse complement strand
ACCACCATGGCTCGGATTCGGGCTCGGATTCGCCAGCATCGTCGCCGCATGGTGCACCCCACCCGGAGGAGTACCAGGCACACCGGGAGCACCCGGAGGCTGCGGCGGCTGCGGCGCACCCGGCGGACCCGGCGGCTGCGGCACACCCGGACCACCATGGCTCGGATTCGGGCTCGGATTCGCCAGCATCGTCGCCGCATGGTGCACCCCACCCGGAGGAGTACCAGGCACACCGGGAGCACCCGGCGGACCCGGAGGCTGCGGCGGCTGCGGCGCACCCGGCGGACCCGGAGGCTGCGGTCCGTCGGGGCCGAGCTGGGAGACCAGCTGCGTCGGCACGTAACCCCCCGCAGGGGCTCCCGGCGCACCGGGACCCGACGGCGGCGGCGTCGCTCCCGGCCTCGCACCGGGAACACCCGGCGGGGCAGGAGGCGGCGGAGTCGTGGGGCCACTCCCCCGCGAAGCACGCGGTGGCACCGCGGCCTTGCTGGTCGCGGCATCGGCGATGTCATGCGCACCGGCCGGGCCGGGTCCGGCCGACGGCTGCGGCGCGGGAGCCTGCGGGCCCTGCTGCGGGTCGAAGGCAGGGGCCACCGCGGTCCGCGGCAGCTGGCTGCCGCCCGACATCAGCGCGGTCGGCGCATCCGCGCCCACCGACGGCGGCGGTGTGTCGTCGTCGTCCGCCCCTGACAGCGGCGGCGCGAACACCGTGGCCGGCAGCGGCACGGAGCCGTCCTCCGACGGGGCGTTCGTGTCCGTCCCGGCCCAGGGAGTCGCCCCGCCCGGCACGGCAGGCGCGGGCGGTACGCCCTCCGGCGCCGTGGGCTCGTGGTCCCCGCGACCGGATGCCGCCCATGCGTCCGCGCCCGTCGGCGCGGCGGAACCGCCCGCCGCCGCGGCCGGACCGTGCCCGGGTTCCCCCGCGCCCGGCTGCACCGGCACGGCCCCGGCGGACGACGCAGGACCCGAGCCGGCGCCCGGCCATGCGTTCCCGCCCACATGAGAGCCACGGCCACTGGTGGCACCGGGAGCGGCACCTGGCAGACCGTCGTCCGCCGGGAGACCGCCCCGGCTCGCGGCCGCCGGGGCGGGGGAAGGTGCGTCGGCCGGAGGCGCGCCCGGAGCCGGCACGGCCCCGGAACCCGCGCCGGAACCGGAGCCGGACCCCGAGCGCTGGTCCGGAATGCCCATCCTGTCCGCCGCCTCCTGCAGCCACTCGGGCGGGCTCAGCAGGAACGACGTCTGGTTCAGGTCGATACGCTCCGGCTGCGGCGCGGCCGGAGCCTGCACGACATCCGGAACGCCGTACTCCTCCTCGTACCGCCGGATCACCTCGCCCACCGGCAGCCCCGGCCACAGCGTGACCTCCCCGCTGTCCCGGGCAATCACCAGCCGCTGCCGGCCGTCGTCCGACGTGGGCCCTTCCGCGCGGTCCTCCGCCCACACGACGAAGCCGAGCTCGAACTCCCGCACCCGCACCTCGCGGTGCTGGTACGCGGGCACGTCACCGTTGATCCACTCTTCCGCGCGCTCCTGCGCCTGCGCAAAGGTCACCATCCGGCCGTCACCCCTCCACCGAAACCGGAACGGCACGCGCAAAGCCGCCGTCCACCATCAGGTTCGCCACGGTCTCCAGCTCCGGCGGATTCCCCGCAAGGCGCGACAGAAACGCGTCGAAGTCCTCACCACAGGGCAGCAACAGCCGCTCCACTCGCTCGTCCACCGACCAGCCGTCCTGGTCACGCGCATCGTCGAACGCACAGAACCACACCGAACCGGCCCCACTGCCACGGACCTTCACCGCGAGCAGTCCGCCCTGGACGAATGCGACACCGAGGTAGTCCTTCGTCAGATGGTCCCGCAGACACTTGTTGACATACACCAGGTCGTTGACCGCAGCTTCCTCACGCACAGTGAAGAAGGGCTGGTCGACCAACAGCCCCAGCTCCGCGTCCAGCGCCGCGCCCACCGGCGCGCAGCCGCCCGCCGCCTTCAGGAAGGACCGGTAGGCACCCGGCAACCGGTACCCCAAGTCCTCCTCCACACCGAGCAGTTGCTGCTCCGTCACCGACACCACCCCCTTGGGCAGGCCGAAGTGTGCGGGCCGGGTCTCCTGCAGCGGACGCGTGCCGCGCTTCCCATGGTCGACAGCGGCCGTCGCGATCCCGGCATGGTGCCGCAGCAGCGCCTTCACCTCCACCGGCACCAGCTCGAGCCGACGTCCGCCCGCGACGTGATGCCACGTCCAGCCGTGCGGCGTGGCCACTGCGGGAATCGTGTCCCACAGCTCATGACCGTCGGCGGCAAGTGCGGCGTTGGCCGACACGTAATCGGTGAGCCGCAGTTCGTCGACACCGAAGCCCTCCGGGGGCTCGGCGATCTCCGCAACGGCACGCGCATACGGCGAGAAGTCCGGATATCCGTGCTCATCCACCCGCACCCCCATGGGGTGCCTGGCGGCCCGGACCGGGTCCGGGAAATGCACGACCTGCCCGGCGTAGGCCGCGTTCGGCGGCGCGGGGTGTCCCCCGGCCAGGGGGCCGGGAGAAGCCCCCAGCCCTTGCCGACCTGTCGTCATGGCGTTATGCCCCCTGCTGGATCTGGCTGGTTGACCACAGCCTATGCGGTGGCGCAACAGCCAGTACCGTCCCCGTACCCCCCTGCGCGACACCCCTCCGCTTCCGTAACGAACCGTCACTCCGGGGTGACCCTCAGCCGAAGACGGACGACACCCGTACACGATTCAGTCACCCAGCTTCCACACGAGGCGCCCCGTTTGGCACGCTGTCCCTTCAACTCGGGGGCGTGCACGACAGCGGCCGGTGCCGCTGGCACGGGAGGGAACAACAGCACCATGCACACGGCACCATCAGGCACAACCGGTGATCCCAGGCTCAACTGGAGCAGTACGGAGCCGGCCGGAGTCGCGCCGGTACTGCGTTTCCGCCGGGACGGAATACTGCCGACCGTCGCCGCAGCACTCTCCGTCCGCGGCGAGACGCTCACCTGCACCGCAGGCAGGGCCGACCAGCCACCCGCGCTCCACCCCCTCGTGCAGGACTTCCTCGACACCCTCACCAGCGGCCAGCGGGAGCGGTTCACCGGGCGGTGCCCGGAGGCGATCCTGCTCTCCCGCCACCTCACCGCCGCCGACAGCGCCCGCTCGAAACGGGCCCAGCGCAAACCCCTCACCCACGGCGAGGCCCGTCGCTCCCTCAAACAGTCCAAACTCACCGCCCGGCGCATACGGGAGGACGGTGACCCCCTGCACGGCAGCTACGCGGAACCCTGCCGCTCCTGCGCCGCGATGCTCGCCCACTTCGGCGTGAGGACCGTCGACCCGACCCAGAACAGGAACGGCTGACCCGGAACGTGAACGAGCACAGCACCACCCGCTTCCCCGTCGCCGTCGACGCAGCACTCCGCGAAGCCGGCTGGCAGCCCGGCCGCTGGAACATCAAACAGGCCGAGCACTGGGCCGACAGCCTGCGTACCCACGAATCCCCCGGCGGCCACCGCCACAGCGTCTTCCCCGCCGCCGTCGAGGCCTGGGCGGAATTCGGCGGCCTGCGCATCAGCCCGCCCGGGCAGGGCCGCCAGGTCGCCCCCACGGCCGTCCGCTTCGATCCGCTGGCCGGCCTGCACCTCGCCCGGACCCTCGGTGACCTCGGACGTGCCCTCGACACCGCGCTCACCCCACTCGGCGAGGAGGGCGACGCCCGGGCCGTACTCGCCATAGACACCGAAGGACGGGTCTACAGCCTCGACCACACCGGCGACTGGTACCTCGGCGCGAACCTCGACCAGGCCCTGGCCACCCTGATCACGGGCACCCAGCCCGCCCGGCTCACCACGTCCGGAGCCCAGCCCGCCCGGCTCACCACGTCCGGAGCCCAGCACGCCCGGCTCACCACGTCCTGAGCCGAGCCCGCCCGGCTCACCACGTCCGGAGCCGAGCCCGCCCGGCTCACCACGTCCGGAGCCGAGCCCGCCCGGCTCACCACGTCCTGAGCCCAGCCCGCCCGGCTCACCGCAGCACGGAACCGCATCCGCCCGTCCTGCCGCGCACCCCGTACCCATGACCGGTGGCGGCACCCGGGCGGCCTCGTCCGCACCACCCGGCCCCGTCCGCCATGCCAGCGGCCCCGCAGGGCAGCGCCCGCGTCGAGAAACGTCCGACGGACACCGGGGCCACCACCGAACCGCCACCGACTACATCCCCGGCGCCTCCATGGGCAGCACCGCCGACACCCGGAACCCGCCCCCGTCCGTGGGGCCCGAGACGAACACCCCGCCCAGCGCCGCCACCCGCTCCCGCATGCCGACCAGACCATTGCCCCCGCTCGGCAGACCGGCGTCCGCCGCACCCCGGTCCGAAGGACCGTTCTCCACCTGCATCGCGATCTCCGCACCACGGTGGGCGACCCGCACCCACGTCCGGGCGCCCGCCGCATGCTTGTGCACATTGGTCAGCGCCTCCTGCACCACCCGGTAAGCCGTCTGCTCGACCTCCGCGCGGTACGGGCGCACCTCGCCCTGCACCATCAGCTCCACGACCATGCCCGCCTGCCGGGACTGCTCCACCAGCGGCTCCAGGTCGGCCAACGACGGACCGTCGTCCGCCGCAGCGGCAGCCGCGGCAGCGGCCGCCATCCCGACCGCCGCCAGCGGCACCGGCTGCGCGCCGGGGACCGGCCCCACGGTCGCCACCCGCTCGGTACCGTCCTCCCCGGCCCGCAGCACGCCGAGCATCTCCCGCAGCTCCGTCAGCGCCTGGCGCCCCATGTCACCCACCAGCGCGGCGTTCCTCACCGCCTTCTGCGGATCCTTCAACGCCACGGCCTGCAGCGCCGCCGCATGGACCACCATCAGACTCACCCGGTGCGCCACCACATCGTGCATCTCGCGCGCGATCCGCGTCCGCTCCTCCGTACGCGCCCACTGGGCCTGCTGCTCGGCCCGGTCCGCCAGCAGCGACAGTTCCTGCTCCAGGCTGTCCGCACGCTCCCGGAGGCTCTCCATCAGGCGACGACGCGCCCCCACATAGAGGCCGAGCAGCAAGGGCGGCGCGGTGAGTCCGACCGACATGACGAGGGAGACGACCGGCACGTACCAGGACCCCGGGTCGACGTCCGCAGATGTGATGTCCTGCCGCGTCCGTACGAAGGTCACGATCAACGTCCCCAGCAGGGACATCCCGGCCAGCGCGACGGTGATCCGCCGGGGCGCCTCGGATGCCGCGAGCGTGTACAGCCCGACGATCGCCAGCAGGAAGCCCATCTCGGCCGGCGTGATCGCGATCGAGACCAGCACCACACTCGCCGGCCAGCGCCGCCGCAGCACCAGCACCGATCCGGCGATCAGCCCGAAGAGCACTCCGAGCTGCACCGGCAGCCCGGCGGCGCCCGCGAACCTGATGCCCTCCAGCGCACACTCCAGCGCGGACGCGACACCCAGCCCGACATCCAGTGCGACACTTCGCCGTCTCCCCCACCACAGCCAGGAACGGGCGTCGTCGCCCGCAGAGTCCTGGTGTGCCCCCGATGTGGTCATGTCTCTCAGCCTACGAAACCGCGCGACCGATTTTTCGGTGACTTCAGCAGCACGGAACGTCATCGCACAGGGCCGCAACCTGCGGCGACCTATCGAACCCGGTGGATCGAGCGCGTCCGGATCCATGTCGAGCGGGGGGCTCCAAGGTCTCGATCGCGCCGTAGGTGGTGCACGCTCCCCCGCGGCCGACGCGGTGCACCCCGCCGAGTTGTCGCAGGGCGGCGGACACAAGACCTCGGGACCGCCGGAAACACCTCAGGACGCCGCACCCCGGACGCCGTACCGGACCCCCGGACTCCGCACGGGAACACGGGAACGCCCGTCGCGGCTGCCTCGCCGGCTGCGGCAAAGGCAGCACCGCCCCTCCGCCGTCGCACGGAAGGCGCTTGGTACGGCATAGTGTTGGGGTGCCGGTCCGGCAGACCGACCTCATGTCCGGTTCAGTCGGGTTTCATCCCCTGTGGTGTAATTGGCAGCACTGAGGCTTTTGGTGCCTTATGTCCGGGTTCGAGTCCTGGCGGGGGAGCTCAAGCGTCGCGGGTCCTGACCGTCCTGGTCAGGACCCGCCCTCATTTCACTCCTGAAACCCCCCGGTATCCTGCGGGTGTCCACCACCCGAAGCCGAAGGGCATATCCGTGAGCGCCAACCGCCCGGCCGCCGTCGTCGTCCTTGCAGCGGGTGAGGGCACCCGCATGAAGTCGAAGACCCCCAAGGTCCTGCATGACATCGCCGGGCGCTCGCTCGTCGGTCATGTCGTGTCCGCCGCCCGCGAGCTGCAGCCCGAAGAGCTCGTCGTGGTGGTCGGCCACGCGAGCGAGCAGGTCAAGGAGCACCTCGCCGCGAACTATGCGGGGACGCGCACCGCGTACCAGGCCGAGCAGAACGGAACCGGTCACGCCGTGCGGATGGCCCTGGAGGAGCTCGGGCGGACGCCCGAGGGAACCGTGGTCGTCGTCTGTGGCGACACCCCGCTCCTCTCCGGCGGGACACTGACCGCGCTGGCCGCGACGCACACGGCCGACGGCAATGCGGTGACGGTGCTGACGGCCGAGGTCCCCGACTCGACGGGGTACGGCCGGATCGTTCGTGACGCGGCGACGGGTGCGGTGACCGCGATCGTCGAGCACAAGGACGCGACCGAGGCCGAGCGGGCGATCCGGGAGATCAACTCCGGGGTGTTCGCCTTCGACGGGCAGCTCCTCGCGGATGCGCTCGGCAAGCTGCGCACGGACAACAGCCAGGGCGAGGAGTACCTCACCGATGTGCTCGGAATCCTGCGCGAGGCCGGTCACCGCGTCGGCGCGTCCGTTGCCGGCGACCACCGGGAGATCCTGGGCATCAACAACCGCGTGCAGTTGGCGGAGGCGCGGAGGCTGCTGAACGAGCGGCTGCTCGAGCAGGCGATGATGGCCGGTGTGACGATCGTCGATCCGGCGTCCGTCCTGGTCGACGTGACGGTGACGTTCGAACGCGATGCCCTGATCCACCCGGGTACGCAGCTGCAGGGTGCGACGCATGTCGCCGAGGACGCCGAGGTCGGCCCGAACAGCCGGCTGAGGGACACCGTGGTGGGCAAGGGCGCCCGGGTGGACAACACGGTGGCCGAATCGGCCGAGATCGGCGAGGGCGCCTCGGTGGGGCCGTACGCCTACCTCCGCCCCGGCACGAAGCTCGGCCGGAAGGCCAAGGCCGGCACCTATGTGGAGATGAAGAACGCGTCGATCGGCGAGGGCACGAAGGTCCCGCACCTCTCGTACGTCGGTGACGCGACGATCGGTGAGTACACGAACATCGGCGCGGCGAGCGTCTTCGTGAACTACGACGGTGAGGCCAAGCACCACACGACGATTGGTTCCCACTGCAAGACCGGCTCGGACAATATGTTTGTTGCTCCCGTCACAGTCGGGGACGGCGCCTACACCGCCGCCGGATCGGTCATCACCAAGGACGTGCCGCCCGGTTCACTTGCCGTCGCCCGTGGCCAGCAGCGGAATATCGAGGGCTGGGTCGCACGGAAGCGTCCCGGGAGCGCGGCCGCCCAGGCGGCGACGGAGGCGGTCAAGCAGTTCAACGACGAGGGTTGACCGAAAACGGGTGCGCCGATCTCGGCGTACCGTGATACGTGCATGAACGGGGGTCCTGAAGGTGCCCCCCGGGTGAACATCGGGCTGGCTCGCCGCACGAGGGACGGGCGGATCAGCAGCAGAGAAACACGTCTGAGGAGACAGTGCTGTGACCGGGATCAAGACGACCGGCGAGAAGAAGCTGATGCTCTTCTCCGGCCGCGCCCACCCCGAGCTGGCCGAGGAGGTCGCCCATCAGCTGGGTGTCGGTCTGGTGCCGACCAAGGCTTTCGACTTCGCCAACGGCGAGATCTACGTCCGTTTCCAGGAGTCGGCGCGTGGCGCCGACTGCTTCCTGATCCAGAGCCACACGGCTCCGATCAACAAGTGGATCATGGAACAGCTGATCATGCTCGATGCTCTGAAGCGGGCTTCGGCCCGGAGCATCACCGTGATCGTGCCGTTCTACGGCTACGCCCGTCAGGACAAGAAGCACCGTGGCCGTGAGCCGATTTCGGCCCGCCTGGTCGCCGACCTGATGAAGACCGCGGGTGCGGACCGGATCCTCACGGTCGATCTGCACACCGACCAGATCCAGGGCTTCTTCGACGGGCCGGTGGACCATCTGTTCGCGCTGCCGCTGCTCGCGGACTACGTGGGTGCGAAGGTGGACCGCTCGAAGCTGACCGTGGTCTCCCCCGATGCCGGCCGTGTGCGCGTTGCCGACCGGTGGTGCGACCGCCTGGACGCACCGCTGGCGATCGTGCACAAGCGCCGCGACAAGGACGTCGCCAACCAGGTCACCGTTCATGAGGTCGTCGGCAACGTCGACGGCCGGGTGTGCGTCCTGGTGGACGACATGATCGACACGGGTGGCACGATCTGTGCGGCCGCGGACGCGCTGTACGCGCACGGCGCCGAGGACGTCATCGTGACGGCGACGCACGGTGTGCTGTCCGGCCCGGCGGCGGACCGTCTGAAGAACTCCAAGGTGAGCGAGTTCGTGTTCACGAACACGCTGCCGGACCCGAGCAATCTGGAACTCGACAAGATCACCGTTCTGTCGATCGCTCCCACCATCGCGCGCGCGGTGCGCGAGGTGTTCGAGGACGGTTCGGTGACGAGCCTGTTCGAGGAGCAGTAAGCACCCTTCGCCCGCGGCGAAGATCCTTTTGGGTAAGGCCTCCCCGCCGAGTAGACTGTCCAGGTTGCTCGGCGAGGGAGGCCGTACTCGTTCCGGACGTGTTCCGGTGGTACGGCTGTCCGTTATCGACGCGCTCTTCGTAGCAGGCCAGTCGTGTGGCCGGGTGACCGCCACATTCGTCTTCTGTACTACGAGGAGTGCACATGTCCGAGGTGAAGCTCGCCGCCCAGTCGCGCACCGAGTTCGGCAAGGGCGCCGCCCGCCGTATCCGTCGCGACAACAAGGTTCCCGGCGTTCTCTACGGCCACGGTTCCGACCCGATCCACCTGACCCTCCCGGGCCACGAACTGCTGCTCGCGCTGCGCACCCCGAACGTCCTGCTGTCGCTGGACATCGAGGGCAAGAAGGAGCTCGCGATCCCGAAGGCCGTGCAGCGCGACCCGCTGCGGGGCTACCTCGAGCACGTCGACCTGCTGATCGTGAAGCGCGGCGAGAAGGTCACCGTCGAGGTTCCGGTCCAGGCCGAGGGCGAGCTGGCGCCGGGCGGCTACCTCCTGGAGCACGTGCTGAACGCGCTGCCGGTCGAGGCCGAGGCCACCCACATCCCCGAGTCGTTCACGGTCTCCGTCGAGGGCCTGGAGGCCGGCGCCTCCGTCCTCGCCAAGGACGTCGAGCTGCCCAAGGGCGTCACCCTGGCCGTCGAGGACGACACTGTCGTCCTGCAGGTCCTGTCCGCGCAGGCCGAGGAGCCGGCCGCCGAGGGCGAAGAGGCTGCCGAGGGCGAAGCGGCCACCGAGGCCTGATCCTTCCGGATCTCTCCGGGCCCACGGATCCTTTCGGGTCACGGAATTCGTCACCACCGCCCCCCGCACCCCCCGGTGCGGGGGGCGGTGGCGCTATGAAGGAGACATGGAGCAGATGACGACGGACGCGAACGCCCCCTGGCTCGTGGTGGGGCTCGGCAATCCCGGGCCCGGCTACGCGGCGAACCGCCACAACGTCGGGTTCATGGTGGCCGACCTGCTCGCCGACCGGATGGGCGGGAACTTCAAGCGGGCGACGAAGGCACAGGCCCAGGTCGTCGAGGGCCGGATCGGCGCTCCGGGGCCCGCGAACCGCCGGGTGGTCCTGGCGAAGCCGATGTCGTACATGAACCTGTCGGGCGGCCCGGTCACGGCGTTGCGGGACTTCTACAAAGTGCCGACCGCCAACATCGTCGCGGTCCACGACGAGTTGGACATCGACTACGGCGTGCTGCGGCTGAAGCTGGGCGGCGGTGACAACGGCCACAACGGGCTGAAGTCCATGACGAAGGCGATGGGCGCGGACTACCACCGGGTCCGTTTCGGCATCGGGCGGCCGCCCGGCCGGATGCAGGTCGCGGACTTCGTGCTGAAGGACTTCTCGTCGACGGAGCGCAAGGAGCTGGACTACTTCGTGGACCGGGCCGCCGATGCGGTGGAGTGTCTGGTGACGGAGGGGCTGGAGCGCGCACAGAGTGCGTACAACTCCTGACAAGGAACGCATAGCGCCGGTCCGAGGTTGACCAGGTGCGGTCGGTTGTCGAAGGATCGCGCCCCATGAAGCGGAACTCCTCCGGCCGGATGCTCGACCATGGCCGACGCACCGCCACGGTCCTGATCGTCCTGCTGCTGCTCGCCGCCGGAGCCTGGTCGTCCTGGGGCACCGCCCAGCACGTCCTGCTCGCCAAGGGCCGCGAGCACGGCACGCTCACCGTGGCGAGCTGCGGCGAGAAGACGTGCACGGGCCCGTTCGACCCCCGGGGCCCCGGGGCGGCCCGCACCGGCATGACCATCGAGCGCTCGGTCGCGGTCAGCAAGGGCGCGAAGCTCGACGTCGTCGTGAAGCCCGGCACCGACGAGGTGGTCCGCACCGGGTGGGCGGGCGGCCTGCACGCCTGGCTTCCCCTCGGCGGCGCCCTGCTCCTCGCAGCCCTTGTCATCGGTGGCGGCCTGCGCATGACCCGGCTGGCCTGGGGCACGGCGGCGTTGGGAGGTGCGCTGCTGGTCGGGGCCTTCTTCGCGCTCTGACGCGTCCGGGCGAGCCGGCCGACGAGCCGGGGGCAACAGTCCCGGCGAGAAAGCCCTCGGACGCGGAATCCTGCCGTCCAACGGGCACGTAGCCGCCTCCGTCCGGCCCCGGCCCGATGCCCGTCCCCGTCCGCGCCCGGACCTCCGGAGGCCCCCGGGCGCCCAGCCCGGACCGGTTCCAGTGCCTCCAACGGCGCGGCTCTCCGCGACAGGGCCGCCCTGCTCGCCCCGGCCCGGTCGCTCGTCAAGTGCCGCCGCCGGGTCCGGCGCGAACACCGACGCGGCAGCGTCCGCCGCCGCACGGCAGATACGGAGGCAGCCTTTCCCGGGCGCGCCGCCGCAGCGCCGCGGCAGTCGTCCCCCACCGCGCAGGGCTCCCGGCCCCGGAAGCCCCGCGGTTCCCCGGGCGGGCCCGCCGGGCGCGCCACGGCTGGTCCCTGCACCCGAAGGGCCGGCCGGCGCCGGGGCGGCGCGGACGGACAGGCCGGCGACGCAGCAGGTGCCCCACCCCGGGGTGAGACGGAAAGACCACGTCCTCGCACCGCTGCCCGGCCTCCGGGCCGGGCAGCGGGCAAGGACGTGGCAGGGCCGGACGTCAGCCCGTGTTGCGCAGGCCCGCCGCGACGCCGTTGACCGTCAGCAGCAGTGCCCTCGACAGGAGCGGGTCGGCCGGCTCACCGCGCTCGGCGGCGGCCCGCTGCCGAGCCAGCAGCGAGACCTGCAGATACGAGATCGGGTCCAGATACGCGTCCCGGATGGCGAAGGTCTGCTGGAGCACCGGGTTGGAGTCGAGCAGTTCCTTCCCGCCCGTCACCCGCAGCACCTGCTGGACCGTCAGCTCGTGCTCCGCCTCGATGTCCTCGAAGACGTGCTTCAGGTGCTCCGGCACCAGTGTGTCCACGTAGTGCCGGGCGATCCGCAGATCCGTCTTCGCGAGCGTCATCTCCACGTTCGAGATGAAGTTCCGGAAGAAGTGCCACTGTCCGTACATCTCTTCCAGCTCGGACTCGAGCCCGGCTTCCCGGAGCGCCTTCAGTCCCGAGCCCACTCCGAACCACCCCGGCACGATCTGCCGCGACTGGGTCCAGCCGAACACCCAGGGGATGGCCCGCAGGCCGTCCAGCCCTGCGCCGCTGTCCGGGCGGCGCGAAGGGCGCGAGCCCAGGTGGAGGTCGGCGAGCTGGTCGACGGGCGTGGATGCGAAGAAGTAGGCGGGCAGGTCCGGGTCCTCCACGAGGCGCCGGTACGCGGCGTGCGCCGCGTCGGACACCGTGTCCATCGCCGCGTCCCAGCGCGCCAGTGCTTCGCCGCTCTGCCGCGGCGCGGTGTGCAGGGCGGACGCCTGCAGGGTGGCGGCGACCGTCAGCTCGAGGTTCTCGCGTGCCAGGGACGGGATCAGGTACTTGTCGGAGATGACCTCGCCCTGCTCGGTGACCTTGATCTCGCCCTCCAGCGTGCCCCACGGCTGCGCGAGGATCGCGTCGTGCGAGGGGCCGCCACCGCGGCCGACCGTGCCGCCCCGGCCGTGGAAGAGCCGCAGCCTCACCCCGTACCGGTGGGCGACGTCGCGGAGCCTGCGCTGGGCCCGGTGGATCTCCCACTGCGACGTGGTGATGCCGCCGAACTTCGACGAGTCGGAGTAGCCGAGCATGACCTCCTGCACATCGCCGCGCAGCGAGACGAGGCGGCGGTACGAGGGATCGGCGAGCATCCCGTCGAGGATGACGTCCGCGGCCTTCAGCTCGTCCGTCGTCTCCAGCAGCGGCACGATGCCGATCTTGGCCCAGCCGGCGTGCAGGTCGATCAGGCCGGCCTCGCGTGCGAGTACCGCCGCCGCGAAGACGTCGTCCGCGCCCTGGCACATCGAGATGATGTAGGACTCGATGACCTCGGGTCCGAACCGCTCGAAGGCCTCCTTCACGGCGTGGAAGACGCCGAGGGTCTTGGCCCCCGCGGCATCGAGGGGCGCCGGGGTCGGGGCGAGCGGCCTGCGGGAGCGGAGCTCCTTCGCGAGCAGTCTCTGGCGGTAGTCGCGCGGCATGTCGGCATACCGCCACGACTCCTCGCCCAGCCGGTCGAAGAGCTGGCCGAGTGCATGGTGGTGGGCGTCCGCGTGTTCCCGTACGTCCATGGTGGCGAGCTGCAGTCCGAAGGCTGCGAGCGTGCGGATCGTACGGTCCAGGCGACCGTCGGCGAACAGTCCGCCGCGGTGCTCGCGCAGCGACGTCTGGATCAGTTGCAGGTCGTGCAGCAGCTCGGCCGTGCCGAGGTAGTCGCGGCCGGCCTCGTGCGACGTGCCCTTGGCGAGGCGCTCGCGCGTGTTGACCAGCTTCTGGCGGATGCAGGTGGCCTTGAGGCGGTAGGGCTCCTCGGCGTTCAGCCGCTTGTAGCGCGGGCTGATCTCGGGCAGGCACTCCAGGTCGTTCTGGAGGGAGGCGAGGAGTTCCTCGGTGGCTCCGGCGTACCTGATGGAGTTGGACAGCAGTCCGCGCAGCGAGTCGACCGCCTCCAGGGCGTCGGTGATGCCGTGCTCGTGCTGGAGGATCAGCACCTCGCGGGTGACGTCCGGGGTGACGTTGGGGTTGCCGTCGCGGTCGCCGCCGATCCAGGTGCCGAAGGTGAGCGGACGGGTGCCGGAGGGCAGCTCCACGCCCACGCGCTCCAGCTCGGCCGCGAGGTCCTCGAGAACGTCGCCGACGGCGCCCGCGTGCAGCTCGTCGAGGTAGTAGATGGCGTTGCGTGCCTCGTCAGCGGGCTCGGGGCGGACGACGCGGAGCTCGTCGGTCTGCCAGACGAGGTCGATGTTCTCGGCGAGCCGCAGGTCGTGCCGGCGCCGGTCGGCGGCGATGACCGGGTTCTCGAGGAGTTCCGCGATGCGCCGGAGCTTGTTGAGTACCGACCGGCGTGCGGCCTCGGTCGGGTGGGCCGTGAACACCGGCCGGACGTTCAGATTCCGGACCGTTTCGCGCAGGTGCTCGGGGTCGGCGTCCTTGAGCATGTCCGCGGTGCGGGAGAGCAGCCCGCCCTCGGCGGCGCGCCGCTCGCGCATTTCGCGGCCACGGTGCACCTGCTCGCTGACGTTGGCAAGATGGAAGTACGTGGAGAAGGCGCGTACGAGCTTCGCGGCCGTCTCCAGGTCGGTCTGCCCGAGCAGCGTCGCCGCTGCCTCGCCGTCCGTACGGGTGAGGGCGCGGACGCGTTCGACGAGATCGAGTAGCTCGGGTCCTTCTTGGCGTACGAGGGTTTCGCCCAGCAGATCGCCCAGTCGGCGGATGTCGGCGCGCAGCTCGGCGCTGGCGGTGGAGGTCTGGTCGGCACTGCTCACAGGTGCGGCTCCTTGCAGTGTTTGAGCACGTCTGGAGGTTTTCCGGGAGGCTTGCGGACCGCGCTGTCCGACGACACCCAGGATAGGTGTCCGTTCCTGCGCCGTTGTCCACAGCCCTCTTGCCGCGAGGCTTCGCACTGCCATACTTACGACGCCGTAGGTTACGGATCCGTAGGCACGGACCATTCGCACACCTCACCCCCCAGGGGACACCCCATGACCACAAGCCCCGATGTGATCGACGACGCCCGGAAGTCCTCCGGCCCCGATTTCCCCTCCGCCACACTCGGCGGCGACAAGAAGCGTTCGATCGAGCAGATCGCCCTGCTGCTGTTCATCACGGTGCCCTTTCTCGCCCTGCTGGCCGCAGTGCCTCTGGCCTGGGGCTGGGGCGTGAGCTGGCTCGACCTCGGCCTGATGGTGGCGATGTACTACATCGGCTGCCACGGCATCACGATCGGTTTCCACCGTTACTTCACGCACGGCTCCTTCAAGGCGAAGCGCCCTCTGCGGATCGCGCTCGCGGTCATGGGCTCGCTGGCCGTGGAGGGCCCGCTGGTGCGCTGGGTGGCGGACCACCGCAGGCACCACAAGTTCTCGGACGCCGAGGGGGACCCGCATTCGCCGTGGCGCTTCGGCGAGACGATCCCGGCACTGATGAAGGGGCTGTGGTGGGCCCATATCGGATGGCTGTTCGACGAGGAGCAGACGCCGCAGAACAAGTACGCGCCGGATCTGATCAAGGACCCGGCGATTCGTGCCGTCTCCCGCCAGTTCGTGGTGTGGACGATCGTCTCGCTGGCGATCCCGCCCCTGGTCGGCGGTCTGGTGACGATGTCGTGGTGGGGCGCGTTCACCGCGTTCTTCTGGGGCTCCCTGGTCCGGGTGGCGCTGCTGCACCACGTCACCTGGTCGATCAACTCCATCTGCCATGCCGTGGGCAAGCGCCCGTTCAAGTCGCGTGACCGCTCGGGCAATGTGTGGTGGCTGGCCGTGCTGTCCTGCGGCGAGTCCTGGCACAACCTGCATCACGCCGACCCGACCAGCGCACGGCACGGTGTGATGCGCGGGCAGATCGACTCCAGCGCCCGGCTGATCCGCTGGTTCGAGCTGCTGGGCTGGGCGTACGACGTCCGCTGGCCGAGCGCGTCCCGTATCGACGCCCGGCGCAAGACGGAGGCCGCAGAGGCGGCATGATTGAGGACGTGGCGATCGACGGCAGTACCAGCAGCGAGAGGCCCCGGCGCGGGCGCAGAGTCCGGATGACGGGGGCCGAGCGCCGCCAGCAACTGCTCGACATCGGCCGCACGGTATTCGCCGAGAAGGGCTTCGAGGGCACATCCGTGGAGGAGATCGCCGCGAAGGCCGGGGTCTCCAAGCCTGTGGTGTACGAACACTTCGGCGGAAAGGAGGGGCTCTACGCCGTCGTGGTGGACCGCGAGATGCGCCAGCTCCTGGACATGGTGACCGGGGCGCTCACCGCAGGGCACCCGCGTGAGCTGCTGGAACAGGCCGCGTTCGCGCTGCTCGACTACATCGAGTCGTACACGGACGGGTTCCGCATCCTGGTCCGCGACTCGCCGGTTGCCCAGTCGACGGGCACCTTCGCCTCACTGATCAGCGATATCGCCACCCAGGTCGAGGACATCCTGGGCCTGGAATTCAAGGCGCGCGGCTTCGACCAGAAGCTGGCTCCGCTGTATGCGCAGGCACTGGTGGGGATGGTCGCCCTGACCGGCCAGTGGTGGCTGGACGTCCGCAAGCCGAAGAAGGCCGAGGTCGCGGCGCATCTGGTGAATCTGGCCTGGCACGGCCTCGACGGCCTGGAGCAGAAGCCGCGTCTGATAGGCCATCGCAAGAGCTGAGCCGCAGAGGGCGTGCGCCGGATCGCTTTCGGGCCCGGGGGATCGCCTCAACGATGGGAACCGGGGAAGCCGGGGAATCGCCGGTGGCCCGGTCGGCGGTCCGTTGCCGTTGGCGGACCGACCGCCGACCAGGCGTAAGCCGGTCACCGCACCGGCTCGAGGAACTCCAGCCGGTTCCCGACCGGGTCCTCGGAGTAGAAGCGGCGGTGACCGGGAAGGTCGTGGTCCCAGACGACCTCGGCGCCGTGGGACACGAGGCGGTCGGCGTAGGCCTCTATACCGGTGACGCGCAGACCTGGATGCGCCTTCCGGGCCGGGCGGAAGTCCTGCTCGACCCCGAGATGGAGCTGGACGGCCCCTGCCTGGAACCAGCAGCCACCGCGCGCGGCGAGAACCGGTGGCTTGGGAATTTCGGTCATGCCGAGCGCTCCGGCGTAGTAGGCGCGCAGGGCGTCCTCGGTACCGGGCGGTGCGGCGAGCTGAACGTGGTCGACAGCGGTCAGCACCATGTCCCCCTTTTCGATCGAAAGTCGGCTATCGCGGTTTGCGTGCCACGGCGAAGATCCTGCGGAACGGGAACACGGTGCCGTGCGGCCCCGGCGGATATGCCTTGCGCAGCAGATCGCGGTACTGGTCGAGGAATTCACCGATGGCCTCGTCGTCACCGTGCAGCGCGGTGAGCACCGGGCGCAGGGCTGTGCCCTTCACCCAGTCGAGGACCGGATCCTCACCCTGGAGGAGCTGGGAGTACGTCGTCTCCCAGACGTCGGTCGCGCAGCCGAGGTCGGCCAGGCGCACCAGATAGTCGGCGGGTTCCAGGACGTGGACGAAGCGACGGCCGTGTTCGCCGAGGCGCTCGTGCCACTGCGGTGAGTCGCAGAGTTCGCCGAGCAGGGCGTGGCTGGGCGAGGTGAAGTTCCCGGGCACCTGGAAGGCGAACGTGCCGCCGGGGGCGAGGCCCTCGATCCAGGCGGAGAAGGATTCCGGGTGGCTGGGCACCCACTGCAGTGCCGCGTTGGAGACGATCAGGTCGTACGGCTCGTCGGGAGTCCAGTGAGCGGCGTCGGCGAGGCGGAAGTCGAGCCGGCCACCGCCGGGGGTGGTCCCCGCGTACTCCTTCTCGGCGCGGTCGAGCATCTCCGGGGAGAGGTCGAGGCCGGTGATGCGGGCCTCCGGCCAGCGGTCGGCGAGCAGGGCGGTCACATTGCCGGGCCCGCAGCCGATGTCGGCAATCCGGGCGGAATGCCCGTTATGCGGTAGTTCAGGTATCCGATAGAGAAGATCGAGGAACGGTCGGGCCCGATGCCCCGAGTGGCGGAGGTATTGCTGCGGATCCCAGGTTGGTGCGGAATGCATCTTCTAGCCCCCTTGCTGGAATGGAACAGCCAAGCGGAACGAGGTTCCGGCCCGACCATGCCCAATAGTCCAGCCAAATATATCTTGATGTCAAGAGACTTCACGTCGACAGACCAA
Source organism: Streptomyces sp. NPDC043861 (assembly GCF_056435905.1). NCBI lineage: Bacteria > Bacillati > Actinomycetota > Actinomycetes > Kitasatosporales > Streptomycetaceae > Streptomyces > Streptomyces sp. NPDC043861. Next base: position 430,799 of record NZ_JBWKDP010000004.1, on the reverse strand, counting down.
CTACACTGATCGTCATGGAGGACGAGGTCGACCGACTGGTTGCTGCATGGCGCCGTGAGCGCCCCGACCTCGACGTGGAACCACTCGAGGTGCTCAGCCGTATCTCCAGACTGGCCCGGCATCTCGACCGTGCCCGTCGGCTCGCGTTCTCCGAGCACAGCCTGGAGCCCTGGGAGTTCGACGTACTGACATCGCTCCGGCGTGCGGGGGCGCCCTATCAGCTCTCCCCCGGACAGCTGCTGACGCAGACCCTGGTGACCTCCGGCACGATGACCAACCGCATCGACCGGCTGGCGAAGAAGGGCCTGGTCGAGCGACTGCCCGATCCGAGCGACCGGCGCGGGGTGCTGGTGCGGCTCACCCCCGAAGGCCGTGACCGTGCCGATCAGGCGCTCGCCGGGCTGCTCGCCCAGGAGCGGGCCATCCTTGCCGAGCTCTCCCGCGCTCAGCGCGGCGAGCTCGCTGCACTGCTGCGCCGCCTGACGGCGCCGTTCGACAACGTCCCCGGCTGAGGACGCACGAACGGGCGGGACCCCGCGGTCACCCGCGCCCGGTCCCGCCCGGTGCCCTGCTGCTACCCGGCGCTGCCCACTGCCGGCAGGTCCAGCTCGGCGGGGCCGACCCCGGCCCGGCGCGCCAGCGCCACCGCCGCGAGGGTGGAGTGCACGCCCAACTTCCCCAGCACGTTCTGCATATGGGTGCGGACCGTGTGCGGAGAGAGGAAGAGACGCTCCGCGACCGCCTTGCGGCCGAGGCCCGCCACCATGCAGCGCAACACCTCGCGCTCGCGCGGGGTGAGGGACTCGACGAGCCGCTCGCTCTCGGTACGGTGCTTGCGCGCGGCGGTCAGCTCCCGCAGTACGCCGGTGAGCAGCGCCGGCGGCAGATGCGTCTCCTCGCGGAGGACTCCGCGGATCACCGTGAGCAGCCGCTGCAGAGAACAGTCCTTGGCCACCCAGCCCGAGGCCCCCGCCTGGAGCGCGAGCGCGGCCCTACGAGGGTCGTCCTTCTCCGCCAGCACCACCGAGCGGACCGCCGGCCTGGCCGAACGGACCGCCGCCACCAGGGAGATGCCGTCGACGAAGCCGCCCTCCCCGTTGTCGGGGACGGCGCGCGCGACCACCGGGGCGGCCGGCGCGGGGGCCACACCCAGGTCGGCGTCGACCAGCATCACATCGAATCTGCGGCCGTCCGCCGCCGCGCGCTCCAGACAGCGCAGCGCGGCCGGGCCGCTGCCTGCCGCGGCCACGTCGACGTCCGGCTCCGCCGCGAGAGCCGCGGCGAGAGACTCGGCGAAGATCCGGTGGTCATCGACCACAAGGACCCGGATACGAACCACAGACACCCCCAACTGCGCTTTCCGGCGGACTCCGAATAGCGCGGGTACGGCGCGCGGGAACAAAGTCGTACGCAGTCCCACGGCCGCCGCCGTGCCCTTGACTGCTACCCCGCCCCCGGGCGACGTACCCGACCGTCTCGCCCCCTGACCGGCACCGGCCCCCACCGGTGCTGTGCATCAGAGTAGGGCCGGGTGCCGGGAGGGGAAGGGCATTTGCAGAACTGGTCGGCCAGGGTGTTTGGCGTGTGCCTGATGTTCTGAACTGAGACGGAAGTTGACAGAGATCGATCCGATTCCCGGTCGGACGGTCGACTGCACACCCGCTCCTTCCCCTCACGCGATGCGGCGCGCACCGCCCGAGGGGACCGCGCGGAGGATCCTCGGCGCGCCGTGTCCCGCCGCCGCGAAGGCGTCCTCGACCGCCTCGGTCACCGCTTCGGTCGTGTCCTGCTCGACCAGGACGACCGCCGAACCGCCGAAACCGCCGCCGGTCATCCGCGCACCGAGCGCGCCGGCCGCGTTCGCCGTGGCGACCGCCAGGTCCAGCTCCTCGCAGGAGACGCGCAGATCGTCCCGGAGCGAGGCATGCCCTTCCGTGAGGACCGGACCGACGGCACGGAGGTCACCAGCGTCGAGGAGCGCGACCGTCCGCTCCACGCGGTGGTTGTCGGTCACGACATGACGGACGTACCGGCGAGTCGTTTCGTCGCCCAAACGCGCGAGGGCGTCGGGCAATTGTGCGTACGGGACCTCGCGCAGCGTGCGTACACCGAGCGCCCGCGCACCGTTCTCGCACCCGGCGCGCCGCTGCGCGTACGCGCCGTCCCCGAGCGTGTGCCGGACACGGGTGTCGACCACCAGGAGGCACAGGCCCTTTGCCCCCGGATCGAAGGGGACCTGACGAGCGGTGAGGTCACGGGTGTCGAGGAAGAGGGCGTGGCCCTCGATGCAGCAGGCCGACGCCATCTGGTCCATGACCCCGCACGGAACGCCCACGAACGCGTTCTCCGCGCGCTGCGCGAGCAGCGCCAGCCGCTCCCGCCCCAGACCGAGTCCATGGAGATCGTTCAGGGCGACCGCGACGACGACCTCCAGTGCCGCCGACGAGGAGAGCCCCGCGCCGGCGGGCAGGGTGGCCGCGAGATGGATGTCCGCCCCGGTGACCTGGTGCCCGGCCTCCCGCAGTGCCCGGAGCACGCCGGCCGGGTACGCGGCCCAGGCCGAGTCGGGGTGGGGTGCCGGTCGGTCGGCCGCCAGTTCCACGACGCCCTGCTCCAGATCGGCCGAGTGGACGCGCAGTACTCCGTCGGAGCGCCGCGCCACCGCCGCGACGACGGTGTGCGGAAGGGCGAGTGGCAGCACGAAGCCGTCGTTGAAGTCGGTGTACTCACCGATCAGATTGACCCTGCCGGGCGCGGCCCACACACCTTCGGGGGCGTACCCGTAGAGCTCCCTGAACCGGCCGGCGACGCTCACCCCGGCGTCGCCCTCTGCCGCCTCTCGCGCGCGAACTCCCACGCGTCCGCGACGATGCCCGCGAGGTCCGCCCGGGAGGGGCTCCAGTCCAGCAGCTCGTGCGCGGTGGCGGCGGAGGCGACCAGCACGGCCGGGTCACCGGCGCGGCGGCCCGCGGACACCTCGGGGACGGCGTGGCCCGTCACCTTGCGCACGGTCTCGATGACCTCACGGACCGAGAAGCCGTTGCCGTTGCCCAGGTTGCAGATCAGATGCTCGCCCGGGGTGATCCTGTCCATGGCGAGCAGATGTGCCTCGGCCAGGTCGGCGACATGGATGTAGTCACGCACACAGGTGCCGTCGGGGGTCGGGTAGTCGTCGCCGTAGACCGAGATCGACTCCCGCGCACCGAGTACGACCTGGAGGACGAGCGGAATGAGGTGCGACTCGGGGTCATGACGCTCGCCGCAGCTGCCGTAGGCGCCGGCCACGTTGAAGTAGCGCAGCGACGCCGCGGCCAGCCCGTGCGCGGTGCACTCCCCGCCGATCATGTGGTCGACGGCCAGTTTGGACGCACCGTACGGGCTGGTCGGGGCCGTCGGTGCGGCCTCGGTGACCGGCGTGCGGAGCGGCTCCCCGTAGGTGGCGGCCGTGGACGAGAAGACCAGCTTGCGCACTCCTGCGGAGCGCATCGCGGCAAGCAGCGCGGTGGTCCCGCCGACGTTGTTCAGCCAGTACTTCTCCGGGTTCACGACCGACTCGCCGACCTGCGAGAACGCGGCGAAGTGGAGCACGCCGTCGTACGAGGGGCCGAGCCAGCGGGCGGCGTCCTGGACGCGGCCCTCGATGAACAAGGCACCGTCCGGCACTGCCTCGCGAAAGCCCGTGGAGAGGTCGTCGAGCACGGTCACCTCGTGCCCCGCCTCCAGCAGATGAGCGGCCACGACACTGCCGACATAGCCGGCACCACCCGTCACCAGGTACTTGCTCATGTGCTCGCTACCTCTCGCAGTCGCTGGGCCGCCGCCTCGGGCCGCACATCGTTGGTGAACACGCTCATGCCGGACTCGGAACCGGCGAGGAACTTCAGCTTTCCGGAAGTGCGGCGGACGGTGAAAAGCTCGAGGTGCAGTGCGAAATCACCTCGCTGTCCGTCACCGAACGGCGCCTGGTGCCAGGCGGCGATGTACGGCGTCGGCAGCGCGTCCGCACCGAAGATCCGGTCGAAGCGCCTCAAGAGTTCCAGATAGACCTGTGGGAACTCTGTGCGCGCCGCGCCGTCGAGCCCCAGCAGATCCGGCACCCTGCGCCGCGGATAGAGATGGACCTCGTACGGCCAGCGCGCCGCGTACGGGACGAACGCCACCCAGTGCGCACCTTCCAGAACCACCCGGACGGAGTCGGCGAGCTCCCGCTCGACGGTGTCGTCGAAGAGATTGCGGCCTGTGGCGGCGAGGTGTCCGGCGACCGACCGCTGCATGAGGGCGGTACGGGGGGTGACGAAGGGATACGCATAGATCTGCCCGTGCGGATGAGCCAGCGTCACGCCGATCTCCGCGCCCCGGTTCTCGAAGCAGTACACCTGTCTGACCTGCGGGAGCCCGGAGAGTTCCGCGGTGCGGTCGGTCAGGACGTCCAGGACGAGGGCCGTCCGCTCCTCGGTGAGAGCGGCGAACGAGGCGTGGTGGTCGGGGGTGAAGCAGACGACTTCGCAGCGGCCGGAGTCCCCGGCGAGTGAGGGGAAGCGGTTCTCGAACACGACGACGTCGTAGTCGCTGTCGGGGATCTCGCTGAGCCAGCCGTCCCGGGACGGACAGAGGGGGCACTCGCCGACGGGCGGGTGGTAGGTACGGCCCTGGCGGTGGGAGGCGACGGCGACCGCGTCGCCGAGCAGTGGGTCGTGGCGGATCTCGGCGGTGGTGGCCACGGTGTCGAGCGGCCGCCGGTCGACGGCTTCCCTGACGGTGTCGTCACGGCGGTCGTAGTAGAGCAGCTCCCGGCCGTCGGCGAGCCTGGTCGCCGTCTTCTTCACACCGGCTCTCCTCCCATGGACACAAGCAAACAGAAGCCCACACAAAGAAGCACGACCGAACAGATCACGTCAATGGGCATGCCGCGGCAGCCGAGTTCGCCCGATGTACGGGCCGGACGGCCGGCCGGTGCGTGCGGTCCAGGGCGTCCGGTCAGTGCGCACAGTTCGGGCCGGCAGGCCGGTCAGTGCGCTCAGCCTGGGCCGGCCGGCCGGTGCGTGCGGTCCAGGGCGGCCGGTCAGTGCCCTTCGGGAGGTTCGGCCGCACCCTGGCGGGGCACCGGCGCGCGGTCCAGCAGTCCCGTGCGGGCCGCCAGCGCGGCGGCCTCCAGACGGGAGCCCACGCCCAGTTTCATGAGCACACGCTGGACATGCGTACGGGCCGTACTGGGGGCTATGCCCATGCCCGACGCGATCTGCCGGGTGTCCTCACCCTCCGCCACCCGGACCAGCACCTCCACCTCCCGCGGCGTGAGCATCTGGAGCAGCCGCTGGCCCTCGTCGTCCGGCTGGGCAGCCGGATTGAGCAGCTCGGTGAAGGCGCCCTGGAGCAACTGGGGCGCCACCGCCGCCTCGCCCGAACGGGCCTTCATCATGGCCCGCTCGACGCCTTCGATCCGCTCGTCGTGGCGTACGTAGCCGGACGCACCGGCCGCGAACGCCGCCGCGATCCCGCGCGGCGACGGAACGGGGCCCAGCACGATCACCGCCATCTGCGGGCGCTCCCGCTTGATCCGCACGATCGGCTCGAAGACCCCTGGCTCCGCCGGTGTCGCCGTTCCCAGCAGGCACACCTCCGGTGCCCTGGAGACGACGAGTTCGGCCGCCCCCGCCGTCGGCGCCGCCGCCGCGAGCACACGGTGCCCGCGCAGCTTCAGCGCCGACGCGAGTGCCTCGGCGAGCAGTCGGTGATCGTCGACCACCACGAGCCGCACACCCATCGAGCAACTCCCCCCATAACCCCTGGAGTCGGCCCCCCGGCCCCCCAGCCCTACTGACCCGGCAAGCTACACGCTTGTTCGACGTTGCGCGCCCCTTACGTGCCAGAAGCCCCCCAGAATGCCTAATGCGGGCAGATCCGCGGTGAGTTGACGCCTAATCGAATACTCCCGAAGAGCGGGTAAAGTGCCGATCCTGCGTACGAACACATATCAGGGAGAAGTCTTGCGTTTCAGGAAGAGCCTGGTCGCCACGGCCGCAGCGCTGGCAGCCGTGGTCACCCCGCTCATGGCGAGCCCCGCCGCCGCGGCCTCGAACAGGACCGAGGAAACCGTCTCGGCATCCGCCTACTGGGGCAACGTGGTTCTGGGCTGGAGGCTCAACCCGTACCGGCTCGACCCGGTGCAGATCCACGTCAAGGACAAGGCCACGGACGGCTACGCCATTGGCGTCCGCCTCGTCACGGACGGCGCAGCGGGCAGGATCACCTGGAAGATGCGCACCATCCCCAGCGGGCAGGACGAGGCCGGCTGGGTGACGTACGCCCAGCCCGGCGGCTGGATCAAGAGCGCCTGGTTCGAGGTCTGCAAGATCAAGGCCAGCAACAACGTCATCCAGAGCTGCCACGCCTCGAAGGTGATGAACGCGCCGTTCGACGACTCGTCGATCTCATAGCGGGGCGGCACGAAGAGCGATGACGGGGCGCGGTACCGCACGGATCCACGGGCGGTACCGCGCCCCGGCACATCAGCCGGTGGTGTAGGAGACGAACAGATAGTCCTTGCGGCTGGCGTCGTCGCTGTACGGCTTGCTGATGAGCGTCTCGGCCAGGAACAGCCGGCCGTTTCCGTACAGGACCTCCGCGTCGTCCACCGAGAAGCTGGTCTCCGCGTCGCGGATGCTCTCCTCGCCCGGGTTCTCCATGAGCACGGTCTGCTTCATCGTCCGTGAGTCGATGCTGACGATCCGTCCGCCCCTGTCGTACGGCGGCCACTTGTAGGCGATGATGTCGGAGCCGTCCATGCGCAGCGGGAACAGCGTGTACCGGTCGCCCGCATCGGCCTTGTCCGCCGTCGCCTTCCCGGTGGTGAGGTCGAACGAGACGATCTCGTTGGTGTCGCCGTACTCGCCGGTGCCCTCGTGCTCCTCGGTGGGCAGGTACAGCCGGCCGTTGCCGACGACCGCCAGATGGCACGACTCGACCTCGGTGGAGCGGCACTCCGCACCGTACCGATCGGCGTCCGCCGCGATCTTCACCTTCAGCTTGCCGGTCTTCTCGTCGATGGAGAAGTAGTCCGAGATACCGCTGCCGTCACCCGCGGTGTCACCGACGTCGGCGGCGACGACCAGCGGCTTGGTGGACACGATGCTCGCGTACTCGACACCGGCGGGCATCTTGTACGTGGACAGGGGCGCGCCCGTCTTCGGGTTCAGGTTCTGGATGAGCAGGTACCGGTTGTCGTAGTCGCCGCACTTGCGCACCGCCGCGAGGGCCTCGCCGCCTCCGTAGCCGGCGTCGTAGCAGGCGTTGTTGTCTGCCGTGGGCGTCCACAGGCTCTTGCCGTCGGCGAGGTTCCAGGCCGCGCCGCCCTGGAGCCCGCCGGCGGCGACGGTGCTCCCGCTGATGGTGACCTCCTGGAAGTCGACCTTCTGGTCACCGCTGTTGGCGCCCTTGGCGGATTCGCTCCACACCATCCTGCCCGCGTCGAGGTCGATGACGCCGACCTCGGAGCAGTCCTTGTGGTCGTTCTTGTTCTTGCGCTTGGAGGGCTCGAAGAGGATCGCGGTCCTGTTTCCGGCGACATGCCTGGAAGCGCCGCAGACCTGACCCTGGAGCGGGAGCGTCCACTTCACACTTCCGCTGGTCAGCTCGTAGCCGACGACCTTGAGTACGTCGGACTTGGCATAGACCGTGTCGGTGAGCCAGGAGCCCCCGACGTCCACGAGGTCCTCGACCTTGGGCTGGGGAACGTTGACCAGCGTCTTCGACTTGGGGTCGGACGGGACCTTCTCGGTCCCGCCCGCGGGCTTGTCCCCGTCGCCCTTCGTCTGCTGCGAGCCGTTCCGCGCCTGGTTGTTCGCGTCCCCGTCACCCTTGGTGGAGGCGTACCAGATGCCGGTGCCGACGATCAGGACCACCGCGACGACCGCAGCAATGATGATCTGCGCCTGGGTGCTGAGCTTCTTCCCCGGCCCGGGTGGAGGCGCATACTGCGGCTGTACGGGCTGCTGACCGGGGTAGCCGTAGCCGTTGCCGTACGGCTGCTGGCCCATGGACTGGCCCGGCGCCTGGGGATAGCCGTACCCGGCGGGCTGGCCCGGCGGGGGCGTCCCGGGATAGCCGTAACCCGGGTCCGGCGGCGGAGTGGGCGCGCCGAACCCGCCGGGGGGAGGGTCCTGCGGTGCGCCGAAGCCGCCCTGCGGTGGCTGCTGGGGCTGGTTCGGCGGCTGGTTCGGCGGCTGCTGGGGCTGGTTCGGCGGCTGTGGTGGCTGTGTCATGCGTGGGTACCTCTGCAGGGAAGGGAGTCGGGGGGCCGGGTCCGGGGCGTGCACCCGGGCGGGATCACTCGCCGATGGCCATCATCGTCGGACTCTCCTTCTCCTTCTCGTCGTCCATGCCGGTGATGCTGTGGTTCACGAGAATGAAGCGGCCGTTCTCGTACACCGTCCTGGGGCTGGAGAACCGCCACTCGGTGTCGGCGGTCCGCAGCGGGAACCGGAGCAGGTCGCGCGGCCGGGTACCGCCCGGCGCCACGGAGGCCACCGCACCCGACGCCTTCTCGTCCAGGGTCGCCCTGGTGTGGACGATCAGGTTCTTCCCCTCCATGCGCAGGGGCATGATCGTGTGCCTGCCGGGGGCCTTGATGCGCCGCACCTCGGTACCGGTGTCCAGGTTGAAGGCGACGATCTCGTTGCCCTTGCGCAGGCTCGCCTCGGCAGTGGCCATGTAGAGGGTGTTGCCGTCCACGACCACCTGACAGGACTGCAGATTGCCTTCGTCGGACAGCGCGTCGGCGCACCCGGTGGCGTACTGGTCATTCCCCTTGAGCGAGCTGCGCTTCGTCCCGTTGTCATTGAGCACGAGCACACCGTGCCTGTTGCCCGCCTGGTCGGTGGCCGAGACGACCAGGGGCTTGACCGAGTAGACGTGGTCGACCGCGTAGCCGACGGGCAGCCGGTACTTCCACCGGGAGGCTCCGGTTGCCGGGTCGATCCCGTGGACCTCCTCCTGCGGCTTGGTGTGGTCCTTGTTCTTGAACGGGCAGGCGACGGCGGCGGCGAGTGTCGTCCCGTCACTCGCGTACGCGTACGGCTGGCAGGTGCTGTCCTTCCAGCGGCCGAACATCTGCTTGCCGTCGCTGAGCCGGTAGGCGGTCGAGTGGTCGTGCCGGCCGGCGGTGACGGTGTTCCCCGTGATGGTGATGGAGTACTCGTCGAACCAGTCGAAGTTGCCCTCCTTGACGATCTTCTGCTGCCAGCCCTGCTTGCCCGTACGGAGGTCGATCATCCGCAGCGAGCGGCACTCGTCGCCGTCCTTGCCTGGCTGCTCCTCCACGGCGATGACGATCTTCCCGTCCGGAGAGGCGTGCTGTGGGGCCCGGCAGATACCGGTGCCCAGCGGCAGGCTCCACTTGAGGGTGCCGTCGGCCACCGAATGGGCCGTGATCGTGCGGTACATGGCGGTGACGACGGTGTCCCCGACGATCCAGGGGCCGAACACATCGCCGCCCAGAGCGGGCACGTCCACATCGTTGGCGCGGTACCACTGCACCTTGGCGTCGCCGGGCTTGCGACCGGTGTTGAGGCGGGCGGCCACGGCGGCGTCGGGTGCCGAGGAACCGGGCGGTACGTCGTCCGCCTTCTGTCCTCCGCGAGCGCTCCCGGAAGGGCTCGGACTGGCCCCTGCCGCGGGCTTCTTGTCCTTCGCGGTGACGGCGGTCCTGTCGTCGTCGCCGGACAGGGCGAACCAGGTGCCGCCGCCGACCGCCAGCAGTGCGGCCAGGCCCGCGGCGAGCAGCATCGCGGGCCGGCCGGTGAGCCGCCGCCGGGCCGGAGCGGCGGGCATGGCCGGTCCGGGAGGCACGGGGCCCGGCGCCTGAGTGCCTCCGTACGGGTTCAGGCTGCCGTAGGGACCCGCCTGCGGCGCCTGGGGGCCCGGCTGGTTGTGTCCAGGCGGAGTCGGTGGATGATGGTGATGAGTCATCGGTTTCCGGGGCCTCTACTTCCCGAAGGCCATGATCGTCTTGGTCTCTTTCTCCTCGGCGTCGCTGGTCGCGGAGACCCGGCCGCTGGCGATGTAGAACCGGCCGTCCTGGTAGACCATCTTCGGCGACCAGAAGTCGCGCTCGGCCGACACGGTGGACGCGGAGTGCTGCTGGATGACCTTCGGCTTGCCGCCCGTCGGCGCCAGGGTCGCGACCGCGCCACCCTGGTCGTACGAGGGCTCCATGTAGAGGAGCACGTTCGCCCCCTCCATCCGCAGCGGCGACACGGTACGGCCTTCGGGCGCCTCGGCACGCCACTTCCGCTTGCCCGTGCCGAGGTCGAAGGCGACCACCGCGTTGGTTCGCGCCGTGCCGGATGTCTGGGCCTCGGTCGCCATGTAGAAGGTGCCGGCGTCCGCCGCGACGCCGGTGCAGCCCTCCAGCTGGGCGCCGAAGACGATGAAGGAACTACCGCAGCGGGGCTGGTACTTGTCCTTGCCGCCGTCGATCTGCGAGCGGGGCGTGCCGTTCGCGTTGAGCGCGATGACGCTCCACTTCTTGTCCTCGCGGTGGGTCAGGGAGATCACCAGCGGGTTCACCGAGTAGACCTTGTCCACCTCCCAGCCCGCCTTGACCGGGTACGTCCACCTGGCCTTGCCGGTGACCGGATCGAGCTCCTGGACCTGCTCCTGGGACTTGCCGCCGCTCGTCGGACAGGTCTCGGCGGCGATCAGCTTGGGACCGCCGGCGAACGCCTGCGGCTGGCAGTTGCCCGGCAGCTTGCCGAACAGCTCCTTGCCGTCGCTGACCCGGAACGCTTCGGCGTTGCCGGTGCGGGCCGCGGTCACGGTGCCACCGCTGATGGCCAGCGTGATGTCGGAGGTGAAGTCCCACAGTCCCTTCTTGACGATGGTCTTCTTCCAGCCGCCCTTGCCGGTGTTGGCGTCGACCATCTGCACCTGGGTGCAGTTGGCCTTGTCGCCCTCGGCGTCCTTGTAGGCGACGACCAGCTTGCCGTCGGTCGTGGTCTGCGGCGCCGCGGCGCACAGCTCGGCAGGGAAAGGAAGGGTCCACTTCTTCTTGCCGTCGGTGGCCGAGTAGCCCACGAGCTCCTTGTACATGCCCTTGACGACGGTGTCGCCGACGACCCACGGACCGTGCACCTCTGCGCCGTTGCGCGGCAGGTCGACGTCGTTCTTGGCGAGCCACAGGACCTTCGCCTCGCCCGGCTTGCGCCCGGCGTTGAGGTCTTCCTCACCGTTGTCGCCGTCACCGCCGCCGTCACCGCTGCCGTCGCCCTGGTCCACGGACTCCGAACCGGTCGGCTGGGGGCCCGTGCTCTGCTTGGCCCTGGGCTTCGTGTCGTCGTCACCGCCGCTCAGCGCGAACCAGGTGCCGCCGCCGACGACCACCAGGAGGGCGGCCACGGCCGCGCCGATGACGACACCGGGCTTGCCCTTGAAGGGGTTTCCGCCGCCCGCGCCGGGAGGCGGCGGGACGGGGGCGCCGGGGTACTGCGGCTGGTTGGGGTAGCCGTAACCGCCCTGGGGGCTGCCGTAGGGGCCGGGCTGCTGGCCGTACGGACCCGGCTGCTGGCCGTACGGGCCGGGCTGGTTGTACGGGCCGGGCTGTTGGCCGTACGGGCCGGGCTGGTTGTACGGGCCGGGCTGCCCCGGCGCCTGCTGCGGGTAGCCGTAACCGGGCTGCGGGGCCGCCGGAGGGGCCTGGGGCGGGACCGGCGGCATCTGGGGCGGCTGCCCCGGTGCCTGGGGGACCTGGTTCTGCTGGTCCGGCGAAGGCCCTTCGTGGCCCTGGCCTCCCTGCGGCGGTTGCTGGCTGGGCGGCTGAGTCATGTCAGCGCTCCCCCCTTCGTGCGGTCCACAGCCCGACCGGCCTCCCCCGCGATTCCTCAGGGCATTTGCCGTAAGGAAAGGAGCGAATCGGACGTGGATGGCGCAACGTTACGTCATTCGAGCGGGCCTTCTTTGTATCACTCGGGTGACGCCAAAAGCCGGGCCGGTCCGCCCCTGTACCCAAGGGAGGACCGGCCCGTGATGCCGCCGTTACCGGCTCTGTACACCTTCTCCGCGCGCCCGTTCAGGCGTCCTCGGCGAGCTCCAGCCAGCGCATCTCCAACCCTTCGCGCTCATCTGCGAGTTCACGCAGCTCCGCGTCGAGTTTCGCCACCTTCTCGAAGTCGGTGGCGTTTTCGGCGATTTGCGAGTGCAGCTTGCTCTCCTTGTCGGAGACCTTGTCCAACTGACGCTCGATCTTCTGGAGTTCCTTCTTCGCTGCGCGTACGTCAGCGGCGGATTTCTCCGGAGCCGCGGATTTGGCGGGCGCCGCGGACGGCGAAGGAGCCGCGGCCTCGATCATCTTCTGCCGGCGCTCGAGGTATTCGTCGATACCGCGTGGCAGCATCCGCAGCGCGCCATCGCCGAGCAGCGCGAACACCCGGTCCGTCGTCCGCTCGACGAAGAAACGGTCGTGGGAGATGACGATCATCGACCCCGGCCAGCCGTCGAGCAGGTCCTCGAGCTGGGTGAGTGTCTCGATGTCCAGGTCGTTGGTGGGCTCGTCGAGGAAGAGCACGTTCGGCTCGTCCATGAGAAGCCGCAGCAGCTGGAGCCGGCGCCGCTCACCGCCCGAGAGATCGCCGACCGGCGTCCACTGCTTCTCCTTCGAGAAGCCGAACTGCTCGCAGAGCTGCCCCGCCGTCATCTCCCGGCCCTTGCCGAGGTCGACACGGTCGCGCACCTGCTGGACGGCCTCCAGCACCCGCAGGGCCGGGTCGAGTTCGGCAACCTCCTGGGAGAGATAGGCCAGCTTCACGGTCCTGCCGGTGGCGATCCGACCAGAGCTCGGTTGCTTCTCGCCGTCGCTGCGGGCCGCCTCGGCCATGGCGCGCAGCAGCGAGGTCTTGCCCGCACCGTTCACCCCCACGAGACCGATCCGGTCGCCGGGGCCGAGCTGCCACGTCAGATGCTTGAGCAGCACCTTCGGTCCCGCCTGGACGGTCACGTTCTCCAGGTCGAACACGGTCTTGCCGAGCCGGGACGAGGCGAACTTCATCAGCTCGGACGTGTCGCGCGGCGGCGGCACGTCCTTGATCAGCTCATTGGCGGCCTCGACGCGGAAGCGCGGCTTCGACGTGCGGGCGGGGGCACCCCGCCGCAGCCATGCCAGCTCCTTGCGGACGAGGTTCTGCCGCTTGGTCTCCTCGGTCGCGGCGATGCGCTCGCGCTCGGCGCGCGCGAAGACATAGTCCGAGTAGCCGCCCTCGTACTCGTAGACCGTGCCGCGCTGGACGTCCCACATACGGGTGCAGACCTGATCGAGGAACCAGCGGTCGTGCGTGACACAGACGAGGGCCGAGCGGCGCGCCGGGAGATGGCGGGCGAGCCAGGCGATGCCCTCCACGTCGAGGTGGTTCGTGGGCTCGTCGAGGACGATCAGGTCCTGGTCCGCGATGAGCAGCTTGGCGAGCGCGATCCGGCGTCGCTCACCACCGGAGAGCGGGGCGATGACGGTGTCGAGGCCCTGCGGAAAGCCGGGCAGGTCCAGACCGCCGAACAGCCCGGTGAGCACATCGCGGATCTTGGCGTTGCCCGCCCACTCGTGGTCGGCGAGGTCACCGATGACCTCGTGCCGGATGGTGGCGCCGGGGTCGAGCGAGTCGTGCTGGGTGAGCACCCCGATGTGCAGCCCGCCGCTGTGGGTGACGCGCCCGGTGTCGGCCTCCTCCAGCTTGGCGAGCATCCGGATGAGAGTGGTCTTGCCGTCCCCGTTGCGCCCGACGACTCCGATGCGGTCCCCCTCGGACACGCCGAGGGACACGCCGTCGAGCAGGGCACGGGTGCCGTACACCTTGCTGACTGCCTCGACATTGACCAGGTTGACGGCCATCAACGCTCCATATGAGGGGATCGAACGAGTTCCCAGCCTAGTCGTCGGCGGAGGCGGCCCCGTCCGCGCGGTCCCGGCGGCCCCCGTCAGACGGTCCGGCCGCGCCGGCCGGCCCCCTCCACCAGGAGCCAGCCTCCGAGGGTCATCGCCACGGCGGCCGGGGCGGTGACGGGGAACGCGACGAGTGTGGCCGAGTGCCCCTCCAGGAGCCCGCCGAAGCCGACCGTCGAAAGACCGAGCACCCCGAACAGACAGAGAGTGATCCCGAGCGCCGCGAGCGGGCCCGAACCGGGGGTGGAGGGCATCGGCGAGGGCCGCTCGACACGGCGGAAGGCGGCGACGAGGGCAGCAGTGACCGCCACCGCGGCGGCGATCCGCAGCGGCATGTGGGCCCACCAGGCCGCCGAAGCCGGTGCGGGCAGCGGAACCCCCGCGGCAAGGAGGGCGCCGTAGACCCCGAGCAGGGCGGTGAGGTGCCACAGGAAGGCGGTCATGGCGATGCCGTTGGCGGCGACGACCGTGCGCCACACCCTCGGCCGGGCCACGAACCGCGCCCCGGGTCCCCGCAGCAGTTCGACCGCTCCGACGAGCCACAGGCCGTGGCAGAGGAGGGCGAAGGTGGGCGGGGCCATGTTCGACACCTTCTCGCCCGGCATGCCGACCATGGAGAGCGGATACGGGCCGACGGCCACGAGTGCGGCAGCTCCGGCCAGACCGCCCAGGGCGAGCACGGACGGCGACCGCAGCCGGCCGTCCGCCCGCAGGAAGCCCAGCTGGTGCACGGCGAGCCAGACGAAGCCGAAGTTCAGGAACTCCACGAAGGGGACCCCGTACGCGAATCGAAGCACGTCCACGAAGGCCGCGCCGCCCGCGAGCGCCCCGAACGCTCCCCAGCCGTACCGCTCGTGCAGCCGGAGCAGCGGCGGGGTGAAGGCCACCATCGCCAGATAGATCCCGATGAACCACAGCGGCTGGGCCACGAGCCGGAGCGACACCCCGGTCAGCCCGTCGCCCCCGCCGAGGAGCTGCACGGCCGAGGCCACGGCTCCCCAGACGCCGATGAAGACCATCGTGGGCCGCAGCAGCCGCCGCAACCGGGCGCGCAGGAACACCGCGTACACCGGTGCCCTCCGGGGCTGCCCCCGGCGCAGCGAGCGGTACGACAGCGCGTGCGAGAAGCCGCCGACGAAGAAGAACACCGGCATGATCTGCAGGGCCCAGGTGAGGATCTGCAACTCCGGAACTACGGCGAGCAGATTGCCCACACCGTCGGCCGTGACGGCGGCCATCAG
The DNA here is from genome assembly GCF_056435905.1 of Streptomyces sp. NPDC043861. Lineage (NCBI taxonomy): Bacteria > Bacillati > Actinomycetota > Actinomycetes > Kitasatosporales > Streptomycetaceae > Streptomyces > Streptomyces sp. NPDC043861. The sequence continues at coordinate 415,634 of NZ_JBWKDP010000004.1, read as the reverse complement.
CCAGTGGCCGAGCACCACCGTCCCCAGCGACGCGACCCGCAGCAGATCGACATAGCGGTCCCGGGTGTCCGGGGTGGCCTCGGCGAGCTCACGAACACTTGATCCCATACGGCTACGTTGGCGCCGGGGACCCCCGGGGCGTCAGCGCCCCCGTACTCAACTCCGGTATGAGTATCCGGTGCTCCGTGAACGAGTGGATGCGACGGGAGAGTCCCCCGTCACAGCGCTTCTTCACGGCGCCGGAGCAGTGTCGCACCCCGGGCCGGGGACGAGGCGACGCGCGCGGCACGGCAGGTGCCGGAGGCGAGCAGGGCATCGGCGATCTGCTGCGCCGCCGTCTCGTCCTTCGCAAGGAAGGCCGTGGTCGGCCCCGAGCCGGAGACCAGTCCGGCGAGTGCCCCCGCCTGTGTACCGGCCGTCAGCGTGTCCGCGAGGGACGGGCGCAGGGAGAGCGCTGCGGACTGCAGATCGTTGACCAGCGCACCGGCCAGGGCGACCGCGTCCCCGCTGCGCAGGGCGTCGAGCAGCGTCGACGACGCGACCGGGGCGGGCACGTCCACGCCCTCGTGCAGCCGGTCGAACTCCCGGTACACGGCGGGCGTCGACAGCCCCCCGTCGGCGACGGCGAACACCCAGCGGAAGGCACCGCCGACCGGCAGGCCGGTGAGCCGCTCCCCCCGGCCGGTGCCCAGTGCCGCACCTCCGACCAGGCTGAACGGCACATCGCTGCCGAGCTCGGCGCAGATGTCGAGGAGTTCCGGTGTCGGCGAGTCCAGCCGCCACAGCGCGTCGCAGGCAAGCAGCGCACCCGCGCCGTCGGCGCTGCCGCCCGCCATACCGCCGGCGACGGGGATGTCCTTGGCGATGTGGATGTGGACGGCCGGGTCGATGCCGTGCCGGGCGGCGAGCAGTTCGGCGGCACGGGCGGCGAGGTTGGTCCGGTCCAGTGGGACCTGGTCCGCGTCCGGGCCCGAGCAGCTGACGGTCAGCGACTCGGCGGGGGTGACGGTGACCTCGTCGTACAGCCCGACGGCGAGGAAGACGTTGGCCAGGTCGTGGTACCCGTCGTCCCGGACGCCGCCGACGGCCAGCTGGACGTTGACCTTGGCAGGTACCCGTACGGTGACGCTCACTTGCCCGAATCCCCCTCGTGCTCCGACGCGTACGCGGTCCTGTGCTCGGCGATACGCGCGAATTCCTCCACCGTCAGCGACTCGCCCCTCGCCTGGGGTGAGATCCCGGCCGCGACGAGCGCGGCCTCGGCGGCGGCCGGGGAACCCGCCCAGCCGGCGAGCGCGGCACGCAGGGTCTTGCGGCGCTGGGCGAAGGCCGCGTCCACGGCGGCGAAGACCTCGGTTCTGGAGGCCGTGGTGCTGACCGGCTCGGTGCGGCGCACCAGCGACACGAGCCCCGAGTCGACGTTCGGCGCGGGCCAGAAGACATTGCGGCCGATGGCGCCGGCCCGCTTGACCTCCGCGTACCAGTTGGCCTTGACGGACGGGACTCCGTAGACCTTGTTGCCGGGCCGGGCGGCGAGCCGGTCGGCGACCTCCGACTGCACCATCACGAGGGTGCGCTCGATGGTCGGGAACCGCTCCAGCATGTGCAGCAGCACCGGCACGGCCACGTTGTACGGAAGGTTCGCGACGAGCGCGGTAGGTGCCGGGCCGGGCAGCTCCCGGACCTGCATGGCATCGGAGTGGACGAGCGCGAAGCGGTCCTTCCTCCCCGGCATGCGGGCCGCGATCGTCGCGGGCAGCGCGGCCGCGAGCACATCGTCGATCTCGACGGCCGTGACCCGGTCCGCGACTTCGAGCAGCGCGAGGGTGAGCGAGCCGAGTCCGGGCCCGATCTCCACCACGACGTCGTCGGGGCGCACCTCGGCGGTGCGGACGATCCGGCGGACCGTGTTGGCGTCGATGACGAAGTTCTGGCCGCGCTGCTTGGTGGGGCGTACGCCAAGCGCTGCGGCCAGTTCACGGATGTCGGCGGGGCCGAGGAGGGCATCGGGATCGGTGGTGCTCACCGGTACAGCCTACGGCCGCAGTGCGGCCACGGATTCGCCCCCCGCTGCCCGTAGAGCTTCTTCGCCCGGTACGTCTGTTCCCAGACCGGCGCGTCCTGGGGCCTGCCCTTGCCGCCGAGCGAGCGCCAGGTGCCACGGTCGAACTGGTAGAGCCCGCCGTAGGTGCCCGAAGGGTCGACGGCATCGGGCCTGCCGCCCGATTCGCATGCGGCGAGCGCCTTCCAGTCGAGTCCGGCCGTGCCGGCGGCGGAATCCGGGCGTCGCGCCCCGGTGCCGACCTTGATCCGCCGGGCCACGGACGCGAGCACGACCTCCTCGGAGATCCTCTCCGGTCTGCGGCTGACCCCGTCGACTTTGCGCAGCACGTAGGTGACGCGGCGCACGCCCTCCCTTCCCTGCTGTGTCACGACCTCGGTGCCGGCGCGCAGGTCCGGGTCCGCGGTCCTCACGGTGCGGTACGGGACCGGCTCCTCGCGGACCTCGCGGCTGCTGCTGATCCGTGTGACCGTGACGGCCTGGCCGTCACGAGGGAAGCTGCCGGGCGGCACGGAGACGGTGTCCTGGCCGTTCAGGGTGACGCCGGCTTCCTCGACGGCCCGGCGCACGGTCGCCGCGTTCGTACGGACCGTACGCCCACGGCCGTCGGCGATGACGGTGACGGTCCGCTCGGTGCGTACGTCCAGTGCGAGGCCCTTGCGGGAGATGGGCATGGAGCGGGACGCGGACAGGAAGGCGCCGTCGGCCCGCACCCCGAGCTGGCGCAGGGCGTCCTCGACCGTGCGGGCGGTGGTCCACACCTGGCGGCGGTGGCCGTCCAGGGTGAGAGTGAGGGGCCGTCCGTAGCGGACGACGACCTCGTCGCCGTCGGCAAGCGCGGTGCCGCCGGCAGGGGCGACGATGGCGTGCGCATCCACGGCGAGACCCTCGTCGGCAAGCAGCTCGTCCACGTCGTCGGCAAAGGTGTGCAGGATGCGGGGCACCCCGTCCACACTGAGCCGGACCTCCTTGTCGGCGACGACGAAGAGTGCGGTGCCGCCGGCCAGGAAGGCCACGACGAGCGCCTGCGGGACGATACGGCGCAGGCCTTCGGCGGAACCGGACACGAACGACCGGCCCGTTCCGCGGCAGCGGGCAGCACTGCGCTCCTCGGCGCGGCCCCCGTCCGGTGCGGCACGATGACCGCCCTGCGAAGTGCTCACGAGGCCGGGACCCTAGCGGAGCCCCGTCACTCTCCAAAGCACCCCGGTCACCCGGTGTCGCCGTGCGCGGGCGGTCCGCTCCATGGCCTCGGAGGCCCCGGGACCTGCTGCTCAGTAGCCGAACGCACGCGCCGTGTTCGCCGCGATCGCCTCCGCCATGGTGTCTTCGTCGATCCCCCGCACGGCGGCCATCGCGCGGACCGTGACCGGGATGAGATAGGGCGCGTTGGGGCGGCCGCGGTAGGGCGCGGGCGTCAGAAAGGGCGCATCCGTCTCGACGAGAACGAGTTCCAGCGGGGCGGCCGCGAGCGCGTCGCGCAGCGGCTGGGCGTTCTTGAAGGTCACATTGCCGGCGAACGACATGAAGTAACCGGCGTCCGCGCAGATCCGGGCCATTTCCGCGTCGCCGGAATAGCAGTGGAACACGGTCCGGTCGGGGGCGCCCTCCTCGGCAAGAATGCGGAGCACATCGTCATGCGCGTCCCGGTCGTGAATGACGAGTGCCTTGCCGTGTCGTTTGGCGATCTCGATGTGCGCGCGGAAGGAGGCTTCCTGGGCGGCGACTCCCTCAGGTCCGGTGCGGAAGAAGTCGAGCCCCGTCTCCCCTACCGCCCTCACCTGCTCGAGGCCGGCCAGCCGGTCGATCTCGGCGAGCGCGTCGTCGAGGGCGGCTTCACCGCCCGCCTCCCTCGCCCTCTGCCGTGCCCGGCCTCCCCCGGCCCCGGAGGGCTGGGACCCGGGGTCGCCGTGCACGATGCGCGGGGCCTCGTTCGGGTGCAGTGCCACGGCGGCGTGCACGTTCTCGTACGCGGCCGCCGTCTCCGCGGCCCAGCGGGAGCCCTTGACGTCACAGCCCACCTGGACGACGACCGTCACACCGACCGAGGCGGCCTTCGCGAGGCCCTCCTCGACGGTTCCGCTCTGCATGTCCAGGTGGGTGTGCGAGTCCGCGACCGGCACACGCAGTGGTACCGGCGGCGGTGGAGGGGTGGCGTCGGACTGGGGGCTCATGACTGCGATCCTAGGCGGCGCTGCCGGACGGCCCCCATCCGCCTTACTACGGTTGCTTCCCCCGGTCCGAGGAGCGGAACAGACCTGACAGGCGCCTGCGCCGTGCCGGCCGCGGGGCGTCGGCCTCGGGGGCTGTCGCGGGCTCCGGCGTCTCCGGCGTCCTCCCGGCGGACGAGTACGTCGCCGGGACGGGCCCCGCGATACCCGGTGCGACGGGATAGTGGTAATGCGCGTTGAGCGGGTTCACCACCGACGAGACCTGACCCGCCCGCATGATGCGCACCGTGTGCCCACCGCAGTTCAGGCACGTCGGCCGGCTCAGCGGCGACGGAACGCGTGTTCCGTCGGCCTTGTAGACGACGAAGTCGTGCCCCGAGGCGTCAGCGTGGTGCTCTATCTCGTATGCCTGCTCCCAGCCGTATCCGCAGCGCATACAGGCGAAGGCATAGGCTTCGTGCGCGATACGGATACCCGTGATCTCGCTCATGTGAGCTCCTCTCCACCGAACCAGTGGACGCCCTTTTCGGCGGGAGCGCATCAGCGCCTGTCGATTGATGGGAGGAAATTTGGCCTTCCCATGCCCGAAAGGCCCGTCACACGGTCTGGGCTTTGCCTTTCAGGTTAGTCCTTTACCGTTGGCCGGGCTGCCGCTCCGCATTCTTCGCCGCGACCACGGCGTCGAACACCTCCCGCTTGGGCAGCCCCGCCTCCACGGCCACCGCCGCAATGGCCTCCTTGCGGCGCTCCCCCGCCTCCTCGCGCACCCGCACCCTGCGCACCAGCTCGTCCGCGTCCAGCTCGGCGGGGCCGGCGGCCGGGGCGCCCTCCACGACGACGGTGATCTCGCCGCGTACGCCCTCGGCCGCCCACGCGGCCAGTTCGCCGAGGCCGCCCCGCTTCACTTCCTCGTAGGTCTTCGTCAACTCGCGGCAGACGGCGGCCCTGCGGTCCGGGCCGAACACCTCGGCCATGGCGGCCAGGGTGTCGTCGAGGCGGTGCGGCGCCTCGAAGTAGACGAGGGTGCGCCGCTCGTCCGCGACCTCGCGCAGCCGGCCGAGCCGTTCGCCCGCCTTGCGCGGCAGGAACCCCTCGAAGCAGAAACGGTCCACGGGCAGCCCGGACAGCGCCAGTGCGGTCAGCACGGCGGACGGGCCCGGCACGGCAGTGACCCTGATGTCCTTCTCGACGGCGGCGGCGACGAGGCGGTAGCCGGGGTCGGAGACGGACGGCATTCCGGCGTCGGTCACGAGCAGCACCCTGGCGCCGCCCTCCAGCGCCTCGACCAGCTCGGGGGTGCGGGACGCCTCGTTGCCCTCGAAGTACGAGACGACCCGGCCACTCGTGTGCACCCCGAGCGCCTGGGTGAGCCGGCGCAGTCGCCGGGTGTCCTCCGCCGCGACCACATCGGCGGTCTCCAGCTCCGCCGCCAGCCGCGGCGGTGCGTCCGCCACATCGCCGATGGGCGTCCCTGCGAGTACGAGCATTCCAGTCACCGATCCAGTCACGGGAGCCATCCTCGCAGGGCGGAACCCTTCCGATGCACGACGTACCGGCCCCTCGTGCGCAGGCGCGTTCCGTACGACGGCGTGCGCGTTCCCTACGATGGCGCGGTGACCAGTACTGCCCCACAGGCCCTGCACGGGACGGACGCCGTGGAACAGACGCCCACCTGGCAGCAGCGCATGCGCAGATTCGGCCATGTGCCGCTGCCCGTTCCCGGGCTGCGCGAACGCCTCGTGCCGCCGTACACCCGTCCGTCCACGCGGCTCTGGTCGCTGCTCGGTGTGCCGCCGACGGCTGTGCTGCCCCTGGAGCGCGCGGTGGCGTGGGGCGGGCCGCTGCTGGTGGCCCTGGTGGCGGGGGTGCTGCGCTTCTGGCACCTGGGCAGCCCCAAGGCGGTGATATTCGACGAGACGTACTACGCGAAGGACGCCTGGGCACTGATCAACCAGGGGTACGAGGGCTCCTGGCCGAAGGAGATCGACAAGTCGATTCTGGCGAATCCGGACGCGGTCGCCGTCCCGGTGGAGCCGGGCTATGTGGTGCACCCGCCGGTCGGCAAATGGGTCATCGGGATCGGCGAGCAGCTGTTCGGCTTCACGCCGTTCGGCTGGCGGTTCATGGTGGCCGTGCTCGGCACGCTGTCGGTGCTGATGCTCTGCCGGATCGGGCGGCGGCTGTTCCGCTCGACGTTCCTCGGCTGCCTCGCCGGCGCGCTGCTGGCCGTGGACGGTCTGCACTTCGTGATGAGCCGCACCGCCCTGCTCGACCAGGTGCTCATGTTCTTCGTGCTGGCCGCGTTCGGCTGTCTGCTCATCGACCGCGACTGGGCGCGCCGACGGCTCTCCGCCGCGCTGCCTGTGGACGACGAAGGCGTGCTGCGGCCGGACGCCGGTATCGCCGAGAACCTCCGGCTGGGGTGGCGGCCGTGGCGGATCACGGCCGGACTGATGCTGGGCCTGGCGTTCGCGACCAAGTGGAACGGCCTCTACATCCTGGCCGCCTTCGGCCTGATGACGGTGGTGTGGGACGCGGGCGCCCGGCGCACGGCCGGTGCGGTACAGCCGTACCGGGCGGTCCTGCGGCGCGACATCCTGCCGGCGTTCGTCTCGACGGTGCCGGTCGCGATCGTCACGTACGTCGCCTCGTGGACGGGCTGGATCGTCACGGACAAGGGGTACTTCCGCGACTGGGCCACGCGGGAGTCGCCCGGCGGGAGCTGGACCTGGCTGCCCGACTGGCTGCGCAGCCTCTGGCACTACGAGACCGAGGTCTACAACTTCCACGTCAATCTGACGTCCGGTCACACCTACCAGTCCAATCCCTGGAGCTGGATCGTCCTGGGCCGCCCGGTCTCGTACTTCTACGAGGACCCGGCCGCCGGCCAGGACGGCTGCCCGGCCACGGCGGTGGACAAGTGCGCCCGCGAGGTCCTGGCGATCGGCACGCCCCTGCTGTGGTGGGCGGCCTGCTTCGCACTCGCCTACGTCCTGTGGCGCTGGGCGTTCCGCCGCGACTGGCGGGCGGGCGCGATCCTCTGCGGGGTCGCAGCGGGCTGGCTGCCCTGGTTCTTCTACCAGGAACGCACGATCTTCCTCTTCTACGCGGTCGTCTTCGTGCCGTTCCTCTGTCTCGCGGTCGCGATGATGATCGGCGCGATCGTCGGCCCACCGGGCTCGGACGAACGGCGCAGGACGATCGGCGCGGTGGGTGCGGGCGTGCTGGTCCTGCTGATCATCTGGAACTTCATCTACTTCTGGCCGATCTACACGGGCGACGCGATCCCGATGGACGAGTGGCGCAACAGGATGTGGTTCGACACCTGGGTGTAGCCGGCACGATGACGGGCCCGGCATGTGGTTGTGCCGGGCCCGCCGTGATCGTTGATGGGCGTCTCTGGTCGTCCTGGGCCGTCGCTTGACGGCCCACAGACGGCCCACGGACCGCCCGGGAAGGATCCACGGGGCGCGCCCCTCACGCCTCTGGCCAGGGAGGGCCCTGGGTCAAGCTGCGTCCCGCTCATGCGCGTGGCCGCCCCGCCACCGGCGGGTCCTACGGGACCTGCCGCGCCGTCCGCACCCGCCGGAACGGCGTTCCGGGTGCGCACCGGGTTCGGAGACCCCCCAACACGCCCGCGCCGCGGGTGCTGACGGTGGGCGGTCAGCGCCTCTCCACCAGTGTCGAGTAGGCCCTCTCAAGGCCCTGGGCGTAGCCGGCCCCCAACTCGACGTAGACGTGCCCGCCGGCCGCACAGGCTTCACGCAGGGCAGTGCTCTGTTCCCTGACCCACGCGGCGATCTCCCGGTAGGTGGTGTCATCGGCTCCGTCGAGCCAGTCCGGGGCGGCCCTCAAGTGTTGGGTGGTCAGCTCCGCGTTCCCAAGGAAGACGCAGCTCAGCGGGATCCCGAGACCGGCGGCGGCGGTGGCCGCCGCCGGTGTGACGATGTCGCCCTCGACCACATAGCCGTCCAGGGGATCGGAGTCGTCGAGGCTCTCCGCGGTGGCACGGACGAACTCAAGGAGGAAGGGCTGCGCCCGTACGGCCTTGTCCGCGTGCGTGCCGTGGCGCACGCCGTGCTGGGGCGCGGCGCGCTGCAGCATCGAGACCAGAGCGTCGGTGGGACATCCCGGGATGCCGTCCCGTTCCAGCAGCATCCATGCGAGGGTGCTCTTGCCCACCCGTGGCGGGCCGCCTATCAGGTAGATCACGTGCAGACCGTACCCCGGGCGGCAGTTCGGGGATCTCGCGGTGGCACAGTCGTGGGCGACGCGATCCCGATGGAGGCGTGGCGCAACAGGTGTGGTCCGACTCCCGGGTGCAGCAGGCATGACGGTGGGCCCGGCACCGGCACCCGGGAGTGCCGGGGCGACGTCCGGAGGCCGCCCCGGTCCGGGCGGCCGCGATGCCCGCCGTCGAGGACGCCGCAGGACGGGATCCTATGGGGTCTAGACCTCTCCCATTCCGGTCCGGTAACGGGCGTCTCCGCAGTCACCGCTGCCACTTATCGTGAGCACGTCCACTTGAACGCGTTCATGCTCAGGCCCGGGGACCGTGCAGGGACCCGGCACACAGGGGGAGGGACTGCAGCAATGCGCAGTGGGGCAAAGGTCGCCGTCATCGGCGGCGTGTTCATCGTGTTCGCGGGGGGAGTGACCTACGGTGCGTACAACGTACTGACGGGCGGCTCGGGAGACGGCGGCACGGACGCCACGTCCCTGTCCGCCACCGGGGAGACCGGACCCCCGAGCGCCGAGGAGATACGCACGACGGCCGAGGACTTCCTCGCCGCGTGGGCGCGCGGGGACGCCGGGGCTGCCGCGGATCTGACCAACAACGCGACCGAGGCGAAACCGGCGCTCGCCGGGTACGAGGACAGCGCGCACATCTCCGGGGTGAAGCTGACACCGGGTCAGCCGACGGGCACCAAGGTGCCGTTCAGCGTCAGCGCGGAGGTCTCCTACGAGGGGCAGCGCAAGCCCCTGACGTACGAGTCCGAACTCACCGTCGTGCGTGGGCTGACGACCGGCAGGCCGCTCGTCGACTGGAGGCCGGCAGTCCTCCATCCGCAGCTGGGCAAGGGTGATTCGCTGCGGACGGGCCCCTCCTCCACGCCGCCGGTCAAGGCGGTCGATCGCAAGGGCGAGGAGCTGACGAAGGAGAAGTACCCGTCGCTCGGGCCGGTCCTGGACGAACTGCGGAAGAAGTACGGCGACAAGGCGGGCGGCAAGCCTGGTGTGGAGCTCGTCGCCGAGAGCGGCACGGGCGGACCCGACAAGGTGCTCCTCGCGCTCTCCGAAGGGGAGCCGGGCGAGCTGCCGACGACGCTCGACGCCGACGTACAGGCCGCCGCCGAGAAGGCGGTGATGAAGTTCGGCGCTTCGTCGGTCGTCGCGGTCAAGGCGAGCACGGGTGAAGTGCGGGCCGTCGCCAACAACCGGGAGGGGCGCTGGAATGCCGCGTTCCTGGGCAAGCAGGCACCCGGCTCGACGATGAAGATCGTGACCTCCGCGTTGCTGCTGGAGAAGGGCCTGGTGGCGGCCGACCGCACGGTCGAGTGCCCGGAGTACGCCACGTACTACGGACGGACCTTCAACAACCTCAAGCACTTCACGATCGACGGCGGGTCCTTCGCGCAGAGCTTCGCGCGCTCCTGCAACACCGCCTTCATCAAGCTGATCGACGACACGAAGGACGACGCCGGGCTGGCGAAGGAGGCCCGGGACGTCTTCGGCATCGGACTCGACTGGCAGACCGGCATTCCGTCCGTCGACGGGAGCGTGCCGGAGGAGACGGGCGGCGAGGCGGCCGCGCAGTACATCGGGCAGGGCACCGTCCAGATGAACGCCCTCAACATGGCGTCCATCACCGCCACCGCCAGGAGCGGCACGTTCAAGCAGCCCATCATCGTGCCGCTGGACCTCGACGGCCGTGAGCGGGCCACCGCGTCGCGCAGCCTGCCCGGCTCCGTCGCCCAGCAGCTGCGCGACATGATGCGGCGTACGGCGACGAGCGGCACCGGTGCCGGCGCGATGGCGTCGGTCGGCGGGGACAAGGGGGCGAAGACCGGCTCGGCGGAGGTCGACGGGAACGCCACGTCCAACAGCTGGTTCACCGGATTCGCCGACGACCTGGCAGCCGCCGCGGTCGTGGACTCGGGCGGGCACGGCGGCGACGCCGCCGGCCCCCTGGTGGCGGCGGTGCTGAACGCACGCTGAGCGAGGGACCGAAACGGTGTCGCATGGCCCGTACAACCAACGCTAGCGTGCGGGCCATGAGCTCATCCGAATCGCTTGCCCACCCCCGCTTCGCCGAGGCTCTGCGAGAGCTGGGTCTGCAGGTCGAGGTACGCCGCTTCCCGGACGCGGCGCGCACCGCCGCACAGGCGGCCACCGCCATCGGCTGCGACGTCGGCGAGATCGTCAAGTCGCTGGTCTTCGAGGCGGACCGGGTGCCGGTGGTGGTGCTGATGGACGGTTCGTCGCGGGTGGACATGGAACTGCTGCGCCGCGAGCTGGGGGCGTCGTCGGTCAGGCGCGCGGACGCGAACCTGGTGCGGGAGACCACGGGCTACGCGATCGGGGGTGTGCCGCCGTTCGGACACCGGACGAAGACCCGGGTGGTGGCCGACCGGGGCCTGCTGGAGCATGACGTCGTCTGGGCGGCGGCCGGGGACCCGCACACGGTGTTCCCGCTCGCCCCCGGGTCCCTGATCGCCCACGCCGGGGCCACGGTCGCGGACGTACGCGAGCGCACCGCATGACCCTGCTCGTCGCCGCGGCGGTGCTCCTGGCCGCCGTCACGCACGCCGGCTGGAACGCGCTCGCCCACACCATCAAGGACCAGCTCGTCGCCTTCACGCTCATCGGGGGCGGCGCGGCGGTGATCGGCGCGGTGACCGCCTTCCTCACCCCGCTGCCGCACGCCGCGGCATGGCCCTACCTCATCGCTTCCGCGCTGCTGCACGTCGGCTACCAGGTGCTGCTGATGCGGTCGTTCACCCTGGGCGACTTCGGCCAGATGTATCCGATCGCCCGGGGCACGGCGCCGCTCGTGGTGACCGTGCTGGCCGCGGTCTTCGTCGGCGAGAGCCTGGGCCCCTGGCAGCTGGCGGGTGTAGCGGTCGCCTCCGCGGGCCTCGTCGGCGTCGCTCTCTGGGGCTTCCGCGGCACCGACACGCGGCCCCATTGGCCGGCCCTGCTGGCCGCCCTCGCAACCGGCCTGTCGATCGCCTCGTACACGGTCGTCGACGGCGTGGGGGTCCGCGCATCCGGCACCCCCATCGGCTACATCGCCTGGCTGATGATCCTGGAGGGGCTGCTGATCCCGGCCTACGCCCTCCACCGCTACCGCGGCTCCCTTCTCGCCCGGCTGCGCCCGCACGCCGCTCGCGGCCTCCTCGGTGCGGTCCTCTCCCTCGCGGCGTACGGCCTGGTCCTGTGGGCCCAGACGCGCGCGCCGCTCGCCCCGATCGCGGCCCTGCGCGAATCGAGCATCATCGTGGGCGCGGCGATAGGCGCGCTCTTCTTCAAGGAACGCTTCGGCGGACCGCGCATCGCCGCCGCGGGGCTGATGGTGGTCGGCATCGGTCTGATGCTGAGGGCGGGCTGACGATGGCGGCTGGTCGTGCCGTGGTGCGAGCGACGGGTGGTGGACGCCTCCCGGTTGACGACTGATCCGCGCAACTCCCCTTCCAAAAACGGCACTTGATGCAACAGTTTTCGAACAACACCTACCGGAGGGCGGTGGCGGGGCCTTGTGGCGTCCAATCCGAGGGCGATCTGCCACGCCTTCCGCATCCGACCGGCGCCTGCCGGCCCGCACCGGACGCATGGGCGCCGTGGCCCTGGCGTTGTGCTGCGCCGTATTGCTCTCCGCCTGCGGCAACGGCGGGGGCAAGGCCCCGGACCTGAAGGACCAGGACCGATTCATCAGCGACTACGTCCGGCTCCTCAACGCTTCGGACGAACCCGGTCTGGCGCGGCTGCTCGACGCCCATCCGAAGGGCACGGAGGACGCCCGAGCCCGGATGGGGGCCTACGGCGGTCAGGGCTGGGAGGTTCGCTGGACGCGGACGTCGGAATTCGCCCGGGTGTGGCAGGTGCACCTGGTCGGCGTCTCGGACCGGGGCGGCAGGAGCGTGGATGTGACCGAGACGGTGACGTGGGAGGACGCCCACTGGGTCATGACCCCGATGGACGGGGTGGTGCCGGCCCCGTCCCGTGCGGCGGCGACCGCACCACCCACGTGACCGAGGACGCCCCGGAGGCATCGCTCCATGGGCGTCACTCGTCCGCCGCCGAACGGGCCGCCCTGACGAGAGCCTGGGCGCGCGGGTCCGCCGTGACCCCCTTGCGCATGCCGTTCGTGACATAGCCGAGTGCAAGGCCCGACTCCGGGTCCGCGAGGCCGAGTGAGCCGCCGCGGCCCGGGTGACCGAACGAGCCGGGACCCAGTAGCGGTGACGCCGGGCCGTGGAGCATGTAGCCGAGGCCGAAGCGGGTGCCGACGACGAGGACGCGGTCCGGTCCCACGGACTCCTCGGTGCGGGCGAGGGTGAGGGTGGCGGGGGCGAACAGCCGGTGGCCGTCCACCTCGCCGATGGTGGCCGCGTAGAAGCGGGCCAGGGCACGGGCCGTGGAGATGCCGTTGGACGCGGGGAGTTCGGCGGCGCGGTAGCGCGGGTCGTTCTCGTCGGGCATCGGGTCTATCGCCCCGAAGGCGCGCCGGGTCAGGGAGTCCGGGTCGCGGTACGCCTCGGAGACCGACCTCTTGGGGCGCAGCTTCAGCCCGCCGCCGACGGCCGTGGGGGGTTCCTCGACCGGACCGATCCGGCCCACCCGGTGCGCCTCGTCGGCGGGGAGCCCGATCCAGAGGTCCAGGCCGAGCGGGCGGGCCAACTCCTCGGCGACCCAACGGCCGATGCTGCGGCCGGTGACCCGGCGGACGAGTTCGGCCAGCAGCCAGCTGTAGGTCTGTGCGTGGTATCCGTGGTCGGTGCCGGGCTCCCAGGCCGGGGCCTGTGCGGCGACGGCGAGCGCCCCGGACGTGCCGTCGGCGGCCTCGGCGGGCGTGAGGGGTCGGTCGAGCACGGGCAGTCCGGCCCGGTGCGACAGCAGATGCCGTACGAGCACCCGCTCCTTGCCCGCCGCCTTGAACTCCGGCCAGTACGTCCCGACAGGTGCGTCCAGATCCAGCTGCCCGCGCTGGTGCAGCAGCAGCGGTACGGCGGCGGCGACACCCTTGGTCGCCGAGCGGACGACCTGCGCCGTGTGCACGGCCCAGGGATCGGTGCCGTCCACGTCCCGTGTGCCGGCCCAGAGGTCGACGACCTTCACCCCGTCCTTGTAGACGGCGACGGCCGCGCCGCGTTCCCCGCGCTGCTCGAAGTTGCGCACGAACGCGTCCCGGACCGGCTCGAAGCCCTCCGCCACCGTGCCCTGGACGTCCACGTCACACGCTCCCTGTTCTCCCGACCGACCGGCTCCTTCCGGCTCCGTCCATGGTGCAACGTGGTCGTCGGGTTCCCGATCCCGGGTCGGGTTCCCGGCCGGGTTCGAGGGGTCAGCCGATCATGATCGAGACGTCGATGTTGTCGCGCGTGGCGTTGGAGTACGGGCAGACGTGGTGTGCAGCGTCCACCAGTTCGGCGGCGAGCTGCTGGTCGAGCAGGGGCAGCGAGACGCTGAGGGAGACCGCGAGCCCGTAGCCACGGGACTTGTTCGGGCCGATGCCGACCTTCGCGGCGACCGTCGAGCGGCTGAGGTCGTATCCGGCGCGGCGGCCGACGAGGACGAGCGCATTGTGGAAGCAGGCGCTGTAGCCGGCGGCGAACAGCTGCTCCGGGTTGGTGCCGTTGCCGTCCCCACCGAGGGCCGGCGGCATCGCGAGGCGCAGCTCGATCCGGCCGTCATGGCTGGTGACATAGCCGTCGCGGCCGCCGTGCGCCGTGGCTTCCGCGACGTACATGATCTTCGTCGGACGGGTGTCCTGATCGGTCATGATCCATCCCCGCATGAATAAGGTGCACACAAGTACATCGTGCACAATGTATCGAGGTCCGACGAGACCTCATTACCCGGGGGTAGGGAAGGGATTCTCAGACCTGGCCCGACGCACGCGCCGCAAGATCGTGCAGCTCCGCCCGTAGCCGCTCGATCTCCTCGGCGCCCATGCCGGTGCTCACGAGCAGCGAGGCGGGCACGCGTTCGGCGGGCTCCCGCAGCGCCTGCCCCGCCTCGCTCAGCACCACCCGCACGGAACGCTCATCGGCCGCCGACCGCTCCCGGCGCACCAGGCCGGCAGCCTCCAGCCGCTTCAGCAAGGGCGAGACCGTGCCGTAGTCCAACCGCAGCGCCGTCGCCAGGTCCTTCACCAGGATCTCGTCCCGCTCCCAGAGCACCAGCATCGCCAGGTACTGCGGGTAGGTGAGTCCGAGTTCGTCGAGGAGTGGCCGGTAGGCCGCGGTGACCGCGCGCTGCGCCGCATACAGTGCGAAACACAGCTGGTCGTCCAGCAGCAGCGACGCCGCGGGCCCGGGGGTGGCCGTCTGCTCCTCGTTCACGCGCCCATTGTCACAGCACGGGGATCGAAGCCGAACGGCAGCTCCAGCCGGTGCGCCCGCATCAGTTCGGCGTCGCCGAGCAGTTCCTGCGTCCGGCCGTCGGCGGTGATCACGCCTTCGCTGAGGATCACCGAGCGCGGGCACAGCTCCAGGGCGTACGGCAGATCATGGGTGACCATCAGGACGGTGACGTCCAGCGAACGCAGAATGTCGGCGAGTTCGCGGCGGGAGGCCGGATCGAGGTTGGACGAGGGCTCGTCGAGCACCAGGATCTCCGGCTCCATCGCGAGCACGGTGGCAACTGCGACCCGGCGGCGCTGGCCGAACGACAGGTGGTGCGGCGGGCGTTCGAGGTACTCCCCCATGCCGACCCGGTCGAGCGCGCCCCGCACCCGCTCCTCCAGCTCCGCGCCGCGCAGCCCGGCTGCGGCCGGCCCGAAGGCGACGTCCTCCCTGACCGTGGGCATGAAGAGCTGGTCGTCGGGGTCCTGGAAGACGATGCCGACCTTCCGGCGGATCTCGGCCATGTGCTGCTTGCCGACCGGCAGTCCGGAGACGGTGACCGTACCGGCCCCACCGGTGAGGATGCCGTTGAGGTGCAGGACGAGGGTCGTCTTTCCGGCCCCGTTCGGACCGAGCAGGGCCACCCGCTCGCCGCGCGCGATGCCCAGATCGACACCGAAGAGGGCCTGGTGGCCGTCGGGATAGGCATACGCGAGGCCGCTCACCTCGAGGGACATGTTCATAGGGTCCAGCCAAGCAGACAGACGGCGAGCGCCGAGAGCGGGAGGGCGGCCGCATGCGCCCATTGGGTGCGGGAGGCGGTGACCTCGTCGATCACCGGCATGGTGCCCGCGTAGCCACGGCTGACCATGGCCAGATGCACACGCTCGCCGCGCTCGTAGGAGCGGATGAACAGGGCGCCCGCGGACTTGGCCAGCACGCCCCAGTGGCGCACGCCGCTCGCCTCGAAACCGCGCGAGCGGCGGGCGATGGACATGCGCCGCATCTCGTCGGTGATGACGTCGCCGTAGCGGATCATGAAGGAAGCGATCTGCACCATCAGCGGCGGCAGTTTGAGCCGCTGCAGTCCGAGCAGCAGGGAGCGCAGCTCGGTGGTCGAAGCGAGCAGTACGGAAGTGGCCACGCCCAGCGTGCCCTTGGCGAGGATGTTCCAGGCGCCCCACAGCCCGGGCACGGACAAGGAGATCCCGAGCAGCTCGGTCCGTTCGCCCGGCACCACGAACGGCATGAGCAGCGCGAAGGCGACGAACGGGATCTCGATCAGCAGCCGGCGCAGCAGAAAGCCGGCCGGGATGCGGGCCACCGCCGCGGCGCACGCCACCAGCGCGGCGTACAGACCGAAGGCCCACACCGCCTCGCGCGGGGTCGCGACCACCACGACCACGAAGCCCAGCGCCGCGGCGATCTTGCAGTGCGGGGGCAGCCGGTGGACCGGCGAGTCCCCGTGCCGGTAGAGCTTGTGGGCGTGGCCCGCACCCATGTCAGGCGGTCCCCTTGGTCGCGGTGGCGACGGGCTCGTCGTGACGGCGGCGCTTGACCGCCCAGAAGACCCCGCTGCCGACCGCGACGGTGGCACCGACACCTATCGCACCGGCAAGGCCGCCGGAGACCCGGGCGTTCTCGACGTCCTTGACGCCGTAGTCCGCGAGCGGGGAGTCGGCGGCCGCGTGGTCCTCGACCTTCTTGTCGATGCCCTTGTCGGCGGCGACCTTCTCCAGGCCGTCCGGGTCGGCGGAGGCGTAGAAGGAGACGAAGCCGGCCAGCACGATCGAGATCACCATGCCCGCGATCCACACCGGGCGCGGGGAGCCGGGAGCGGCGGGCGAGGCGGGCGAGGGGGCGGCGTCGACCAGCTCACCGCCGACCCGCAGCTTCAGCGGCGCGGACAGCCCGCGGGCGCCGTACACGAGGTCCGGACGCACGGCGATGACCGCGCCGACCGTGGCCGCGGTGATCGCGGCCTCACCGATGCCGATCAGCACATGGACACCGACCATTGCGGTCAGCACGGTGCGGATCGGAACATCGGTCGTGCCGCCGATCGCGTAGAGGAGAGTGAAGGCCACGGCCGAGGCCGGCACGGAGACCAGGGCCGCGACGAACGAGGCCGCGGTCACAGAGCTGCGCCTCCTGGGCAGCAGGCGCACCAGACCTCGGAAGACGGTGTAGGCGACCACGACGGTCACCACGCCCATGACGACGATGTTGACGCCGAGCGCGGTGAGGCCACCGTCCGCGAAGAGCACGCCCTGCAGCAGCAGGACCACGGATATGCACAGCACACCCGTATAGGGGCCGACGAGTATCGCCGCCAGAGCGCCGCCGAGCAGATGGCCGCTGGTGCCGGCCGCGACCGGGAAGTTCAGCATCTGGACCGCGAAGATGAAGGCGGCGACGAGACCGGCCAGCGGCGCGGTGCGCTCGTCGAGCTCCCTGCGCGCACCACGGAGGCTGACGGCGACGGCGCCGGCGGCGGCAACGCCCGCCGCGGCGGACACGGGAAGATCGATGAATCCGTCCGGGACATGCATGGCGGGCTCCGCTTTCGGGACAGGCCGGTAGGGACCTGGCTGGTCAACCGTCCGATGATGCGCCCTCTTGCGAATGTCTCGCAAGTGCGTACCACATACAAAAGCAAGCGACACGCCTGGGTTTCCCATGGCGAAATGTGGGACATTAGATGACAAACAGCAGCAAATGTGAGGAGCCGACCGATGCCATCCACCGTCGAGCCCCCCTCCGTGCTGGAGCATGCGAAGGCCCGGATCGTCAACGACGCACCCCACTTCCGATCGGTGCCCGTCTCCCTCCGCTATGAACCCGGGGACGACCGCGACGTCGTCCGCTTCGTCTTCCCCACCGGCGCCGAATGGACCTTCGGCCGCGAACTCCTCGAGTCGGGACTGCGCGCCCCCGCCCGCAGCGGTGATGTCGCCATCTGGCCATGCGGCCGCGCACAGGTGGTCGTCGAGTTCCACTCGCCGGAAGGAGTGGCGGTGATCCAGTTCGACTGCCGCCCTCTGCTGCGTTTCCTGCGCCGGACATACGCGGAGGTGGCCGCGTCCGTCACCAAGTAGGGACGGACACGGCCACCTTCGGAGCGGCAGGGCCACTCAGGCGCTGACGAGCTCCCGCTCCCCTTCGGGTCCGGCGGCACCGGCGTCCTTCTTCTGCAGCTGCTCACCTTCGACGTCCACGCTCGGCAGGGCGCGGTCCAGCCAGCGGGGCAGCCACCAGGCCCGGCGGCCGAGCAGGGCCAGCACCGCAGGCACGATCGCCATGCGGACGACGAACGCATCGAACAGGACGGCGACAGCCAGGCCGAAGCCGATCATCTTGACCATCTGCTCGCTCGACCCGATGAACCCCGCGAAGACCGCGATCATGATCACTGCGGCCGCGGTGACCACACGGGCACCGTGCCGGAATCCGGTGACGATCGCCTGGCCGGGCCGCTCGCCGTGGACATAGGCCTCACGCATCCGCGTGACCAGGAAGACCTCGTAGTCCATCGCGAGGCCGAAGACCACTCCCACCATGAAGATCGGCATCATCGACATGACCGGGCCGGTCTGCTCGACGCCGAAGACGGACCCGAGCCAGCCCCACTGGAAGACCGCGACGACCGCGCCGAGGGCGGCGACCACCGAGAGCAGGAAGCCGAGCGCCGCCTTGAGCGGGACGAGGACGGACCGGAAGACGATCATCAGCAGCAGGAACGCCAGGCCCACGACGAGTGCCAGATAGGGCACCAACGCGTCGTTCATCCGCTGCGAGAAATCGATGTTCATCGCGGTGGCACCGGTGACCTGGACGCTGTCGTCGGTGGTGTCACGGATGGTGTGGACGAGGTCCTCGGTCTCCGTGGAGCTCGGCCGGCCCTCCGGGATGACGGTGATCATCGCGGTGTCACCGGTCTTGTTGTACGTCGCCGGGGTGACGGCCACGACCCCGTCGAGACCCGAGATCTCCTCGGCGGTGCGGTCCGCCGTCGCCTTGTCGCCATCCACGACGACGAGCAGGGGTCCGTTGAAACCGGGCCCGAAGCCGTCGGAGAGCAGGTCGTAGGCCTTGCGCTGGGTGGTGCTGGTGGGCTGGGAACCGTCGTCCGGCAGTCCGAGCTCCAGCGATGCCGCGGGCACCGCGATGGCACCGAGACCCAGGACGCCCACGAGCAGCACGGTGACCGGGCGGCGCAGCACGAACCTCGCCCAGCGCGTGCCCATGTTGGGCCTGTCCTCCGCCGCGGTCCGGGCAGCGGCGTTCTTGCGCGCCTTGCGGCCGACCACCCGCTTGCCGGCGAAGCCCAGCAGCGCCGGGATCAGCGTGAGCGCGATGAGGACAGCGATCGCGACGGTGCCGGCAGCCGCGAAGCCCATCTTGCTGAGCATCGGGATATTGACGACGGCAAGGCCGACAAGGGCGATGACGACGGTCAGTCCGGCGAAGACGACGGCGGATCCGGCCGTACCCGTGGCACGTCCGGCGGCCTCCTCGTGCTCACGGCCCTCGGCCAGCTCGGCGCGGTAGCGGGAGACGATGAAGAGGGCGTAGTCGATGCCGACCGCGAGGCCGATCATCGTCGCGAGGGTCGCCGTGGTCGAGCCGAGGTCGAGCGCACCGGCCAGGGCGGTGATCGTGGAGACCCCGATACCGACACCGATGATCGCGGTGATCAGGGGCAGCCCGGCGGCGACCAGCGAGCCGAAGGTGATGAGGAGGACGACGGCGGCGATGGCGACGCCGATGACCTCGGAGGCGCCGGTCTCGGGGGCGGCCTGAAGTGCGTCACCGCCGATCTCGACGGTCAGCCCGGAGTCCTCCGCCTCCTTGCCGGTTTCGGTCAGGGCCTCCCGGTCCTTCTCGGCCAGCTCCATACCGCTGACCTTGTACGAGACCTGGGTGTAGGCCACGGTGCCGTCCTGGCTGACCGCCTTGGCCTGGTACGGGTCGACGACCGATGCGACCTGGTCGGAGCCCGACTTCAGCTCCGCGACGGCCTTCTTGACCTCGGCCCTGTGGGCGGGGTCGGTCACCTTCTGGCCCTTGGGCGCCTTGAAGACGACCCGGGCGGTGGCGCCGTCGGCGCTCGCCCCCGGGAAACGCTCGTCTATGAGGTCGAAGGCCTTCTGCGCCTCGGTGCCCGGGATGGAGAACGAGCTGGACGTGGCGGTGGTCGCGGAGGCCGCAGCGACACCGGCGATGGCGAGCAGGGCCACCCACACCAGGGCGACGAATCGGCGGCGGCGGAAGGCGAACCGCCCGAGTTTGTACAGGAACATGGCCACGGGTACGGACTCCCGGTCAGGTCGTTGGGACAACAAGTGGGCAGGGATGACCAGCCCGACGACGTGAGCGGTGCGCGTCAGGTGGGACTTTGTTCTGTGGTGCGGGGAAATTCGGGCGCCGTGGGCGGGGAGACCCTGTGCGCGGAGCACGACGGCGGCCGGGTGGCGCTACACCGGAGGGCGGCCCCCGGGGATCCCGGACCCGGAGGAGGGCCGGGGTGCCGGAGTCACCGGACGCCCAGCGCGGGGAGCACGACGGCGTCCAGGTAGCTGCGCAGGAATTCCTGGCTCATCGGCTCGTCCTTGATCAGCGGATGAGCCACGAAGGCGCCGACCAGCATGTGGGAGAGGAATGTCAGTGCGGGGTTGTCCGCGGCGATCTCGCCACGGTCGATCGCCCGCTGCAGCATCGTGTCCAGCCCGGTGATCTCGGGTTCGATGAACAGCTCACGCAGTGCCTGCAGCAGGTCGTCGTTCTCGTGGACGGCCCGGGTGAGACCTCGCATCAGCGCGGTGTCCCGTTCCATCTGGCAGTCGTCGGAGAGCGACACCATCTCGTGGAAGTCGCCGCGGAGACTTCCGGTGTCGATCCGGGAGACGTCCACCGGCTTGCTGTTCCGCAGCGACCTCGCGACCAGCTCCGGCTTGCTCCCCCACTGGCGGTAGAGGGTGGCCTTGCTGGAACGGGTGCGGGCGGCGACGGCGTCCATGGTCAGGGCGTCGTAGCCGACCTCGCGCAGGAGGTCGAGCACCGCGTTGTACAG
This sequence comes from Streptomyces sp. NPDC043861, assembly GCF_056435905.1. Classification (NCBI taxonomy): domain Bacteria; kingdom Bacillati; phylum Actinomycetota; class Actinomycetes; order Kitasatosporales; family Streptomycetaceae; genus Streptomyces; species Streptomyces sp. NPDC043861. Next base: position 394,760 of record NZ_JBWKDP010000004.1, on the reverse strand, counting down.
CTCGGCCTCGCGCTCCGGCGTGAGCCTTGTGCGTGCCGATGCCATGGCAACCTCCCAAACGAAACTGTTTCGTACAGTTCGAAGGTACCCCATCGCTTAGCGAAACGAAACCGTTTCGTACGTGTGCTGGGCCACAAGCCCCGCCGCACAGCCCGAGCCGGCCCAAGTCGGCCCGTCCGAACGAGTCCTGTCCCACGAGTTGCCGCGCCCTCCCGGCACGGAAAGCATTGGAAGGTGAGCGAAGACGTCGCGTACCTCCGATTTCCGCATCTGCACGACGACTTGCTGTGCTTCGCGGCCGAGGACGATCTGTGGATCGCGCCCCTCGTCCCCGAAGGCCAACGGCCGGGCCGCGCTTGGCGTATGACGGTCGACCGCACCCGGGTGGGCCACCCCCGCTTCTCCGCGGACGGGCGCTTCATCGCCTACACGAACTGGCGCAGCCTGGACCCCGAGATCCATCTGGCGCCGGTCGACGGCGGTCCCGCCCGCCGGCTCAGCTACTGGGGCTCGACCGACACCCGGGTGTGCGGCTGGGACCCGGACGGCAACATCCTCGCCGTCTCCTCGCACGGCCAGCCGTTCTCGTACTTCTCCTGGGCCTACAAGGTGCCCACGGACGGCGACCCCGGCAAACGCCTCCCCTGGGGGCCCGTCTCGGACATCGCGGTCGCCGATGTCGACGGCTGCCACCGCACACTCCTGCTCACCGGGAAGCCCCCGCACGAGCCGGCGTCGTGGAAGCGGTACCGGGGCGGGGCGACGGGGCGCCTGTACCTGCACGGCGAGCGACTGCTGCCGGACATCGGAGGCCATCTCGACTGCTGCATGTTCGTGGAAGGCCGCATCGCGTTCCTCTCCGACCACGAAGGCGTCGGCAACCTCTACTCCTGTCTCCCCGACGGCACCGATCTGCGCCGGCACACCGACCACGACGCCTTCTACGCCCGGCACGCCTCCAGCGACGGACACCGTGTCGTCTACCAGTGCGCGGGCGATCTCTGGATCGTCGACGACCTGGCCGCGGAAGCGGAGCCACGGAAGCTCGATGTGCGGCTCGGTGGTCCGCGCGCCGGGCGGCGGCCCTACCAGGTACCGGCCGCCAGCCATGTCGACGCGATCTCGGTGGACACGACCGGCCGGGCAAGCGCCGTCTCCGTACGCGGCAGTCTGTACTGGCTCACGCACCGCGACGGGCCCGCGCGGACCATCGCGGACACCCCGGGCGTGCGGGTGCGGCTGCCCGAGATGCTGGGCAGCGGCGGGCAGGTCGCGTATGTCACCGATGCCGACGGCGAGGACGCGATCGAGATCGCCTATCTGCCGAGGGCGAGCGGCGACCGGGAGCCTCGGCGACTGGCCTCCGGGGAACTCGGCCGGGTGCTGGAGATGAGGTCGGACCCGGCCGGGGAGCGGATCGCGATCGCTTCGCACGACGGGCGGCTGCTCCTCATCGATGTGTCCGAGGAGGCCGCGGCAGCCGCGGACACGGAGGAATCGGAGGGCACCGCCGCGACGGAATCGGAAGGCACCGCCGCGACCGGGGACGGCGAGGACACCGCAGGGACCGCCGGCGCTCCGGAGCAGGGGGACACCGCGGGGAGCAGGGCCCCGGCGGACTCCGACGACAGCAACGACAACGAGACCACCGGGGGCACCGGGGACTCCGCCGGCGCCACCCGCCCCGGGAGCCGGGTCACCGAGGTGATCCGCTCCGACAACGGGCCGGTCCGCGATCTGGCCTTCTCCCCGCACGGAAACTGGCTGACCTGGTCGCATCCGGGCATCGGGCGCTCCCTGCGGCAGATCAAGATGGCGCGTGTCGACGGATCGGAGCCCCGCACGGTCGTCGACGTCACCAACGGCCGCTTCGAGGACGAGAACCCCGTCTTCACCCGCGACGGCCGCTATCTGGCGTTCCTCTCGTGGCGCGGCTTCGACCCCGTGTACGACGTGCACACCGGCGATCTGTCCTTCCCTCTCGGCTGCCGTCCCTATCTGGTGCCGTTGTCCTCGGCGACGCCTTCGCCCTTCGCCCTCCTGCCCGACGGGCGGCCGGCCGCCGGCGGGCTGGATCCGACGGTGGCCGACACCCGGGAGGGCACGGCCCTGGTGGAGGTGGAGGGGCTGGAGAACCGGGTCACTCCCTTCCCTGTGTCCGCCTCCAAGTACTCCGCGCTGTTCCCGGTCAGCGGTGGAGGCCTCGTCTGGCTGCGCTGGCCGATCTCCGGTGCGCTCGGCGAGACGTTCGCCAATCCCGCCGACCCCTCGACCCGGCCGACGCTCGAGCACTTCGACATCACCAAGGCCCGCAAGACCGAACTCGTCCAGCATCTCGACTCGTTCGCCGTGAGCGGCGACGGGACGCGTCTGGTGGTGATGGACGACGGCGAGCTGCGGGCCGCGCCGTCGAGTGAGCTGGGCGACGGTGACTCGACCGTCTACATCGACCTGCGCCGGATTCTGCACGAGGTGGACCCGACCGCGGAGTGGCGGGGTGCGTACGAGGAGGCGGGGCGGCTGATCCGCGCCTACTTCTGGGCACCGGACATGTGCGGCATCGACTGGGACGGGGTGCTGGAGCAGTACCGTCCGCTGGTCGAACGTGTCGCATCCCCCGATGAGTTCGCCGATCTGCTTCGCGAAGTACTGGGCGAACTGGGGACGTCACACGCGTACGTCAGTCCCGCGCGACGCAACGAGGGACCGCCGCACTACCAGCGGGCGATCGGCCTGCTCGGCGCCAACCTGGTGCGCCGGGAGGAGGGCTGGGTCGTCGCGCGCATCCTGCCGGGCGACTCGTCCGACTCCAAGGCGCGTTCCCCACTGGCCGGTACGGGCATCCGCGAGGGGGCGGTGCTCACTCATGTGGACGGGCGTCCCGTGGACCCGCTGGCCGGGCCGTATCCGCTGCTGTCCGCGGCAGGCGGCACGACCGTGGAACTGACGTTCCACGCGCCCGTCGCCCACGACGCCTCAGGGGAAAGCCCTTCGGAGCCCGTGAACGGCGGCGAGGGACATCCACGCCGGGTCGCGGTCGTGCCGCTGGTGGACGAACGGCCGCTTCGCTACCAGGACTGGGTGGCCAAACGCCGCGCGGTCGTCAGGGAAGTGAGCGGCGGAAGGTGCGGGTATCTGCACATCCCGGACATGGGCGGTTCCGGCTGGGCCCAGTTCAACCGCGATGTGCGGATGGAGGTTTCCCGGCCGGCCCTCATCGTGGACGTACGGGGCAACGCGGGCGGCCACATCAGCGAGCTGGTCATCGAGAAGCTGACCCGCAGGATCCTTGGCTGGGACCTGACCCGCAACGCCCAGCCCGTCTCGTACACCTCGAACGCGCCGCGCGGCCCGGTCGTCGCACTCGCCGACGAGGCGACCTCGTCGGACGGCGACATGATCACGGCGGCTTTCCGGCTACTGGGGCTCGGCCCCGTGGTGGGCCAGCGCACCTGGGGCGGAGTGGTCGGGATGACCGGGCGGCACCGGCTCGGGGACGGCACGGTGATCACGGTGCCGATGAACGCGGCATGGTTCGAGGAGTACGGCTGGTCCGTCGAGAACCACGGAGTCGACCCGGACATCTTCGCGGAGCGCCCCCCGCTCCACTGGGCCGAGGGCAAGCGCACCGACCTGGAGACCGCGGTGCGGGTGGCGCTCGATCTGCTCGACCGGCACCCGGCGGCAACTCCACCCGGATACGACGGCGTTCCGGACCTCCGACGTCCGAAACTCCCGCCGCGTTCATGATGACGCCGTCGCCCGGGGCGCCGCGCCCCACCACGCGTTCATGATGACGCCGCCGCCCGGGGCGCCGCGCCCCACCACGGACCGGCGGACACCGGCCTCCATGACCGGGAGACCAGCACCGGGGCGCCGAACTCCATGACCGGGAGCGGCACACGCAAGGGGCGCACCCCGTGCACAGGGTGCGCCCCTCGATCAGCCCGGGACGTCAGGCGCCGCGGTCCTCGTCGAAGCGGCCCTGAGCCTCGTGCTGGGGCCGACGCGACGGGTCGCCCATCTCACGCGGCTGCTTTCCGCGCGGGGGCTGCTGCTTCGTTCGCGGCTGCTCGGGGCGGGGCTGCTCCGGGCGGGGCTGCTCCGGGCGGGCCTGCCGCGAGCGCGGGGACTGCTCTCCGCCGGCGTTGCCCGCCGCGTGCTTCGTCCGGCCCGCGAGCTGGTCCGCCTTGTCCTTGAACTGGTCCTGAATACCCATCTGGTTCACTCCTGGAAGGGTGTGAGGGGTGCGGGAGCCACGATCGGCTCCCGGCCTCGACCAGCCTGGCACGCACCGACATACCTCGCATTTCGATCAACTACGCTGCGTGCGCTCCTGCTCGTCGGCGGCGCCGCCCGCACCCACGAGGCCTTTCCTCACCCCGGTCAGCCGCGGCTCGAAGCGTCGCATCTCGCGCTGTCCGACGGTCGCCACGAGCGCCGGCAGGACGCCGCGCACCGACTGCATTCCGCCCAGCCACCACTGCGCGTACACATGGGCCTTGCGCCGCTCGATCCCGGCGACGATCCGGTCCACGGCGGGCCCCAGCGGATACGTACGGTTTCCCGGCCACGGCAGCCGCTGACGCAGCTCCCGCATGACCTCGTCCTGATCGGCGCCGCGCACCATGTCCGTGTCGGTCCAGGACAGATAGCCGACGCCGACCTTGACGCCCTTGTAGCCCACTTCGGCCCGCAGGCTGTGCGCGAAGGCTTCCACTCCGGACTTCGAGGCGCAGTAGGCCGTCATCATCGGAGCCGGAGTGATCGCGGCGAGCGAGGCGATCTGCAGGAAGTAGCCGCGGCTCTCCATCAGCACAGGCAGGAACGCACGGCAGGTGACCGCGCTGCCGATCAGATTGACCTCGATCACCCGACGCCATGCGGCAGGGTCGGATTCGGCGAAGGGCCCGCCGGACGCCACACCGGCGTTGGCGACGACGATGTCGACCTTGCCGAAGCGTTCCTTGACCTCCTGTGCGACCCGCGCCATCGCGTCGGGGTCGGTGACATCGGCATGCCAGTGGTCGCAGTCGGTGTGCAGCCGGCCCGCGACGTCCTTGAGCCGGTCCGGTTCGAGGCCCACGAGCGCGATCTTCGCCCCGCGCGCGGACAGTTTGCGGGCCAGCAGCTCACCGACACCCCGCGCCGCACCCGTGACGACGGCGACCTGGCCCTCGAGACTGACCCTGCTCATACGGTCTCCTCCTTCTTCAGGTATACGTCCACCAGCGCCCGGATCCGATCGGTGACCGCCTCCGGGGCTTCCACCGGGGTCATGTGCCCCATGCCGGCGAGCTCGACCAGGCCCACGCACTCGGGCAGGGCCGCGGCCAGCGCACGGGCATGGACGATCGGGGTGAGCCGGTCGGCGGTGCCCGAGATCACCGCGGTCGGAACGGTCAACTCCCGCACTTCCGTGTCGAGATCGAGCTCGGCGAGCACCCTCGCCCAGGCCACCCGGGTGGGCCGGGCACAGGCATGCACGATACGGGCACACTCGGCGACCTTCTCCGGCGCCGAGCCGGGCCCCATGGTCGCGTAACGCAGGATCCGCTTGGAGACCGGCGTGACCGGTCCGAGCGGGGCGCGTGAGCCGAGTATCGCGCGGGTCATCCGGGCGCGTGCCCGCCCCTGCCGCATCGGCAGCACCAGCGACTCGTCGACCAGCCGGGAACTGCCCGTGCTGCACAGGAGTGCGGCGGCGGCGTGCTCCGTGAACTTCGGCCGCCCCGCGGCCGCCATGATCGTCATCCCGCCCATGGAGTGCCCGGCCAGCACGGCCTTGGTACCGGGCTCCAGCGCGGCGCCGAGCACCGCCTCCAGATCATCGGCGAGGGCCCGGATGCTGTGGCCGCCGTTCGCGACATCCGGGGTGCGGCCATGGCCGCGCTGGTCGTACGCGATCACGCGGTGATCGGCGGCCAGATCCCTCGTCTGCGCCGCCCAGAAGTGGGTGGAGCAGGTCCAGCCGTGGGCGAGAACGATCGCGGGCGCACCCTCGGGGCCGTGCAGCTCGACATGGATGCGCGAGCCGTCCGCGGAGACGGCGGTCGTTTCCCCGGCGGGGACGGGCGGGACGGGGGTACCGCCCGCAGGCTTCATCAGCCGGCTCACTGCGCCTCCTCCGTCACGAGTGCGGCGGCCTCCGCCTGCGCGGGTACGCCGCTGCCGGCGCGCGGGGGACGGATCACCTCGTACTCCGCCAGGTCCACCTCGCGCGTCTCACGGCGGAACTCCCCCGTCGTGCCGGGCCAGATGGTGGTGTTGCGGCCGCTCGCGTCCAGGTACCAGCTGGTGCAGCCGCCCGTGTTCCAGACCGTGCGCCTCATCCGCTCCTGCACCCGCCGGTTCCAGTCACCCACGGCGGACGGCCGCGCCCCGAGCGCCACCTTGCCGCCCAGTACGCCCAACTGCCGCATGTAGTCGGCCATGTAGTTCAGCTGGGACTCGATCATCAGGATCATCGAGCTGTTCCCGAGGCCCGTGTTGGGCCCGATGATCGTCATCCAGTTGGGGAAGCCCGCGGCGGTCGCACCACGCAGTGACTCCATCCCGCCCTTCCACGCCTCGGCGAGCGTGATGCCCTCCGCACCGACCACCCGTTCGGCGATCGGCATGTCGGTGACACGGAAGCCGGTGCCGAAGACGATCACGTCCGCCTCGGTCTCGGTCCCGTCGGCGGCGACGAGCGTCGAGCCGCGCACCTCGGTCAGCCCGGAGGCGACGACGTCCACATTGGGCTCGGCGAGCGCCGGGTAGTACTCGGTGGACAGCAGGATCCGCTTGCAGCCGATGCGGTACGAGGGCGTCAGCTTGGCCCGCAGCACCGGGTCCTTGATGGCCCTGGCCATATTGGCCTTCGCCAGGGACTCGATGAGCCCGAGCTGGTTCGGCCTCTTGGTGAAGGCGCTGACCTGCATCTCCCTGATGCCCCAGAGCAGTCCGCGGCGTGCGGCGCCGGTGAACGGCAGCTGCCGGTGCAGCCAGCGCTCAAGACCGCTGATCCGCCGGTCCATTCGCGGCATCACCCATGGCGGAGTGCGCTGGAACAGCGTCAGCCTGCCGGCCTCCGGCTGGATCGCCGGCACGATCTGGATCGCGGACGCGCCGGTCCCGATCATGGCGACGCGCTTCCCGCGCAGGTCGTGGTCGTGGTCCCAGCGGGACGAGTGGAAGACCTTGCCGGGAAATCCGGCGAGGCCGGGAATCTCGGGAATCCTCGGGTCGGAGAGCGGGCCGGTGGCCGAGACCACCACATCCGCGGTCAGCGTCCCCCCGGTGGTCTCGATCTCCCAGCGCAGCTCGTCGCCGTCCCAGCGCATCAGTGTCACTTCGCGGTTGAACCGAATGTGCGGGCGGAGCCGGAAGATGTCGGCGACCTGCTCCAGATAGGCCCGGATGTGCTGCTGGCCCGAGAAGGTGCGCGGCCAGTCGGGGTTGGGCGCGAACGAGAACGAATAGAGGTGGGACGGTACGTCGCAGGCGCACCCGGGATAGCTGTTGTCGCGCCAGGTGCCACCGACCGAATCGGCCCGCTCCAGGACGACGAAGTCGGTGATCCCCTCGCGGCGCAGCCGGACAGCGGCACCGAGGCCACCGAATCCGGATCCGATCACCGCCACGCGCACATGCTCGTGCTGGCCCATGCCGCCGCCTCCCGCAGACTCCACAGAACCCCGCCAGCAATTACTGGCATGGTGGGGAGATTAGAGCCTCGGCATACCCAGCGGTAGAGGTCGAACCAAACAAGTTACCGGCGGTACAACATAGGCTTGCCACCGTGACGGACGAGCAGCGCAACGACCGCGAGACCCGCGAGTACCGCATGGAGGAGCTGGCCAAGGAAGCCGGCATCACGGTACGCACCGTGCGCTTCTACCGCGAGCGCGGACTGATACCGCCGCCCCGCAGGGAAGGCCGTATCGCCTGGTACGACGATCACCATCTGGCCCGGCTGCGCACCATCGCGGCCCTGCTGGAACGCGGCCACACCCTCAGCGGGATCGCCGACCTCGCGGAGGCGTTCGACAGCGGCCGGGACGTCGGCGAGGTGCTGGGGCTCGGCGAACCGACGGAGGAGACCCCGGTGCGCCTCACCCCGGAGGAGCTCGCCGACTACTTCGAGGGCGAGGTCACCCCGGAGAACCTCGCCGCCGCGCTCGACCTCGGCTATCTGGCGACGGACGGCGACGAGATCGTTCACATCAGCCGCCGGCTGCTCGACGTCTCCGCGGCCCTGGTGAAGGAGGGCGTCCCGCTGGCCGCGGTACTGGCGGCGGGCCGCACGGTGCGTGACCACGCCGAAGCGCTGGCCGGGCTCTTCACGGAACTCCTGCGCGCGCACGCGGCCGAGAGCGACATCCCCCGGCTCCGTCCGCTCGCCAAGAGCGTCGTCGACGCGGAGCTGTCGATGGCCCTGGACCGGCAGTTGCGCGAGGCGGCCATGGGTCCCGGCCACGAGGACCACCCCGGCCGGACCGGCGAGGCCGCCACCCGGCGCACGGCGGAGTGAATGAGGGCGCAGGCAAGCCCGGGCGGACGGACGGGAGCGCACCCGGAGCGCCGCCGGTGCTGTGACCGTGAGGGCACGGCCGCCCTCGCCGGGCCGCAAGGGAGACGCCGGCGCGGTCTACAGCTCGAAGACCGCCGTCACCGGCGCATGGTCGCTCCAGCGCTCACCATGGCTCGCCGCCCGCTCCACGTGGGCCTTCACACACTTCCCGGCGAGCCGGGGCGTCCCGACGAGCAGGTCGATGCGCCACCCGGTGTCGTTGTCGAAGGCGCGGCCCCGGTACGACCACCAGGAGTAGGGCCCCTCCTGCTCGGGGTGCATCGCACGCACGACGTCGACGTACCCGGCACCGGGCCCGCCGTCGCCGTAGACCCGGCCGAGCCAGTCGCGCTCCTCCGGCAGGAAGCCTGAGTTCTTCCGGTTGCCCTTCCAGTTCTTCAGGTCGGCCTCCTGGTGGGCGATGTTCCAGTCGCCGCAGACCAGCGCCTCGCGCCCGTCGGCCGCCGCCCGCTCCTTCAGCACCTTGAGATACGGCAGGAACTCGTCCATGAAGCGGTACTTCTCGTCCTGTCGCTCGGTGCCGACCTCGCCCGAGGGGAGATAGAGACTGGCCACCGTGACGCCGGGCAGATCGATCTCCACATACCGTCCGGCACCGTCGAACTCGTCACTGCCGAACCCGGGGCGCACCGCGTCCGGCTCGCGCCGCGAGTAGACGGAGACACCCGCCCGCCCCTTGGCGGCGGCGGGAACGTGGACCACGTGCCAGCCCTCGGGGTCACGTACGTCCTCGGGAAGCTGATGCGCCTCGGCCCGCACCTCCTGCAGACAGACGACATCGGCGGAGGTGTCCGCCAGCCACTCGACGAAGCCCTTCTTGGCAGCGGCGCGCAGACCGTTCACATTAACGGTGGTCACTGTGAGCATCCCGGCACCCTATCCGAGGGCCTGGATGTGCATAGATGTACGATAAGTCGCATGAACATCCAGCCGACCCTTTTCGACCACCCCGACGCGGTCAAGCTCAACGACCAGGTGCAGTTGGAGTACACCGTTCGGTACGGCGGCGGTGACGGCGACGCCACCCCGCTCGACGCGTCGATGTTCGTGCCGCCGCACGGACTCTACCTGCTGGCGTACGACGGGCTGGGCCGGCCGGTGGCCACGGGCGGCTGGCGCGCCCAGGACGAGAACGACGAGGGATACGCGGACGGCGACGCCGAGCTCAAGCGGATGTACGTCGTCCCGGAGGCCCGCGGCCTCGGACTGGCCCGCAGGATCCTGGCGATGCTGGAGGAGGACGCCCGTGCGGCGGGCCGGATCCGGATGGTGCTGGAGACCGGCACGGCGCAGCCGGAGGCGATCGCGCTGTATGCGTCCAGCGGCTATGAGTCGTGCACGAAGTTCGGCCATTACCGGCACTACGAGAACAGCCGCTGCTTCGCGAAGCCGCTCACGCAAGGACGCACCGGTCCGAGGGCGTGAGGAGCGCGGCGGTCAGCGCCGGCGCAACCCCGTGGCAGGTCCACCGCGCGGCGCCGTGACAGCGCGACCCCGCAGCGGAGCGTCGCCGTGGAACCGCAATGGGCGCAAAAGCTCAAGGACATGAAAGACCTGACGCGCCCCTGACAGAACCAGTGCCTCCGTGGCACTCTGCCTCACGCAAGCCGATCCGCACCGTTCTCATCCCCCACCTGCCCCGGCAGAAGGAGACATGCGTGAGACGCCATCGCACAGCCGCAGGCATTCTGTTAGCCGTCGGCGCTCTGCTCACGGGCGGCCTGACGACCGCCACCGCGGCCAACGCCGACTCGGCCGCACCCGCGCCCGTCGCAACTCATCACGCCTCGACCGCCGACCAGCACAAGGCCCGCACCTTCTGGACCGCGGACCGGATGCGCAGCGCGGCCCCGCTCGATCTGATGCTCACCCCGAGCGCCGCGAAGACCCTCAAGGCCCCCAGGCCCGAGGCAGGGACGACGACCGTCGCACCCGCCGCCCCGACCGCCTTCCCGCAGGCGGGCGGGCCCTGGACCGGCGGCGGAGCCGTCGTGAAGACCTCCGGCCGGGTGTTCTTCACCTTCCAGGGTCGTACGGCATCCTGCTCCGGCAACGCCGTGAACAGCCAGAACGGCAGCACGATCATCACGGCGGGGCACTGCGTCAAGTACCAGGGCAGCTGGCACACCAACTGGGTCTTCGTGCCCGCGTACAACAATGGCCAGGCCCCCTACGGCCAGTGGACCGCGACGAAGACGCTCACCACCCCGCAGTGGGAGGCCACCGAGGACATCAACTACGACATCGGCGCGGCGGTCGTCGCCCCGCTGAACGGCCAGAAACTCACCTCGGTGACCGGCGCACAGGGCATCCAGTTCAACGGCGGCTACAACAAGCAGATGTACGCCTTCGGCTTCCCGGCCGCGTCCCCCTACGACGGCACGAAGCTGATCCACTGCAGCGGAAACAGCTCCAAGGACTGGCTGTTCACGCAGGACCACAGCCTGGGCTGCAACATGACGGGCGGCTCCAGCGGCGGACCCTGGTTCACCGGTTTCAGTGAGTCGGCCGGCACCGGTCTGCAGGTCTCGGTGAACAGCTTCGGCTACATCTTCCTGCCGAACCGGATGTTCGGCCCGTACTTCGGCAATGACGCCAAGGCGCTGTACGACAAGGCGCAGGCGACCTGACCGACTGACACACCGCGGACGGCCGGCGGGGGCATCAGCCCTCGTCGGCCTCCGCACGCAGGGCCACCTCCACCAGCCCCCGGATCTCCGCCCGCAGCGCCCCGCCTCCCCCGCCCCCGACGAGCCGGTCGAAGACCAGGCCGTCGACGCAGGCGAGCAGCGTCACGGTGCGCCCCTCGGCGTCCACGACACCGCGGGCGGCGAGAAAGCCGCGCACGGTGCCGAGGGCGGCGTTCTCACGTGGCACGAGGATCTCGCGCAGCTCGGGGTGATGGACGGATTCGACGGCGCACGCGTACCGGGCGAGCGACCGCCTACGGCCGCTCCCGAGCCGCTGCTCAGTGAACCGCGCAAGGGCGTCGGCCAGTTGATCCGCGTCCCGTGGCGGCGCGGTCACCCGTCCCGCCGCCTCGAGTTCTGCCTGGTCGAGCTCGACGAGCCGCCGCACGAGCGCAGTGAGCAGCGCCTTGCGAGTGCGGAGGTATGCGGAGGTGGTGCCGCTCGGCATCCCCGCCGCCGCGTCCACGGCGCGATGGGTCAGCGCCCGCATCCCGCCGTCGGCGAGTACGTCGATGGCGGCGTCGGCGAGGACGGTACGGCGATCGCTTGTCACCTCCCCTTTCTAACCCCTGACCGCCTCCTTTTCTCCATCCGCAGTAGCCTCCTTCTACACTTGTAGAAAGGAGCGGCCCATGATCGGACACGCGGTGGTCGTCGGCGGAGGCATCGGCGGACTGGCCGCCGCAATCGGGCTGCGGCGCATCGGCTGGCGCGTCACCGTCGTCGAGCGCGCCCGGGTCCTCGACGACGCGGGGGCCGGCATCTCACTCGCAGCCAACGGGATACGGGCGCTGGAGGCACTCGGCGTCGGCGCCGCCGTTCGCGAGGCGTCCGCCCGCCAGCTCGTCGGCGGCACGCGGACCCCCGACGGCCGCTGGCTGGCCCGGATGGACGGCCTCGCCCTGGAGCGGGCCCTGGGCGCCCCCATCGTGGGCATCCCTCGCGCGACCCTGCACCGGCTGCTGCGCGCGGCCCTTCCGGCGGATTCCCTGCTGATCGGCACCGAGGCGGTATCGGTGGACCCCCGGGCCGCGCGGGTCCGTCTCGGTTCCGGCCGCCATCGCGGGGCGGGGCAGGGGTACGGCAACGACGGCACACCCGCCGCGGGGGCGTTCCTCACCGCAGATCTGGTCGTCGCCGCCGACGGCGTCAACAGCCGCATCCGTTCGCAGCTGCACCCGTCCGCCCCCGGCCCCGTGCACAGCGGCTCGACGGTACTGCGCGCCATCACCACCGGCCCGGTGGCCGCAGTGGACAGCGACTTCGAACTGACGTGGGGCAAAGGCGCGGAATTCGGCCACATCCGCTTCACCGACGGCCGCGTAGAGTGGCACGCCGTGCTCAACTCCCCGGCCGGCGTGCGCTATCCGGACCCGCTCGCGGAAATGCGGCGTCGATTCGCCCACTGGCACGAGCCGATCCCGTCACTGCTGGCCGCGACCGACCCCGATGCCGTGCTCCATCACGACATCCACGAACTGGTCACGCCGCTCCCCTCGTTCGTGAACGACCGGGTCGCCCTGCTCGGCGACGCCGCCCACGCGATGACCCCTCATCTGGGCCAGGGCGCCTGCCAGGCACTGGAGGATGCGGCCTCGCTGGCAGCTGCCGTCGCCCAGGAGCCCACCCTGGGAGGGGCCCTTCTGCGTTACGACGCCGAGCGCCGCCCCCGTGCCCAGTCCGTCGCCCTCGCCGCACGGCGGGCCGGCCGCATGGGCCAGCAGCTCAGCCACCCGGTCGCGGTGGCCCTGCGCAACACGGCTGTCCGGCTCACCCCTTCACGCGCGACCATCAGGGCGATCCTGCGCCATGCGGACTGGACCCCGCCGCGGCTGGTGTGACGCCCCGTCCGGTGCGACGCGGCACGTAGGTCACGTCCGGTCGCCGCTACCTCCGTCGCCCAGCCCCGACACGACGGTGCGGGCGATGTCGAGCGTGAGCCGCTGCCATGGGTCGCGCGGGTCGCGGCCCGTGAGCTCGAGGATGCGGCGCAGGCGGTAGCGCAGGGACTGCGGGTGCAGATGCAGGACCCGGGCCGCGGCATTGGCCGAGCCCGCACCGATGTACACGGTGAGGGCGTCGAGGAGGTGACGCCGGCCGGGCTGGGTCAGCGGACCGAGCACGAGGCGGCCGATCCGGTCCGGGGTCGCGGCGGGATGCCCGGCGAGGAGAGCGAGAACGTGGGCGTCCGCGTCGGTGAGGACCCGCTCGGGATGATGGGCGTGCGGCGGCGCGGTGTCCAGGGCGTCCACGGCCAGACGGTGGGCGATGGCGATACGGTCCAGGCTCTCCCCGGAGATCGCACACCCGCGCCAGCTCCGCTCGCGCAGTGCCTCCGGCGCTGCGCCGGAGGCACCGGCGGGCAGCAGGAGCACGGCACGCGAGCCGCGGGCGGTCGCGAGCGATGTGATGCGGCCGCCGTGTCCACGGTGTTCGCCATGTCCGTTGTGTTCATCGCGGTCATCGCGGTCACCGCGTCTGCCCCGTGCAGCGTGGGCGCCGCGTCCGGCCAGGGAGGTGAGCAGCCCGGCAGCCGCATCCGCCGTGATGTGCGGCCGGCCGTCCGCGTCCACCGGCTCGGCCACCAGCAGACAGTAGGGATCGGGAAGCTGAATGCCCAGGCGCGCCGCCCGATCGGTCAGTGCCCCGACGGACGCGTGCCGTCCCGCGATCAGATCGTCGAGCAGATGCCGCAGGGCCCGTTCCCGGTCTCCCGTCAGATGCTCGCTGGCGGCCGCGTACTCCGTGGTCATCACCTCGGAGAGTGTGTCGATCGCGGTCAGCAGGTGCCGTGTGAGAGCAAAGGCGTCCTCCGCGGCCAGCCCCTGCGCATGTGCGGCGACCTCGTCCGCGATCACGGCGGCCGCCACCCGGTAGGCGCGCAGCACGGCCTGCACCGGCCGGCCGTCCGCCGCACGGGCCGCCGCGATCCCCCGGAACCTCCGCAGATCGGCAGGCTCGAGTCCGCCGTCCGTGACCCAGGTCTGCAGCAGCCGCTCCAATGCCCATGCGGCGATGGCCCGCACCTCCGGCAACCGGCTGCCGTCGAGCGCGGCGTAGGCCGGGACCTGTGCGTGCACCGCGGCGACGACGGCCTCGACCACCTGCGGATCGGAGACCAGCTCCGTCATGACCCGCTCCCGCTCACTCATCACACCGTGATAATCCCAGCGGCTCAGTGTGCGCACCACCATGGACGCACCTTGTCACTGTCGCCAGGATCGGCTCGTGCAGCGCAATCTCAGCGACGAGAGGCGGGACGTACGCATGGCCACCCACTGGGCGGACTTCCAGTACGAGATCTATCTGAACGGCATGACGGGCGCCGTTCCCCGGCTGCCCACCGATCTGACCCGGCTGGAGGAGCTGGCCGAGCACCGGCTCGGACCGGGCCCGTTCGGCTATGTGGCGGGCAGCGCGGGCAGCGGCAGTACGGCACGGGCCAATCGCCTCGCGCTCGACCGGTGGCGGATCGTGCCTCGCATGCTGCGTGATGTGCACCAACGCGATCTGTCCATGGAGTTGCTCGGGCGCGCGATACCGGCGCCACTCGCCCTCGCGCCGGTCGGCGTGCTGTCGATCATGCACCCGGACGCGGAGTCCGCCGCCGCGCGGGCCGCCGCCGCCCGCGGAGTGCCGTACATCCTCTCCTCGGCATCCAGCACACCCATGGAGCAGGTCGCCGAAGCCATGGGGGACGGCGAGCGATGGTTCCAGCTGTACTGGGCGAAGGACCGCGACGTGACGGCAAGCTTCCTGAGCAGGGCGAAGGCCGCCGGGTACACCGCGCTGTTCGTCACCCTCGACACCCCTCTGCTGGCCTGGCGTCCGCGCGATCTCGACCAGGCGTATCTGCCGTTCCTCCATGGTGTGGGCACGGCGAACTACTTCTCCGACCCGGCTTTCCTGGCGGGTCTCGCCAAGCCCGTGCACGAGGACCCGAACGCGGCGGTGATGCACTTCGTCGGGATGTTCGCCGATCCCGCCAAGACCTGGCCGGACCTGGCGTTCCTCCGTGAGCACTGGGACGGCCCCATCGTCCTCAAGGGCGTACTCCACCCCGACGACGCCCGCCGTGCCGCGGACACGGGCATGGACGGCGTGGTGGTCTCCAACCACGGCGGCCGGCAGGTCGCGGGCTCCGTGGCCGCCGCCGATGCACTGCCGCGCGTGGTCGAGGCGGTCGGCGACCGGCTCACCGTGCTCTTCGACAGCGGGGTGCGCACGGGCGACGACGTCTTCAAGGCCATCGCACTCGGCGCCCGCGCGGTGCTGCTGGGCCGTCCGTACGCGTACGGCCTCGGCCTGGACGGACAGGCGGGCGTCGACCACGTCATCCGCTGTCTGCTGGCCGAGTTCGACCTCACCCTGGCGCTGTCCGGCCACACCGGCCCAGGCACCCTGACCGCCGACGACCTCGTGAAGGAATCCGCATGACCGCCGTCAAGAACGTCCTCGCCGTCATCTCCCCCCATGTGGGCGGCCGTACGGCCGGAGCCGCCCTCGCCGGTCTTCTTCCCGGCGCCCGGGTGACCGTCGTCGAGACGACGGACGAGGACCCCGCCGCGCTGCGCGAGGCGCAGGTCGTCATCACCGGCCTCGGGCCCGTGACCGCCGAACACATCGCCGCCGCCCCCGCTCTGGAGCTCATCCAGTGCGCGAGCCACGGTTTCGACTACATCGACACGGACGCCGCCCGCGCCCGTTCCGTCCCTGTCTGCAACATCGGCTCCAGCGGCGCGGAGAAGCAGAACGTCGCCGAGCAGACCTTCGCCCTCATGCTCGCCCTCGCCAAGCAGCTGATCCCGGCCCACACCGCCCTCGTCGACGCCGACTGGGCCCTGCCGCGTCTCCAGCAGTCGATCACCGAACTCTCCGGCAAGACGCTCGGCATCGTCGGCCTCGGACACATCGGCGAGGAAGTGGCCCGCCGCGCGGTCGCGTTCGACATGAACATCCTCTACACGGGCCCACGCCGCGTGGCCCCGGAGACCGAAGCCCGTCTGGGCGACGCCCGCTTCGTTTCCCTGGACGAGCTTCTGCGCGCCTCCGACTACGTGTCCCTCCATGCACCACTGACGGCCGAGACCCGCCATCTCCTCGACGCCGGACGGCTCGCCCTCCTCAAGCCCACGGCGTTCGTCGTCAACACCGCCCGCGGCGCCCTCATCGACCAGGACGCCCTCGCCGACGCACTCACCGCAGGCACCCTCGCCGGCGCGGGCATCGACGTCTTCGACCCCGAACCCCCCACCTCCGCCCTGCGGCTGCTCAAGGCGCCGAACGTGGTCCTCTCTCCCCACGTCGGCGGAGTGACCCGCGAAACCCTGGTCCGTATCGCCCTGGCCGCGGTCCAGAACGTCATCGACCACCTGGACGGCAAACCGCTCGGGGACGTGGTGGGGTAGCCGTGGTCCAGTGCCGCGGCGCACGGCCGGCGGGCCCCTGCCGGACATCTCCGGCAGGGGCCCTGTCCCGTTGCGGGTGTTCACGATCAGATCCGGCCCACGGCACGCCGGCCGGCTGCCCCCGGGAAAGGACACGGTGTCGGCCGGAGTGCATGGAGAATCACGCTCTCCTGTGGTCATTGGTTTCGGCGCCCCGGGGCAAAGGGAGCACGTTCCGAAGCCGACCGGGATGATCCGACCTTCCGCCACGGGAACCGTGGGCGCGCCCTTTCGGAAGCAGTTGTCCACGTCGCGGTGTGACGCACGACGAAGCCCCTGCCGGATTTCTCCGGCAGGGGCTTCGACTTGTTGTTGTGGACCTGAGGGGATTTGAACCCCTGACCCCCTCGATGCGAACGAGGTGCGCTACCAGTCTGCGCCACAGGCCCTTGCAACGAGTGAAACCTTAGCATCCCGATCGGGGTGCTTGGAAATCCGTTCCTCGCTGGTCAGCAGAGGCAGAGTTCCGAAGGTCTCGCCGCTGGTCTCACTCGTTGGCGGCGCGGGGACGGTCGTCGTCCGCGTACTGGTCGAAGAGCGGGGTGCGGCCGCGGTCGCGGGTCCGGCGGGGCGGCGCGGGGCTCTGGCGTGGCGGTGGAGCCGGGGTGGGTTCGGCCACGGAGGAGCGGGCCGAGCTCCAGGTGTCCGGGTCGTTGACATCGATGCCGCTGGTGGCGCGCGGGGCGACCGGAGCGGTGACATAGGTCGGAAGAGGGACTGGTACCGGGTCCCAGCTGTCGCCGCGGGCCGGGCCGGGGTCGCGCTGCTGGTCGACCCACTCCGCATGGTCGGTCTGCTCGACCAGGGCGCGACGGCCCGCCTCCTGCGGCGAGACCACGGGTGCGGGGCCCCCCGGACGAAGTCCGTGGGCAGGCTCGGGCTCGGGACGGACCTCGGGCTCCGCGGCCGGCTCCGCGGCCGGGACGGGCTGGCGGCGCGGGCGGTTCTCGCGGAGGCGCTGGGCTGCGGCCTCCGCGCGGCGCCGGTCCATCACGTATACGAAGCGGCGGCGTTCCTGCGCACGCAGATGCGCGATGTACACGGTGAGCAGGACCGCCGGGACCCCTGGTGCCCAGAGGAAGCCGAGGCCGCCGACCGCGGCGACGATCGCGCCGAGCGTGAAGGCGAGGAAGAGGATCACCGTGCTGCGCCGGCGGCGCGCGAGGACCTTCGAGCGCCGGGCCCGCGCTGCGGCTGCCCCGTCCGGGCGCGGGGCGCGCTCCGGAGGCCGGATACGGGCTTCCGTACGGGCCGGGGGCGCTGCGAAGGCCCGGACGTCGACGGAACTCAATCGGTCCGTCTCGGCATCCGGGTCGGCGTCGGCGGTCGCCTCCTCCTCTGCGGTGCGCTCACGCAACCCCTTGGCATACCGGCGCTCCATTCCCGCGCGTCCGGACAGTAGCCGGATCGCGGTGCTGAAGCGTTCCGTCGGACGGGCTTCGTTGAGCTCGTCCTGCCTGCGGAGCCACATCGGCACCAAGTAGGCGGCCCAGGCCCCGACGATGACTGCGTAGATGAGGCCGCTGCTGCTCACGTCTCACACCGTAGAGGGGTTCGCGCGGGGGCATCGGCCAATTGGCCCGGTGTGTCGCACGATCTGGCTGATATCACTGACTTTTTTTGTGATTCTTCAGATCACTCGGCGATCGAGTCTCGATTGAATTCGAACAGTTATTTCATTTTTCCGGGGATGCGGTTCGTGCCCGGTGCCAGCGGCGCAGCAGCCCTTCCGGCACCTCCTCGGCCGTGAGCGCAAAGACCAGATGGTCCCGCCAGGCACCGTCGATGTGGAGATAGCGGGGGCGCAGGCCCTCCTCACGGAATCCGAGTTTCTCGACGACCCTGCGACTCGGCCCGTTCTCAGGACGAATGCAGACTTCGATGCGGTGCAGTCCGACCGCACGGAAGCAGTGGTCGACCGCGAGAGCGACCGCCGTCGGCATCACTCCGCGGCCCGCGACATCGCGGTCGACCCAGTAGCCGACATGGCCCGAGCACATCGAACCCCAGGTGATCCCGGCGACGGTGAGCTGTCCGACGAGCACACCTCTGTACTCGACCACGAAGGGCAGCATCCGGCCCGCATTCGCCTCGGCACGCAGATGCCGGACCATCTGGCGGTACGTGGGGCGCTGGGCCATCGGCGCACCCGGGGCCGGCGGCGGGATGGTCGCCTCCCAGGGCCGCAGCCAGTCGCGGTTGCGCCGGTTCACCTCACGCCAGGCCCGCTGGTCGCGCAGCTTTATCGGGCGGAGGGTGACATCACCGTCCGTCAGAACCACGGGCCAGTGAGGGGCGTTCAGTGCGAGCTCCCGGCTGCTCTCGGATGGTCGCCGCCGTGGATCTGCTCCACGGCGTGCGGAAGGATCCGGCCGAGTACGGCGAGTCCGTCCCGTACCCCGCCCGTCGAACCCGGCAGATTGACGATCAGCGTGCGCCCGCCCGCGACACCCGCAACGCCCCGCGACAGCGCGGCGGTGGGAACCTTCGCCAGGCCGTGCGCCCGGATCGCCTCCGGGATGCCGGGGATTTCGTAGTCGAGGACCCGGCGGGTGGCATCGGGAGTGCGGTCGGTGGGCGAGACTCCCGTGCCGCCGGTGGTGAGGATGACGTCGTACGCAGCGGCGACCCCCTCGCGCAGGGCGGCCTCGACCGGGTCCCCGTCGGGGACGACGCGGGGGCCGTCCACGGCGAAGCCCATCGCCGCCAGCCCATCGGCGAGCAGCGGGCCGCCCCGGTCCTCGTACACACCGGCGGACGCACGGTTCGACGCCGTGACCACGAGGGCGCGTCGCATCGGGGCGACGGTCTCCTCGCGTTCCTCACCGAGGGGCGCCGTGCCATGGGCGTGACTGTGGACCTCGCCGGCACGCGGACTCACTGCCCGGCCTCCGTCCCCGCCGTCGTGCGCGACCAGTCGCCCGACTTGCCGCCCGTCTTCTCCTCCACCCGGATGTCGGAGATGACCGCCGCCTTGTCGACGGCCTTGATCATGTCGACGACGGTCAGCGCCGCCACGGACACCGCGGTCAGGGCCTCCATCTCGACGCCCGTCCGGTCCGTCGTCCTCACCGTGGCGAGGATCTCCACGGCGTCGTCGGACACGGACAGATCCAGCTTCACACCGGAGAGCGCCAGCGGGTGGCAGAGCGGGATCAGATCGGGGGTCCGCTTGGCGCCCATGATGCCCGCGATGCGGGCGGTGGCGAGGGCGTCCCCCTTGGGGACTCCCTCACCCCGCAGCAGCTCGACCACGCGGCGCGACACGAGGACCCGGCCACTCGCACGGGCGGTGCGCGCCGTGACGTTCTTACCGGAGACGTCGACCATACGAGCCGCGCCCGCCTCGTCGATGTGTGTCAGTCCTTGCTGCGCGCTCATGGCTGTGGCTCCCGGTGTGTGTGGTCAGACACCGTACCGCCACGGCCCGGCGGTCAGCCGAGGAGGACCACCTCGGTCTCCGTGCCCGGTTCCAGGGACGTGACGTCCTCGGCGACCACGATGAGCGAGTCGGCCTGTGCGAGGGCGGCGATCAGATGGGATCCGCTGCCTCCCACGGGTGTGACGGTGCCCTTCTCCGCATCGTAGGCACCCCGGAGGAACTGGCGCTTCCCGGCGGGCGACGACAGTGCCTTGTCGGCCTGCAGCTCGGCGCGCACACGCGGCCGGTGCACGTCCTTCAGGCCCATCAGCGCACGGATGGCCGGACGGACGAACAGTTCGAAGGACACGTAGGAGGACACGGGATTGCCCGGCAGCGCGAGCAGGGGCGTGTGCTCGGGGCCGATGGAACCGAAGCCCTGCGGCTTTCCCGGCTGCATGGCGAGCTTGCGGAAGTCGACCCCCGTGCGCGGCCCGCCCTCGCCCCGGCCCTCGGTCCCGTCCCCGCCCCCGTTCGCGCTCTCGTCGCCGGTCCGGTCCTCGTCCCCGACCGGTGTGAGCGCCTCCTTGACCACGTCGTACGCACCGACGCTGACGCCGCCCGTGGTGACCAGCAGATCGGCACGGATCAGCTGGTCCTCGATGGTGGCCCGCAGCTCGTCGGCGTCGTCGGTGACGGCGCCGACCCGGTACGCGATGGCTCCGGCGTCACGGGCGGCGGCCGTGAGCGCGAAACTGTTCGAGTCGTAGATCTTCCCCTCCGGCAGTTCCTCGCCCGGCTGGACGAGTTCACTGCCGGTGGAGAGGACGACGACGCGCGGGCGGGGGCGCACCCGCACGGTGGCGCGGCCGATGGCGGCGAGCAGGCCGATCTGCGGCGGGCCGAGAACGGTGCCCTCCGTCAGGGCCAGATCGCCGGCCTGGACGTCGCTGCCCCGGGCCCGGACGTGTGCCCGGAGCCCGGCCGGCCGGTGGACCCGGACCTCACCGCTCGCGCCCTCGGGGGCCGCCCCGGCCGGGCGCATGGCCGTTGCCGCACCCTCGCCGCTGCCGCCGTCGGTCCATTCGACCGGGACGACGGCCTCGGCGCCGGGTGGCATCGGCGCACCGGTCATGATGCGGGCCGCCTGGCCCGGACCCACGGTGGGCGGCTCGCCGCTGCCCGCCGCGACATCGCCGACGACGGTGAGGACCGCGGGAAACTCCTCGCTGGCACCCGCGACATCGGCAACCCGGACCGCGTACCCGTCCATCGAGCTGTTGTCGAAGGGCGGCAGGGCGAGAGGCACGGTGACGTCCTCGACCAGGACGCAGCCCTGGGCGTCGGGCAGCTGCAGCTCGATGGGCTCGAGCGGGCGGATCGCACCGAGGATGTCGTCCAGGTGCTCGTCCACCGACCACACGGAGCGGGTGCCCCCGCGGCTGCCGCCGGAGCCGGCGGCCGGAGTTGCCGTACTGCTCAAAGTGCTACATCTCCTCGGTGACGTAACGGCGAAGCCAGGTCCGGAAGTCCGGGCCCAGGTCTTCACGTTCGCACGCGAGTCTGACAATGGCACGCAGATAGTCGCTTCGGTCGCCGGTGTCGTAGCGGCGGCCCTTGAACACGACGCCGTGGACGGGGCCTCCGACCTTCTCGTCGGCGGCGAGCTTCTGGAGGGCGTCGGTGAGCTGGATCTCGCCGCCGCGCCCGGGCTCGGTCTTCCGGAGTATCTCGAAGACGGCCGGGTCGAGCACGTAGCGCCCGATGATCGCGTAGTTGCTCGGCGCGTCGGCCGGGTCCGGCTTCTCGACCAGATCGGTCACCCTGACCACGTCGTCGTCACCGGTGGTCTCCACGGCGGCGCAGCCGTAGAGGTGGATCTGGGAGGGCTCGACCTCCATCAGAGCGATGACACTGCCGCCCTCGCGCTCCTGGATGTCGACCATCCGGGAGAGCAGCGGGTCGCGCGGGTCGATGAGGTCGTCACCGAGGAGAACGGCGAAGGGCTGGTCGCCGACGTGCGGGGCGGCGCACAGGACGGCGTGGCCGAGGCCCTTGGGGTCCCCCTGGCGCACGTAGTGCATAGTGGCGAGGTCGCTCGACTCCTGGACCTTGGCGAGTCGCTGGGCGTCACCCTTGCGACGCAGCGCCTCTTCCAGCTCGTAGTTGCGGTCGAAGTGGTCCTCGAGGGGGCGCTTGTTACGGCCGGTGACCATGAGGACGTCGGAGAGGCCGGCGCTCACCGCTTCCTCGACGACGTACTGGATCGCCGGCTTGTCGACAACAGGCAGCATCTCTTTGGGAGTGGCTTTTGTGGCAGGCAGGAACCTGGTACCGAGGCCTGC
Organism: Streptomyces sp. NPDC043861; assembly: GCF_056435905.1. NCBI lineage: Bacteria > Bacillati > Actinomycetota > Actinomycetes > Kitasatosporales > Streptomycetaceae > Streptomyces > Streptomyces sp. NPDC043861. Next base: position 372,342 of record NZ_JBWKDP010000004.1, on the reverse strand, counting down.
GGCGGGGATGACAGCCTTGCTGATCCTGATGTGCGAGTCGTTCATGCGGAGCACCCTATCTGCTACCTATCGGCGGAAGACTACCTTTCGGATAACTTTCCGCTCATAAAGGCGTATTGACTGAGAATTGCGAGGTTGCCGTGGTCGGTGACATGTCCGGAAAGAGTGCGGTTCGGCGTGAACTGCTGGACGCACGGCGCCTGCTGTCTTCTCATGACGTCCACAACGCCGCCATGGTTCTCGCGCAGCACGCACTCGGTCTCCCCGAACTCGCGTCGGCCCGCACCGTCGCCGCCTATGTGTCGGTGGGGCGCGAACCCGGCACCCGCGCGCTGCTCGATGCGTTGCGCACGCGGGGCGTTCGCGTTCTGCTCCCCGTGCTGATGGAGGACAACGATCTCGACTGGGCGGTGTACGGGGGGCCGGAGCACCTGGAGCCCGCCGGACGCGGCCTGCTGGAGCCGGACGGGCAACGGCTGGGCCCCGCGGCCGTACTCGAGGCGGAGACCGTGCTGCTGCCCGGCCTTGCGGTCGACGAGCGGGGCATGCGCCTCGGCCGCGGCGGCGGCTCGTACGACCGCGTCCTCGCCCGTCTCGAAGCGGCCGGAGCGCACCCCGCCCTCGTCGTGCTCCTGTACGCGAACGAGGTGATCGCGCGGGTCCCGGAGGAACCGCACGACCACCCCGTGCACGCGGTGGTGACGCCCGGAGGCATTCGCCGTTTCACCGTCTGAGGCCGGACCGCAGGCCCGCCCCGGCGCCACCGGGTCCGGGGCCCGCCGGCCGTTCCGGGATCAGGGCTTGAGCACCAGCGTGTCCTGCGTCGCGGCGGCGACGGCCTGCTCGCCGAAGGCCCAGTTCAGCAGCTCTCCCTTGGCCCACTTCTCGGTCTGGTCGGTGTAGTGCGCGCTGTACGCGTGCCCGGAGGCACCGGTCAGATTGATCCAGCGGGACTTGTCCCAGTCGCCGACGTTCACGACCATCCGCATCGACGGCACCCAGGTCACTTCGTAGCCGCCCGCCGCGTTCCAGCCGGTCGCGTTGACCGCGGCCTCGCCGCCGCCCAGGTTCCACGGCCCACGGTTGAGCATCCACTGCAGTGCGCCCGGGCCCTCCTTGCCCAGCGTCTGGTTCTTCAGCGTCAGCTGGTGCAGCCGGCCCCAGCTCCAGGTCGAGACGTCCTTGCCGAGCTTGGCGGTGAGCTCCCAGCGTGCGTCGTCCATGGCCCGCTCGAGCAGCTGGTCACGGGTGGCCGTGGCGGCCTCGTTGCGGTTGGGCGGAGTCTGCCACCACTCGCTGGTCTCGTCCTCCAGCAGAACTCGGACCACCTCGTACCAGCGGTCGCCGCCGTCCGGCTGGGCCGACTCGGCGTCACGCTTGCCGCACTCGCGCACCAGCTTGTTCAGATCGTCGACCGGTCCCGTGCTGTCGGCGGGACGGACGTTGAGGCACTCGCCCTCGACCCGCAGCTCCTTGGGCAGCTTGTTCCCGAAGGCGAGCTTGAGGACATTGCGCCAGACCGCGTTGAAGTACGCCGCGGCCCCGGAGTCCGGCTCCTGGGTGAAGTCCCAGCCCTCGAGCAGTTTCTGGGCCTCACGGACGTACGGGTCGGACACATCGATCTTCAGCAGATAGGGCCTCAGCATCTTGGCGATCTCGCTGCTGTTGTCCATCTGCATCGTGCGCATGTCGTCCGTGGAGATCTTCCCGCCGTCCTTGATCTTCAACTCGATGAGGTCGTTGATCCGCTGACTGCGGGAGCCGTAGCCGTAGTCGCTGGTGATCAGGTACGGGTACTTCCGGGCGTCCACGACGGCCTGGTTGGCGGTCACGATGTAGCCCCGCTTGGGGTTGTACTCGTACGGCAATTCCTCGAACGGGATGTCGCGCCCCCAGCCCGAACTCCGGTCCCAGCCCGGCGTCGGCATGGAGCCGTCGTAGCCCTTGGCCCGGATCGGGATCCTGCCGGGGGCCTGGTAGCCGATGTTGCCCTTGGTGTCGGCGTAGATCAGGTTCTGGGACGGGACCTCGAAGTCCTTCGCGGCGGCGCGGAAGCCGTCGAAGTCCTTGGCCCGGTTGAGCTTGAAGACGGCGTCCATCGACTTGCCCGGATCCAGCGCCGTCCACCTCAGGGCCACGGCATAGCCCTCGCCCCGGTCCGGGGCGGGGGTCTTGACGGGCGCGCGCTCGCCGACGCCCTCCAGTTCCTCACTGCGGTCGGAGACCAGCGGACCGTGCTCGGTCTCCCGGACCATGATCTTGTGGCTCTCGCCGCCCGCGACCTTGATGATCTCCTCGCGGACGGTGAAGGGCTTGGTCCTGCTGCCTGAGAGGTAGCCGTCCGCCGAGACCCTCTCCAGGTAGAGGTCGGTGACATCGGCGCCGAGGTTGGTGAAGCCCCATGCGATGTCCTGGTTGTGGCCGATGATCACGCCCGGCATGCCGGAGAAGGTGTATCCGGCGACGTCGTAGTTGCACTTGTCCGAGACGGCGCGGCAGTGCAGACCCATCTGGGACCAGACGGAGGGCAGCTGGGGCGCGAGATGCGGGTCGTTGGCGAGCAGCGGCTTGCCGGTGGTCGTGTTCGCGCCCGAGACGACCCACGAGTTGGAGCCGATGCCGCTGCCGCTCGGACCGAGCAGCGCCGGGACCCTGTCGAGCGAATCGGAGAGCGCGGAGAGCTGGGACTGAACGCCGGCGTCCTGGGCGCCGCCCCCGGAGGTGGAGCCACCGGATCCCGCGGAGGAACCGGCTGCCGCGGCGGGGCCGGAGCCCGAAGAGCCGCGGGAGTCGGAGGACGCCTCGGCGTTCGGGTCCCACTTCTCGCTGTCGGAGTCCACGGCGCCGTTCCGGACGACGGGCTGGTGCCATTCGTACGGATAGGCCGGGTACAGGTCCTTGATCTGCTGCGGGCTCAGCCTGGACCACATCAGCGACCGGTCGATCTCTTCCTGCATGTTGCCGCGCAGATCCCAGGCCATGGCCTTGAGCCAGGCCACCGAGTCGACCGGCGTCCACTTCTCGGGCACGTAGTCATTGGTGAGATCGAGGGCGGCGTACTCGACGGAGATGTCCTCCTTCGCCCGCCCGGCCAGATAGGCGTTGACACCGTCCGCGTACGCCTGGAGGTACTTCTTGGTCGCGGGGGACAGGCGGGTCTCGTACTCCTCCTGGGCCACCTTGCGCCAGCCGAGCGTGCGCAGGAAGGCGTCCGTGTCCACCTGCCCGGACCCGAACATCTCGGAGAGGCGGCCGGCGGTCATATGGCGCCGCACGTCCATCTCCCAGAAGCGGTCCTGGGCGTGGACATAACCCTGCGCCTTGAACAGGTCCTCGTCGGTCTCGGCGTAGATCTGCGGAATGCCGTTGGCATCACGCTTGACGTCGACAGCGGCGGTCAGGCCCTTGAGCTCGATCGTGCCGGTGGTCTGCGGGAAGGAGGCACGTACCGTGCTCACGCCCCAGTACGAGCCGTAGACGGCGCCCCCGACCAGCGCCAGAACCAGAGCGATCACGACCAGACGGCCGCGTCGCGCCTTCTTCCTTCCGGGCTTGCCGGCCGGAGAGGCGGTGGATTCAGCACTGTCGCCGCGCGGCGGCGTCGATGAGGTGCGGTTGTCGGGCGACGTTCGGGAGGGCATCGCTGTCCTTCGAGGCGCAGTGTGGTCCAGAGGAGTGCTGGAGCAACCATAGGCGCAGCGCGAAAGCAGCCCGGACGCGGTATCAGTAACGCCATGTCAACAAAGTGGGCCGGACGCTCACCGGACCCCACTGTCGAACTGGCGATCGAGAACATGGAGAGAGGTCAAGGAGCGTCAAGAAAGCGTTAAAGATTAGGTAAGGTAACGAAGTGTTCTTGCCGGTGGAACGATCCGGCGTACCGGCACCAGGGGAAGGATCGGCCACTGACTGTCCACCAGCTCAATGAACTCCTGCTCATCTGCTCGCTCGTCCTGCTCATCGCCGTCGCGGCGGTGCGCGTCTCGTCCCGGAGCGGGCTGCCGAGCCTGCTGCTGTATCTGGGCATCGGGATCGCCATTGGGCAGGACGGCATTTTTGACGTCAAGTTCGACAACGCCGAACTGACACAGGTGATCGGCTATGCCGCGCTTGTGGTGATCCTGGCCGAAGGTGGCCTGGGCACCAAGTGGAAGGAGGTCAAACCGGCCCTGCCCGCCGCAGTCTCACTGTCGCTCGTAGGTGTCGCGGTGAGCGTGGGAGTCACTGCCGCGGGAGCGCACTACCTGGTCGGGCTGGAGTGGCGCCAGGCGCTCATCATCGGCGCCGTCGTCTCCTCGACCGACGCCGCGGCCGTCTTCTCCGTGCTGCGGAGGGTGCCGCTGCCGGCGCGCATCACGGGGACGCTGGAAGCGGAGTCGGGCTTCAACGACGCCCCGGTGGTCATCCTGGTGGTCGCTTTCTCGACGGCCGGCCCGGTGGACGACTGGTACATCCTCATCGCCAAGATCGCCCTTGAGCTGGCGATCGGCGCCGCCATCGGTCTCGCGGTCGGCTTCCTCGGCGCGTACGGCCTGCGGCATGTGGCGCTGCCCGCCTCGGGTCTGTACCCGATCGCGGTCATGGCGATCGCCGTGACCGCGTACGCCGCCGGCGCCATCGCCCATGGCAGCGGCTTCCTCGCGGTCTATCTCGCGGCCATGGTGCTCGGGAACTCCAGGCTGCCGCACTGGCCCGCCACCCGGGGCTTCGCGGACGGCCTCGGCTGGATCGCCCAGATCGGCATGTTCGTCCTGCTCGGACTGCTCGTCACCCCGCACGAGCTGGTGCACGACTTCTGGAAGGCCGTCGTCATCGGCCTGGTGCTGACCATGGTGGCCCGGCCCCTGTCGGTCGTCGTCGCCCTCCTTCCCTTCAGGCTGCCCTGGCCGGAAAAGGCACTGATGTCGTGGGCGGGGCTGCGCGGCGCCGTCCCCATCATCCTGGCGACCATCCCGATGGTGTACGAGATCCAGGGCAGCGACCGGATCTTCAACATCGTCTTCGTGCTCGTGGTCGTCTACACACTGGTGCAGGGGCCGACACTGCCCTGGCTGGCGAGGGCACTGCGGCTCGGGGGCAGCGCCGAGGCCGCCGACCTCGGCATCGAATCGGCGCCGCTGGAGCGCCTGCGCGGGCATCTGCTGTCGGTGGCGATCCCGGCGAAGTCCCGGATGCACGGTGTCGAGGTGGCGGAACTCCGACTGCCGGCAGGGGCGGCGGTGACCCTCGTCGTGCGGGAGGGCAAGAGCTTCGTACCACTGCCGTCGACCGTGCTGAGGCGCGGCGACGAGTTGCTGGTGGTGACGACGGATCCGGTGCGGGACGCGGCCGAGGCACGGCTGCGGGCAGTCGGGCAGGGCGGAAAGCTGGCCGGGTGGCTGGGGACCGGAAGAGGAACGGCCGACTGAACCCAGGCCGGACCCGGGAAGCGTCGGCCATTTCACAGGAGACGCCGCCTGCACCCCCTGTAGTATGAAGGCACACTGATCGACCAACTCTGCCTGATGCAGAGCTGGCGCGACCGTATGGCGGCCGAGTCTCCCCCTCAGTGGGCGTCGGTATCTACCGCAGTTCCGCGCAAGAGGACAGCTCTCGGCAGCTCCCGTCACCCCGGGGAGCGCTACCAGGCGGCAGAAAGGCAAGGGGCCGTGGCATCCACGGTCACTTCCGGCACGTCCGGCGCTCCCGGTACGTCCGCCACTTCTGGCACGCCGGCCACTTCTGGCACGTCCATCACCGTCGGCACCTCCGGAGCTTCCGGAGCCGCCGCCACGTCGTCCGCCACCGCCGGCCGCCGCCCCGGCTACGGACAGCTGGTCCGTACACCCGGGGCCTGGACGTTCCTGCTTCCCGGGTTCGCCGCCCGGCAGCCCTTCGCGATGCTCACCATCAGCATCCTTCTGCTGGTGCAGCACACCACCGGTTCCTACGCCAGGGCCGGGGCCGTCGCCGCTGTCACCGGCGTCGCGATGGCGCTCTTCGCCCCCCTCAGCGGCACGCTCGCCGACCGCTTCGGCCAGCGCACCGTGCTGATTCCCGGCGTCCTGGCCCACGCCATGTCCATCGGTGTTCTGACCACGCTCGCGCTGGCGCACGCGCCCCTGTGGGCGCTGTTCGCTGCAGCCGTCCCGACCGGTGCCTCGGTGCCGCAGGTCGGGCCCATGGTGCGGGCCCGCTGGGCGACGAAGCTCGGCGGCTCTCCGCTGATGCCGACCGCGGCGGCCTTCGAGTCCGTGACGGACGAATTCACCTTCGTGGTCGGGCCCGTCCTGGCCACCGCGCTGTGCACCGGCGTCCACCCGGCCTCCGGTCTGATCGCCGAGGCGGTGCTCACGCTCGCCGGCGGTCTGCTGTTCGCGGCCCAGCGCCGTACCCAGCCGCCCTTCGGCCGTCCGGCCGCCCATGAGCGGACGGCGCGCTCGTCCGCGCTGTTCATCCCGGGCGTACGGGTCCTGATCGTGGCGTTCCTCGGTATCGGCTCGGTCTTCGGCGGTATGCAGGTCTCGCTGACCGCCTTCACCGAGGAGATCGGCCGGCCCGGCATGAACGGTCTTCTGTACGGGCTGTTCGCGGCCGGAAACATGCTGGCCGGTATCGCCGTCGGCACCATCGCCTGGAAGTCCGGGCCGCGTCGACGAATGATCGTCGGCTACGCGGGCCTGGCGGTCGCCGCATCCCTGCTGTGGACGGTGCACTCCGTGCTGCTGCTGGGCGCGCTCGGCCTGCTCGTGGGCCTGTGCATCGCGCCTGCGCTGATCACCGGTTACACACTGGTCGAGCCGCTGGTGCCGGCATCGGCCCGTACCGAGGCCTTCACCTGGCTCACCGGCGCCGTGGCACTGGGCCAGGCGGCCGCGGTGACGGTGGCCGGCCGGCTGGCGGATGCGCACGGCTCTGCCGCCGGATTCGTGGTCCCGCTGGTGGGCACGGCCCTGGCCTTCGCCACCCTGGTGGCGCTGCGATCGCGCCTCGCTCCGCAGACGCACAGCCGTACGGTCGCACGTGGTATCGGTCACCGAGTGCCGGTGACGGTGGACTGATCCGGCGGAATACGTCACTATGGACCATCGTTAGCACTCACTGAGTGAGAGTGCCAGGAGGAAGACAAGTGCCGACCTACCAGTACCAGTGCACCGAGTGCGGCGAGGGCCTCGAGGCGGTGCAGAAGTTCACCGACGACGCCCTGACCGTGTGCCCGAACTGCCAGGGACGCCTCAAGAAGGTGTTCTCCGCCGTCGGCATTGTCTTCAAGGGCTCCGGCTTCTACCGGAACGACAGCCGTGGTGCGTCGTCGAGCAGCTCGCCGGCATCCGCGGGCTCCTCGTCGTCGACCTCGACCTCGACCTCGTCGTCGAGCGCGACCTCGTCGTCCGCGGGCACGAAGTCCTCGGAATCGAAGCCGTCCGCCCCGAGCTCGTCGTCCAGCAGCGGCACCACGGCCGCCTGACCTCCCTTTTCTTGCAGGGCCCCGCAGTCCGGTAGTCCGGACGGCGGGGCCTTCGGCACTTCGGGCGCGGCTACTGTGATCGCCATGGCCAATGCAGACAGTGCACAGCGAGAGAACGCCCAGCAGGTGACCGCCGGGGCCGGGACCCCCGAGCAGCGGACCGCCGCCACCCCGCGTGCCGAGATCGGCGTGATCGGCGGCTCGGGCTTCTACTCGTTCCTGGAGAACGTGACCGAGGTCCAGGTGCCGACCCCCTACGGCAGCCCCAGCGATTCCCTCTTCTTCGGTGAGATCGCCGGCCGCAGGGTCGCTTTCCTCCCCCGGCATGGACGCGGTCACCATCTGCCGCCCCACCGCATCAACTACCGGGCCAATCTGTGGGCCCTTCGGTCCGTGGGCGTCCGCCAGGTGCTCGCGCCGTGCGCCGTGGGCGGGCTGCGGCCCGAGTACGGGCCGGGCACGCTGCTCGTCCCCGACCAGCTGGTGGACCGTACGAAGACGCGCGCGGACACGTACTACGACGGTGAGCCCCTCTCGGAGGGCTCGGTACCGAAGGTCGTCCATGTGTCGCTGGCCGACCCGTACTGCCCGGCGGGGAGGTCGGCCGCACTGGCCGCGGCACGGGGGCGCGACTGGGAGCCCGTCGACGGTGGGACGTTGGTCGTGGTCGAGGGCCCGCGCTTCGGGACTCGGGCCGAGTCACGCTGGCACGCGGCGATGGGCTGGTCCGTGGTCGGCATGACCGGGCATCCCGAGGCCGCGCTCGCACGTGAACTGGAGCTCTGCTACGCGGCGATAGCGCTGGTGACGGACCTCGACGCGGGGGCGGAGGCCGGGGAAGGCGTCTCCCAGGAGGATGTGATGGCGGTCTTCGCCGCGAACGTGGGCCGGCTGAGGGGGGTGCTGTTCGACGCGGTGGCGGGTCTGCGGTCGAACGAGGACCGCGACTGCCAGTGCGCGACGGCACTGAACGGCCTGGACACAGGGATAGAGCTGCCGTAATCACCCTGCGGGGTGAGCGAGTTGTCCACAACCGGGTCGCGATCCACAGGCACCGGCGGGGCGGCGGGAAAGAGTGGATCGTGAGGTGCGTTCGACACGGCACCTCACGCATCCCACGAACGGCGGTCACGACGATGTCGCTGCTTTCTCCTCCCGGTCAAGGCGCCTCCTGCGCGCACCCTTCTTCGTACGGGAGCGGCCGCTTCCCGGACCCGCGGCACGGGCCGCGCGGATCCGGCAGCAGCCGTGACGGATCGCTGCCGGGGGACGAGGCCATGGGCGTCGATCGGTCCATGAGCATGAACGGGCACCCGGACACATGGGGCTCGCGGACGGCCTTGCCGCCCGCACCGGCACCGGAGCCCTTCGGGGTGCCGCCATTCGCTCCACTGCACGTCAGGACCGGATGGCAGCGGTTGTGGCTGCGGCGTGCGATGCGGCGGAGGCGGCGGGCGCTGGCTGCCGGACTGGCGGTGACGGCGGCAGCCCTTGCGGCCTGGGGGCCGCGGGCACCCGTCGCCTCGCCCGACGCGCCCGCTTCACGGCGACAGCACCGGCCGCCGCCCGTGGAGGTGGTCTCCGCCCCTGTGCGCATCGCGGACGCCGAGACGGTCCGGCTGCTGAGGCCCGGCGACCGGGTCGATGTGATCGCCGCCGCCGACTCCCGGGCGGGCGGAGCGGCCGATGCCCGCGTCGTGGCAACCGGCGCCAGGGTGACCGACGTTCCTCGGTCGTACGAGGCATCTGCGGAGGGCGGAGCACTGGTCGTCCTGGCGGTCCCCCGACCCGTCGCCGCGGTGCTCGCGGGCGCGGGCACGACCTCGCGTCTGGCGGTGACGCTGTGCTGACCGACCGCCGCCGGGACCGGGGCGCGGCTCAGATGTGGTGCGGGGGCTTCTCGTCGAGGAAGCGGGCGAGGTCCGCGGCGCTGTCACCACTCGTCCTCGGAGGCCGCTCGCCCCACCCGTGGTCCGTGTCGTCCGAGGACTGCTGGTCCAGCGGATCTTCGAAGATCAGCGTCGGCTTGGGAAGAGGCTGCTGCCGGGATTCCTTCGCATCGCGCGGTCCAGGGCTGGGGGCAGTGCTCATGCAGCCAGCGTACGCCGGACACAGGCACCCCCCACGGTGGGGGCCGGGATCGTCGGAGGGCCGGGGCGCCGGCATCGGAGATCTCGCAGAGACCGGGCCGGTCGAGACCGGAACCCCGAGGATGACGGGTCCGCCGGGCCCCGAACCCTCATGGGGACCAAGCCCGCCGGTACGGGAGGCCGCCCTGGAGATGACCGGTCCGCCGGGGCCCGGGAGGCCCAGGGGGCGCCGCCCTGCCACGACCCCATCGGACTGCTGGCCCTGGCCCAGGGTTTCGGCCTTCGGAGGGAGCCGACCGGCGAGGATGCTGCCGGTTGCCCTGGCCGGGCGGCGCCGACTCCGGCAGGGCGCGGGGCCCGGCAGGGCACGCCGCGGAGGGGTGTCGTGCAGGGTGCGGATCCGTCCCGTTCTGCTGTGCTGGAGGCATGACCTCCACCTCCGCATTCGCCGCCGGCGACCGCGCCAGACCGGTGCGCCGTATGCGCCCCCGCCGCCGCGACGAGGCGCACCGCGCAGCCACACCACTGGAGCTCTTCTTCGACCTCTGCTTCGTCGTCGCGGTGGGGCAGGCCGGGCTGCAGCTGGTGCATGCACTCGCCGAGGGGCATGTGATCGACGGCATCGCCGGTTATCTGTACGTCTTCTTCGGTGTGTGGTGGGCGTGGGTGAACTTCACCTGGTTCGCCTCCGCCTACGACTGCGACGACGTGCCGTACCGGATCGCGACTCTGATGCAGATCTGCGGAGTGCTGATCTATGCCGCCGGTGTGCCGCGGGCATTCACCGAGAACGACTGGACCATTGCCGTCATCGGCTATGTCGTGATGCGGATCGCGCTGACCTCGCTGTGGCTGAGGGCGGCGGCGTCCGAACCGGCGGGGCCCGCCCGCGCCACCGCGCTCGGATACGCCACCGGTCTGGTCGTCTGCCAGGCCGGCTGGATCGCCCTGCTGGCCGCACCGGAAGGGGCGAAGCGATGGCTGTTCCTGGTCATCGCGGCGGCCGAGATGCTTGTGCCGGTGTTCGCCGAGCGTCACCACCAGACGCCCTGGCATCCACACCACATCGCGGAGCGCTACGGCCTGTTCACCATCATCGTGCTGGGCGAGACGATGTTCGCGGCCACCATCGGCGTCCAGTCGGTCCTGGGCAAGATCCAGGAGATCGGTGAGCTGGTACCCATCGCGGCAGGCGGGATCCTGATCATCTTCTCGGCCTGGTGGATCTACTTCGCGGTGCCCGCGCACGAGCGGCTCAAAGGCAACCGCGAGGCCATCCCATGGGGTTACGGGCACTTCCTGATCTTTGCTTCGGCAGCTGCGATCGGAGCGGGTCTGGAGGTTGCGGTGGAGCAGTCCGTGGATGAGGCGCACATCTCGACGTTCGCCGCGTCGGCTGCCGTGACCGTACCGACAGCGCTTTTCCTGCTGACCGTCTGGTTTCTGCATGCCCGGCATTTCAAGCGGACCGTCGCGCAGCAGCTCCTGCTTCCGGTCTCGGTTCCCGCGGTCCTCGCGTGCACATTCGCCGGGCACTGGGCCGTGCTCGCCGCCGGCCTGGTCGCGGCGGCCACGGTGGCGGTGGGTGTGGTCCTCGCAAGCCGGAATCCGGAGTCGCCGGAAACCCCGGATTTCCCGGAGTTGGCCTGGTGACCCGGGGATGCCGTGCCCGGCGGGGCCCGTCGACCGGCCCTGGCGACCGGCCCTGATGACCGATGCTCCGGTGCAAGGGATGTCCGCGGCCCGGCCGTTGCGCCGGATCGCGTGATACGCAGTGGCCATGGCATTCAACGACGCACTGACCGATGTCCTCGGCATCCGGGTCGGCCACGCCCGCCTCTCCGGCCCCGGCGCGCTGAGCGGAACGACCGTCGTCCTCGCTCCCGAGGGCGGGGCGGTCGCCGCGGTCGATGTACGGGGCGGCGGCCCGGGCACCAGGGAGACCGATGCCCTCGACCCGCGAAATCTGGTGCAGCGCGTCGACGCAATCGTGCTCACCGGCGGAAGCGCATACGGGCTGGACTCCGCGTCGGGAGTGATGGCCTGGCTGGAGGAGCAGGGCCGTGGGGTCCAGGTGAGCCGGGAGCCCGGCCGGGTCGTGCCGGTCGTACCGGCCGCGTGCGTCTTCGACCTGGGGCGCGGCGGCGACTGGCGGGCGAGGCCGGGAGCGGCGACCGGGCGGGCTGCGGTGGAAGCGGCGGCGCGTACGGAGCCGGGCACGCCGGTCGAGGAGGGTTGTGCCGGTGCCGGTACGGGTGCGGTCGTGGGCCGCATCAAGGGCGGGGTCGGCACGGCGAGCACCGTGCTTCCGGACGGGTCCACCGTCGCCGCTCTGGTCGTGGCGAATGCCGTGGGCTCGGCGGTCGATCCGGACACCGGTGCGCTGTACGGGCAGTACTTCACCGGTGAGCGGCCCGCGTCCCCCTCCCCCGAGGTCCATGCGGCGGCACTGCGCCGTCTCGCCGAGGCCTCGGACGCGAACGGGGCGCCGCCGCTGAACACCACCCTCGCCGTGGTCGCCACCGACGCCGAACTGAGCCGTGCCCAGGCGCAGAAACTCGCGGGCACCGCGCACGACGGCATCGCGCGCGCCGTGCGCCCGGTCCATCTCCTCAATGACGGTGACACGGTCTTCGCCCTCGCCACCGGCGCCCGTCCCCTCGACGGCCATCCGCTCGCCCTCAACGCCGTCCTCGCGGCCGGCGCGGACGTCGTGACCAGGGCGATCGTGCGCGCCGTGCTGACGGCGCGGACCGTGGCGGGTCCGGGCGGCGACTTCCCCTCGTACCGGGATCTGTACGGCGCACCGGCGGAGTGACAGGCGACACATCCTGGCGGCTCGATGCCCTTGACCGGCAAGGGAGTTGGGGGGAGTGCACGAATGCCCTCGGAAACTCTTCGCGCGCCCGGTTCGTTTTTCCGAACCCGGGACGGGATGTCGGACCCAGGGACTACGTTAAGCAGTCACCAAGTGACATGTGGCAACGGCCTGGAGATCCGGAGATCCACCTTGAACGATCCCTACGAGACAACCGAGACGCACCTCGATCGGCTCATGGGTCGGGCACTCAACTCCTTCGACCTTCCCGACACCACGGTCGACCGGCTCGAGTCCGCACTGGCACACGCCAGTTCGCTCCACTCCTCGCACCACAGCGCGACGCTGCACCGAACGACGTACCGGCATACGTACCTGCTGGCCGACGGCTCGTCCCTCACCCTCTGGGAGCTGGTGCACAACACCGGCCGGGACGGCACCGAGCAGCACGAGCTCTACGCGGACGAGGCCGAGGCGCGGCTTGCCGCCTCCCGGCTCCCGGTCACCCGCCGGCAACGGTCCGGCGATGCGGAAGGTGCTGACGGCGACGGACTTGCGGCGATATCCGGCACCGGGCCGGACAGGGTCCCCGACCTCGACCTCGGTTCCGACACCGATCTGGACGCCGACCTGGAGCTGCTCGGCAGGCTTCTCGCCAGGCCCTCCGCCACCCCCGTGCGCACGTATGTCCCCGACAACTCCCCCGACCACGCCCGTCGGCTGCTGCGCCGCGCCGAGAACGCCGACCGGCCGGGCGAGGAGACGGCCGGGATACTGAGGTCCGCCTTCGCCCACCAGATCAGCCAGGCATTCGGGCGCCCGTGGCTGTCCGACGGCCGGGATGCCGGATTCACCCTCTACGAGCACGCCTTCCTGCTGCTCGACGGCACGGAGCTGAGCCTGTGGGAGGTGGAGCACACGGCGACGCCCGACGGCCGCCATATGTGCGAGGTGTACGCGGACGAGCGCACCGCACGCGGGGCGATGGAGCTCCGCGCACGAGTGCGCTGACCGACGGTCCCGGGACCGGGCTCAGACGGCCGCGGCCACCCGGGACCGGTCCGACGCCGCCGTGACCGCTCCGTTCACCGTCGACGTCCTCCTGCTCATACCTTTGAGCAGGAGGACCAGGCCCGCGCCGACGACGGTGCCCGCGAGGATGGCAACCAGGTAGAGCAGCGGGTTGCCGATCAGCGGGACCACGAAGATGCCGCCGTGCGGTGCGCGCAGCGTGCAGCCGAAAGCCATCGACAGGGCACCGGTCACCGCGCCACCCGCCATCACCGCCGGGATGACCCGAAGGGGGTCGGCCGCCGCGAAGGGGATCGCGCCCTCCGTGATGAACGAGGCACCCAGCACCCAGGCCGCCTTGCCGTTCTCGCGCTCCGCCTTGGTGAACAGCCTGCCGCGCACGGTCGTCGCCAGTGCAAGCGCCAGCGGCGGCACCATGCCCGCGGCCATCACGGCGGCCATGACCTTGAAGGAGCCGTCGGTGGCATCGGCAAGACCGCCGACCGCGAAGGTGTAGGCGACTTTGTTGAGCGGGCCGCCCAGGTCGAAGCACATCATCAGGCCGAGGATCACGCCGAGGATGACGGCGTTGGCGCCCGTGAGACCGTTCAGCCAGTCGGTGAGCCCCTGTTGGAGCTTCGCAAGCGGCTTCCCGATCACCAGGAACATCAGGAACCCGACGATCACCGACGAGACCAGAGGGATCACGACGACGGGCATGATGCCCCGCAGCACTGCGGGCACCCTGACCTTCTGGACCGCCAGCACCACGGCGCCCGCAAGGAGTCCCGCGACCAGGCCGCCGAGGAAGCCCGCCTTGATCGTGATCGCGATGGCCCCGCCGACGAAACCGGGAACGAGTCCGGGACGGTCGGCCATTCCGTAGGCGATGTATCCGGCGAGGACGGGGATCAGGAAGCTGAACGCCAGCCCGCCGATCTGGAAGAGGAGGGCGGCCCAGCTGCTGTGGTCGCCCCAGGCGAAGGCCTCCGCGACGGGCTTGGCGCCGGCGACCTCGTATCCGCCGATGGCGAAGCCGAGAGCGATGAGCAGACCGCCGGCCGCGACGAACGGAATCATGTAACTGACGCCGGACATCAGCCATTTGCGGAGCTTGGTGCCGTACCCTTCGCCGGGCTCGCCGGCGCGCTCCGCCGGGCCGGGAGTGGCCGCCTGGTCCACCTCACCGCGGGCGGCCTTGCCCCTGACCTCCGATATGAGCTCCGCGGGCCGGTTGATCCCGGCCTTCACCCCGACATCGACGGTCGGTTTCCCGGCGAACCGGTCCTTCTCCCTGATGGGCACGTCGTGCGCGAAGATCACGCCGTCGGCGGCCGCGACGACGGCCGGGTCGAGTCGGGTGAACCCGGCCGATCCCTGGGTCTCTACGGCGACTTCGACGCCTGCGGCGTGACCGGCCCTCTCGAGGGACTCGGCAGCCATATAGGTGTGGGCGATGCCGGTAGGGCAGGAGGTGATGGCGACGATCCGGAACCGTCCGTCTCCTCCACCCCCGGGCGCCGGGGCGGATCCGGTGCCTTCCGGCAGGGCGGTGGGCTGCGCCGGGGCGGCAGCTGTCGGCCCGGGCGCCGTACTCGTGTCGCCTGCGCCGACGGGCCGTTCGACGGCAGACGGGCCGCCGGTGGCCAACGGCTCCCCGACGGCGTCCGGTGCACCCCGGCCGGTGGCCTCATCCATGGCGGTGGCCTGTGCGGGCACGGCGTTTTCGGTGCCGGCCGCTTCGTCCTCGGCCTCGTCCCCGTCCGCCGCTCCGGTCGCCGCTGTCGCCGCGTCCGGGTCGGCGTCTCCGCGGAGCAGGGCCGCGGCGGCGGCCGGTGAGGCCGTTGTGCGCAGGGCATCGGTGAAGTTCCCGTCCATGAGCCGACGGGCGAGGGAGGAGAGGATGGTGAGGTGGGCGTCATCCGCACCCGCCGGGGCCGCTATGAGGAAGATGAGGTCCGCGGGGCCGTCGGGAGCACCGAAATCGATGCCGCCGAGCGCACGACCGAAGGCCAGGGTCGGTTCGGCGACATGTGCGCTGCGGCAGTGGGGGATGCCGATCCCGCCGTCGAGGCCCGTCGGCATCTGCGCCTCCCGCGCAGCCACGTCCGCAAGAAAGCCGTCGATGTCGGTGACGCGGCCGAGCGTGTGCATGCGTTCGGCCAGCGAACGGGCCGCATCTTCCTTGGTTGCGGCGGCCAGGTCGAGGTCGACCAGGTCCGCGGTGATCATGTCGCTCATCGCGGGCTCCCTTGCTCTGTGAGTGCGAGGTCCAGGGGGACGTCCGCGGTCACCGTCACCGCGGTGGGATCGAGGTCGGTCGGCGTGGGCATCACGCTGCCGGGGAGTTGGACGGCGGCGGCGCCGTGCGCCACCGCGGCGGCCAGGGCGCCGGGGCCTTCGCCGCCCGCCGTCAGGAAGCCGGCCAGCGTGGCGTCCCCGGCGCCGACGTTGCTCCGTACGGTGGAGACCGGCGCGGCACCGTAGTGGACGCCCGCGTCGGAGACGAGCAACTGCCCGTCCGCGCCCAGGCTTGCCAGCACGGTTCGGGCCCCGAGCGAGCGCAGTTCCTCCGCCGCCTTCACCGCGTCCCCCACGGTCGACAGCGGCCGTCCGACTGCCGCGGCGAGCTCGTCGGAGTTCGGCTTCACGACGTCCGGCCGGGCGGGGAGCGCGGCCAGAAGAGAGGGTCCGGATGTGTCCACGGCGATCCGGGCTCCCCATTCGTGCGCCCGGGTGACCAGTTCGGCGTACCAGGCGGGGGCGAGGCCCAGGGGGAGGCTGCCGCAGCAGACGATCCACGCCATGGAGGAGGAGCGCTCCATCACCGCTGCGAGCAGAGCTCGTGCTTCACCGGTCGTGAGCCGCGGCCCGGGCGCGTTGATCTTCGTCAGCGTGCCGTCCCGCTCCGCAAGTGCGATGTTCGACCGTGTCGTCCCGGCGATCCTCACCGGTGCGACCTCGACGCCCTCGCCCTCGAGAAGCTGGGCGACCTGCGCACCCGGTGCGCCGCCGAGCGGCATCACGGCGACGGTGCGGTACCCGGCCGCCGCGACCGCCAGGGAGACGTTGACGCCTTTGCCGCCGGGGTCCAGTCGTTCGCCGGCGGCACGCAGCACCGCGCCGCGCTCCAGGTCCGGGATCTCGTACGTCCGGTCCAGCGACGGGTTGGGGGTGATGGTGAGGATCATGTGCGTACCACTTTCGTGCCCGCGGCCTCGATCGCCGCGGCGTCCTCGGGGCTGAGCCCGCTGTCGGTGATGAGCAGATCGACTTCGGCGAGCCCGGCGAAGCGCGCGAAGTGCTCCTCGCCGCACTTGGCCGAGTCGGCGAGCAGTACGACACGTCGTGCCGCCGCCACGACTGCGCGCTTCACGGCTGCCTCGGCGAGATCGGGTGTGGTCAGCCCGGCGGTGACCGAAAAGCCGTTCGTGCCGAGGAATGCGACATCGGCGCGGATCTCTCCGTAGGCACGCAGCGCCCAGGCGTCGACAGCGGCACGCGTCCGGTGACGGACCCTGCCGCCGACCAGATGCAGATCGATGCCGGGGTGATCGGCGAGCCTCGCCGCGACCGGCAGGGCATGGGTGACGGCGGTGAGCGAGCAGTCCAGCGGAAGTTCCGCCGCCAGGCGGGCAACCGTCGAGCCCGCGTCGAGGACGACGCTGCCCTCCTCCGGCAGTTCGGCGAGCGCCGCCCGCGCTATCCGGTCCTTCTCGTCGGCGGCGGTGGACTCCCTCTCCGCGAGGTCCGGTTCGAAGTCGAGTCGGCCTGCCGGAATGGCTCCACCGTGCACCCTGCGTACCAGCCCGGCCCTGTCCAGGGCCTTCAGATCGCGCCGGATGGTCTCGGCGGTGACCTGGAACGCGTCGGCGAGAGACTGCACGTCGACGCGTCCGCCCTCACGGGCGAGTCGCAGGATCTGCTGCTGGCGCTCCGGTGCGTACATGTGGGTTTACATCCGTTCCATGTCCGAACCTGTGGTTTCCTCGCAAGAGTACGCCCAGCAAAGGCGTAAGTAAACAGATTCGGGCATTGAACAGACATATTCGGGCTTTGCGGGCCATAGGAAAGGCCCGGTTCCGGGAACATTGGACATGTTCCCGGCACCGGGCCGATCCTTCGGCCTGCGGGCTCAATGCGTCAGCGCCGCCTCCCGCTCCTGCCTGCCCAGGTCGTCCGTGGGCTCGGCCTCGCCCGCGACGGCGCCGCCCTCCAGGTGCTGCTTGGGCCGCGCCGGCAGTGCGAACATCACCAGGAAGATCGCGCCCAGCACCGCGACGACCCACCACAGCGCGCCCTGGAAGGCGTCCGAGAACGCCGTCCCCACCGTGCTCGGCGTCAGTTGCTGGTCGTCGATGGTGCGGAAGAAGACGACCGACACCAGTCCGAGACCCAGGGCATTGCCCATCTGCATGGTGGTGTTGATCAGCCCGGACGCGGAACCCGCGTGCTCACGCGGCACATCGGAGAGCACCGCGTCCGTCAGCGGCGCGACGATCAGACCCATCCCGAGCCCCATGATCACGAGTGGCGCAATCATCTGCCAGGAGTGGATCCCGGTGCCGTAGCGCCCGGCCTCCCAGATGTAGATCAGCAGACCGGCCGCCATGGTCAGCGCCCCCGCCTGCAGCACCTTCCGGCCGAAGCGAGGCACCAGCTTCTGCACGGACATTCCGGCCGCCAGCGACACCGCGATGGAGAACGGCACCCCGGTCAGCCCCGCCTTCAGCGGGCTCCAACCCAGCCCGACCTGCATGTACAGCGTCCAGACCAGGAAGAAGATGCCCATGACCAGACCGAAGGTCAGCTGGACCGCGATACCGGCGGCGAAGCTCTTCACGCGGAACAGCGACAGCTCGACGAGCGGCGAGCCGTCCTTGCGCGTCTTCCACTTCTCGTACGCCACGAACACACCGAACACGAGGGGGCTTCCCGCCATGCACAGATGACCCCAGAGCGGCCAGTCCAGCTCACGGCCCCGCGTGAGGGGGTAGATCAGCATCAGCAGACCGACGGTGACGAGGACGACACCGCCCAGGTCGAGGCGGAGCGCCTTCTCGGCACGGGACTCGGTGATGAACTTCCGGCCGAGGATGACTCCGGCAATACCGACGGGCAGATTGATCAGGAAGATCGGCCGCCACTCGAGCCCGAACAGATTCCACTGGGTCAGCAGCGCACCGAGCAGCGGCCCGGACACCGCACCGAGGCCGACGACCGCGCCGAACATCCCGAAGACCTTGCCCCGTTCATGCGCCGGGAAGGTGACATGGATGATCGCGAGCA
Source organism: Streptomyces sp. NPDC043861 (assembly GCF_056435905.1). NCBI lineage: Bacteria > Bacillati > Actinomycetota > Actinomycetes > Kitasatosporales > Streptomycetaceae > Streptomyces > Streptomyces sp. NPDC043861. Next base: position 353,687 of record NZ_JBWKDP010000004.1, on the reverse strand, counting down.
CCTGCGGCACCATCATCGCGGCCATGGCACCCTGCAGCAGCCGTGCGGCGACCAGCATGTCCGCGTCCGAAGCGAACCCGCACAACGCCGAGGCGATGGTGAAACCGGTGATACCGATCAGGAACAGCCGCTTGCGGCCGAAGATGTCACCGAGCCGGCCACCCGTGATGAGACCGGCAGCGAAGGCCAGGGCATAACCGGCAGTGACCCACTGGATCGCTCCGAATGACGCGCCGAGGTCCCGCTCGATGCTCGGGATCGCGATATTGACGATGGTGACGTCGACCAGGTCCATGAAGGCCGCGGTCATGACGATGGCCAGGGCTATCCAGCGACGCCGGTCGGCCGCTGCGGGAACGGACTCGGCCGCCGGGGCGGACGCGGGGGACGGAACGGAAGCGGGGGCAGTCGTGGACTTTGCCGTATCCGGTACGGCGGCTTCGGAGCTCATGGGAGGAAACTAGTGAGGATATAGGTCAGCTCATGTCCTAGAACGCTGGCATTCTCGAACACATGGCAGACACTCCGGCACGACTGCTGAATCTTCTGTCCCTCCTCCAGACCCCGCGCGAGTGGCCGGGCAGCGAACTCGCCGAACGGCTCCAGGTCAGCCCGCGCACCATCCGCAGGGACATCGACCGGCTGCGCGACATCGGCTACCCCGTCGAGGCGACCAAGGGCGCAGTGGGCGGATACCGGCTGGTAGCAGGGGCCGCGATGCCGCCGCTGGTCCTCGACGACGAGGAGGCCGTCGCCATCGCGGTGGGACTGCGAGCGGGGGCCGGCCACGCCATCGAAGGCGTCGAGGAGGCGTCAGTACGGGCCCTCGCAAAGCTGGAGCAGGTGCTGCCGTCGCGGCTCCGGCACCGGGTCTCGACCCTTCAGAACGCGGTGATCCCCTTCACTCGGGGCGACGGCGCCACCGTTGACCCGCATACGCTCACGGCCATCGCGGCGACGGTCACCGGGCGGGAGCGACTGCGGTTCGGCTACCGCTCGGGCGACGGCACGGAGACGAAGCGGCAGGTCGAGCCGTATCGGCTCGTCTCGACGGGCCGGCGCTGGTACCTGGTCGCCTTCGACGTCGAGCGGGAGGACTGGCGCACCTTCCGGGTGGACCGGGTGAGCGATGCGTTCGCGACCGGCGCCCGCTTCACACCGCGCGAGGTGCCGGACGGCTGGGACGCCGCGAAGCTCCTCTCCCACTCCATGTTCCGCAACCAGCCGGAACACGCCCTGGACGTGTCCTTCCGGGCGCCGGCGGAATTCGTCTCGGCCCGGCTCCCCGGCTACCTCGGCACGCCCGAGGCCACGGGCCCGGACAGCTGCCGTCTGCGGACCCGCGCCCAGGACTCGCTGGAGTGGCTCGCGGTCCGGCTGGCCCTGGTCGACTGCGAGTTCACGGTCCACGGCCCTGCGGCTCTGGCCGACTTCGTGACGGAGATGGGCGCGCGCCTCACACGCGCTGCGGGCTGACACCGCCGGCAGGCACGGCGAGCGGACCCATCGTGCCGGCCGGGCACGCCTTCCTGCGCTGCCTCCCACCCGCACGCCTGCCTGCGCGGCCTCCCGCCCGCACGCTCGTGCGCTCTGCCGGGCCTCCCCCCACCCGCTCCCCGCCGAGCGCGCCCGGACACAAAGGACCCCGACACCGGGGGGAAGGTGCCGGGGTCCGCTCAGGGGTGGGGCCGAGGCCCCACACGGGCTACGCCGCCGCGTCGAAGCCGGTGTCCCGAGCCATGCGCTTCAGCTCGAGCAGCGCGTGCTTCTCGATCTGGCGGATGCGTTCACGTGTCAGACCGTGCTCCTTGCCGACCTCGGTCAGCGTACGCTCGCGGCCGTCCTCGATGCCGTACCGCATGCGGATGATCGACGCGGTCCGGTGGTCGAGCTGGTCGATCAGATCGTCGAGCTCCTCGCTCCTCAGCAGCGTCAGCACCGACTGCTCGGGCGACACCGCCGAGGTGTCCTCCAACAGATCGCCGAACTGCGTGTCACCGTCGTCGTCCACCGACATGTTCAGCGAGACCGGGTCGCGGGCCCAGTCCAGCACGTCCGTGACCCGCTCCGGCGTCGAGCCCAGTTCCGCGGCCACCTCGGCCGGCTCGGGCTCACGGCCGTTCTCACGGTTGAACTCTCGCTGGACACGACGGATCCGGCCCAGCTCCTCCACGAGGTGGACAGGCAGCCGGATCGTGCGGGACTGATCGGCTATGGAACGGGTGATGGCCTGGCGGATCCACCATGTCGCGTACGTCGAGAACTTGAAGCCCTTGGCGTAGTCGAACTTCTCCACCGCGCGCACCAGGCCCGCGTTGCCTTCCTGGATCAGGTCCAGCAGCGGAAGCCCGCTGCGCGGATAGCGTCGCGCGACGGCCACCACCAGGCGGAGGTTCGACCGGATGAAGATGTCCTTGGCGCGCTCGCCCTCGGCGACCAGCACCTCGAGCTCCTCGCGCGTGGCTCCGCCCCCGCCTCCTGAGCCCTCCTCGGCAACGTCCGATGTCACAGCGCCGTCGAGAACCTGCCTGGCGTACACGCCGGCCTCGATCGTCTGGGAGAGCTCGACCTCTTTCGCTGCGTCGAGCAGGGGCGTGCGCGCGATCTCGTCGAGATACATGCCGACCAGGTCGCGGTCGGCGATCTCCCCGCCCACGGCGCGAACACTGCTTGCCCCATCGGCCCTGGCCCCATTGGTGGCGGACTGACGGCGGGCGACGGCCCGGGTTGCCATGCGTGCTCCCTTGCTGTGTAGGTCGCGACACCCGTCAGAGTCTTCAGGGTGTCCTGCATCCGAGGGAAACAACGACTGGAAACCGGACAGAATTCCCGCGGGGTGCATGGATTTTTGTGATCTTGCAGTACCCTGTGCCGCTGCACGGGGAGGAAAGATGCTGTCGCACACGGATACGCAGGTCAGAGCGGGCTCGGAGGCCGATCTCCCGGCCCTCACAGAGCTCTACAACCACTACGTGCGCGAGACGGCCGTCACCTTCGACACTGCCGCATTCACGCCCGAGCAGCGTCTGCCTTGGCTGCACTCCCACCCTGAAGACGGCCCCCACCGCCTTCTGGTTGCTCGGGATGTCCGTTCCGACCGGGTCATTGGGTACGCGACGAGCAGTGCGTTTCGCCCGAAGCCCGCCTACGTCACCTCGGTGGAGGTCAGCGTGTACCTCGCCCCCGACGCAACGGGCCGCGGCGTCGGCACCCTCCTCTACAACGCGCTGTTCGACGCACTCGCCGAAGAGGACCTGCATCGCGCCTACGCAGGCATTGCCCTGCCGAACGAGGCCTCGGTCCGGCTCCATGAGCGCTTCGGGTTCCGGCACGTCGGCACATACGGGGAAGTCGGGCGGAAGTTCGGCCGGTACTGGGACGTGGCCTGGTTCGAGAAGAGGCTCGACCGGACCGAAGACCCCGCCCCCGAGGCGTAGTCGAGAGGCCGGACCGTAGGACCCGGCCCGAGGACGAGCCGATAGGCCCGACCCGAGTACCCGCCCGAAAGGCCCGACCGAAGGGCCCGACCCGAGTACCCGCCCGAAAGGCCGGCCCACGCGACCTAGCCGAACTGGACCGAGCGCTTCGCCAGCCCCATCCAGAAGCCGTCGATGACGCTCCGGCCCTGCGCCGGGTCGCTGTCCGATGCGCCCAGACTCACGAACAGTGGCGCGAAGTGCTCGGTGCGCGGATGGGCGAGCCTCCCTGCCGGTGACTTGCGCTCGAAGTCCAGCAGCGCGTCCATGTCCCCGGCGGCCAGCGCACGCCTCCCCCAGTCGTCGAATTCCGCCGACCACCCGGGGACACCGCCCGTATGACGCAGCGCCGCCAGGTTGTGGGTGAAGAAACCGCTGCCGACGATCAGCACGCCCTCGTCGCGCAGCGGTGCGAGCCTGCGGCCGATCGCGAGGAGCCGCTGAGGGTCGAGCGTCGGCATGGAGATCTGGAGTACGGGGATGTCGGCGCCGGGGTACATCGCGACCAGCGGGACGTACGCGCCGTGATCGAGGCCGCGATCCGCGATGTCCTGGACGGGCGTGCCGGGACCGCGCAGCAGCTTCCTCACCGAGTCGGCGAGCACCGGCGCTCCCGGCGCCCCGTACCGGACCCGGTAGTAGTGCTCGGGGAAGCCCCAGAAGTCGTACACGAGCGGCACGGTCTCCGTGGCACCGAGCGCGAGCGGCGCCTCCTCCCAGTGCGCGGAGACCATCAGGACGGCCTTGGGTCGCGGCAGTTCCGCCGACCAGGCGGCGAGCTGACCCGGCCAGACCGGGTCGTCGGCGAGCGGAGGCGCACCGTGGGAGAGGTAGAGGACGGGCATCCGCTCCGCGGCGGCCGGACCGGCCGCGGCGACGCCTGCCGCATCCGCGGGGTCCACACGGTTCCCGGATTCCACGGTGCCCATGAGCCCCTCCCGAGGAGTTGACCTTGAAACTTCAAGCTTTCTTGGACATCAGATTAGACCCATCTTGTTCAACTTTCAAGAATAGGCTCGTAGAGTGGATACATGACCACCGCACCCAACGCGGGCGACGTCCGCTGGCTCAGCACCGAGGAGCAGCATGTGTGGCGCTCGTACCGCCACGCCACCACCCTCCTCGAGGACACCCTCGACCGCCAGCTCCAGCGGGACGCGGGCATGCCGCACATCTACTACGGCCTGCTCGTCCAGCTCGCCGAGGCACCGCGCCGCCGCCTTCGCATGACCGAGCTGGCCAAGGACGCCAAGATCACGCGGTCCAGGCTCTCGCACGCCATCGCCCGCCTGGAGAAGAACGGCTGGGTGCGCCGCGAGGACTGTCCGTCCGACAGGCGCGGCCAGAACGCATATCTCACCGACGAGGGGTACGAGGTCCTGAAGAAGGCGGCACCGGGGCATGTGGCGGCCGTACGGCAGGCGATCTTCGACAGACTCACCCCTGAACAGGTCCGCCAGCTCGGCGAGATCGCCCGCACCATGGCCGAGGGTCTCGAGCCGGACGGCACCGGCGCCGACCTGCCCTGGCTGCGCTGATACCCACGGCCGCCTGCACGGCACTCCGGGTCCGCCGCGTCCGGCGGACGCTGGTCCGGCGCGGGCAGGGGTGGCCCTGGTGCGGGTACGGCTACAGAGGCCGGCCCCCGGGACGGGGACAGTAACGGGCCCGGCCGGACGCGATACGCCGCGCCCCCGGGCTGCACATCGGCGACGGGCCGGTGCCCGGGTTCGGTGAACCCGGGCACGGCCCCGCTCCCTGTCGGTGGCCCCGACTTCATGGCGGCGCCGGCACTGGTCAGTGTGCGACGACCGGGATCTTCACCTCGTCGTCGACGCCGTTCCCGGAGGACGCCACGGTCGTCGTACCCGGCCGCCCCGTGTTGATGAAGGTGATGGCGATGACCGCGGAGGTCGCCAGGATGCCGACGGCCCACCAGATGGCGCTGGCGTAGCCGTGCACCATGCCCTGCAGCTGCAGCAGTTGCTGCGCCTTGGGCCCGGCCGCACCCGCCGCGTGGGCGGTGATGTAGCCGGTGGTCGCGGACGCGGCGATCGTGTTCAGCAGAGCCGTGCCGATCGCGCCACCCACCTGCTGCGAGGTGTTCACCATCGCGGAGGCGACGCCCGCGTCCCGTGCCTCGACACCGTGCGTGGACAGCGACATGGCCGGCATGAAGGCGGTACCCATACCGAGGCCCAGCAGCAGCTGCGCGGGCAGGATCAGACCGGTGTACGACGACCCGATCTCGAGCTGCGTCAGCAGCAGCATGCCCGTCGCGGCGACCAGGAAGCCCGGGCCCATGAGCAGCCGGGGCGGCACACGGGTCATCAGCCGGGCGCCGATCTGCGTGGAGCCCATGATCATGCCCGCGATCATCGGGAGGAAGGCGAAGCCGGTCTTGACCGGCGAGTACCCCTTGACGACCTGCAGGTAGTACGTGAGGAAGAGGAACAGGCCGAACATCGCGATGATGGCGAGGCCCAGCGAGAGATAGACACCACCCCGGTTGCGGTCGGTCAGAACGCGCAGCGGCAGCAGCGGCGAGCGGACCTTCGATTCGGTGACGACGAAGGCGGCGAGCAGCACGGCCGAGGCGACGAAGAGACCGACCGTCACGGAGTCCGACCAGCCGTCCGACTCGGCGCGCGTGAAGCCGTACACGAGCGCCACCAGACCGAGGGTGGACAGGATGACGCCGGGGATGTCGAGAGACGAGCGGTTGCGGCCTTCGGCCGGCTCACGGATGACGAAGTACGCGCCCGCTGCCGCGACGATCGCGAAGGGGATGTTGACGAAGAACGTCCAGCGCCAGTCCAGGTATTCGGTGAGGAAGCCGCCGAGGATCAGACCGACGGCGCCACCGCCACCTGCGATCGCACCGTAGATGCCGAACGCCTTGGCCCGCTCCTTGGCATCGGTGAACATCACCGCGAGCAGCGAGAGCGCGGCGGGTGCGAGCAGTGCACCGAAGGCGCCCTGCAGGGCCCGTGAGCCGAGCAGCATGGCCTCGCCGGATGCCGCGCCGCCGAGCGCGGAGGCGGCGGCGAAGCCGAGCAGACCGACGACGAAGGTGCGCTTACGGCCCCACAGGTCGGCTATGCGCCCGCCGAAGAGCAGCAGACCGCCGAAGGCGAGGGCGTAGGCGGTGATGACCCACTGCCGGTTGCCGTCCGAGATTCCCAGGTCCTGCTGGGCCGACGGCAGCGCGATGTTCACGATCGTCGCGTCGAGCACGACCATCAACTGGGCAAGGGCGATGAAGACCAGTGCTTTCCAGCGACCGGGGTCCGGGAGTCGAGTTCCGGCTGTTTCTGACATGGGTGTAGCCACCTAGGGATGCGTAAGAACGTGATCTGGGCGAAACGGGCGTCGTGCGGCCGGTGTGCGTGAGGTGCCGGCCGCCGAAAGTCGTCGGTTCGGAAGCGGGTCGGCCTGCGGAGCCGGCCGACCGGGGGCCTGCGGAAGTCGGATCGAATCGGACTACGGGTCGCGTACCACGGGTCGCGCAGTGACGGCGTGCGTAGTGATGGCTTGCGCAGTCACGGGTCGCGTTTGACGGGTCGTGGCTGCTGGTTGCTCATTGCCGGTTGCGGATTACAGGTCGGCCGGTTGCTCGTCGGTCGCCGCTCGGGGAGCGTGGCCGCTCATGGCTTGTGCCGCAGGTCCTCCAATGTCGCGGCCGTGCCCGGGAGTTCGGAACGCGCAGGCGCTTCGAGTCCGTCCAGCAGCAGCTGCAGATGGCGGTGGGTGAACCGGTCCATGTCCGGGCACGCGGTGCCCGGGAGCGGCCGGGTGAGTTGGGAGAGCGCCACCATCAGGTCACCGACGGCGACATCGGCACGGAGCCTGCCCGCTGCCTGTGCGCGGTCCATGAGGCCCTGGACGGCACTTTCGAGCCGGTCGCGCTCGGCGAGCACCTCGGGATGGCCCATGTCGAAGCCGCCGGAGAGCATCGGGCACAGCGCGCCGATCCGCTCGTCCGCGGCCGCATGGGTGAAGCGGGTCAGTGCGGCGAAGGGGTCCGCCTCCTCGGCGGCCGCCTCCTCGGCCCGCTCGGTGGTCCGGGCCATCACGCTGAGGACGACCTCGTGGACCAGGGCGACCCGGTCGTGGAAGTTCCGGTAGAGGGTGGCGTTGCCGACACCTGCGCGGCGAGCGATCTCGTCGAGCGGGACATCGGGCCCGAACTCGACGAACATCTCACGGGCCGCCGACACGATCCGCTCCCGGTTGCGCAGCGCATCGGCCCGGGGCCGGCCGGCCCGGCGTGCTGCGGTGTCGGTGGCGGGGCTCACGGCTCCACTCCCTCTCGTCGTCATTCCTGCGGTCCTCACCGGCCGGTCATCCGAACCGGGGAAAGGCTCCCCGTTTCGCGGGGACACGGGTGTAAACGGGGAGACACTCCCCGGTTATTTCGCCTCACGGGAAGAAATTCCTGTGACCTGAATCACACTCCCCGATCATTCGCCGCAACGGAATCCGGGCGTGTCCCACGATCGGCCCACCCGGCGCGCGCACGTCCCCGGCCCGACCCAGGCTGATCGAACGGAGCGCAGTCGAGGACCGGCCGGCTGCCGCGGACCCGAAGGCGACCGCATGCAGCAGACCCGCCGCCGGATACGCACACCCGGCACGCTCGGCGCCGTCGCCGCACTCGCCCTCGGCGCGCTCACCTCGGCAAGCTCGGTCCTCCCGGACGCCTCGCGCTCCTCGTCCGGCAGCCCGATCACCACCGCAGAGGAATCGGCTCTCGGGCCCTGCCGTATCGCGGCCACCATGGGCGTGCAGATGTCGGAGGGCCTGCCCACGCCGCCCGGATACGTGCGTTCCACAGGTGAGGTCCGCGCCCTCAGCATCATGATCGACTTTCCCGATGCGCCCGGGGAGGGAACGGCACTCGAGCGGTTCGGCGAGTTCTTCCCGGCGACCCAGAAGTGGTTCGCGACCAGTTCGTACGGACGCCTCAGCTACCGTCCCGAGGCCCCGCTGTCGGACTGGCTGCGGATGCCGATGCCTTTCGCCGCCTACGGGATAGACCGCGGCTCGCCCTTCGAGCCCGGCTACCGGCAGCTGGTGCAGGACATGGTGACGGCGGCGGACCCACAGGTGGACTTCAGTGCGTACGACCTGGTCAACGTCCTGGTCACACCGAACGCCGGCCCGTCGGCGCTGGACACCGTCCTGTCCGTGACCTTCTCCGGGAACCACGACGCGCCCTATGCGGACGGGGTGCCGCTCGCCAACACCTCTTTCGTCTACAGCCGCCAGGACGACGGCTCGGGGACTTACGACGAGACGGGCTTCCGGGTGCTCCCGCACGAGAACGGCCATGTCTTCGGTCTGCCGGACCTCTACACCTCGGAGGGCGGCGGCGCCGTCGGCCACTGGGACATCATGTCCGAGGACTGGGGTGCCAACAACGACCTGCTGGGCTGGCACAAGTGGAAGCTCGGCTGGCTCGACAACGACCAGGTCAGCTGTGCATCCGTCGGCGGAACGCGCGAGTACGACCTCACGCCGCTGGCCGTCGACGGCGGACGCAAGCTCGTCTTCGTGCCGCTCAGTGAGGACTCCGGGTACGCCGTGGAGGTACGCACCCGGGAGGGCAACGACGAGGCGGTCTGTGAGCCGGGCGTCCTGGTCTACCGGGTCGAGACGGACATCGACACCGGACAGGGGCCGGTGCGCGTCGCCGACAGCGACCAGGACAGCGGCGGCTGCACGCGCAGGCCCAATGTGCACGCCGAGCTGTCGGACGCGCCGTACCGCCCGGGCGAGTCGTTCACGGACGCACGCAACAAGATCCGGATCACGGTGGTGTCGGAGGACGCATCCGGGACCTACCGGGTACGGATCACCCGCCCCTGAGCCCCGTCCGGGACCTACCGGGTACGGATCACCCGCCCCTGAGCCCCGTCCGGGACCTACCGGGTACGGATCACCCGCCCCTGAGCCCCGTCCGGCCGGAAGCCACCTAAGGACCCGCGCCGGCTCCCGGCGGTCGGAGCCGTTGCCCGAGTTCTGCGCGGCGGAAGCGAGCCTGCGCCCCGAGCCCGCGCCCCGGGCCCGGATCGCCGCGCTCGCCCGGCCCGCCTGCCTCGTGCCGCCACGCCCCCGCGTCCGGCGCCCTGCACTTCGGGCTACCTCCCGTGGTCCGGCCCGCTGTCCGCGAGGGTCGCCGGCCGGGCACCCAGGGCCCGGACGTGTGCTCCGACCGGCGCACGCAGCTCCCGCTTGAGGATCTTCCCGGTGGGGTTGCGGGGAATCGGCTGGTCCCGCACGACGACATGGGCCGGCACCTTGAAGGCGGCGAGGCTCCTGCCGACATGGGTCCGCAGCTCGTCCGTGGTCACGGCGGCCCCCGGTCGCAGCTGGACGACGGCGGCGACCTCCTCCCCGAGTACGGGGTGCGGCACCCCGAGGACGGCTGCGTCGGCGACGTCCGGATGGTCGTGGAGGACGGCCTCGACCTCGACGCAGTACACGTTCTCCCCGCCGCGGATGACCACGTCCTTGATCCGGTCGACGATCGAGATCCGGCAGCCGTCCCTGGCGGTCGCGAGGTCACCGGTCCTGAACCAGCCGTCCTGTGTGAACGCGGCCGCCGTGGCCTCGGGACTGCGCCAGTAGCCGCGCGCCAGCGACTGCCCGCGCAGCCACAGCTCGCCGATCTCGCCCTCGGGAAGGGGCTCGCCCGCGGGCCCGGCGACTTTTGCCTCCGTGACCGGGGTGGGCCGCCCCACACTTTCCGGGAACTCCCGGTACTCCGCACCGAAGTTCGCCGTCACGCCGCCACTGGTCTCGGTGAGCCCATAGCCGTTGCGGGGTTCGATCCGTTGCCCGTACCGCGCCGTGAGCCGGCCGACGAAACCGGGCGGCACCGCTGCTCCACCCGTGTTGAGATGCGTGAGGCTCCCCAGTTCCGCACCCTGCCGCTCCGCGGCGTCAAGCAGCTGGATCGCCGTGGTGGGCACCCCCGAGTAGTGGGTGACCCGGTGCGTCTCGATCAGGCCGAGGGCCTTCTCGGCGTCCCACTTCCGCATCAGCACGAGCGTCCCGCCCACGGCCATCACCGAGTAGAACGTGGTGAAGGCGGCCACATGGAAGAACGGGAAGGTCATGAGGCTCACGGGTGCGGACGAACGCCCCGGCACGTCTCCCCTGCCCAGTGCCGAGGCCGCAGCGGTGTAGCGGGGATTCATCGCGGCGCCGGCCTGTGCGAGGTGCGTGGCGACGGCCCCCTTGGGCCTGCCCGTGGTGCCGGACGTATAGATGATCGTGGCGTCGTCCTCGGGCCGTACCTCGACATCGGGCGGCGCGGCCGCAGGATCCGGGGCGGGCAGGTCCTCGTACCGCACGACGCCGTCGCCGACCGCCGCTCCATGGTGAAAGACGATCACGGGTACCGCCCGCTCCCTCGCCCACACGCCGACCCTGGGCAGCCGTTCCCCGTCGACGAGGAGCACCCGGGGCTCGCAGTCCTCGAGCGCGTACGCGAACTCCTCCGCGGTCCACCAGGCGTTGAGCGGCACGGCGATCAGCCCGGCGAGCTGCGCTGCCCAGAAGGCGATCTGCCATTCGGGATGGTTGCGCATTCCGACGACGGCCCGGTCGCCGGGCCGGAGCCCGTACTCCTCGGTGAGGCGTCGGGCGAGAGCGGATGCGGCGGCGAAGAACTCCGCGTACGTGTACGTCGTCCCGCTCTCCGCCACCAGGAACGGCCGCTCCCCGAACGCCCAGGTGGCCTCGACGAATTCCCGCAGGGTGCGCGGCCCGGACGCGTACGTCCCGTCGGCGACGGCGAAGGGGGCACCGGGCGCGGTGAGGGCGGCGGAACGGGCGTGCGGCACGGGTTGTCCTTCTGTCGAACGCGGGCGCGGCACCGGCCGGCCGACGGACGGGCTAAGCGCTCGCTCAGCCCTGGGCGACGCTATGCGTCGCCCCATCCTCCGTCAAGGTGGGGGTGGTCACCGGAAGCTGCGGCGGAGCACTCGGCGACGGCCGGCACAGCGGTCGGACGCCCAACGCACCTTCGCAGCAAGGCGACACGCGCCGACCGTGACCCGCACCGCGACACTGCGCACCGTCGTCACCCACCCCCCGCGATCCACGCCGACCTTGATGCCCACCGCGACGCACCGCAGTCAGGCAGCGGCCGGGAGCGTCCCGGCGCATCGCGAACCGCGCCGGTACAGCGGCCCCCGCACGGACCGACCACGGCGCGCGAAAGCCGTCGGGGTTCCGTCAGGGTGGTCGACCGACTGGCGGGCCTTGGTGAGGAGGGCCTCGGCCAATGGGCCGGCGGGCCGTGTACAGCTGCGTCACCGTGCCAGCGCCCAGCTCCCAGGCAAGGACCGGCCGTCCGCCGAGCCCTCCTCGCCACGAAGCATTGCACAGTGCAAAGGAGAGTTCCAGGCTCGATGCCTCGACGGCTCCGATGAACGCCGGCCGGCTCCCGATCCAGGCGCCCCGGAGACGGACCCGGGCGACCGTGCCGCGCGGTTCGGGGGTGAAGCCGGAGGCGCATGCATGCCACCGGGCCCGTCACTGACACCACGTCAGGAACCTCGGTCCTATTTCGCAGTCACGGCCTTCTCGACATCCTCGAACGTCGCGGGATCCACCAGACCGGTGTCCTCCAGGACTTCGAGGTGATCCATGACGGTCTGGTTGGCCTGGCGGGCGTGGCGGCGGATGAGGTCGTTCTGGGTTGCCCCCCTGACCTCGGCGATCGTGGCGAAGATCTTCCCGTGCGAGGCACGCAGGAGGTTGGCGAAGAGGCGGTCGAATTCCGCCCCCTGGGCGTTCTCCATCTGCTTCACCCAGCCCTGCTGTTCGGCGGTCGCCTCGTCGGGAAGCGCAACACCCAGGATCTTGGCGTCCTCGCGGACCAGTTGGTCGAGCTTGCTGTGTCCGTCCAGCAGATGCAGACCGGCACGCTTGACGGCCTCGCTGGAGGCATGGGTCTGCGCCAGCCTGCCCGCGGGAATCTCCCACAGCCCGGCCTGTCGCACCTTCACGAGGAAGGTCTTGTCGACCTCGGTCACGGGCTGGGGCCCGGCGGGGGCGGCCTGGGCACCGGACGTCGTCGTGCCGACACCGGCGCCGGAGGAATGCGCGGAACCCGCGCTGGTGGAATGGCCATAGCCGTTCTGTGCCGCGACCCCGATCGGCGCCTGAGCGGCCGAGGCCTCGTCATCACTGTTCCGTACCACGATCAGAACGGCTGCGACGGCGGCGCATACGGCGACGATGACCGCGATGGCCCGCGTCGAGACGGCTGGTTGTACTGCGCGTCGATTCGGACGCATGATGCCTCCCGGTTCGGCATGGAGAACGGTTTGTTCATGTCGTCGGGAGCTGTTGTGGCGGCTGGCACGGCACGCAGCCATGGGTACGGATGGGAAGACCGGGGCGTTCAGCGAACGCCGAGAGTCGTCACGGTGCAGCGCGCGAACTTCCCGGCGTTCCCCGTCGCGCGCAGGGCGGCCGGTCTCGGGGAATCCGGTTCCGAGCCGGCTCCTCCGGCCCGGCAGATGTGGATCCGGTCCGGCACGACGCGGGCACACGGCGACGCCGCCATGGTCCTGCTGCGCCGTGACGGGCGCCGACGCGAGAGCATCCGCAGCCACCGGGGGCGCGAAACGATGCTCCGCAGGAGCACGGTAGAAAAGGGGTATGGACGACAAAGCTCAGTCTCCGCAGAGCGTTGACGACGTCGACGCGGTGACGCTCGCGGTGCTGACCGCGTCCCGGCTGCTGGTCGCAGTCACCGCTCGTTCACTGGCCGCCGTCGAGGACCGGGTGACCCTGGCCCAGTTCCGGCTGCTCGTGATGCTGTCGACCCATGGCCCGGCCAAGCTCGTGGTGCTCGCGGACCGGCTCGGCGTCAATCCCTCGACGGCCATGCGCATGATCGACCGGCTGATCGCGGCCGGCCTGGCAGACCGGCAGACGAACCCGGCCAACCGGAGAGAGACCGTGCTGCAGCTCACGCACGAGGGCCGCACCCTCGTCGAGGATGTGACCGCCAGGCGCCGACAGGAAGTCGCCTCGATCGTGGAGCGCATCGCCCCCGAGCAGCGCTCCGCCCTGATCGACGCACTGACCGCGTTCACCGAGGCAGGCGGCGAGCCTGCCGTGACGGCCGGGGACGCGGGAGTCCACCCGCTGGGTTGGACGGAAGTACCCCTGCAGCAGAGCAGTTGAGCACCGGCGTGCGATGCCCGCGTATCCGCTCGGACACGCGTCCGACCCCCGCCGGACCATCCCGGGCCCTGGTCCTCGACCTGCACGAGCCAGACGCCGGCCGGCCATCATGCGGCACCGGGTCGGGCGGCCCGCTCCGACCGGGGTCGAGCACGCGTGCCGTCCCAGGGTCGAGCGACCGCGGGCCGGTCCCTTCGGGCGGATCGGCGGGCCGCCGTGATCCGTTCCGAGGTCCAGTACCCCGTGGGGCCGGCAGGCTCCCGGTCGGCCGCTCGCGGGTCCTCCCGCTCCACCGGTTCGACGCCCCCCTGGGGTGCGGTGCGGTTCTTCCGGCATCCTGCCTCCGCCCGGGCCCCGGCCCGTGGCCGCTCCCCACGCCGCATGCCGACGCGTCCGGCCTGCGCACAGTCCCGTCGTCCGGGCCGTGATCAACCGCCTCGGAGGCGGACCGACCGAGTAAGGCCCCACCTACCGTCCGTATTCGATCGCGATCAAGCACCACCCGCTACACTGTCCGACGGTGACCCAGCCCGCACGGGTCAGGCGCCGACCTGTCGATCAACGGTTTCAGGCACGTTGTCCGGCAAATCCCTGCCTTCGTAGCTCAGGGGATAGAGCACCGCTCTCCTAAAGCGGGTGTCGCAGGTTCGAATCCTGCCGGGGGCACAAGACAAAAGGCCCCGGACCGATCATGGTCCGGGGCCTTTGACATCTACTTCTGACATCAACGCGGGCGGTCAATCACGGCCGGGACGCCTCTTGAGCAGCCGGTCCATGTGGCTGATCGCTTCGCGCTGCGTGTCGTGGACGACGTGCGTGCAGACGTCCATGGTGATGCTGATCTGGCTGTGCCCGAGTATCTCCATCACGACGCGAGGCGCGACCCCAGCCGCGGTGAGCAGCGTCGCGCAGCCGTGCCGGGCATCGTGCAGCCGGACGACGCGGAGGCCGGCGGAGTCGGCGACGCGGGTGAAGGAGCGGTACACATTGCGCGGCTCGACCGGGCGGCCGGTGCGACTGGTAAAGACGTGGCCTTTCTCGTCCCAGGACGCCCCCGCACGCTGCTTCGCGGCCGCCTGGCGCATCCGATCCAGCGCAGCGGCGGGATGCACATCGCCGGAAGCGGCAGCGCGCCTGCTTCCATGTCCTGCCTCCGTCGTTCACGCCCGGGACCGCCTGCCGGGTTCGAGCCTTCCGGGCTCACCGCGGTGCGCGCGGCGCGGCGGGGAGCCCGGGTCGTGATGCCTGGTTCAGGCGGTGAGATCGCTACCGGGCGGGACGTCCGGTGGCGTCCTCATGCGGTGAACTCGATACGGAAGAGTCGTCGTCCACGATCCACGACCGAGTCGTCACACACCACGAACGGCCGAATCAGCACATCGATCACGTTCGACCAGGGCACCTTAACAAGATCCTTTTACGACCTCTACGGATCAAAAGGTCTCCGTGCCCGACGAGTCGGTGAACCACGGTCAACAGCCGGTGCCAGGGCGGGCTCTAGGGTTGGCCCCGGCACCCGCTGCTGTTCAGACCCCCAACAGCCGTCCGAAGCACGGTGATTCCCAAACTCAGGGCTTCGGCCACCGGATACGCGGTGGCCTCCTGACCCGCGGTTCTGTAGCTTGCCCCCATGACCGACAACCGAAGGGTCCATGCCGCGTAGGCGCCCATCAGCCATGCGGGGCGACGTCCCTGTCCGTTACCTGACGCAGCGACGGTACCCGTTCATTGACCGTCTTTCAGGATCTTGCACAGCTGACCTGCGTCGGCTCGAGCGGACCCGCTTCTGGCCCGAAGCCACAGAAGAAGCGTTCTGGCACTGGCACGCCTATGCCCATGGTCCCCTCAGACAACTTGTAGACCCGCTCACAGGTCTCGACTGCGGCATCCCCGAGTGCGGGTGCTACGGCGTCGGCTTCCGTGAGCACCTCGAAGTCGTGTTTCACGCGCTGCCCAGGAAGAGCGCGCGTGAGTTGCGGGCCCTCGTGCGGGCCCTCGACGGGAAGATTCTGGCAAGGGCCAAGGTCATCCCGGCTGACATCCTGGACGTTCCATGGTGGCGAGGCCAGCTCTAGGACCATCAGCGGGCCGTCTCAGTTTCCGTCTCATTGAGCCCCGTTCACGGTCGTTCAGGCGAGACCCGAAGCCGTCCCTGCACCTGTGGCCAGCGGACCATGAACGCAGGTGAACGTCCATGTACTCAGCCCAAGGCCCACCAACACAGTTGGAAAGCGTGTAGCTCGGCAGATGCATGCTCTCTCGCCGGTCGGCCGCAGCACACGTATGGTCACGCATCGGGAACGAGTCGTTGTAGCACGGCACGAGCGGTGCCGGAAACAGGGGGCTGTGAGCAGGAGACGCTACGTGGGCCGGGGCGTACCAGGTGGATACCAGATCTGGGACAATCGAGGACGTAGGTGGTGGGGCGATCTTTACGAGTTCTGCCCTGACGATCTCGTGGCCGCCTAGCTCAACGGCCAGGCAAACCCGCCCGGATCACTACGTTGATGAATCGCTACAGAGCACAGCAGCGATAGGCGCCGCCGAAGCGGAGATGAGCACGCGCGCACCACAACCGCACCAGATCGTGCGGGGAACAGCGGGGAACCGCGGTGAACCCAGCCGATCCCCACGAGGCCGCCACTCGGTCATTCGCTCAAGTCAAGCGCCGAACCGCCCCCGAACGCCCGCAGCTTCCCGAGCTGAGAGTCTGGCAAATGGCGTGGTTTCTGGGCCGGGCCGTGCTGCCTGACAACGCTGACAGGCAGCACCCACAGGCGAGCATCCCTCGCTCTGGCCTGGGCTGCCCGAGTTGATCTGCGTCTCAATGCTGCGAGCGATCTGTTGGGCTGACGCTCGCCCCAGGTTTCCCAGATGACCCGTCTGACTCACTTGTTGTGTTTGAGATCTCTGGAGTTGTGGCTCCCTCATCTGCGGCCGGGGTGGGGCCCAAGAGCAGGTAGAGAGCTGTTAGTACACCTACCCCGACGAGGAATGCAGCCCCGAGCTTCTCGTTGCGGTAAGCCAGGATGGCTGCAGCCGCAGCAAGGGATAGAACCACAACGGATGAGAGGGGCACTCCCACGGATGTGAGGGGCACTCCCGCTGCAAGTGGTGGGGCCACAATGGATGCGAGGGGCACTCGTTGTTCCTTCGCTCAAGGCCCGGCCGTCGCGCTCCGCCAAGATCTCGGCGGCCGGGCAGTTCTTTGGTCCTCAGATGCTCCCGCCTGAGAGTCTTGGGGTCAATTGACATGAGTCGAAGCGACTCAACTTTTAGCCCTCTTTCACACCGGTAATTAGCGCTTTTAGGTGGACTATCCAGGTCATCCATGGCCATGGATATGACTTCCAGTAGCTGTCGCCTCCAGTGTCACTGGGGACTTCAGCGCATGCACGTGGGCGTCGACTTCGCGATCTGCCGGGCTCGCTGGCATGCTGCGGAAGCCCGGCGCGACGGGCAGGCCCACAAGGAGCCGGCGGGTGGAATCCCCGCCGAGCCGGAGGACCATGGCATGGGCCGTCCCCGGAGACGTTTCACCATCAAGATCCGCCCGGCTTGCGAACAGGGACAGCGGCCGCAGTCCCTGTTGGCCACTGCGGGACATCGCAGCGACAGCGCGCCATTCACAGCCGTATTGGAGGCTATATGGCGCCTGCGTCGGGCCGGTCCGTCCGCGGCGGGTGCGTGGCGACGATGCCTACTCGTCCCGCACCAACCGGGCTGACTGCGAAACGTGAATCCGCTGCACGATTCCGGAGTCGGCCGCAGTCCACCACAAACCGTGCCGGATGCCCGCTACGACTCCTCTCCCCCGCCGCTCGGGCGGATCATCCTCCGAGCCGGTCGGCGATGGCCCGGTCCCGGTCGTTGGCCATGTGCACTCGGAACTCCCCTGCAAAGCCACACACCTGGAGCGATGCGCTTGACCCTCACGTGGCGTCATGTCGCATTGTCGGTGGCGTGGAAGAGCACCTGACCGTGGGACGTGTGGCCGAACTGGCCGGCGTGAGCGTCCGCACGCTTCATCACTACGACGAGATCGGCCTCGTGCAGTCGTCCGCGCGGACCGCGGCCGGGTACCGCGCCTACTCGGCGGGTGACGTGGAGCGACTGCGGGAGGTGCTCGCCTATCGGCGGCTGGGCTTCGGGTTGCGCGAGATCGCGGATCTGGTCGACGACCCGACCACCGACGCGGTCGCGCACCTGCACCGGCTGCGCGGCCTGCTGCTGGAACAGCGCGACCGCGCCGCTGCCATGGTGACGGCCATAGACAGGGAACTGGAGGCACGGGCAATGGGGAACAGGACGGCACCGGAGGAACAACTGAAAGTGTTCGGCGCGCAGTTGTACGAAGTCATCGGGTCCGCCTACCCAGCGACGCGGCGCACCGAGCCGCGGATCGCCGCGAGGATCTGGGATGCGCTGGGGGACGCACGGACGGTACTCAACGTCGGGGCCGGCACCGGCTCCTACGAGCCCACCGACCGCGACGTCACGGCGGTGGAACCGTCGGCGGTCATGCGGGCACAGCGTCCCGCGGGCGCGGCGCCGTGCGTGGCCGCCAGTGCGGAGAGCCTCCCCTTCGAGGACCAGTCCTTCGACGCCGCGATGGCCTTCAGCACCGTTCATCACTGGCAGGACCCGGTCGCCGGTCTGCGCGAGATGCGGCGCGTGGCCCGGCGCGTGGTGGTGTTCACGCACGACGCCAGTGACACCGGCTGGCGTCACCGGTTCTGGCTCACCCGCGACTACCTGCCTGAGGTCTCCGGCCTGGTCGCGGGCCGGCCCTCGGTGGACCAGCTGGCCGGCGCGATCGGGGCCCGCATGGAGCCGGTGCTCGTCCCGTGGGACTGCGCTGACGGCTTCTTCGAGGCCCACTGGCGCCGGCCCGAGGCGTACCTGGACGAACATGTGCGCCGCGCGGTGTCGGTATGGACCAGAGTCGGGCCGGAGGCCGAGCAGCGGGCGGTGAGCAGACTCCGCGACGACCTTTCCTCAGGGTGGTGGGCCGAGCGCAACCGCGACCTCGTCGCCCTCGACGCGGCAGAGCTCGGCCTCCGCCTGCTCGTTGCCTGAACGATCGTGCGCGAGAACGCCGTCCAGGCCCAGCGTCAGGCATCCGAACGAACGGAACCATGTCGGGCGCCCCACGGCCTCTGCCGGCGTGATCCGCGCCGGGCCAGGGCCGCGGTGACGCATGCTCGGCAACGGCAATAGGAACCAACGCATTTCCCTTGATCACGACGCGCCCCGCGTGAGAGCCTACGCGGACACATCGTGTGCTACGCAATACGCCGATTCAGGCGATTAATGCGCAGCCGCTCCTTGATTTCCTCCAGATCGGAAAACTGCCGAGATGAAAGCAATATCCCGGGGTCGTCTTTCGGCTGTCGCCGCTGCGGCAGCGTGCCTGGTCATCGGAACCGCCACGTCCGCCAGCGCAGGCACGAACTCACCTATTTCCAACGCAAGCAACGGTGACGGCTATGCGTACTTCGTGGCCGACGGCGACAATTTCCTGATTTACGACGGCAAGTGCGACGGCGACACCGTCTGGGCTCAGCTGACGTGGTACAAGTCCGGAGAGGGATGGAATCACCGGACGGTTCGCAATACGTCCGGATGCAACACCACGGACACCAGACACCCGTGGAACATCCCCGAGGGCGCGAGCGTGTGGGTGACTGCCTGCGGCAGCGTGGAGGACAACTACTCCAACAGCGGCGCCGGCTACCTCAGCGCCGGTCACGACTGCGACTTCCACCAGGGCGGCCAGCGCGGCACGGCCTGAGGCATCGGCAAGCCTGTCCCACCGCGCGCGGCGCCGCGTCCGGTGGGACAGGCTGGGCCAGCGGCTCAGGCCTCGACCGCCGCAACGTCCCCCATGCACCACGGGCGAAGGACGAGAGCGGGAGACGCAAGCGCCGCGGCCACCTGAAGCACGGCGGGGGAATTCACCAACTCATGCATATGCGGGCGGCGTTCTCGCCCCGCACCACCCGTATCCGGCCCCTGCCGGCCTGCGACCGCCCCCTGTCATCGCTGCGTCCGGACGCGCAGAGCCTGGACGGACCAGTCGCACACCCGCGCCGGACTCTCCGCCACTGGCCGGCCGTTGACCACTGCGAGCAGTTGAAGTACCGCTCACTGCGGGGGTCGTACACGCTCTCCGGTCGAGTCGGCAGTCGGCGGCGAAGCTCGACGTCGTCGGGGTGGCCGAGCAGGTGCGCGTAGTGCGCACCGTGAACGCCGCGACGATTCGTCGTGCGCCGCCGGGGATTACGCGAGACCCTCAGCAGCGGACCAGTGTGCCGCTCTCCCGGGTGAGGTGGTTGCCGGACATCCAGCCTTCGGTGTCCGTGCCCTCGATACGGGCGTAGATCCACTTGTTGCCATGGGCATTGGTGGCGTAGCAGTGGTACCAGATCTTCACGCCGGACTTCACCAGGGTCACGTAGCCACAATCCCGGTACGGGCCGGTGAAGAGGTGGTAGTCGCCGGTCAGGTAGCCGTAGCCGTTGCTGCGGTTCTGGTGGCTCCAGCCGCTGCAAGCGGTCGACACCGGTGTGGGCTCCTTCACCGTGGAACTCGGCTTGGTCTCCGTGGCGGTGGACGAGTCCGCGTCCGGCTCGTCACCGTCGTTGCCGGGCGCCGTCGTGGGACCTGTCTCCTTGTCCCCCTCCTCGTCCTTGTCCCCGTGGCTGTCCGTCTCCTTCGAGGGAGACGGTTGCGAGGACGCGCCCGGAGAACCGGCGGACGACGGGGTACTGCCCTCCGCCGGCTGGTGGCTGCCCGCCGGGGAGCCGGCGCCGAACGGCGTCGCCTGCGCGCCGTCCGCGGTGGTGCCGTCCTGTTGGGCGGTCAGGGCATAGGTGATTCCTCCGCCTGCGGCGAGGAGCAGGAGGGCGGCCGCTGATGCGGTGAGGGTGCGGCTGCGGCGCCGTGCACGACGGGTTGTGGAGCGGCTCGTCTCGGGAGCGGGGACTCCGGCGGGGCCCGCGACCGGCGTGCCGGACGGCGGAACCGTCGGCGGCACGTTGGGCTCCGGGTAGCCGGCATACGGGGGCTGCGGCTGCGAGGTGGGCTGGGGGAACAGCGGGGGGCCGAACCCGGGGGGCGGGGCGACGGCGGCCGCAGCCCCGGGGTCCACCGGGGGAGGGGGAGTCGGGGCGGCGGACGCGAGGTGCACCGTCCGGCCCGAGGCGACGCGCTCGAGCATGCCGCGGGCGTGGTCTGCGGTGGGCCGGTCCTCCGGTTCCTTCGCCATCAGCGCCTGGAGCACCGGCGTGAGCGGTCCCGCCCGGCGGGGCTCCGGCAGTGGTTCGGTGACGATGGCCGACAACGTGGACCACGCGGAAGTGCGGCGGAACGGCGAAGTGCCCTCCACCGCCGCGTACAGCGTCATGCCGAGCGACCAGATGTCGGACGCGGGACCGGGCTCCCTGCCCTGCGCGCGCTCCGGTGGCAGGTAGTCGAGCGAGCCGACGAGCTGACCGCTGCGGGTCAACTTGGCCATGGCGTCGTCGCCGGAGGCTTCCATGGTGGCGATGCCGAAATCGGTGAGAACGACCCTCCCACCGTCCTCCAGCAGCACGTTCGCGGGCTTGACGTCCCGATGCAGTACGCCTGCCCGGTGCGCGGCGTCGAGCGCGTCCATCAGCTTTGCGCCGATCGCCGCTGCCTCGTGCGGCTCCAGAGGGCCGCGCTCCGTCAGCAGGTCGTCGAGCGAGGGCCCGTCGACGAGTTCCATGACGATGACGGGCAGGCCCTGATCCTCGGTCACGTCGTGCACGGTGACCACGCCGCCGTGCCGGATGCGCGCGGCGGCCTGCGCCTCCCGCTGCATCCGGGTCCGCAGATCGGCCAGTTCGGCTGCGGAGGCATCGGTGAAGGCTCGCAGGACCTTGACGGCGACCTCTCGGTTCAGCAGTTCGTCCATCGCCCGGGCGACCACTCCCATACCGCCGCGCCCGACGACGGAGGTCACCCGGTATCGCCCCCCGAGGACCTTGCCTATCAGCTCTCCGCCATTCGCTTCCCCCGTCGTCAACGCACGCTCCGTTCCTTCGCTGTTCGGCATCCATCAATCGGCGGCCTCAAGCGTAGAGGCAGGAGCGTAGGGGGAGTTGGGCGGCCGGACGCAGCGAACCGGGATGCCGCGTGCGTCATGGCCCCAGCCGCTCGCCGCGGCCTCGGCGAAGGCCGCGCGGGCAGGCGTACGCGTCTGTGGTGCGGCTGTCGTCCCAGCCGATCCGGTCCTGCGCCGATCCGGCCCTGCGCCGGACCCGCCCGGAAGGGCCGCGGACAGTTCGCGGGGCGCACCACTTTGCTGCCGCAGCAGATCTCGGTGGCGGGAGCGGTTTGCTGCGGGGCACGGTCCACAGCACACACAGGGCTTGGTCGACGTCACGCTCGCGCCTGGCCGGCACATGCAGCACGGTCTGCTCGGCCGGGACCAGCGGACGCGGTCATCCCGCTCCGACCGGACAAGGGGCGTGCTCTTCCTCGGCGTTGTGTGGCCGCCGGTCCATCGTGCCGTCACTCCTTGCAGGTGAGCTTCATCTGGGCCGCCGCGTGGTGGGCCCCGACCACCCCCGCCGTACCCCAGTCACGGCCGCGGTCGACGAGCTGCACGGCGAAGCTGGTGCCGCCTTTGACGGCGTAGCTGCCGACCGGGACCAGGGTCCCGCGGTGGACGATCTGACGCACACCGAAGCCCGTGTAGCCCGAGCCCGGGTCGTCCGGGTCGGCGAGGACGCGGTAGAGGGTGGGGCTGCCGGCAACGTCCGAGGAGCGGTTGGTGCCGGGGACGAAGACGGCGAGCGAGCACTGCTTGTACTTCTTGTCGAGGGTCCAGCTCCAGAATGCCGAGGAGTCCGCGTCGCGGTCGGTGCTGCCCGACATGGGCACGGCCGAAAAACTGCCGTCGCAGGAGGCGTCGCTCCACCCGCCGGAAGCCACGGTGTACCAGGCGGCGCGGCCGTTCTCGAAGCGGCCGGCCTCACGGTAGCTGCCGGTCGAACACCCCGGGCCCGCCCACTGGGCGAAGTCCGCCGGGCCTTCCTCCGGGTCGGGCAGGGCGGTGGGGCCGATCCGTGTCGGGCCGATGCGGATCGGTGCGCCACCGCCCACACTGTCGTCGTCCCTGTCACGGGCGTCGCCGTCGGCGTCGGATCCCGTGATCAACGCAGCGGCAGCGACGAAGCAGCCGAGGACGACCACGGCCCCTGCCGCCAGCAGACTCCTGCGGAAACGGGTCAGCGCCCAGACACGGCCTGTGACCATCTCACGGGCGACCCATGACGCGCCCCGGCCGGGGTCGTCCCGGACCACGTACCCGCATTCGGGGCAACTCGTACCGGGCAGGGGGTTGTGCAGCTCGCTGCGGCACCGTTCGCACGCCATAGAAGCTCACTATGCAGCACCCTCGAGCATCACGAGGGCCGAACGCACACACGAACAGTCACACAAACACCCGGCGAACACCCGGGCGAATGCCGTCATTCCACGCAGTCCGCCCGTATCTGAGCCGCCGCATGATGCGCTGCGTGGCGGTACCCGCCGTCCCAGCGCTGCCCCCTGTCCACGAGCTGGATCGTCAACTGCCCTTCTCTGACGGGGAGATCGGGTACGACAACGACACCGCCCCGCATGCTCCGCTGGTCGATCCGGAAATACATGACGACGTTGTCGTAGCCGCCGGAGCCGGACAGGATGTTGTAGCGCGTCGGGCTGCCCGCGACGTCCTCCCCCCTCGGGCTCCAGGGGATGTGGACAGCCACCGAGCACTGTGAGTAACCGGGACCCGGCCGCCAGTTCCATGTCACCGTGCTCCCGCCGTCCCTGTCCGGGTCCCCGGACATCGGCACCGCGAGGAAGCGCCCGTCGCACCCGTCCCCGGTGTGGCCGCCGGAGGCGACCTCGTACCAGCCGTCGCTCCCGTCCCAGTAGTCGCCGGACGTCCGCACCCCGTTCGGGCAGCCCGGACCCGCCCATACCCGGTAGGCAGGGCGCGGCGGACTCGGCCGGGGTGCAGTGGACGGCGGTCCCGGCGCGGCGGGGTGGAACGGCTTCGGCTGCCGGGCCGAGCGGGTCGGTGAGGGCGAGGGCCGGGGGCTCGTCGCACTCGGCGGCGGCGAGTCCTGCGGTACGAACGTGGGGCCCACCCGGTCCGGCAGCCCGCCCAGCGTGAGGTCGTCCACCGCCGACAGCGGCTCGTCGACGGCATCGTCGCCGCCGTCCCCGCCGGCCAGGACCGCATAGCCGAGCAGCAGCCCGCCGAGGGCCAGCGCGGCTCCCGCCGTGAGCATGGTCCCGAGCCCGGGAAACGGCTCCCTCTCTCTCCTGACGGCCTCTCCCGGTACGGCCCGCGCTGCATCCACCGTGCACGCGTCGGTCACCATTCCCGGCAGGGCCCCCCTGTGCGTGCCCCCGCACCTTTCACACACCATGCGGGTCACTATGGCGCGGTGTCACATGCATCGGCAGCCATCAGTGCATTTCAACGCGATATCGATCCGCCGGGTTTGACCTTGCCCCTGGGGCAGGGCTCACCGTCCTCGTACCGGGCGGACAGCAGAGAAACCCACCGCCCGGTGACGGAGGATGGAACCGTGCACGACGACTCGCTGCTGACCATCGGGGCCTTCGCGGCCCGGGCCCGGCTGTCGCCCAAGGCGCTGCGTCTCTACGACCGGCTGGGGCTCCTCGCCCCCGCGTACGTCGACGAGACGACCGGCTACCGCTGGTACCGCGCCGAGCAGGTGGAACGCGCCCGGCTCGTCGCCCTGCTGCGCCAGATCGACATGCCGCTCGCGCTGATCGCCGAAGTGGTGGAGATGTCCGGGGCCGCGGGCGCGCAGGCCGTGGCCGCGTACTGGGCGGAAGTCGACGAACGCAGGGCCCGGCAGGCCACCCTGGTGGCCCACCTCCGTGACCGACTCTCGGGCAGGAGGCCCACGATGTACGAGATCAGGACGTGCGATGTACCGGAGCAGACGGTGCTCGCCGAGCGCAGGCATCTTCTCGCCGACGAACTGCCCCGCTGGATCCCGGCGGCGTTCGACCGGCTGACGCGGGCGGCGGCCACGGAGTGCGGGGGTATCGCGGGGACCCCGTTCGTGGCGTACTACGCCGAGGTGAGCCCGGACAGCGACGGCCCGGCCGAGGCCTGTGTCCCGGTCGGCGACGCGCGGGCGGCCGAGGCCTGGGTGACGGCGAACGGCCGGGGTGGCGCGGCGGTCCGGGTCGAGCCCGCGCAGCGACTCGTGTACACCCGGATCACCAAGGCCCAGGTCGCCCACCCGCAGATCCTCTCCGCCTTCGACGCCGTGGAGGACTACATCACCCGCGAGGGCCTGACCGTCACCGGTCCCTGTCGCGAGGTGTACTTCGGCGACTGGGACGCGGCGTCGGCCACGGACGACGTGTGCGACATCGCCTTCCCGGTGGCCTGACGGCTGGTTTCCCCCGGCCGCCCGGGCGACTCCCGGGCGGCCGGGGCGGTCGCTGCGCGCCGGCCCGCCTGCCCGCGGCCGGGCCGGCCGGGTCCCGGTCAGCCGGGCCCTGGGGAGCCGGGCCGGCCGCGGCAACAGCCGGCGTCCCCGGTCAGCGACGCGCGCCGCTCAGCTCCTCCGGGCAGGGGGTCCCCCGCGGAAGCTGGTACGGGGCAGCCAGCCGGTACACACCCGGCCGGGGGGCGATGAGTTCCGTCCACTCGTCGCCCTCCGCGTCCTCCTCCGCCTTGGTCAGACAGCCGGCCACATTCACGTACACCGGCGGCTCGTCGTCCTCCCGCGCCTGGGACGCCGCCGTCTCCTCCGGCTGCTCCACGCCCCGCCCCTCCTCGTCGACGAGGCCGAGCCAGGGCGAGTAGGGGATACGGATCAGCACCCGGCCCGCGGCGCGCACATGGATGGTCAGTTCACCCGCGCCCGCCCGGTCCACCGTCGCCGGCGGGTCGGCCAGCGGCATCGGGTCGCGGACCTCGAAGAGCTGCCAGTGCGCGTCCGACCAGACGCGCTTCAGATACGGCAGTCCGCGCCCGACGAGCTCCGCCTCCTGATCGGCGCCCGTGTCCGGCCGGCCCTTGGGCAGCACCACATGGTGCACGGCCCAGCGGTCCAGCCATGCGCGATAGCTGTCGGCGCTGAGTGTGTCGTCGTAGAAGAGCGGGTTGCGCTCCATGTCGGCCTGGCGGTTCCAGCCGCGGGCGAGATTGACGTACGGCGCAAGCGCCGACGCCTCCCGGTGACTTCTGGCCGGGACGACCTCGACGCGGCCCTTCTCGGCCCCGACCTGCTGGAGCTCGTTGACGAGCGGGGCGAGCTCTCGTGTCCAGGAGGCGGCCGGCGCCGTACGGACGACGTCGTCGACGCCCTTGAAGCCGATCCACCCGTTGAGCCCGACGAAGGCGAGCACGACCGCGTACCACTTGCGGGAGCGCGGGGTGGTGTACGGGAGCGCGGCGAGCAGAACCACACCCGCGAACAGCATGGGGAGACGGGAGACGTTCGAGCCGATCTGGGAATCGACGAGGTACGTGAGGACGGTACCGACGGCGTACACGGCGGCGGCGGCCCGGACCGTTCGCCACTCCTTCGGCACGAGGGCGAGGACGAGGAGCCCGAAGAGCAACGGCAGCGAGGTCGACGCCGCCGACATCGGCTGCGTACCGGAGAACGGGAACAGCCACGCCGACAGCACCACGACGACGACCGGGGGGAGGCCGAGCGCATACGCGCCCGGGCGCCGCCTGTTCAGGAACAGCGCCGCGGCGACGACTCCCAGGAACAGTCCGGCCACCGGGCTCGACGCGGTCGCGAGCCCGGCGAGCGGGGCGGCGACGGCGGCCTTCATCCAGCGCTTCGTCCGCCAGCGGCCGGGCCAGCAGAACACGGCGGCGACCGCGCCCAGCGCGAACAGTATGCCGAGGCCGAAGGTGACCCGCCCGGACAGCGCGTTGCACAGGAACGCGAAGACGGCGGCGAGCGTACAGGCCATGGGATTGCGGACGGCGCGGACGCGGTTGAGGACCAGCGCGGTCAGAGCGGCGGAGAGGGTGCCCGCGACCATCATCGTGGTCCGCACACCGAGTACGGACATCAGATACGGGGACACCACGCTGTACGAGACCGGGTGCATACCGCCGTACCAGGCGAGGTTGTACGCGGAATCGGGGTGCCGGCCGACGAACTCGGCCCAGGCGTCCTGAGCCGCCAGGTCCCCGCCGCTGTTCGCGAAGGCGAAGACCCAGACGACATGGAGAACGCCGGAGAGGAGCGTGGCAACGGCCACGGGGTGGCGGAGAACGCGCCCGGCGCGCTGCCGCGGGCCGTCGGGCCGAACGTGTGGTCCGGCCTCCTGGACCGCATACGTCCGCGTCGACTCAGCGGTGATCACTTCGATTCTCCCGGTCCGTCCCAACGTGCCCGACCTTCCATGCACATAGGGACGCTTCACGGCGATGCGACGTTGCCGGGACGCTAGCACGCTCCTCGCTCCTGTCTTCGAGTGCAAGCCGGCGCTGGAGATCGTCCCAGTGGCACTCCCGCCGGGGCGACCACGGTCCGGGCCACTCATCGGGGAGGAGCCGGGAGGTTCGCTCGTCCCGGCCGAGAGGCACTGCGCGGCCGAGCGGCCGGTGCACACCTCCGCTGCCGGGACGCGGGTGCAGCGTGGAGACGGGTGCAGCGTGGAGGCGGGGACGCGGGTGCAGCGTGGAGACGGGCGAGCGGGGACGGCCACGACGACGGCCCCGGGGCCCTGGCGCTGAACGACGGCCCCACGCGCGGGACCAGCCGCACCGTCGGCGGGTGCCGGGTGGCGGGTGGCGGGTGCATCGGGCCAGGGGGCTGCCTCGCCCTGCCCGAGGCACCCCTCGCCCTTCTCCGTCACCCGGCCCGGCCCGCGGTACTGCATCCGCGGCACG
The DNA here is from genome assembly GCF_056435905.1 of Streptomyces sp. NPDC043861. Lineage (NCBI taxonomy): Bacteria > Bacillati > Actinomycetota > Actinomycetes > Kitasatosporales > Streptomycetaceae > Streptomyces > Streptomyces sp. NPDC043861. The sequence goes on along the minus strand of NZ_JBWKDP010000004.1, from coordinate 326,066 downwards.
AACCGCCGCCGCGAACCGCCGCCGCGAACCGTGGCCACGGGCCGTCGCAGGCCCGGAGCGCTCGCGGACCCGTCAGCCGAGGCGCAGCAGCTTCGCGCCGAAGCCCGGCTCGGCCAGGTCGCTCTGGAGCGCGACGGGCACCGAGACGGCACCGTCGGACCCTTCACCCACGGTGAGGGTGCCGATCACGGTTCCGGCGGTGGCGGAGTGCGGCACGGCCTTGCCCCCGTCGCCCAGCGCGAGCCGGACGGTGAGTCCGGCCCAGCCGACGGCGGAGACGTCCTTCGTGGCGACCACCGGCACCCTTCCACCGAGGCTGTCGTCCACGACACCGACGACGTCGCCCTTCTTCACCACGACCTTCGACTCGAGGACTTCCTGCGCCGCCTTCATCAGCTTGTCGCCCGCGTCCAGGGCACCCGTCAGGATCGATTTGTCACGCTCCGCCGGGGGCTGGCTCAGGACCGCGCCGATGATCGTCTGGGTGGTGCCGTCGACTTCCTTGGTGGCGGCGAAGAGGAGGTTCCCTCCGGCAGCCGTGGTGGTACCGGTCTTGATACCGACGACACCGTTGACGGGAACGAGACGGTTCCAGTTCCGCTGCTCCTTGCCGTTGACGTCCGTGTAACCGGGCATCCTCGACACCTGGCGGAACAGCTTGTCCTGCATCGCCTTCTTGCCCAGCTTCACCTGGTCCTCGGCCGTACTCACGGTCGTCGCGTTCAGGCCGGAAGGGTCCGTGTAGGTGGTGTTGGCCATGCCGAGTTCCTTGGCCGTGGCGTTCATCTTCTCGACGAAGGCCTTCTCCGAACCGGCGTCCCAACGGGCGAGCTGTCGAGCGATGTTGTTCGCCGAGGCGAGCATGATCGCCTGGATGGCCTCTTTCTCGGTGATCTTCTGCCCCTTGGTGACGTCCACCGTCGACTCGCCCTGGGAGGACAACTTGGCGTCGTCCTCACCCTGCTGGTCGATCTCGATCAGGGCTCCGTCCGAGCCCTCCTTGACCGGATGGTCGCGCAGGATGATGTACGCGGTCATCACCTTCGCCACACTCGCGATCGGCGCGGGCTTCTGCTCGCCGAAGGACCCGAAGGAGCCGAGGCCCTCGACGTCGAGGGCTGCCTGGCCCTCGGCGGGCCACGGCATCGACGGCTTGGCACCCTCGAACGAGAACGTCGGCACGGCCGTCAGCGACAGCGTGGGCTGCGGAAGCGGGCGCACCATCTGGACGACCACGAAGACGATCAGGAGAAGAACGGCCAGCGGCGTCCAGATCTTGACGCGCCGCACCAGGGTGCGGACCGGGGTCTGCGGCGGCGGCGGGGTGTTCGTCAGCTCGGCGAGCAGATCGAGCGGGGGCCTGGGCGGGAGCGGCTGCTGCTTGGTCCGCTCGGCCTCGGTGAGTGCCACGGGAGTCGCCGACTGTTCGGGCGCCTTGGGCGTGCTGGGTGCCTTGGGTGCCTCTGGCGTCACCGACGGCCTGTGGGCTCCGGCCGTCCCGGACGGCGCAGGCCGTGCCGCCGACGTCACATCGTCACGGCGCAGCGGCACGAACTTGCTGGTCCGCTCGGCCGGGGACTCGGGCTTGGACGCGGGCTTGGACGCGGGCTCGGATCCGGGCGCGGGCTGTGCGTCCGGCCCGGGGGCGACCGGCGGGGTGATCTTGAATGCGGTCGTGGGCTGGTCCACGGTCCGGCGAGGACGTGTGTGGAACACGGCGGTCGGCTGGTCGACCCGCTTGCCGGACCCGCCGTCGCTCCTGGCGTCGGCGTTGCCGCCGGACGGGCCGTCGCTCCTGGCGTCGGACGTGTCCTCGCTCTTGGCGTCGGACTCGGCCTCGCCCTCGGTCCGGTCTCCAGCCTTGCGGTCGGCCCAGCGGGGAACCCTGGCACTCGTCGCGGCGGGCGCGGGGCGGGCGTCGACGGCGTCCGCGGCCTCGCCCTTCGGGGCGTCGGAACCGGCGCCGCCGGGCTCGTCGCTCCCGGGCTCGTCGCTCGCCGACTCGTCGCTCCCCTCGGCCGAGTTGTCGGCAGCATCAGGGGTGTCGTCATCCTCGGCAGCGGCGGACGGCCGCCCTCCGGACGCGGAACCACTGGTTTCCTCGGACGAGTCGTCGGCGTCGGCTTCGGCGTCCGTCGCGGGGGACGCCTCATCGGCGGCGCGCGCCGTGCCATCGGCGGGCGCATCGTCCTCGCCCTGAGACGGGGGCTCGTCGCCGGAGGCCGGCTCATCGCTGCCGTCCGGATCCGTGGCATCGACCTCTGCAACCTGCGCAGGCGCGGGCCCGTCCGACTCGTCCGTCGCGGCGGTGCCCACGTTCTCGTCCGCGTCGGCGTCCGGCTCGATGTCCGTCTCCGCCTCTGCTTCCGACTCGGCGTCCGCCCCGGTGTCCGTCTCCGCCTCTGCCTCGGCTTCCGACTCGGCGGCGTCCGGCTCGGCGTCCTTCGAGACCCAGGCCGCAACGGCTGCCCGCAGCCGCGCATCCTCGCCGCCCGAAGAGGCGTCGGAGTCATCGGGCTCACCGGCGGAAGAGGACGAATCGGAGGACGAGGACGAATCGGCGGACGGGGATCGGTCGGAGGACGAGGACGCGGAACCGGAAGCCGACTCGGCGGCGTCCGGTTCAGCGGGTGACGGCAGTGTCTTGAACACGGCCGTCGGCTGGTCGACACGCCCTTCCGGCTGCGGCACCACAGCCGCCGCACGGAACACGGCAAGCCTCGGATCGCGTTCGCTCGAAGCCGTCTCCCCCGACGACTTCTGCTGCTCCGACTTGTCGGGGGACTCGCCCGCCACCGTGCCTCCTCATGCCTGCGCGCCGACTTACAACGCTGTCCGAACCATCTACCAGTGTCCTGTGTGAGCCCTTGGCCCCCGTGCAAGACGAGAACGACATACCTACTGGTTCCAGCACGAAGCACCCAGGCACTCTCGACAGACCAATGTGAGAGGCGTCACCCTGTCATTCATCCACGCGGGGAGGCATGGATGGGCAGGAGCCGCAGAACAATTCCGGAAGAGCTTCTGCTGCTCGCTCTGGACCCGACCACGGGTACCACAGCGCAGCCGCAGTCGCTCGACCTCGGCCTGGCCGGAGCACAGCTAGTGGAGCTGGCACTGGCGGGACGGATAGCCCCTGACGGGGATCGTATCGCCGTGGTGATGCCACGGCCGACTGGAGATCCGACTCTGGACTCCGCACTGGAACTGCTGCGCAGGCGCGGCAGCCCGGTCCGGGCCGTCCACTGGATCGGCGGGCCCCGACTGGGGCTGCGCCAGACCTACCTTTCGCATCTGGAGCGGTGCGGCATGGTCCATGCCGTGGCGGGCCAGATGTGCGGGGTGCTGCCGACGACTCGCTATCAGGCGACGGACACGGCAATCAGCCGGGAAATCAGGGCCCGGCTGGACAGTGCGATCCGCACCGGCGTACCACCGGACCCGCGGACCGCGGCGCTCGCCGCACTGGCCCACGCGGTCGGCCTCGGCAAGCACCTCTACCCGGGGAACGAAGGGCGCTCGTCGCGCTCCCGGCTCCGGGACCTGATCAGGCACGACCCCATGGGCGGACTCGTGGCGCACGCCGTGATGGACGTCCAGAACGGTGTGGCCGCACAGCCGCGCCGCAACCCCACGGCCGGCAGCCGCCAGCCGGCCGTCCCGGTGCCACACCGCGGAAGCATGGCCCGCGCAGCCGTGCACTAGTCGAAAGGGATCGGCTGCGGCCGGCGGAACAACACGCGCACAAGACCCGGTTCGGGAGCCGCACAGAACGCGCGGGGCAGTCAATTCGACTACCCCGCGCGTTCGCCTTGTTGCGCGTGTCGTCGTTTTCCAGCGCAGGCCGCATCATTGGTGGCAGTCTGCTGAGACGTAGATACACACAGCAACGAATGGAATTCCCGCAGCCGGAGGTGCAGTTCCCGTGGCGTCCAACGTCAACCCCACCGTCAGGCGCCGCCGTTTGGGCCAGGAGCTGCGCCGACTCCGCGAACTCAAGGGCATGACCGCGGAGGAGGTGGCGGAGCGCCTGCTCGTCTCCCAGTCCAAGATCAGTCGCCTGGAGAACGGCCGCCGTTCGATCAGCCAGCGCGACGTCCGCGATCTCTGCGGGGTGTACGAGGTCGAGGACCACCGGGTCGTCGACTCACTGATGCAGATGGCCAAGGACTCCCGCCAGCAGGGCTGGTGGCACGCCTTCGGCGACATCCCTTACAGCGTCTACATCGGTCTGGAGACCGACGCGGCGAGTCTGCGCGTGTACGAATCACTGATCGTCCCCGGCCTGCTTCAGACGCGCGAGTACGCACAGGCCGTCATCGAGGGGATGTGGCCCGAAGCCACACCCAGCGAGATCGACAAGCGCATCCAGATCCGGCTCAAGCGCCAGGACCGCCTCTCCGACCCGGTCAATCCGCTTCGGTTCTGGGCCGTGATCGACGAGGCCCTGCTCCGGCGCGTGGTCGGCAACGAGCAGATCATGACGGATCAGCTCACACATCTCGCCCAGTTGAGCGAGCAGCCGCATGTGACTTTGCAGGTACTGCCCTACGACGTCGGTGCGCACCCCGGCATGTACGGCAAATTCGCGATCCTCGAGTTCCAGGACGCAATGGACGCCAGCGTTGTCTACCTGGAGGGCGTGACCAGCGACCTCTATCTGGAGAAGCCCAATGACGTTCAGAGCTACGCCGTGATGTACGAGCATCTGCGCGCCAAGGCCCTCAGCGCCGAGCAGTCGCGGGATTTCATCCTTCGAGTGGGCGAGAGTTTCAGCGCCTGACCAACCAAGAGGGTCGGGCAAGATACACCGAAGGAACGTCTACTGAATAGACCTCGATGGAATATGCCATCCGGATGGGTGAACGCCCGCCGCCACGAGAGATGTTGCAGCGTAGCGTCGGCTTCAGAGCCGTTGGCGACAGCAGCTCATGGCAAACCTGTACACATGGCACAACCATCGGAGTCACTATGCTGATTCGGCAAGGCGCGCTGACGGAATGGACCAAGTCTTCGTACTCGGCCGTCAACGGCGATTGTGTGGAGGTCAAGGCGCAGGGTCTCTGCACCATCGCAGTCCGCGATTCAAAGGCTCCTCAGCGCCCCGCTCTCGGCTTCGCCGCAGAGACCTGGTCGGCATTCGTGCTCGGCTTCGGCCACGAAGACGCGTGACTGGAGCCACGTACCGACCGCCTGGCAACGCAACCTAGATCAAGCCCTCTCGACCGGCTCGCCGTCCTGGCCGAGGGGGCTCGGCCATGCCGCCGGGAGCCCGGGACCCACGGCAGGACGGGTCGGCCGAGGACCCATGCCCGTGTCGTGTCGGATCACGGCCCACGTCAGCGCAGCTGGTCCACGTAGCGGTCCGTCCCAGGAACCGTCGGGATGAACGGCGCCACCAGCTCCACCCTCCCCAGCTCCCCCGCGTCGAGGTCCGCGAAGTGCTCCTCCCAGCAGGCGCGGGGGTCCTCCTCGAGGAACCAGAGCAGTGTCAGCCGCGTGTCGACGCCCTCGACCTGCTTCACGTACGACATGCGGTCCAGCGGCAGGGGCGTCGGGCGGAAGGCCGTCACCATGGCCGCCGGCGCAGGGGTCCTCCCCTTCGCGGAGAGCCGCTTCGGCAGGTACCGCGACCTCAACCACTCCAGCAGTTCGGCCCGCTGCTCCGGACCGTCCGTGTCGATGACCTCGACGACCAGGCCGGCGTAGGGGTGGTCGAGCGCGTGGCGGTCGCGTGGTCCGGCCGCGCCGTCCCGGTAGACGGTGCCAACGTGGTCCTGGAAGGCCGTGAAGACATGGGTGCGTTCCTGATGGACGCGGGCGTCGCGGTTGAGCCGCTTGTTGATGCCGACCGTCCACTTCATGTGCTCGTCGTAGCGCCCTTCGGTGATCCAGTACGTGGAGATGTAGCACCCGGCCGTCACCGGCTGCGCCACCGCCGACTTCTCTGGGTAGCGCAGGAGTTGCAGTTCCCTGGTCGCGACCCAGCGCCGGCCCGCGAACATCCACGGCATCGCCATCGCGCCCGCGTAGTAGTGATCGTCCTCGTACCACCGGTTGTACGCGTACTCATGGCCGGCATGCGGCTCGACCATGGTGATCAGCGCATGTCCGGGGTGGACTCCGTAGGGGCCCACGGCCGCCAGTTCCGCGTACACCTCGGACCGGGTGTCCTCACTCACGACGCTCCCCTTCCTTCCTCCGATGGACGGACCTACTCTGACGCTCCGTCAGATTGATCGCCAGTGCCGGGAGGCGCCGAGATGCTGCTGCAGGGAAAGACCGTCATCGTGTCCGGCGTCGGTGCCGGCCTCGGACACCAGGTCGCCGCGGCCGTCGTACGGGACGGGGGCAACGCCGTCCTCGGGGCGCGCACCGAGGCGAATCTCGCCAAATGCGCCGCCGGGATCGACCCGGCGGGAGAGCACATCGCGCACCGCACCACCGACATCACCGACGAGAGCCAGTGCGAGGCGCTGGCTGCGCTCGCCACCGAGCGCTTCGGCCGGATCGATGCGGTCGTCCATGTCGCCGCCTGGGACAGCTACTTCGGGGGTCTGGAGGACGCCGACTTCACGACCTGGCAGCAGGTCGTCGACGTCAATCTGCTGGGGACCCTGAGGATGACCCGCGCCTGCCTGCCGGCGCTGAAGGAGCGGGGCGGCTCGGTCGTCATCATCGGCACTCAGTCGTCGGTGGCCGCCCCGTCACAGGTGCGACAGGCCGCCTACGCGGCGTCCAAAGGCGCGCTGACGTCCGCGATGTACTCCCTGGCGCATGAGCTCGGCCCCTACCGGATCAGGGTCAACACCGTACTGCCCGGCTGGATGTGGGGGCCGCCGGTCGAGGCGTACGTACAGTTCACCGCGCACACCGAGGGGCTGCCGGAATCCGAGGTGCTCGCCCGGCTGACCGAACGGATGGCCCTGCCCGAGCTGGCAACGGACGGCGACGTGGCGGAGGCGGTGACGTTCCTCGCTTCGGACCGGGCACGGGCGATCACTGGGCAGTCGCTGCTGGTCAATGCGGGCGAGCTGATGCGATAGCCCCATGGCGCTCATGGGGTGCGGATGACAGGGGGGTCAGCCTCGCGGATAGCGCAGCAGCCAGCCGGGGGCCGAGGCCGCCGGTCCGTGCAGGGCGGGCCCCTGGGTCATCTCCATGGCGAAGTCGTCGGCGAGTTCGAGGGTCGTGGCCCGGCCCTCCAGCTCCGCCAGCCAGGCCGGAGGGAGGGCGGTCTCGCCGTGGAGGGCGCCGAGCAGCGCGCCGCAGAGGGTGCCGGTGGTGTGCGAAGCACCGTCGTGGTTCACGGCAAGGCGCAGGCCGTGGCGGACGTCCTCGCTGACGAGGGTGCAGTACACGGCGATCGCGAGCGCGTCCTCGGCGTTCCGAGTGCTGCCGAGCGTGGCGATCCGGGCCGGGCTCGGGATGCCCTGGCGCACCGCGCCGAGCGACTGCTTCAGCGCGTCGGTGACCGGCTGGTGGCCCGGCCGCGGCGCGAGCAGGGCGAGGGCACGCTGGACGGAGCCGTCGACCGTCTCGCCCCGCGCAAGCCCGTGCACGATCACGGCGAACGCGCCCGCCGAGAGATACGCGGTGGGGTGGCCGTGGGTCTGCGCCGCGCATTCGACGGCGAGCTGGCAGACCAGTTGCGGCTCCCAGCCCACCAGCAGCCCGAAGGGCGCCGAGCGCACGACGGCTCCGGCGTCGCGGGCGGTGGGGTTCTTGGGCCTGTCGAGGGTGCCGAGCGCCTCGTCGGCGAGTCCGGTGACGGTGGCCTGGTCGGGATCGCGGCGGGCGTAGAGCCACTCCTCGCGGGCGAGCCAGCCGTTGTCCTTGCGACGCTCGTCGGGGCCCCAGTCCCGCTGGGTCGCCGCCCAGCGCAGATAGGCGCGGTGCACATCGGTCGGCGGGTGCCAGGCGCCGGTGTCCCGTCTGACCTGGGCGCGTATCAGCCCGTCGACGGTGAACAGGGTCAACTGCGTCGCGGCAGTCACCGCGCCACGGCGGCCGTACGCGGGCACGAGGTCGCCGACACCGTCGGCGCCGTGGGCGGCGCGAATGTCCTCGACGGTCAGCTCCGCGACTCCGGCACCGAACGCGTCCCCGATGGCGGCGCCGAGCAGGCAGCCGCGTACCCGGGCCCGGAAGTCCTGCTGTTCGGCACGGCCCCAGACGGCTGTGGCTGCTGTGGTCACGCGGCATCCCTCCTCACTTGTGCGCAGCACTGTAATCGACCGCAGGAGATCGCTTCATGGGCGCAATCAAGCCGGAACGCTGTGTGATCAGTCGCCCTTGTGGCCGGATCTGATCACTGCTCTGGGTGCATCCACGGCTGCGCTGTGCAACCCGCCGCAGCCGCACGGCCGACGGCCGCGGGGGCCGTCCGGCACCGAGTCGGTGCCCTCGGGCACTGACCGTGTGCCTGCCGGGCAGCGAGGCAGGGGGCAGCAAGGCGTGCGGCCGCGAGCCGCAGGGGACGCGGGGCTCAGCCCCGCAGCGGCGTCGCACTGGCGGGGCCGTACCCGGCGCCGTACCCAGCGGCGCGCCCGTCCGGGCCGTCGGGACGCGGTCCGGACGTGCCCGCACAGCCCCGAGGGCCCGGACGGTCGGCCCGGATCAGCCCGGATCAGTCCGGATCAGCCCGGTCAGTCCGGATCAGTCCGTCAGCACCGGCAGCAGCTCCGGCAGGTGCCCGTCCGACGCGGCCGCCGCAGCGACCCGTTCCTTGGGGACCTCGCCGTACAGGGTCGTACGCGGCTTCGCCGGCCGCCCCGCCGCCTCCGCGATCGCGACCAGGTCCTTCACCGAGCGGTACGAGCCGTAACTCGACCCCGCCATACGGGAGATGGTCTCCTCCATCAGGGTGCCGCCCAGGTCGTTGGCGCCCGACCGGAGCATCGCCGCGGCTCCCTCCGCACCGAGCTTGACCCAGCTGGTCTGGATGTTGGGGATGTGCGGGTGGAGCAGCAGCCGGGCCATCGCCGTCACCGCACGGTTGTCCCGGGCCGTCGGCCCCGGCCGGGCGATTCCCGCGAGATAGACGGGCGCGTTGGTGTGGATGAAGGGCAAGGTCACGAACTCCGTGAAGCCGCCCGTCTCCTGCTGGATCCGTGCCAGGGTGCGGAAGTGGCCGAGCCAGTGGCGGGGCTGGTCGACGTGGCCGTACATCATCGTCGAGGACGACCGGATGCCCAGCTCATGGGCGGTGCTGACGACCTCGATCCAGGTGGCCGTGGGCAGCTTGCCCTTCGTCAGCACCCAGCGCACCTCGTCGTCCAGGATCTCGGCGGCCGTGCCCGGGATGGAGTCGAGCCCGGCCTCCTTCGCGGCCGACAGCCACTCGCGGATCGACATTCCCGTCCGGGTGGCACCGTTGACGACCTCCATCGGGGAGAAGGCGTGCACATGCATGCCGGGGACGCGCTCCTTGACCGCGCGCGCGATGTCGAAGTACGCCGTGCCGGGCAGATCCGGGTGGATGCCGCCCTGCATGCAGACCTCGACGGCGCCGACGTCCCACGCCTGTTGCGCCCGGTCGGCGACCTGCTCCAGCGAGAGGGTGTAGGCGTCGGCGTCGGTGCGTCGCTGGGCGAAGGCGCAGAAACGGCAGCCGGTGTAGCAGACATTGGTGAAGTTGATGTTGCGGGTGACGATGTACGTCACGTCGTCGCCGACGACATCGCGGCGCACGTCGTCGGCGATCCCGCACAGCGCGTCCAGCGCGGGACCGTCGGCGTGCAGGAGCGCGAGCGCCTCGTCGTCGGTGAGCCTCGTCGGGTCGTCGGCGGCCGTGGCGAGGGCGGCGCGCACGTCGGTGTCGATACGGGACGGCACCATGCCGGGCGCCGCGGCCTCCCGCAGTGCCTCCCAGTCTCCGTACACCTCGTCGAAGTCGTTCCGGCGGTCGCCTGTGCGGCCGGTCGTGTCGATGGTGCGGTGCAGGTCCGTGCGCCCACTCGCCGCGAAGCCCTCGTCGGGCTCCTGCCAGGGCAGACCCGCGGGCCGGGCGCTCTCGTCGGCCAGCCCCGTCTCCGGATCCGCCAGGGCACGTACGTGCGGCAGCAGCCGCGGGTCCAGCCAGGGCTCTCCGCGCTGCACGAACTCCGGGTACACCGCGAGCCGTTCGCGCAGCCGGAATCCGGCGGTGGCCGAGTGCTCGGCGAGCGCGTCGATCTGCGGCCACGGCCGCTCCGGATTGACGTGGTCCGGTGTGAGCGGCGACACGCCGCCCCAGTCGTCGATCCCGGCGCCGATGAGCCGCCCGTACTCGCCGTCCACGAGGTTCGGCGGTGCCTGCAGACAACCCGACGGGCCCATGATGTGCCGCGCGACGGCGACCGTGGCGACCAGGTCGTCCAGCTCGGCGTCCGGCATACCGCGCATCGCCGTGTCCGGCTTGGCGCGGAAGTTCTGGATGATGAGCTCCTGGATTCCGTGGTAGGCCCGGGAGATGCGACGCAGCGCGAACAGCGAGTCCGCCCGCTCCTCGTACGTCTCCCCGATCCCGATCAGCAGCCCGCTGGTGAACGGCACCGAGCTGCGGCCCGCGTCCTCCAGTACGCGCAGCCGCACAGCGGGCTCCTTGTCCGGGGACCCGTGGTGCGGCCCCCCGGGCTCGCTCCACAGCCGCTCGGCCGTGGTCTCCAGCATCATGCCCATCGACGGCGCGACCGGCTTCAGCCGCTGGAAGTCTGTCCAGGTCATGACCCCGGGGTTGAGGTGGGGCAGCAGCCCGGTCTCCTCCAGGATGCGGATGGCCATGGCCCGCACATAGGCGATGGTGTCGTCGTACCCGTGCGCGTCGAGCCACTCCCGCGCCTCGGGCCAGCGGTCCTCCGGCTTGTCGCCGAGTGTGATCAGCGCTTCCTTGCAGCCCAGTTCGGCCCCGCGCCGCGCGATGTCCAGAACCTCGTCGGGCGACATGAACGCCCCGTACCCTGCACGGCGAAGCTTTCCGGGCACGGTGGCGAAGGTGCAGTAGTGGCATTTGTCCCGGCAGAGCCGGGTGAGCGGGATGAACACGCTCTTGGAGTAGGTGATGACCCCGGCCCTGCCCGCCGCCTCCAGCCCGGCGTCCCGCACGCGGGCGGCGGACGCACAGAGGTCGTCCAGGTCCGTGCCCCGCGCCTGCAGGAGCACGGCCGCCTCGGCGACGTCGAGAGCGACGCCGTCACGTGCTCGCTTGAGGGCGCGGCGCATCGCGTTCTCGGTGGGACGTCCGGGCTGCCGTTCCGACTGCCGTCCTGGCTGGTGAACCGTCATGGGCCGAGCATACGAGCGACCGCTCACGGGCGGCCCGCACGGCGCAACTGGGCAAGGAATGGCCTATTTTGCACCATGACATCGGCTGTGTCCGAAAATGCTGCCATGACGGCGCGCCCTGCCCGATCGACCGGGGAACGCCATGGGGTACGTCCTCGCCACCATCGCATCCACCGCGGTCGAGGGCGGTCGAGGGCGGGCCCTTCGCCGGTTGTCAGGGGGCCGAGTCCTCCACGAGGGCGTGGAGTTCGTCGCGGATGCGCCGCGCGTAGGCGTGGCGGTCGGTGCGGTCCTCGTCGGGGAGGCCGCCGGTGCCGTCGAGGACATGGACCCCGAGCCGGACCCGGCCCGCCACATGGGCCTGCGCCTCCCAGATCTCCTCCTGGGAGGCACCGCTCCGCAAGGCTGACGCGGCAGCTGGTCCGCACCGAACTGCACGCGGGCCGGGCCGGGATCGGACTTCCGGGGCAGGAGCGGTGAGGTCGGTCTCGTAGCGGCCGTCCGGCCGCCATCCCGCCCGAGGCGGCGAGGGCACCTCGGATCGGGTGCCGGTCCGTGGGCCGCACGGACCGGCACCCGACCGGTGGGCGTGCTCGGCCGATGCACGTGGCGCACCCGTGCCGGTGCGGGATCAGCTGCCGGCTGTGGGGGCGTCGCGACGCCGACGGGTCAGCACGAGGTGAGCCGCGACGCCGAACACCAGTCCCCAGAAGGCCGATCCCACCCCGAAGAGGGTGACTCCCGAGGCAGTGGTCAGGAAGGTGATCAGGGCGGCCTCCCTGTCCTTCTCGTCGGAAACTGCTCCGGTCAGGCCCCCGGCCAGCGCGCCGAAGAGGGCGACCCCTGCGATGGCGGCGACCAGTTCCTTGGGCAGGCCTGCGAAGAAGACCACCAGGGTGGTGCCGAAGGCCCCGATCAGGAGGTAGAACGCCCCACACGCGACTCCGGCGACGTAGCGGCGCCGGGGGTCGCGGTGGGATTCCGGGCCGGTGCAGATCGCGGCAGTGATGGCTGCAAGGTTGATGGCGTGCGAGCCGAAGGGGGCGAGCGCCGTGGACAGCACCCCGGTCGAACCGATCAGCAGCCGGTCCTTCGGCTGGTACCCGGAGGCGGTGAGCACCGCCATGCCCGGCGCGTTCTGCGAAGCCAGGGTCGCCAGGATCATCGGCACGGCAATACCGATGAGCGAGGCGACCGAGAACTCGGGGACGGTGAAAACCGGACGGGCGAGCTCGATGGTGTCCAGCCGGATGTCCAGACGCGACGTGGCGGCACTGCACGCCACCCCCGCCACGAGCGCGATGAGAACCGCGTACCGGGGCAGCCAACGCTTGCCGAGCAGATAGGCCAGCAGTACCGCCCCGGCGATCCACGGTGCGGTCTTCAGCGAGGCGAAGACGCCGGTGCCGAAGGAGAAGAGGATGCCGGCGAGCATGGCGGAGACCACCGCGGTGGGAACCTGCCGCATCAGCCGTCCGAACACGCCGGTCAGACCGACGAGGGCGATCACCACGCCGGTGACGACGAACGCTCCGACGGCCTCCGCGTACGAGTACGCCCCCAGGCTGGTGACGAGCAGGGCGGCACCGGGCGTCGACCATGCGGTGATGACCGGCATCCTCGTACGCAGACTGAGTGCGATACAGGTCAGGCCGCTTCCGATCGAGATCGCCCAGACCCAGGAACCGGTCTGCGCCTTGTCGAGGTGACCGGCGGATGCAGCTGCGAGCACGATGACCAGGGGGCCCGAGTACGACACCACGACGGCCACGAAGCCTGCGAGCACAGCGGACAGCGAGATGTCACGCAACAGCCCTGGCCGGCCCGCTGGTTGGGCCACTGTGTGCGGCGGAGCAGCGGCGGGCTCGACGGCCGGCGGGCCGGCCGGCCCGCCGGCGTCGCCGTCCGTCGTGTTGCCGATGCCGGCGGTCGTGCTGATGTTGCTGGTCTTGCTGTTGTCAGAGCTCACGCTGTTTCCTTCGCGGCCCGCTCCAATGCCTGCTCCAGATCGGCCACAAGGTCGGCCGGGTCCTCGAGGCCGATGGACAGCCGGAGCATGTCCTTGGGTGAAGTGCTGTCCGGTCCCTCGAATGTGTACCGGTGCTCGATCAGGCTTTCCACCCCACCCAAGGATGTGGCGCGAATGAACAGTTCGCAGTACTCGGCCGCGCGCAGGGAGCGCTGCCAGTCCCCGGCGATGTGCAGCGAGAGCATTCCGCTGTAGCCGCCGGTCATCTGCCGGGAGGCGACCTCGTGTCCTGGATCCGCCGGCAGGCCGGGGTACGCGACCCGGCTCACCAGCGGATGGTCGGAGAAGTGCTCGGCGAGCGACATGGCGGCGGCCGAGATCTGGCGCATGCGCGGGTAGAGCGTCCGTATGCCGCGCAGCAGCAGATAGGCCTCCCAGGGACCGAGGACGGGACCGGTGAGGCGGCGGTGCAGGCGCAGCCGCTCCCAGAGGGCCTCGCGCTCGTCGGTGCGCTCCGGCGCGGCCACGAGGAGCCCCGCGACCACGTCGTTGTGTCCGTTGAGGTACTTCGTGCCGGAGTGCATGATCAGGTCGGCGCCGAGGTCGAACGGCCGGGTGTGGACCGGGGTGGGGACGGTGTTGTCCACACCGAAGAGGGCGCCGGCACGGTGCGCGATGTCGGCGCAGGCCGCCAGGTCGGTCACCAGCCAGGTGGGGTTGGCCGGTGACTCGGCCCAGAGCAGAGTGGTGGGTGCGGCGTTCACCGCCTCCGCCACGGCGTCCAGGTCGTCCATGGGAACGCGTACGACCTCGAGGCCGCGATCCCGGCCGAATTCGAGCAGCCACTTGGTGAGCCCGAAGTACATCGTCTGCGGCACCACCACGCGGGAGCCGGCGGGGAGGGCCTGGAAGACCGCGGTGGCGGCGGCCATGCCGGAGGAGAAGACCAGTGCCTCGGAACCGCCCTCCAGCCCGGCCACGACGTCCTCGACCTGCTCGTAGCCCGGTGTGCCCTGGTCACGGAGATAGGCGAGTCCTGCCGGAGTGCGGTACTGGTCGTCTCGGGCGAACGTCGCGCCGAGGCTCACCGGCGGCGGTACCGCTCCGGTCGTGGGGCAGCGCCAGCCGTCACCCTGCGCGGCTCGGGTCTCGGCACGGTACTCCCGGGTCCAGGGAGTGTAGGTCTTGCGATTGCTCATGATGTCCTCGAGGTCAGGGCGGACAGGGCTGTACGGAGGGCCAGTTCAGCGTCCTGCAGCGCGCGGGAAGGTGCGCCGGGCGACGGCACGTAGTGGTTGTAGTAGCTGGACCCCTCGGTGTGCGGGCCGAGGAAGTACAACGAGTGCTGGACGTCACCGGCGGGGCCGATGCCCCGTCCCTCGCGGGTGACCCGTAGCCCGGGAGTCCGCCTGCCCTGCCCTGCGAGCGTGGAGGCACGGCCCGCTGCGACGAGTCGGCCGAGCAGTGAGCCGGGCAGCCGGTCCGCGCTGGGCTCGGTGAGGTACGCGTGCACGACGGAGTCGACCTCGACGCTCTCCGCCCGGGCCAGACAGGTGGACTCCAGGCGCCAGCGACCCTGCCCTGACGGGGCGATGACCTTGGGACGCGGGCCGGGAGCCAGCCGGAGCACTCCGGCGGCCAGCAGGGACAGCAGTTCCATCGACCTGTCCAGCTGCGGGCCGATCACCAGGCGGTTGACCGTGGCGGTGAACTCCCCGAAGAAGTGATCCAGGGATGCCTCGTCGACACCGGGGTCGTCGATCACCGCCCGAAGTGCGTCGCGATGGTCGCGCAGCACCTCCAGGGCTTCCTTGACCGGGCTGACGCCGAGCCCCTGCCGGGCCTGCGCCAGATCCTCCTCGATCCGGGCCGTGAACCATGCGGTGTACTCGCCCCCGTCACCCCACTGCCGGTCGGTGAGCTGTTCGGTCAGCACTCCGCTCAGGGGGTAGGGCCCGTACTCGTCGTGTGCCGCCGCCAGCGTCCGGTTCCAGCCCAACGCGTGCACCCGGAGGGCGAACTCCGCGCCCGCGCCCTCTGCATCGCCGGTCCGGACTGCCAGGACGGCACGGTAGTAGGCGAGTTCCATCTCCGCCTCGACCAACGGCATGACGTCTTGCAAGAAGTGGAGGCGGCCGCCCTCGCGTTCCTGGCGCAGCACACGGATGCGGTCCGGCGTCAGCACAAGGGGTGGAAAGCGGACCCGGCCGGGGTTCAGCCGCGGACGGCTGCAAGACGGCATCCCGGAGCGGCCGGCCAGGACGATGCGTGGTTCCTGGCCGCTCGGTACGTAACGCAGAGCACCGTTGGGCGTCGGTTCGTGGCGGCCTCCGCGCCCCAGCGTCAGACTGGCGATGACGTCCATGGCGGTGAGCCCCGTGCCCAGGACTGCGACGTCGTCGCCGGAAGCGATGCCTTCGAGGGCCTCGGGCAAGGGATACGGGCGGGTGATCATCCTTGGTTCGTCGGCCGGTTCGGCGGGCAGGTAGAGCGACTGGTGCCCGACGGTGACGAAGACGGCGTCCGCTTCCACGTGGGTGCCGTCGGCCAGGAGAACACTCTCCCCGCCGCCAGGAATCGGCCGGACGTCGGTGGCCGTCGTGGTGTGCCGGATCAGGGCGAAGCAGGCGGGGGCCGCGGCGGCGACGCGCTCGGCGGCCCAGGCGAGGTATTCGCTGAGCAGCCGCCGGGGCAGGAAGTCGTTCGGCCGGATCTCCCGCCCGTCCCCCGCCCGCACGGTGTACCCGTCAGGACCCAGCCGCAGATCCCGTTCCCGGCACCACTCGTGGAGATTGGGGCCCTGCACCTGGGTGGGGCCTTCCACCATCTTCTGGTCCACGAACGCGGTGATCTGCCCGCACACCGTGTTCAGCAGAAGGTAGTCGGGCTGGTCGGCCCGGTGGAAGCCTGGGCCGAGTGGCTGGGGATCCACAAGATGCACGGTGACGGGTAAGGGGGCCGCAAGGCAGTGGCTGACGAGGCGCTCCACGATGCCGAGCCCTCGTGACCCGGCTCCCACGACGGCGATGACGGGATGCCTCCCGGTGCTCCCGGGGGCCGATTCCGTGATCCTCGTGTTCTGGGTCGTCACCATCGGCTCGTCTCCCCGAAGAAGTTGGGGATCGCAATGGCCGAACCGGCGGCGCGTGCCTTCTCCAGTACGTACGCTCCGACCGCCAGATCGAGGACCCCGAGGCCGAACGGTGAGAAGATCACGGGCCGGTCCGCGGCCAGGGACACCTCGCCATTGAGGACGCCGGCGAGAGTACCGGTCACGAAGTCGCGCGAGCCGGTCAACTGCTCGGCCAGGTGGGGCGAGGTGTTGGCCTTCAGACAGTGGTCGACGTCATCGAGGATGTTGTCCGCCTCGAGCAACACCTCGGGAGCGAGGTCACGCAGGGAGATGTTCAGCACAAGCTGACCTGGTTTGAAGGGCGTGGTGACGTAGGGCTCGAGAGCAGTCGTGGCGAAGACGACGGTCTCTGCCTCCAGTGCCGTGCCCAGATCGGGCGTGAAGGACGCCGTGCGACCGTGGGCGGCCCGCAGATGACCGACGAGGGCCTCGCCGGACTCCTCGTGCAGATCGTGCACGAGGTAAGCCTCCGGGGCGCAGCCGGCGGCCTCGAGGTAGTCGCAGATGTTGCGTGCGATGACGCCGCCGCCGACCACCGCGATGCGCGTGCCCGCGAAGCCCGTGGGACGCAGCGTGGTCGCTGCGAGGGCGGCGGACGCGGCCGTGCGGGCGGCACTGATGTTGGCCGCCTCCAGGCATGCGACCGGATAGCCGCTCTCGTAGTCGTTGAGGATGAGCACGGCCGAGGCGCGGGGCTTTCCGGCCTCGGTGTTCCTGGGGAAGCTGGCGATCCACTTGATACCCGCGAGCTGGACCTCGGCACCGAGGTACGCGGGCAGCGCGATGATCCGGGAGTCGGGTTTCTCGGGGAACCGCAGGAAGTAGCTGTCGGGGTTGACGCTCTCGCCGGCCGCGTGGCTGCGGTACGCCTCGCTCACGATGTCGAGGACTTCGGTCCGCTTGCCGCTCAGCACGTCGCGAACGGTCTCGCCCGCGACCACATCAAAGTCGAACATGGGCACACCTCTCCTCAGGCCGGTACCTGAGATGTTTCTGAACCGTCTCGGTCAATGAGTTCTGGCCATCGGGCAGTGACCCAGGCGTCGTTGTAGATGGTTTCCAGATAGCGATCCCCGAAGTCCGGGGAGATGGCCACAACAACGCTTCCACAGGGGATTTCCTTGGCCTTTTCCTGGACCGCGGAAAGTACTGTTCCACTGGATCCACCGAGGAGAAGTCCGCGTTCTTGAGCGAGTATTCGGCACATCGTCACAGCGTCCGCCTCGGCAATGACGACGACCTCGTCGATCTTGCGCTCGTCAAGGATTTCCGGGCGCCTACTGGTGCCCAGACCTGGAATGTGGCGACGCCCCGGCGGCCCCCCGAAGGAAACGGATCCCGCGGAGTCGACGGCGATGATCCGGGTGGTCGGGCTGTGTTGTCTGAAGAATTCCGCGCAGCCCATCAGCGTTCCGGTCGTACCGGCCCCTATGAACACGTAGTCGACGTGTCCGATCTCGTCGAGGACGGAGCGGCCCGTACGCTCCCGGTGCACCCGTGGACCGGCCGGGTTCGCATACTGGTTCAACCAGTACGTGCCGGGTTCGCGCGCGATGCGGTCACGGATGTAGTCGATGCGGGATTGCAGGTAACCGCCGTTGCCGTCACGGACGTCGATCACCACGACCTCTGCGCCCAGCGCCTCCATCATGCGTACCGACTGGGCGTTGGCATTGGGATCCGTGACGCAGGTCAGGCGGTAGCCCTTCGCCGCGCAGACCATGGCGAGGGCTGCGCCGAGGTTTCCCGAGGTTGATTCGATGAGACGGGTGCCCGGGAACGGCAGTCCCGATTCTTCCGCCTGGGCCACCAGCGCGATGGCCGTCTTGAGCTTGACCGAGCCTGCTGGATTGAGGCCTTCGAGTTTGAGAAAGACAGTGCTTCCGGGCACCAGATCGTCCGCCCGGATGAATAAGTCGTCCAGCACCAGATCGTAAACTTCTTCCGCTATCACTGAGTTCCCAACACGGTGGTATGAGGGCATGCACGCGCGTAGCAACGGCATGCCGAAAGGCGAGAGCCCGTGGGTGTGATGACCGCGCATGGGTGACGCGCTCAGGTGCAGAAGATTGTGTCTCCCCCGTTCGCCGCCTAGGTGTCCCCCGAACCGCGGCAATTGAATGATGACACAACCACGTGTCACTCGTCCAAGACATTTTCCGTCCGCCGGGATGTCAGGAATTAAACATTCCGAATAATGTCCCGAGGGTTCTCGGCCTCGACTCCGGAGCGCGGGAAGCAGGAAAGGCCCCAACGGCTGCCCGTATGTCCTGTATTTGCCGGTACTCGCCGGCGGGGGCGACGGGCGGCCCGCGCACCGTTGCGGACGTGCGGAATCACATGCTTCGCCCGCCCGAGCCGCCACACGGGAACCGCCCGTCACAACACCTTCGCCACGTCACGACACCTTCGCCACATCGCGACACCTTCGCCACGTCACGTCACGACACCTGGTCCGCGACCACCGTTGCCGCCTCGGCGATCAACGCGTCGTTCCACCGGGCATCCTGGCGATCGCGGCTCGACAGGACCGCCATGACGATGGGCTCGGCACCGCGACGGGGCCACACCACGGCGATGTCGTTGCGCGTGCCGTAGTGGCCGCCTCCGCTCTTGTCGGCGACGGTCCAGTCCTTCGGAACCCCGGCCCGTACCAGCGTCGAGCCGGTCGTGTTGGTCCGCATCCACCGGGTCAGGAGCGTGCGTTCGTCCTCGCCGAGCACGTCACCGAGGACGAACGCACGCAGGTCGCCGGCGAGCGCGCGCGGCGTGCTGGTGTCGCGCGGGTCGCCCGGGGTCGCCTCGTTCAGTTCCGTCTCATGGCGGTTCATCCGTGTGACGTCGTCGCCGAGGTCCTCGAGCATCGCGTCGAGCTTCCCCGGCCCGCCCAGCGCGTCGAACAGCAGGTTGGCTGCGGTGTTGTCGCTGTGGCGGAGGGCGGCGTCGCAGAGCTGTCGCAGCGTCATGCCGGTGCCGGCGTGCTTCTCGGTCACCGGTGAGTGGTCGACCAGGTCGCCCTTCCCGTACGTGATCACCTTGTCGAGCCCTCCGCTGCCGTACTTCCGGAGCACGGCACCGGCGGCAAGGGCCTTGGACGTGGAGGCGTACGCGAACCGCTCGTCCGCCCGGTACGCGATCTCGCGCCCCGTGCCGGTGTTGACGGCATACACGCCGAGCCGCGCGTCGAACTTCCGCTCGAGCCCCTTGAACGCCGTGTCGACGGAGGCCGGCGCCGCCGCAGCGGCGGTCCTCCCCGGCGAGGGGACGGAAGCGGCGCCGGCGGAAGGCGCGGTCCGGCCGCAGGCCGTGAGCGGGACGAGGGTGAGCGCGACGACCGCACCGAAGGCGGCGCGGCGGGCGGGCATGTGGGGCATGGTCCGAACCTCCGGGTCGGCCCCCGCGGACGTACGGGGGCATGTCTTGTGTCCCTGGCGGACCCACCCGGGACCGCGCTGGTCACGCGTTCACCCTCGCCCACCGGGGCCTATGCGATCCAAGACGCGAATGCACGGTTTCATGCCGATTCCGCATAGGCTCGGGACATGGATGTCGTCGCAGCGTGCCGGGCGTTCGTGAGCGTCAGTGAGCGCGGAAGCTTCACCGTGGGAGCGGCTGCCGCGCGGATGTCCCAGTCGGTCGCGAGCCGTCGGGTCGCCGCCCTCGAGCAGCACTTCGGTGAGCAGCTCTTCGAGCGGACGCCCCGGCGGGCGGCCCTCACCCCGTTCGGACGGGACATGCTCCCGGTGGCCCGGCGGCTGGTGCGCACGGCCGACGCCCTGGAACGGGAGGCGGAGACGGCCAAACACAGGACGGTACGGCTCGCCGTACCGGAACTCGGCTCGACCGGCGGTCTCGCCCGGCTCGTCGCCGACGCCCGCGAGCACGGCGTCTCGCTGGAGCCGCGGGTCGCAGGGCCGGCGGAACGAGCCGAGCTCGTCCGCTCCCAGGAGGTCCGCGCGGCGCTGGTCGCCGTACCGCCCGACCAGGCCGTGTGGTCGGTACCGCTGGGCCTCGCAGGTATCCGGGACGAGGGCCCGGGGCGCGTCTACGTCGAGACGCTGCGCGCGGGGCGGGCCGAGCTCTCCCCTCCGCGCCGGATCCTGGTCCAGCCCGAGGACGACGTACCCCATGTACGCGACCCCCTGGGGCGGCTGTGCGACGCGGTCGGCCTGCGGCCCGCGCAGCTCGTCGTGGCAACGAGCCTCACCCTCGCCGCGGCGGAAGTACTGCGCTCCCCCGACCTGTTGCTGTGCTCGGCACCGCAGGCCGTGGAACTCGGCCTGCACTGGCGTCCCCTCGGCGAGACCGCCCTGGTCCGGGGATTCGCCGTCGCGGCCACGGCGGCCGGTGACCCCGAACGTCTCCGAGCCCGCCTGGGCGATGACTTCGCGCGCTGTCTCGGGGCGCAGGCGGCGGTCGCGGGTGCCGAGGACCGGGAGGTCGCATGAACACCGCGAGACTGCTGGACGAGCTGCGCCGGGAGCTGTACGACGGCGGCCTGTCCGGGTCCTTTCTGGTGCGGGACCTGCACACGGGGGACGAGCTCGGCATCGATCCGGACACCGAGCTCCCCGCGGCCTCGCTCGTCAAGATTCCGCTGGCAGTCGTCACCCTCGAACGCATCCGGCGGGGTGAGATCGACGGCTCGACGATGCTCGACGTCGGGCCCGGGGGCATCACCGCACCCGGGCCGACCGGGCTGAGCCGCTTCCGTCATCCCGCCCGTATCGCGGTCGACGACCTGCTCTATCTCAGCACCTCATTGAGCGATGGAACGGCTGCCGACGCGTTGTTCGGGCTCACCCCGCCGGACCTGGTGGCGGACATCCTCCGGGAACTCGGCCTCCACGGGCTCGCCGTAAGGCACACGATCCGTGAGCTGACCGACACCCCCGCCGAACGGCTGGGTGCCGCGCAGGGGCACTTGGCCCAGTCCCTGGCGATCGACGCGGGCACGGGCGGCGGCGGACACAGGCTGCCGCAGCTCGACGTGAGCCGGGCCAACACCGGCACGGCGCGCGCGTTCGCCGATCTGCTGCAGGCCCTGTGGTCCACGCCGTCGGCGATAGCTCCCCAGGTGGCGGAGCGCGTACGTGCCCTCATGGCGGACAATGTGCTGCGGCACCGGCTGGCCCCGGACTTCAGTTCCGATGCGTCGGCCTGGTCGTCGAAGACGGGCACTCTGCTGAACCTCCGGCACGAGGTGGGCGTCGTCGAGCACGCCGACGGGCAGACCTTCGCCGTCGCGGTCCTCACCGAGTCGCGCGTGCCCGCGAGCAGTCAGCCCGGCGCCGAGGCCCTGATGGCACGGGTCGCCCGTCGGCTCCGGGACGAACTCCGGGTGTGAGCAGGCCGATTGAGCGCGGCTGGCCCGGGTGGGGTGCGGGACGAGTCGGGCTCGGCATGGCGCTGCCCGGCGCCCGGGCGGAAGCGGAAGAAAGGGGAACGGAAGGGAGGGGGCGTGGACGTGTCCGGTCGGGCCCCGTGGACCACGGCTGGTACGCCGGCGCCCCGGCGGTACGAGTATGTCGGCGACCCCGCCATCCGGGCCGCCGTGCGCCCCGGGAGCGAGGGGCGGATCATCCGGTCGATCGACGACTTCAATGCCTGGGCCGGCGAGCAGCCACCGGACGAGCTCGCCGAGCCGTTCACCTATGTCGTCGACGAGAGCGGTCGTCTGCGGCTCGCGCCCCGGCGCAGTGAGCACATCGCCTGTGCGGGCCGGGGATGGGTTCAGGGAGCGGGGGAGATCACCTTCGTACGCCGGGAAGGAGGCTGGACGGTCTCCGCCGTCAGCAACCAGTCCACCGGATACTGCCCGGCACCGGATTCATGGGCGGCGGTCGCCGGTGCGCTGGACGGGGCCGGGCTTGCACGGCCCGAACGCTTCACTCACGAGGTCGTGTTCCGGCGCTGCACGGGGTGCGGGCAACTGAACATCGTGCGGGACGGGGACTTCGTGTGCGTCTTCTGCGATGCGCAACTGCCACGGGAGTGGAACGTGGACCAGTAGCGCCGCTCCGTTGTCGCGTCGAGGAGGCACGGCGTGCGGGGTGTGCGGGGGTGTGGGCGGCTACGGTGATCGGCGCGACCAAGGGGAGGCACCACGATGAGCCAGTTCTTCGACATGGGTGACGAGACACTGTGGAACCCGTCCACCGGTGTGGCCCGGATGTTCCAGCGGCAAGTTGCGCTGTACGAGGAGGAATTGGGGATCCCGTCCGGCATCGGCCCGATGGAGTCCGACGAGTGCCGGATCGATCCGGCCACCTTCGCGGCCTTCGTCGACGCCCTGCTGGCGTGGCACCGGAAGGGGAGGCACACCGTCATGGTGGCGCTCTCCGAAGGGTTCGTGGCCACGACGCTCGCCCTGGCCATGCGAGCCCGACTCGACGTCCGGTGGGCGGAACCCGGCACGGCGCCTCACCGCCCCACGGACGAGGACCTGTGGGAGGACCTGCAGGAGAGGGCGCGGGAGTTGATGCGCGCCGTGTCGCCGTGACCGCGATGCGGCCGTGGCGATGCGGCCGCACCGCGATGCGAGCCGTGCAGGCGAGCGAACCCGCCACCTCGCCGGGACCACACGCCTGTGCAGCCGCCTCCGGACCTCGCGGCCCCAGCGGCTCTGCGAACCCTGCGAACCCTGCCGGTTGAGAAATCAACGAATTCGGGCGAACCACTGACCCCGGGAGCCACCCCGCACTAATGTGACCCACCTCACACATCGCCGCGCGCGAAGGGGGACACATGAACCCGTACGACCCCAATCCCGGCTGGACACCGCCCGGCACACCGCCGCCCCCTCCACAGCAGCGGACCCGCATGGTCGACAAGCCCAAGTTCTGGATCACCATCGCCGCCACCGCCTTCCTCGCGGGCAGTTGCGGAGTCGGCATCGGCGCGAACGGGGACACCGGTGGCGACGACAAGAGCACCCTCGAGGCGGCGAGCGCACGGCCCGCAGAGACGGTGACGGCGACCGTCACCGCAACCCCCGCGGCCCTCAAGGCCGCGCCGGGGCCGACGGTCACCAAGGAAGTCGAGGTCGAAGTCACCGAGACCGTGACGGCCACCGTCACCGAGCAGGCCCCTGCCGTCGCCGACGAGGACAGCGACGACAGCGCCCACTACGAGAACTGCGACGCCGCACGTGCCGCCGGCGCGGCTCCCGTTCACCTCGGCGACCCCGGGTACGGCCGCCACCTCGACCGCGACGGCGACGGGACCGGCTGCGAGTGACGGCGGCATGCCCGCCCCCGGAATCCGGGAACCCTGAACACTGCTCCGCCCGCGTCACGGAGCGCCGGCCCCGGGCGTGTTCCCCGGTGCGCCGGCCCGGCGCCCCCGGGCCCGTCGGGACCGGCACGAACCGGCACGTGGAACTCGACGAGGTCGAAGGGCCGGCCCACACCCATGTCCGGCGAACGCGCGGCCATGACCTCGGCCTTCAATCCCGAACTCGTCGTCGGGACTCTGCTCGCCGACGGGCCGGCCACCACGGCCCACCCCGGCGCGGAACTCCGGTCGGCCCTCCGAGCCCTCGCGCGGGAGGACCCGCACGCCCGGTCCTCCTACGCACACCTGCGGCGTCCGACGGCCGACACCGGTCAGCCACGTCGGGCCCCGTGGGGCGGCCAGGGACGTTGCCGGCCTCAGGGGGGCGGCACCTGGGCGAGGCATCCAGGCCGCCGACGCCTTCGTGACTCCGCTCCTCGGCGATCGCTTCACCGGCACGTGGCTCCCGGAGAAGGCCGACGGGGTACCGGTCGGCCTCCCGGAGAAGGCCGACGGGGTACCGGTCGGACGTTGACCAACCCCTCCTGTGTCGTCACAGGTACTGCGCGTACTCGTCCAGCACCCTCAGCACCTCTCCCTCTCCCGCGGGAGGCAGCTGAAGCACCAACTCCTCCACGCCCAGCTCCGCGTAGTGCGCAAGCTTGCCCGCCGACGGGAGGACCGCGTACGGCACGATCTGCAGCGCATCCGGATCGCGGCCCGCCTTCTCCCACGTCTCCCGCAGCGCCGGCACCGATTCCGTCAGGCCACGGCCGCCGATCGGCAGCCAGCCGTCCGCGTACTCCGCGATGTGCGCGAAGAGCTTCGGTCCGGCCGCGCCGCCCACCAGGATGCGCGGGGCGCCGCCGCTCACCGGCTTCGGGTACGCGTACGACGCCCGTACCGATCCGAAGTCGCCCTTGTACTCAGTCGGTTCGTCCGCCCACAGCGCCCGCATCAGCAGCATCCGGTCACGGCCCAGCTCACGCCGCGTGGACCACTCGACCCCGTGGTCCCCGGCCTCCTCCTTGTTCCAGCCGAAGCCGACGCCGAGGGTGAAGCGGCCCCCGCTCAGATGGTCCAGGGTCGCGATCTGCTTGGCGAGAGAGATCGGGTCGTGCTGGGCGACGAGGGTGATCCCGGTGCCGAGACCCAGGTCCGAGGTGACGGCGGCCGCCTGGCCCAGCGCGACGAAGGGGTCGAGCGTGCGTCCGTACTCGGGCGGCAGGTCACCGCCCGCCGGGTACGGGGTGGTCCGCTCGACCGGGATGTGGGTGTGTTCGGGCAGATACAGACCCGCGAAGCCGCGCTGCTCCAGCTCGCGCGCCAGGCGCACGGGCGTGATCGTCCCGTCCGTCAGGAAGATCGTGGTCGAGATCCGCATACCGGCCCCTCCGTCGTCATCCGTCGTATCCGTCGGCGTCTGTCGCCACCGGTGGCGTCCGTCGTCGTCCGTCGGCGTCTGTCGCCACTGGTGGCGGGGCCGAGGGTATGCCGTCCGGCACCGGATTCCGAGGGCCCTCGTGCACCGATTCCGCGCGCCGTCCGGCACCGGGTTCCGAGGGCCCGCCCCCAGTGCTCCCTTCCGGCACATTCCGGCAATCCGCCGGCCCCCTTCCCTTGCCATGCGATCCATGGCTGAGTACCAGAGTTGGGAAATCACTCCACCGCACCACTCCTGTCCCTCTCACCACCCCCTTGGGAGCCGACGGCATGTGCAAGGAAGACCCGATCAGCAGACGCGGTCTGTTCGTGACCGGAGCCGCTGCGGCGCTTACGTTGGCCAGTGTGAGCTTCGCCGAGGCAGCAGCCGAAGAGA
The DNA here is from genome assembly GCF_056435905.1 of Streptomyces sp. NPDC043861. Classification (NCBI taxonomy): domain Bacteria; kingdom Bacillati; phylum Actinomycetota; class Actinomycetes; order Kitasatosporales; family Streptomycetaceae; genus Streptomyces; species Streptomyces sp. NPDC043861. The sequence continues at coordinate 300,605 of NZ_JBWKDP010000004.1, read as the reverse complement.
GCACCACCAAGGTCGTGCGCGGCACTCTCCCGCCCGGCTCCCCCGACTTCGTCCATCTCCCCGTCGAGATCCCTCGCGGAGTCTCGGAGATCCGGGTCTCGTACACGTACGAGAAGCCGCCCGTCCCCCCGGGCACCCAGGGCAACGCCCTGGACATCGGCATCTTCGACGAGCGCGGCACGGCTCTCGGCGGCAAGGGCTTCCGCGGCTGGTCGGGCGGGGCACGCAGTGAGTTCTTCATCCGGGGCGACGAGGCGACGCCCGGCTACATCCCGGGGCGGATCCGTTCGGGCACCTGGTACGTCGTGCTCGGCCCGTACACGGTCGCGCCTCAGGGGCTCGCATACACGGTCACCGTCACCCTCACCCACGGCACACCGGCCAGGACCCCGGCACCGGTCTACCCGCCCGAGCGGGCCAGGGGGCGTGGCCGGGCCTGGTACCGCGGGGACTGCCATCTGCACTCCTGGTTCTCGGACGGCAGGCGCACTCCCGCCGAGATCGCCGCCCTCGCCCGGGCGGCCGGACTGGACTTCATCAACAGCAGCGAGCACAACACCCATGCGGCGCACGGTCATTGGGCCGAGGCCGCGGGCGACGACCTGCTGGTCCTGCTCGGCGAGGAGGTGACCACCCGCAACGGTCATGTCGTCGCCATCGGCACCGACCCGGGCACCTTCGTCGACTGGCGCTACCGCGCCCGGGACAACCGGGGGTCCCCCCGGGACGCAAGGGCCCAGGGGGCGTTCGGCCACTACGCCCGCGAGATCCGGCGCGCCGGCGGGCTGGTCGTGCCCGCCCACCCGCACGCCACCTGCATCGGCTGCAACTGGAAGTTCGGCTTCGGGGAGGCGGACGCGGTGGAGGTCTGGAACGGGCCCTACACCCCCGACGACGAGGTGTCCCTGGCCTCCTGGGACAACACCCTGGTCGCACCGGCCCGTTCAGGAGCACGAGGAGAGCCGGGAGGGCCGGGCGGGCGCTGGACCCCGGCCATGGGCAGCAGCGACGCGCATCGCGATCCGGATGCCGTCGGCACCCCGCAGACCGTGGTCCTCGCCGAGGATCTGACCCGCGAGGCAATCCTCGACGGCATCCGCGCGGGCCGTTCCTATGTCGCCGAGTCGTCGGCCGTGACCCTGACGTTCGAGGCGACCGGCGGCCGCGGCCGTCACGCGGGCATCGGCGAACGGCTGCACGTCGCCCCGGACGATCCGGTGACGGTCCGCCTGGAGGTCACCGGTGCCCCCGGCCGCACGGCCCGGATCGTGACCGACCAGGGCGTGCTGCACACGGTGACGCTCCCCGAGTCGGGCCCGGGCACGGTGGAGTGGCGTACGACGGCGGCCTACGCGACGTACGTACGGGCCGAGGTCCGCCACGCACCGGTGATCCCCCTGCTGCCCGGGCCGCTGGCGGCGTTCACGAACCCGGTGTTCCTGGGGCGTCCCGCGTGACGTGATCCCGGTATGACAACACGAGGGGTGCCGCACCGGCTGAAACCCGCCGCCCCGGGCACAACCGTGTTCGAATTCCGTGGTACGGCGGTAGGGGGATCGTGGCGGTGATCGGCGGCCGGTCACCCGTCGTGCACCATCAGAAGTTCGATGAGCCCTTCAGGAGGACGCATGTCACAGCCCGTCAGCTCTCCCTCCACCGCGATGGAACCCGCGCGACACCGGCTGGTGGATGTCCCGGGTGGGCGCATCCATCTGGTCGAGCAGGGCGCCGGGCCCCTGGTTCTGCTGGTCCATGGATTCCCCGAGTCGTGGTACTCGTGGCGCCACCAGCTCCCGGCGATCGCCGCGGCGGGCTGTCACGCCGTCGCCATCGACGTGCGCGGCTACGGCCGCTCGTCGAAGCCCACCGACGTGGAGGCGTACCGGATGCTGGCCCATGTCGCCGACAACGTGGCCGTGGTGAAGGCTCTCGGCGCGCAGACCGCGGTGATCGTGGGGCATGACTGGGGCTCACCGATCGCCGCCAACAGCGCCCTGCTCCGGCCGGATGTCTTCACCGCCGTCGGGCTTCTCAGCGTTCCCTACGCGCCGCGCAACGGGATGCGGCCCACCGAGGCGTTCGCGCAGTTCGGCGGTCCAGGGGAGTTCTACATCAGCTACTTCCAGGAGCCCGGCAGGGCGGAGGCGGAGATCGAACCGGACGTCCGGCGCTGGATCGCGGGCTTCTACACGGCCCTGTCGGGCGGCGTGAAGCCGCCGGCCGACGGCAGCGGGCTGCCCTTCGTCGCTGAAGGCGGCAGGCTTTCGGACGGTTTCCCCGACGTCCCGCTGCCGTCCTGGCTCACCGAGGCCGACCTCGACTTCTACGCGGGCGAGTTCGAGCGCACCGGTCTGAGCGGGCCGCTGAACCGCTACCGCAACGTCGATCGGGACTGGGAGGATCTCGCCGCGTGGGACGGGGAGCCGATCACCCAGCCCGCACTGTTCATCGGCGGGGAGTACGACGGTCCCACCCAGTGGATGGCGGATGCCATCAAGGCCTACCCCACCACCCTGCCGCGCCTGGTGTCCTCGCACATCCTGGACGGCTGCGGGCACTGGGTCCAGCAGGAACGGGCGGACGAGGTCAACGCGCTCCTGGTCGACTGGTTGCGGGCGCTGCCGGCGGGCCCGGGGCAGCGCTGAACGTGCTGGGCCCGGCTCCCGGGAAGGGGGCCGGGCCCAGGGCGTGCTCAGCGGCGCGGGGCGGTCCGCGACCACCGGCGCGAACGCGTCAGTCCGCGACCACCAGCGACGGAGTGTCCTTCGTCAGGACCTCGCCCCGGAAGAACGCGGGGCTGCGGCGCTGCATGACCAGCATGATGACGCCGCCGAGGAGCAGCAGGCCGACGCCGATCACGAACACCGAGCCGACGCCGAGGACCGCGGAGCCGGATCCGTAGGCCGGGTCCCACATGTCGTGGAGCGTCTTGCCGAAGACCGCCGAGAGCAGGGCTCCGCCGAGGACCGGGAAGAGGCCCTTGAAGGCGAAGTCGCGGCCCGAGCGGAAGAGTTCGGCCCTGAAGTACCAGGCGCAGGCGAAGGCGGTCAGCGCGTAGTAGAAGCAGATCATGAGGCCGAGCGCGTAGATCGTGTCGACCAGGACGTGCTCGCTGACCAGGGTCATGACGGTGTAGAAGGCGCCGGTGGCGACGCCCGCGATGATCGTGGCGCGGCCGGGGACCTTGAAGCGCGGGCTGACCTTCGCGAGGGAGGCGGGCAGCGCCTCGTACGTGGACATCGCGAGCACCGTGCGGGCGACCGGGATGAACGTCGTCTGGAGGCTGGCCGCGGCCGAGGCGAGGACGGCGACGAAGAGGGCGACGCCGAGCACCGGGCCCATCACCGGTCCGGCCAGGGCGGCGAAGACGTTGTCGGAGGTCTCCGGATTGGCGAGGCCGAGGCCCTTGTCGCCGGAGCCCACGGCCAGCTGTGCGGCGATGCCTGTGGCGAGGTACGAGGCGACCAGGACGACCATCGCGACGAGCGCGGCACGGCCGGGGGTCTTCTCGGAGCCGGTGGTCTCCTCGTTCGTGGACAGACAGGCGTCCCAGCCCCAGTACATGAAGATCGACAGGGAGAGACCGGCGGTGAAGGCCGCGAAGGACTGGACGGCGAAGGGGTTCATCCAGGACCAGGAGAAGTCGACGCCGGTGTCGAAGACACCACTGCCGGCTTTCTGGAAGGCCATCACGACGAAGACCGCGAGAACCACGAGCTGGAGACCGACGAGGGCGTACTGGACACGCTTCGTGGCGGTCATTCCGCGATAGCTGATCGCGGTGGCGACGGCGATCAGGACGAGGCACGTGAGGATGTGGACGGCCTTGTTGCCGTCCAGGGCGGCGACCGACTCGCTGCCGGTCAGCTCGCCGGCCAGCAGCCAGAAGTAGGAGGTCGCGACTCCCGCGAGGTTGGAGAGCACGATGATCGTCGCGATCACCAGGCCCCAGCCGCACATCCAGCCCACGCGCGGCCCGAAGGCCTTCACCGTCCAGGTGAAGGAGGTGCCGGAATCCGGCATCACCTTGTTGAGCTCGCGGTAGGCGAAGGCGACGAGCAGCATGGGCAGGAAGCCGGCCAGGAAGACGGCGGGCATCTGCAGGCCGACCTCGCCGGCCGTCGAGCCGAGGGTCGAGGTCAGGCAGTACACGGGGGCGACCGTCGAGATGCCTATGACGGCACTGCCCAGGAGGCCGACGGAGTTCCTTTCGAGCCCCTTGGATCGGACGCCCCCTTCAGAGCGTCCCCGTACCGTGTCTCCGACCTGGGGTCGCATGTCCAGCTGAGTCATGAAGAGGACGTTAAGTGCTGCGGTTCCCGTATCCGGAGGCACAAAGTCCGACGATCACTCCTTCGATTCACCACCTCAAATCAACTGATGATCAAGGATGTATAGGTTCGCCACGGCATCCATCGTGACATCCAAAGGCAGCATCCTGAACGTTCCGGATTGCGAAAACCGCAGCGGTGCCCGTTTTGCCCCCTTTCAAAATTTTCCGTGCGGTCATGTCCCGGCCATCCGACGGGCGCGGGCGGTCAGCCCCCGGGCCAGACGATCGCCTGCGTCTCGCTGTACGCGTGCAAGGCGTACGAGCCCACGTCCCGCCCCACCCCGCTCTTCTTGAACCCGCCGAACGGCGCCTCCATGTTCCGGCCGATCGTGTTCACTCCGACCCCGCCGGCGCGCAGCCGCCGCGCCACCCGGAAGGCTCGCGCCGCATCCCCTGACCAGACGTAGTCGATCAGCCCGTAGTCGCTGTCGTTGGCGAGCGCGATGCCCTCCTCCTCGTCGTCGAACGGGACCACGACCACGACCGGTCCGAAGATCTCCTCCCTCACGACACGCATGTCGTTGGTGCAGTCGGCGAAGAGCGTCGGGGCGACGTAGAAGCCGCGGGCGAGATCGGGGCGCCGGCCGCCCGCGACCAGCCGGGCGCCTTCCTTCTTCCCCAGTTCGACGTACGACTCGATCCGGTCGCGATGCGCGGCGGAGATCACCGGGCCGACCACCGTGCCCCGCTCCGCGGGGTCTCCGACCTTCATGAAGGCGAGATAGCCCGTCAGCTTCTCGATCAGGTCCTCGTACACCGCCCGGTGGGCGAGTACACGCGTCGGCGCCGTGCAGATCTGACCGCTGTAGAAGGCGAAGGTCGTGCCGATGCCCATGACCGCCGAGTCGAGGTCGGCGTCCTCGAAGACCAGCGCCGCGCCCTTTCCGCCCAGCTCCATCAGCTGCCGCTTCATCGCCCGCCCGCACACCTCGCCGATGCGCTGCCCGACCGCCGTGGAACCGGTGAAGCTGACCATGTCGACGTCCGGCGAGTCGACGGCCGCCTCCCCCACCCCGGCACGGGAACCGGAGACGACGTTCACCACCCCCGGCGGCGCGCCCGCCTCGGCCAGCGCCTCGGCCATCCGGTAGACGGAGAGCGGGTCCTGCGGCGCAGGCTTCACGACGACCGTGTTGCCCATGGCGAGTGCCGGCGCGACCTTTCCCGCCGGATTCGCCCACGGGTTGTTGTACGACGTGATGCAGGTGACCACGCCGACCGGACGGCGGGCGGCGAGCGCGCCGAAGATCCCCGCCCTGCCCATCGGGCCCGCCTCGTTGATCTGGGGCGGCAGGCCCTGCTCGACGGGCTCCAGCGCACCCTTCGCATACCGCCGGAACCGGGAGATCCCCACCGCGACCTGCATTCCGCGCGCGGTGGCGGTCGTCGCGCCCGTCTCGGCCCGGGCGAGCTGCGCATACGCGTCGAACTCGCGCTGGATCACATCCGCGGCCCGGTCCAGGATCGCGGCGCGCTCCTCGGGGGCCGTGCGGGACCAGGATTCGAAGGCGTCCCGGGCGGCTGCCGCAGCCTCGTACACCTGCTCGCGGCTCGCCTCCGGGGCGAGGCCGACGGGTTCCTCGCTCGCCGGATCGATCACCTCGTAGTGGCCGCCGTCCGGCTCGACCCACTCCCCTCCCATGTACAGCCGCTGTCCGGCCGGGTCCGCGGCGGTCACCGGGTGCTCACCGTCCTGGTGTCCCTGCCCGACCGCAGCACCCGGCCGGGGACAGCCCCGGTGACCTGGTCGTCGCGGATGGTCTCGACGCCGTTGACGCGGACGGACACGATGCCGACCGCCCGTGAGTCCAGCCGCGGGCTGTCGCCGGGCAGGTCGTGCACGAGGGTCGCCGGGCCGGCGTCGATCCGCTCGGGGTCGAAGAGGACCAGGTCCGCGTGGTGGCCCTCGACGATGCGCCCGCGCTCGCGCAGGCCGAAGAGCTGTGCCGGGTCGTCGGTGAGCATCTTCACCGCCTCTTCCAGCGGGACCAGTTTCCGCCCGCGCAGACAGTCGCCGATGAAGCGGGTGGTGTACGGCGCCCCGCACATCCGGTCCAGATGCGCACCGGCGTCGGAGCCGCCGAGCATGACGTCCTCGTGCTGCCAGGTCTCGGCCCGCAGAGCCCAGCTGTCCGGGTCGTTGTCGGTGGGCATGGGCCACAGGACGGTCCGCAGCTCGTCGTTGGCGCAGATCTCGACGAGGCACTGGAAGGCGTCCTGGCCGCGTTCGGCAGCGATGTCGTTCACCACACGCCCACTGAGGCCCTCGTTCTCCCTGGAGTAGGTGTCCCCGATGACATAGCGGCCGAAGTGGGCGAGGCGGCGGAAGACGCCGGCTTCCCTGGACTTCGCGCGGCGCAGCATCTCGGCCCGGACGGCCGGGTCGCGGAGCTTCGCGATGCGTTCCGGGACGGGCAGGGCGAGGATGTCGCCCCAACCGGGGATGAGGTTGAGGGCGCAGAAGGTGCCGAGGGACATGTTCATCGGCGTGAGGATCGGCATGGTGAGGGCGACGATCCGGCCGCCTGCCTTGCGGGCGCGTTCGCTCGGGACCAGCTGCCGCGGTACGCGTTCGGGTACGGCGGCGTCGATGGTGAGGACGTTCCAGTTGAGCGGGCGGCCCGCGGCGACGCTCATCTCGACGAACAGATCGATCTCGTCGTCGGAGAACTGGTCGAGGCAGCCCGCGACGATGGCCTCGAGCTGGGTGCCCTCGTGCTCGGCGACGGCCCGCGCCAGGGCGAGCAGCTCGGCGGGGTCGGCGTGCCGGGAGGCGACGGGTTTGCCGTCACCGTCGGAGTGGGTGGACGACTGGGTGGTGGACAGGCCCCAGGCCCCTGCGTCCATGGCGTCGTGGAGGAGCCGCAACATCGCATCGAGTTGCCCGGGGCTCGGCCGGCCGCCGACCGCGTCCGGGCCCATGACGTGGCGGCGCAGCGCGCAGTGGCCCACCATGAAGCCCGCGTTGACGGCGATACGGCCTTCGAGCGCGTCCAGGTACTCGCCGAAGGTGTGCCAGGTCCATGGTGCGCCTTCCTCGAGGGCGACCAGGGACATGCCCTCCACCTTCGACATCATGCGGCGCGTGTAGTCGGCGTCCCCGGGACGGTCGGGGTTGAGCGGGGCGAGCGTGAATCCGCAGTTGCCGCCGGCGACGGTGGTCACACCGTGGTTCATCGACGGGGTCGCGTACGGGTCCCAGAAGAGCTGGGCGTCGTAGTGGGTGTGCGGGTCGACGAAGCCTGGGGCGAGGACGAGCCCGGCCGCGTCCTCGCTCGTCCGGGCCCCCTCGCCGACGGTGCCGGGCTCGGCGATGACGGCTATACGGCCGTCGCGCAGTCCGACATCGGCGGTGTAGGCGGGGGCGCCGGTTCCGTCGACGACGGTAGCGCGCCTGATGAGGTGGTCGAGCATGCCTGCGTCCCTTTCTGGTGCGGTGCGTGCCTCTCCGGTGCGGTGCGTGCGCGAACAGGTGCGGTGCATGCGTGAGCAGGTGCGGTGCATGCGTGAGCAGGTGTGGCCCGGCCCGAGGGCGTCGCGGCCGGCCGCGGCCGCGTGGCCCTCCGGCCGGGCCGGATGCGGGTGGCGGTCCGGGAAGCCACCGCCCGCGGTCTGTGTCCTGGGGGCAAGCCCCCACGAGGCCCCCGCCCCGCTCCGGGGAGCCCGGTGCACCGACCGGGCGGCCCGGGCGGCCGGGCTCCGGCACCGACGGGCGGAGGTCTCGAGCCCCGCCGGTGGTCGAGGCGCAGGGGGCGGGGTGAAGCGCCCGGCCCCGGGTGCCGGGCCGGAGCGGAGCAGCGGCGGGAGGGGACGGGGACGAACCCCGTCAGGCCGCTTCGCGGAAGCGGGTCGTGCGGTGCACCGGGTCCGTGTCGATCTTCGGGATGACGTGCTCGCCGATCAGCTTGATCGTGGTCATCGTGTCCTCGTACGAGATCCCGATCGGCAGCCCGAACGACAGCTGGTCCGCCCCGGCCTGCTCCCAGCGCTTGCACTGGCGCAGCACCTCGTCCGGGTCGCCGCAGATCATCAGCTCCTCCGCGATGAGGAGTTCGATGATCTCCCTGTTGTAGTCGGGCAGCAGCTCCGGCCACTCGGGGATGCCCTCGGGCCGCGGGAAGGTGTCGTGATAGCGGAAGAGGAGCGACTGGAGGTAGTTGAGTCCACCGCCGACCGCGATCTCGACCGCCTTGTCGTGGGTCTCCGCGCATATCGCCGTGGAGGTCACCATGACGTTGTCGTTGACATAGCCGCCGACGGGCTCCGCGTTCTTGACCGCAGTCTTGTACGACTCGACGACCCATTCCATGTCGGAGACCTTCTGCACGCTGAAGCCCAGCACACCGAGGCCCTTGCGACCGGCCATGGCGTACGAGGACGGCGACCCTGCTGCGTACCACATCGCCGGGTGGGACTTCCCGTACGGCTTGGGCAGGATCTTGCGCGGCGGCAGGGACCAGTGCTTGCCCTGGAAGCCGCTGTACTCGTCCTGGAGCCACATCTTCGGGAACTCGGCGATGGTCTCTTCCCAGATCTCCTTGGTGTGGTTCATGTCGGTGATGCCCGGCAGAAAGCCGAGGATCTCGTGCGAACCAGCGCCGCGGCCGGAGCCGAACTCGAAGCGCCCTTCGGAGAGATGGTCGAGCATGGCGACCTTCTCGGCGACCTTCACGGGGTGGTTGACGGGGGCGAGGGGGTTGAAGATGCCCGACCCCAGATGGATCCGGTCCGTGGCGTGGGCGAGATAGCCGAGGTACACGTCGTTCGCCGAGAGGTGCGAGTACTCCTCCAGGAAGTGGTGCTCGGAGGCCCAGGCGTACTTGAAGCCCGACCTGTCCGCCTGGATGACGTACTCGGTCTCCTCCATCAGCGCCTTGTGTTCGGCGAGCGGGTCGGTCTCGGCGCGCTTGCCGACGTAACCCTGCACAAAGAGCCCGAATTCCATGGGGGTCCCACCACCGTCCCTATGTTTCTGACGTACCGTCAGATCTCAGTGCGTCGACTGTTCCACCGTGCGACGGAGTCGTCAATAGCTGACGATGCGTCAGAGAATCGGGGTGTCGCACAACTCAGAGGACACTCACTCCGGCCAGCCAGCCTCCGTCGATGACGAACGGCTGCCCCGTGATGTACGAGGAGTCCTCACTCGTCAGGAAGAGCGCCAGCCGGGCCACCTCCTCCGGCTGTCCGACCCGGCCGAGCGGCACCAGCTTCCGGTACAGCTCGTCGAGGGCCTCCGGGTCCGCGCCCCCGGGATTGCTCATCGGTGTGTCCACCGCGCCCGGGCACACGGCGTTGACCCGGATCCGCTTCGCCGCGAGCTCCATCGCCGCCACCCGGGTCAGACCGAGGATGGCGTGCTTGGTCGCCGCATAGGCCCCGACACAGGACATTCCGGTGAGCGCGGTGTAGGAGGCGGTGTTGACGATCGTCCCGCCGCCGGCCGCCTCGATCTCCGGCGCCAGTGTCCTGATACCGAGGAACGCACCTATCTGATTGACCTGGATGATCTGCTGGAACTCCTCCAGGGGCGTGCTCACCAGCTCGTTGAAACGCAGGATGCCCGCGTTGTTGACCAGTCCGTCGATGCGGCCGAAGGCATCTTTGGCGGACGCGACGGCAGCAGCCCAGTCGGACTCATGACCCACGTCGAGATGGACATAGCGGGCGCGGTCCTCCCCGAGCTCCTTCGCCAGCGCCTCGCCCTGGTCGTCGAGGACGTCCGCGAGGACGACCTGCGCCCCCTCCGCTGCGAAGAGGCGGGCCTCCTGCTCGCCCTGGCCGCGTGCCGCGCCCGTGATGAGGACGACCCGGCCGTCCAGTTTCCCCATTTTCCCCATGCCCGTACTCCTATCGGTCGAGGTGCGGAGCCACGTCGGCCGCGAAGGCCGCCATCTGATCGGTGAGTTCACTGCGGCTCCGGCTGCGGAACCGCACCTGGATCTGGTCCACGCCCATCGCTCCGTACGCACGCAGCGACTCGGCGAGCGCGTCCGCCTTGCCGGTGAGGGTGCGCCGGCCCACGTCCCACGCTGCGTCGCCGACGTAGAGCGGCTCGGTGATCGCCCCGATCTCCAAGGGGCGCGTGACCCCCGCCTCCTCGCGGAGCGCCCTGAGCCTCGCGATCTGCGCGGGGAGCCGGTCGCGCGGGTCGCCCTGCGGGAGCCAGCCGTCACCTCTGACCGCGGCCCGGCGCACCGCGGCGGGCGAGGAACCGCCGATCCAGATCGGTACGTCGGCCTGGGCCGGCCGCGGCCTCAGTCCGAGTCCTTCGAAGGCGAAGTGCTCGCCGTCGAAGCGCGGGAACTCCTCGGGTCCCAGTGCGGCCCTGAGCGCGTCGACCGTCTCGTCGAGCACGGCGCCACGCCGGTCGAAATCCGCGCCGAGCACCTCGAACTCCTCGCGCACATGACCGGCGCCGACCCCGAGGATCAGCCGGCCGCCGCAGAGATGGTCGAGGGTCGCGTACTGCTTGGCGGTGAGGAGGGGGTGGCGCAGACCGACGACGGCGACATGGCTCAGGAGCCGCACCCGCTCGGTCGCGGCGGCGAGGAAGGAGAGCGTGGCGACGGGGTCGTACCAGACCGTCGACATGGCGCCGGCGAGGCGGCGCGGAATCGCGACGTGATCACAGCTCGCGATGTAGGCGAAGCCGGTGCGATCGGCGGTACGGGCGATGTCGACGAGATCGCCGGGGCCGGCGGAGGCCTCCCACGACTCGGCGTAGATCGTGCTCTGCGACTGGACCGGGAGCTGCATTCCGTAGACCACCATGATCGGCCCCTTTGCCCACTGGATCTGACGATCCGTCATATCGATGGGCCACCATGGTCTTGGCTCACGCCTCGCCGGGCAAGGGGTGTGCGCAGTCGCGTCCGGCCGTGGACCTGGCGTACGGGCGCGCCCGGGGCGGCGATGCCGGGGCCGGGGAACCGGGGCGTGCGAAGCCGGCGGCAGGACCGGGCCCGGCGTCGGGAATGACACCGGGCGGCCGGTCAGCGGCCCCGTGGCGGGGCCGTGCGCGGGCCGGGGGCGGTCCGGGCGTGCGCGCACCCCCGTGACGCGGACGCCCACGCCCCGTGGTGGCACGTGCTCGCAGCCGGTGCGGAAGGTCGGCTTCCGCGCCCACCAGCACGGTAGGAGGCTGCCCGGGACCGGGGCCACCGTGCACGGTGATCAGTTCCGGGCGCAGGCCGTGCACGGTGATCAGTTCCGGGCGCAGACGGTGCTGCCCGGTGCTCAGATTGCGGGCGCAGACCGTGCACCATGCTCGGATCCGGGCGCAGACGGTGCTGCCCGGTGCTCAGATTGCGGGCGCAGGCCGTGCCCGGTGCCCAGCCGTCACGTCCAACGCATGGACGAGATCGTGGATGCCCGAACCGGTCGTCAGCAGATCGCGGTTGAGCAGGCGCTCGGCGGCGCGCAGCCGGGCCCTGACCGTGTTCCGGCTCAGTCCCAGCCGCGTCGCCGTCGCCCGGGCGTCCGTGCCGGCGTCGATCCAGGCCGCCGCCGTGCGGTGCAGATCGCCGTGCCGGGTGCCGCGGAGCGGACCTGTGAAACTCTCCGCCCAGGTCACGGCGGATGCGGTGCCAAGCAGTTCGGACAGGGTCGGAGCCGGCTGCCGGCCGTCGGTGGGACCGGGGTGAACAGCCGTGAGTGACAGGGCCAGATCCAACGCCGCCCGGGTGCGCACATCGCCGAGGTCCGCGCCCAGGGCCTCCTCCGCACTGCGGCAGTGGGCCGCGACGGTGGTGCGGCTGATCTGGAGCAGACGGGCCACGGCGGAGCGGGGGAACGTCACGGCCAGACGCGTGATGTCGATGGTGGACTTGGGGACGCCGGCCAGCGGCTCCAGGAAGGCCGACGCCCAGGCGAAGGCCGGTTGTTGGGGCAGCACCTGCACCAACGACGGCCGGCCGCGGTAGACAGCGAGCCGGTCCGGTGAGTTGCGGGCGACCGTGAGGGCGTGCAGCGCTTCACCGTAGGCGTCGGCCATGGCGGCGAGCGGATGCGGTCTGCTGACGCCCAGCGCGTAGCCGGGATTCTCCCGGACCAGGCGGCGCAGCACCTCTCCCTGCCCCAGCCGGCCCCCCGGTTCGGCGTTCTCGGCGAGGGGGCAGATCAGGTGCTCCTTGAACGCCGGGCAGTGCACCATCAGACCGGTCCCGTGGTAGCCCGCGGGGTCCAGATAGGTCCGGGCCAGCCTGTCGCGGTCGGCCGGCGCGCAGTGCAGCAGATGGACCCGTACGCGCTCCGCACCCAGCAGCGGCGGCACGTCCCCCGTGGTCATCCGCCTGGCCAGCGTCACGTCGCCGCTCATCAGCGCGGTCAGCACCGCGAACCGCAACTGCCGTGACTTCGCCTCGTAGCCGCGTGCGCTGTCGTCGGCCTTCCCTGCTCTGCCCAGCAGTTCCAGGAGCCCGCCGGTGTGCGAGGCGAGCGCCGCCGACTCGCGTGGCAGCGGTGCGGAGCCGGCCGTCACGAGCACCGGGCGCGGCGCGTGGCCGCCGAAGGCCTCGAGCCGTGTCTCCCGGCCGTCCACGTGCACCGTGGCCGCGGCCAGCACACCGCCGGCGACGCGCTCCACCTGCTCCCGCAACGCCGGTGGGATCTCGGCCGGGAATCCGGCGGTCGCCGCGTCGACCACGCCACCGCTTCCGATCCATGCGACCTCCGCCCCGATCCGGCCGCCGAGCCATGCCAGGACGTCGGCCGGTCTCCGGCGCCGCACCACACGCAGCAGTTCGTCGAGATCCGCCTCGTGCGTCCTCTCGTGCATCCACGCCCCCAAAGCCGCTCCCACCCTTCCCGGCAGCCCGACCACCCTCCGCTGCGGAACAGCCGTCCGGGCCGACCCTGCCGGACCACCGACCGGGTCGGCGCGCCACCGGACCGCCCACCGGACCGCTGTCCGACAGCAGCACCCTAGGTCTTTCGTTCGGATCGGGCTGGATCGGTGAGCGGGGTCCGGTGCGTGCGATCGCAAGGCGGAGGAGGGAGCCCACGCGGAGCGTGGGCGACCGACGACAACGCGGTGAGCGTGCGTGCCGGGGCACGCGAGCCCGGCACGATCCGAACGAGAGGCCCCGGGGATCTCGGCCCGGCAGCGCGCACAGCGTGGAGGTCAGCCCAGCAGCGCGTACACCGTGGAGGCACGGGCGGCGGGCTCGTCCGTGCCCTCCGCGGTCATCGTGACCTCGGAGAAGGCCATCCGCCTGCCCAGCTTGGAGATACGCGCGTCGACCAGGACGTCCGCGCCGGTCACCGCCCGCTGGAATGTGGTCGACTGCTGGACCGTCGTCATCGGGACGAAGCCGCCCCGGGCGGAGGACACGGCGATCACGGTCGCCGTGTCGGCCGCCGCCATCAGCGCCTGCCCGGACAGCGCCCCGCCCTCGCGGGCCAGCCGGTCGGACCAGGGAAGGCGCAGAACGCCGTGGAGTTCGCCCATCTCGACCACGGAGAGGCCCAGGTCGAGCACCCAGGGGGCGAAGTTGTCGGAAAGGATCTTGTCGGCTTCAGCAAGCGAGAGCGTCATGTGCCGATGGTGGGGGTGCCGGCACCTCGATGTCCACGCTCGGTGACGGTGCTGTTGCCCTGTGTTCGACCGGGTTGACGGTCACACAGGGGCCCCGCCTCGTCGGGCCCCCTGTCCGACGACGGCCACTCCGGCCGCGCCCTGCGTACCGAACCGCGAACCGCCGGCCCCCGGCGTACGGGCGCGGCACCCCTCGCCCGGCGGCGCATGCTCACGCCGCCGCCCCCGGCCACAGCCCCTCGGGCGTCAGACCCAGCAGGTCGATCGCGTTGCCGCGCACGATCCGCTCCACCACGTCGGGCGCCAGGTGCCCCATCTGGGACTCGCCGACCTCGCGGGACTTCGGCCAGGTGGAGTCGGAGTGCGGGTAGTCGGTCTCGTACAGGACGTTCCCGACACCGATGGCGTCCAGGTTCATCAGCCCGAAGGCATCGTCGAAGAAACACCCGTACACATGCTCGGCGAACAGCTCCGACGGTGGCCGCAGGACCTTGTCCGCGACTCCGCCCCAGCCCCGGTTCTCCTCCCACACCACGTCCGCGCGTTCCAGGATGTACGGGATCCAGCCGATCTGGCCCTCCGCGTACATGATCCGCAGGCTCGGGAATCGTTCGAACTTGCCGCTCATCAGCCAGTCGACCATGGAGAAGCAGCAGTTGGCGAAGGTGATGGTGGAGCCGACGGCCGGCGGGGCGTCCGCCGAGGTCGACGGCATCCTCGAGGAGGAGCCGATGTGCATGGCGATGACCGTGCCGGTCTCGTCGCACGCCGCAAGGAAGGGATCCCACGCATCGGTGTGGATGGACGGGAGCCCGAGGTGCGGGGGTATCTCGGAGAACGCCACCGCCCGTACCCCGCGTGCCGCATTGCGGCGGACCTCGGCGGCGGCCAGTTCGGCGTCCCACAGGGGTACCAGGGTGAGCGGGATCAGCCGGCCCTGTGCGTCGGCGCCGCACCACTCCTCCACCATCCAGTCGTTGTAGGCCCGCACCCCGAGCAGCCCCAGTTCACGGTCCTTCGCCTCGGTGAAGGTCTGTCCGCAGAAGCGCGGGAAGGTGGGGAAGCACAGTGCCGACTGGACGTGGTTGACGTCCATGTCGGCCAGCCGGTCCGGGACGGAGAAGGAGCCGGGCCGCATCTGCTCGTAGGTGATGACCTCGAGCCGGATCTCGTCCCTGTCGTAGCCGACGGCGGTGTCGAGACGGGTGAGCGGGCGGTGCAGGTCCTCGTACACCCACCAGTCGCCGACGGGTCCGTCGTCGCCCTTCGCACCCATGACCGGCGCGAACTTCCCGCCCAGGAAGGTCATTTCCTTCAGCGGCGCCCGGACGATGCGCGGACCGGTGTCCTGGTACTTCGACGGGAGCCGGTCCCGCCAGACGCTGGGGGGCTCCACTGTGTGGTCGTCCACCGAGATGATCTTCGGGAAGGTCTCCATGCGTCCACGGTAGCGCCGATCTGACAGACCGTCAGCTACCCGATCCGCCCCAACCCGACAGATCCTGTGCAGAGAGTCACCCACTGCTGACGAGTCGGGCCCGCACAAGGCAGACTGTCGGGGGCGATACCGGCGAGACCGGCGATATGAAGCGGTACGAGCAGGGGGAAGCTATGGACCGTGAGCACGGGCCCTCCGCGGATGCGCACGTCCCGGAGCAGCGCGTTCCGGTGGAGACCGACGGTGGCAGCGGCCTGCGCTTCAGCGTGCTCGGACCCGTACGCGCCTGGGGCGACGGCGAGGCGCTGACCTCCGGATCACCGCAACAGCGCGCGCTTCTGGCCGCATTGCTGCTGCGGGAAGGACGGACCGCCACGGCCTCGGAGCTGATCGACGCGATCTGGGGCGAGGAGCCGCCCTCGCAGGCACTGGCGGCGGTGCGGACGTACGCGTCCCGGCTGCGGAAGGTCCTCGGCCCCGGCGTCCTGGTCAGCGAGTCCGGGGGCTATGCCGTCCGTGCGCCGGCCGAGGCGCTCGACCTCCATGTCGCCCAGGAACTCGTCTCCGAGGCCGAGAAGGCGAGGGCCGGCGGCGACCGCTGCCAGGCACGCGCACTGATCAACAAGTCGCTGGGGCTGTGGGAGGGCGAGGCACTCGCGTCCGTACCCGGGCCGTACGCCGAGTCGCAGCGCGTCCGCCTGGAGGAGTGGCGGCTCCAGCTCCTGGAGACGCGACTGGAGCTGGACCTCGACGTCGGCTGCCATGCGGAAGCGGTGTCCGAGCTGACCGCGCTGACAGCCGCGCACCCGCTGCGGGAGCGGCTGCGCGAACTGCTGATGCTCGCGCTCTACCGGAGCGGACGGCAGGCCGAGGCACTGGCGGTGTACGCGGACACCCGGCGGCTCCTCGCGGACGAGCTGGGCGTCGACCCGACGCCCGAACTGTCCCGGCTGCAGCAGCGGATCCTCCAGGCCGACGCGGAACTGGCCCGCCCCGTCGAGGAACAGCCCTCCAGCGCACCACAGTTCACACGACCGGCCCAGCTTCCCGCGACGGTTCCCGACTTCACCGGCCGTACGTCCTTCGTGCGGGAACTGAGCGATCAGCTCGCCACCACCGAAGGCTCCGTGATGGCGGTCTCCGCCCTCGCGGGCATCGGCGGCGTCGGCAAGACGACGCTCGCCGTGCACGTCGCCCACACCGCCCGGCCGCAGTTCCCGGACGGACAGCTCTACGTCGACCTCCAGGGCGCCGGCCCCCGGTCCGCAGAGCCGGAGGCGGTGCTCGGAGCGTTCCTGCGGGCGCTCGGTACGGCGGACTCGGCGATCCCCGACACCCTGCACGAGCGTGCGGCGCTCTACCGCTCCACGCTCGACGGCCGCCGCATCCTGGTCCTTCTGGACAACGCCCGCGATGCAGCGCAGGTCCGCCCGCTGCTGCCGGGCACCGCGGGCTGCGCGGCGCTCGTCACCAGCCGCATCCGCATGGTCGACCTGGCCGGGGCGCATCTGGTGGACCTGGACGTGATGTCCCCGGACGAGGCCCTCCAGCTCTTCACGCGGGTCGTCGGCGAGGAACGGGTCTCGGCCGAGCGGGAGGCGGCGCTGGACGTCGTCGCGGCATGCGGCTTCCTGCCCCTGGCCATCCGTATCGCAGCCTCCCGTCTGGCGGCCCGCCGCACCTGGACGGTCTCGGTGCTCGCGGCCAAGCTCGCCGACGAGAGGCGCCGGCTGGACGAACTCCAGGCCGGCGATCTCGCGGTCAAGGCCACCTTCGAACTCGGCTACGGCCAGCTGGAGCCGGCCCAGGCCCGTGCGTTCCGGCTGCTCGGCCTCGCCGACGGGCCCGACATCTCGCTTGCCGCGGCGTCGGCCGTACTGGACCTGCCCCTGCACGAGACCGAGGACCTCCTGGAGGCCCTCGTCGACACCTCCCTGCTGGAATCGGCCGCTCCGGGGCGCTACCGCTACCACGATCTCGTACGGCTCTACGCGCGTGCGTGTGCGGAGAAGGACGAACAGCCTCCGACGGAACGGGAGGCCGCGCTGTCGCGGCTGCTGGACTTCTATCTGGCAACGGCTGCACGGGTGTACGCCATCGAACGGCCCGGCGACCGGCTCGTGGCCCATCTGGCGACGACGACGTACGAGGGCCTCACGTTCGCCGACCGGCAGGAGGCCCTGGACTGGCTGTATGCGGAGGCGAATTGCCTTCTGGCATGCGCACGCCAATGCCTGCGGGAAGAGCGTCTGCGGCGGGCGGTGGACCTGCTCTGGGCGGCCAAGGACCTGGGCGAGTCCGGCGCGAACTCGAAGCAGTACGCGGCGGCGGCACTCGCCGCGCTCGACGCGGCCAGGTCGGCGGGCGACCCGCAGGCCGAAGGCCGCGCACACACGACGCTCACCAACGTCCACCTGGTGGCCGGCCGATACGCCGAGGCGGACGAGGAAGCACGAGCCGCAAGGGCACTGGCGGTGACCACCGGGGACGCGGTGACGGTGTACTGGGCCGACAACGACCGGGGGATCATCGCCGCCAGCCGCGGCCACTACGAAGAGGCCGAGGCGCACCTGCTCAAGGCCGCGGAAGGATCCCGGTCCGACGCGAACGTTCCAGGAACGGCAAGCGCCCTCTCCAACCTGTCCCGCGTCCATCAACTGGTGGGCCGCACCGGCAGCGCCATCGAACTCGCCCAGCAGGGCGTGGACCTCTACGCCGGCCTGGGTCCGACGGTGCGCCTGGCCAATGCGCGGTACGCGCTCGGGGTCGCCCTCACTCAGGCGGGACGCCACGCCGAAGCCCTCGACCAGCTCTCCGACGCGCTGCAGACGTTCGCGAAGGACCGTCAGCGTCTTTGGGAGGGCACGACCCACTACCGGATCGCCCGCGCGCATCTCCTGGCCCGGCGGCCGGCACAAGCGGCCCAACACGCCGAACAGGCCCTGGCCATAGGGTGCATCGGTGGTGACAAGATACGGGGCAACGTCCTGCAGGTGCTGGGCAAGGCCCTCGACACCCTCGGCCAGAGGGACCGCGCACGCGCCTGCTGGCGTGAGGCGCTCAGCCTCTACGAGCAGTTGGATGCTGCCGAAGCGGACGAGGTACGCGCCCTGTTGACCCCCCTGGCAGCCGCCTGAGCACCGGATGACGGGCGCGTTCAGCATTTGTTTATGCCCGCCCGGCACTCTCTACTCAACGGTCCGTCGCGTCGGGGGGCAGACGGTCACCGAGTGCTCATCGTTAAGGTGAGCGATTCCAGGAAGCGCCCGTTCGGCGACCCTCGGGGGAGTTGCCGAACGGGCCTTTCCGATTCGACGCCGACATTGAGGGAGTTGACGACGGTGAGCGACGCGGAGAAGAACGAAGACATCACGACCATGGGCGACAACCACATGCCCACCCCGCCCAAGGACGGCAGCATCACCACCATGGGCGACAACCACATGCCCACCCCGCCCAAGGACGGCGGCACCACCACCATGGGCGACAACCACATGCCCACCCCGCCCAAGGACGGCAGCATCACCACCATGGGCGACAACCACATGCCCACCCCGCCCAAGAAGTGAACTGAGCCACACATCCGACGGGGTGCGGTCGCGGCGGCGCGGAGGGGGGCCGCCGCGGCCGCGGCACGTCGTGGTCCCACCATCGATCAGGAGACCGGAAAATGACCCGCACCCGGCGCATCATCGCCATAGCCGCCGTCGCCATCACCGCCGCCGCGATCGCGGCCGGGGTATCGGCGCCCGCCATGGCAGGGGACAACCACACGCCCGCACCTCCGCAGCGCGCCACCGACAGCGCCGACGAGGACGCGGGCACGCCCGGGAACGGCCACTCCCGCTGAGGGCGGCTTGCGCAGGCGGGAGCGCAGTCGAGGCCGTGCGACAAGCGGCACGCCACACCGGAAACCGACATAGCATGCACGAGGGTTCTTGCATGACCGGGTTCCCGACGAGTCCGCATCGACAAGTTCTTCGAAGGACCGGGACGACATGCCCGCCAGGGCAGTGGGTGGAGGGGGATGGCCCATGGCGGCTCTGGTGACGTTGTTCGCCCTGCTCGGGGGGCTGGTCGCTCTTCTGGTCATTGTCCTGCTGAGGCGCGGGGGCAACCGGACGGAGAATGCCGATGGCCTGCGCATGGAGCAGGAGGCCCGGCTGCGAGCCCAACACGACCGCACGTCCTTCAGCTCGCTGGCAGTGCACAACTCCGTGCCGACGATGAGTGACAGCCAGAGGCGGCGGCCCTAGACCGTGCGCCCGGACCGCGCCCGCAGCTCCGTCTTCAGCACCTTCCCGCTCGCGTTCCGCGGCAGCTCCGTCACGAACTGCACCACCCGCGGCACCTTGTAGTTCGCCATCTCCCGCCGCGACCAGGCGATCAGGTCGTCCGCCGTGAGCGTCGATCCCGGCCGGCGGACCGCGTACGCCTTGCCGACCTCGCCCAGCCGGCCGTCCGGGATGCCGACCACCGCCACGTCGGCGATGTCCGGGTGCAGACCGAGGAGTTGCTCGATCTCCGCGGGATAGGCGTTGAAGCCGCCGACGATGAACATGTCCTTGATCCGGTCGGTGATCCGCAGATTGCCCGCCTCGTCCAGGACCCCCACGTCGCCCGTGTGCAACCAGCCGTCGCCGTCGAGGACCTTCGACGTCTCCTCCGGGTCCTCGAAGTAGCCGTGCATCACATGGTGGCCGCGGACCAGGATCTCCCCCGGTTCGCCGGGGGCGGCGAGTACGCGGACCTCGGTGTCCGGGATCGCGCGGCCCGACGTCGCGGCGATGGTTTCGGGGGCATCACCGCGGCGGCACATCGTCACGATGCCGGACGCCTCGGAGAGCCCGTACGCCGTGAGAACGGTCGCGATGCGCAGTTCGCCGCGCAGCCGCTCCACCAACCGCAGCGGCACGACGGCCGCGCCCGTGACGACGAGCCGCAGCGCCGACAGGTCGTGGGCGTCACGCGCGGGGTGGTCCAGCAGGGCCTGGTGCAGCGTCGGCGGCCCGGGCAGGACGGAGATGCGTTCGGACGCGATGTTCGCCAGGACCGTGTCCACGTTGAACACCGGCTGCGGCACCATCGTCGCGCCGCGCATCAGGCACGCGATGATGCCGGCCTTGTACCCGAAGGTGTGGAAGAACGGGTTCACGATCAGATAGCGGTCGCCCTCACGCAGACCCGCGAGCTCGCTCCAGACGTCGTAGCAGCGCAAGGTCTGGGCATGCGTGATCACCACGCCCTTCGGCCGGCCGGTCGTCCCCGAGGTGAAGACGATGTCGGAGGGGGCGGAGGAGGTGACCGCGTCCGCCCGGGCCCGTACCTCCGACCCGGACACCCCGTCCCCGCCGGCCAGGAAGTCCTTCCAGGTCCGGTAGTCCTCCGGTGCGCTGTCCGCCAGCACCACCACCTGTTCCAGATGCGGCAGTTCGGCCTCCGCTCGGCGTAGCGACGCCACGTACGACGTGCCGAGGAACGTACCCGTGATGAAGAGCAGCCTGGCGCGGGAGCGTTCCAGGACGTACGCCGCCTCCGTGCCCTTGAAGCGGGTGTTGAGCGGGACGAGCACGGCGCCGGCCGTGACGGAGCCGAGCGCGGCGACGATCCAGTCGAGGGTGTTCGGCGCCCAGACGGCGACGCGGTCACCTGGCTCCACCCCGGCTGCCATGCAGGCCGCAGCGGCCCGCTCCACGCGCTCGCCGAGTTCGGCGTACGAGATGCGGGTGCGGCCCTCGACGACGGCCTCCCGCTCGCCGTACCGCTGCGCGGCACTCCGTACCAGTCTCGGGATGGATATCCAGTCCAGGTCGCCGCGCATCGCCGACTCCTCCCGCTGTCGCCCTGCCGCACTAGCTGACTGTCCGTCAGATTAGCTGTACCCTCGCCCGCATGGCGAGCCTCAAGGACGCGACAGCGATAGCCGGGATAGGACAGACCTCCTTCGCGAAGCATCTCCCCGAATCCGAGAAGGCCCTGGCCTGCCGGGCGATCCTGGCCGCGCTCGACGACGCCGGCATCGCACCCTCGGAGGTCGACGGCTTCGCCTCGTACACGATGGAGGAGACCGACGAGGTCGAGGTCGCCAAAGCCATCGGCGCGGGCGACGTCACGTTCTTCAGCAGGATCGGGTACGGAGGCGGCGGCTCCTGCGCAACCGTCGCCCATCTCGCCGCCGCGGTGGCGACCGGGCAGGCAGGTGTCGGGGTCGCCTGGCGGTCCCGCAAGCGCGGGTCGGGGCCGCGGCCGTGGAAGAACACCGCCGTGCAGCTGCCCACCCCCGGCCAGTGGACCCGGCCCTTCGGGCTCCTGCGGCCCGCCGACGAGATCGGCATGCTGGCCCGGCGCTATATGCACGAGTACGGCGCCACCCGCGACCATCTCTTCAACGTCGCCCTCGCCTGCCGCAACCGCGCCAACCAGAACCCCGCCGCGATCATGTACGAACGGCCGCTGACCCGCGAGATGTACATGACGTCACGCTGGATCAGCGAACCCCTCTGCCTGTTCGACAACTGCCTCGAGACCGACGGGGCCCTCGCCTGTGTGATCGTGTCCGCCGAGCGGGCCCGGGACTGCCGGCGCAAGCCGGTGTACGTGCACTCCGTCGCACAGGGCCTGCCCGCCCAGCACCACGGCATGGTCAACTACTGGAACGACGACCCGCTCACCGGCCCCGCCTGGACCGCGGCCCGGCAGCTGTGGAAGACCGCGGACTTCGGGCCCGAGGACGTGGACGTGGCGCAGATATACGACGCGTTCACCCCGCTGATCCCGCTGTCGCTGGAGGGCTACGGATTCTGCGGAAGAGGAGAAGGAGCCGCGTACACGGAGGGGGGTGCGCTGGAGCTCGGCGGCCGACTGCCCATCAACACCGGCGGCGGAGGGCTCAGCGAGGCGTACGTCCATGGCTTCAACCTGATCAACGAGGGTGTGAAACAGCTCCGCGGCACTTCCACCGCCCAGGTGCCGGGGGCCACGACCTGCTTGGTGACGGCGGGCGAGGGCGTCCCGACTTCCGCAGTGCTTCTGAGGAGTTGAGCCGACAGATGACGACTTCCGACATCGGCCGTCTGACACCGGTCGTCGACGAGGACGGCGCACCGTTCTGGGAGTACGCGGCCCGCGGCGAACTCCGCGTCCAGGCCTGCGCCTCGTGCGACGAGCTGCGCTTCCCGCCCCGCCCATGCTGCCCCCACTGCCAGTCGTTCGAGAGCGAATGGCGGCTGATGAGCGGGCGTGGGCGGATCTGGTCGTTCGTGCTCCCCCACCCGCCGCTGCTGCCCGCGTACGCCGCCCAGGCGCCCTACAACGCAGTGGTCGTCGAGCTGGTCGAGGCGCCGGGCATCAGGCTGGTCGGAAACGTGGTGGCCGAGCCGGGCGCGGCGCTCAACTCCGTCGATCCGGCGCGGCTGCGGATCGGGGCGGCGGTACGGGTGGCCTTCACCGGGTGCGGGGACGGGACGCCGGTGCCCCAGTGGCTGCTGGAGCGTTCATGAGCATCCGGGTGGAGACGGACAAGGAGACCGGCGTCGCCCTCGTCACCCTGGACCGGCCGCGCAGGCACAATGCGATCGATCTGGAGATGGCGCACGAACTGGGCCGCGTCTGGCAGGGGTTCAGACACGACGGCACGGTGCGGGCCGCTGTGGTGACGGGCGCGGGTACACGGGCGTTCTGTACCGGGATCGACCGCGGGACCGAGGTTCCGCAGCCGTCGTCCCCGTACTCGATCGACGATCCACTGCTCACGATCGGACCCAAGGCGAACGACCTGTGGAAACCAGTGATCGCCGCGGTGGAGGGGATGGCCTGCGGCGGGGCGTTCTACCTCCTGGGCGAGAGCGAGTTCGTCGTCGCCTCCGAGGGGGCCACGTTCTTCGACCCGCACACCACCTACGGCATGGTCAGCGCGTACGAGTCCATCGGTCTCGCCCAGCGGATGCCACCGGGGGAGGTGGCCCGGATGGCACTGATGGGAACGGCCGAGCGGATCTCCGCCCGCCGGGCGTACCAGACGGGGCTGGTCTCGGAGCTGACGGAGCCGGGCGGGGCGGTGGCTGCGGCGCTGCGGGCTGCGGCGGTGGTGGCGTCGCACCCGACCGAGGCCGTGCAGGGAACGGTGCGCGCGGTGTGGTCGGCGACCGAGGGGGCACGGGCTCAGGCGCTCGCCCTTGCCCCGCACCTGATCGCGCTCGGGAATCTGCCCCCGGCGCAGCAGGCCGAGCTGTTCGGAAGCGGGCGGGGCAAGGGCGAGTACCGGGTGCGCTGAGGGCCGGGTGACACCGGCGGGCGCAGTGGACGGCCCTCAGGACACAAAGACGGTGCGGTTCGCGCTGACGACCTTGCACTTCCTGAAATCGGTGCCCTTGCCGGTGCCGGCATAAGGGGCGTCCGCCTCCGTGAAGTACGTCTCCTGTGCCGCGACCGTGATGTCGTCGATCTTGTCGACAATCGGTGCCGCGCTCGGGCTGTCGCCCTCGAACTGCACCGTGATGTCGTAGGTCTGGCTCACGTCGGTGGTGTTCCCGATCCTCAGCTGACCCCTGACGCTGGTTGCGGCGGGGTTGATGGAGCAGTGGGCGATCTCCACTTCCGCCATGGCGTCGACGGGGCCGGACCCGGTCGCCTGCTCGGTGGGGCCTTCCGTCGCGTCACCGCCGCCGGTGCTGCCGATGTCGTCGTCATCGTCGTAGTGACGCCCTCCGCTGCCGCCCGAGGAGCTGGAGCTGGAGCTGTGGTCGTTGTCGCAGCCGCCGCCGCGCGAGCCGCGGGCGCCGGTCAGGGTGATCAGTGCGATGCCGAGGACGGCGATCGCGCGCGCATGGCGCAATCTCATGGTTCAGTCCCCCCGTGGAACGTGCGGGTATGGCGAAAAACAGATGGACTTGACGGGCACACGTCAGACTAACAGCGCAATCGAACCGTATGTATGGGCGGTGATTCAGCAGTCGCGCACCCGGAGCCCCGGGCGTAGCGTCTGCTGCGAGAGGAGGCCGGGGAATGGTGCGGAACGTCTTCGGCTCGGTGCTCGCTCTCGCCGGTGCGGCGGCGGCCGTTTGGAGCCCCTTCCGCGCCTGGTACGACGGCCGTCAGGGAAGCGACTACCGCATTCGGGACCTGTTCGAGGGGATCACCGGCCTGGCTGCCGGGTCGGTCACCGCGTCGATCCTCCTGCCGTTCGCGTTCGCCGCACTGGTGACCCTGGTCGGCGTGCTGCTCCGGTCACGGCTGCTGGTGGCGCTGGCCGGGCTGGTCGTCCTCGGCTTCACGGTCCTGTGGACGGTGCGCCAGGGACAGGCCGTCGGCAGCCTGACCGTCGGCGGCCGCGGGCCCAGGCTCGGGGACGGGGTGGCCGCTGCGTACGGGGGCGGTGTGCTTCTGCTGCTGGCCTCCGCCGTGATGAGCGGACGTGCCCCGAGGATCGAACCCGCCGAGGAAGCCCCGCCCGGGTATCCGTCCCCGTACGAGCCGCCCGGGTACCAGTACCAGCAGTCCTCGTACGGCCCCGGGGCGCAGCCGGACGACCCGTACGCCTGGGCGCCGCCGCCCGGGGACACCCAGCCCCTGCCGACCACCGACCCGGCCGGGCCGCGCCGTCCGCGCCGGGACCCGTACGGAGCAGACCCTGCACAGGATCCCTTCCGGCCGCAGGATCCGTACGGCCCGCAGGATTTCTACGGCCCGGGGGATCCGTACGGCCCGGCGGATCCCTACGGTGCACAGGACCCCTATCGGTCGCAGGACCCGTACGGGGACGGCAGACAGCAGCCCTGAGGGCCTCACGGGAGGCGGTTGCCCGCCGGGCCGTGCGGCTGCCCGATAAATCGGATGCGTCTGCGACCCGGGCCTTGGTAGCGTCCCGGTCCAGCCTTCCGATGCGCCGCGCCCCGGTTACTTCCTCCGAAAAAACACCGGTGCCCACTCTGATCTCGGGAGGCGACCACTTTCGCGTGCCCCGAGCCGCCGTCCGATCCCACGTTCCGACATGCGCCGACGTCCGGCAGGCTCCGGCGCGCGCCCCTCCGCCCCGCCACCCACCAGGGGGACTTCTGCATGACCCAGTTCAACCGCCAGCGGGCCAAGGCCGAAGCCAGGACCGAGATCCAGGCCGAACTACCGGGCCTGACCGCAGGCGGGGCGACCTCCCCACTCTCCACCCACGGCCGGTGGATTCTCCCGTCCGCACGAACCTCCCGGCGGACGGCCACCACCTCGCCGTGGGTCACCAACCACCAGGGCGGGGCGGGGTACATCAGGGGGCCGAAGTCCGAACTCTTCCTGCTCGCCGTCGCCAACATGGTGGGACAGCGGTCGTTCTACGAGAGCGCCCAGTCCCGCGACGAGCGCTACGCCCGGCTGGTCCGCGAACTCGCGGTCAGCGCACCCGAGTGGACCCTAGGACTGCTTCGCTGGCTGCGCACCGATGCCCAGATGCGGACGGCGTCACTGGTGGGCGCCGCCGAATTCGTGCGGGCCAGGCTGGATGCCGGGGCGCCGGGCTTCTCCCGGCAGGCCGTCGACGCCGTTCTCCAACGCGCCGACGAACCCGGTGAGTTGCTGGCGTACTGGACCTCCCGGTACGGGCGGAGGCTGCCGCAGCCGGTCAAGCGCGGGATCGCGGACGCCGTCCGCCGGCTCTACACCAGCCGCGCACTGCTCAAGTACGACAGCGATTCCCGGGGCCACCGCTTCGGCGATGTACTGGAGTTGACCCACCCCGCTCCGGCCCCCGACCGGCCCTGGCAGGGGGAGCTGTTCCGGTACGCCCTGGACCGGCGCCACCACCCCGACCGCGCCGTACCGCCGGCCTCCGACCCGCTCCTCACCGCCCACCAGGCGCTGATGTCCGTCCCGGTCGACGAACGGTACGCGCTGGTCACCGGGCCTGACGGGGCCGAGCGGCTGGCTGCGGCCGGGATGACCTGGGAGGCGGTGGCGGGCTGGCTGCACGGACCGCTGGACGCCTCGGTCTGGGAGGCGGTGATCCCTTTGATGGGCCCGATGGCCCTGGTCCGCAATCTGCGCAACTTCGATCTCGCCGGTGTCGGCGACAGGGCGGCCGCGGACGTGGCCCGCCGGATCGCCGATCCGGCCGAGGTGTCCCGCTCCCGGCAGTTCCCCTTCCGCTACCTGGCCGCCCATCGCAACGCGCCGTCGCCACGCTGGGAGCAGTCCCTGGAGACGGCCCTCGGGCACTCGCTCGCCCATGTGCCCGAGCTGTCCGGCCGGACCCTGGTCCTGGTGGACCGCTCGGGCTCGATGTTCGACCTCCCCAGCGCCGGGACCGAGCTCAACAGGGCCGACTCCGCCGCCATCTTCGGCACCGCGCTGGCGACCCGGGCCGAGCAGGCCGACCTGATCGAGTTCGGCTCCGACAGCCGACGGGTCGAGGTCGGACCCGGCGAATCCATCCTCCGGGCGCTGGACCGGTTCCACGACCTCGGGGGCACCGACACGGCCGCAGCGGTCACCCGGCACTACCACGAGCACAGCCGGGTGGTCATCGTCACCGACGAACAGGCCCAACGGACGCCCTCGATCGACCCGTTCAGTGCCGTTCCCGAGCGCATTCCGGTCTACACCTGGAACCTGGCCGGTTACTCCAGCGGTCACACCGCCGCCGGGCCGCGACGCCACACCTTCGGCGGGCTCAGCGATGCCGCTTTTCGGCTGATTCCGCTCCTGGAGTCCGGGCACAGCCGCGACTGGCCCTGGGAGCAGTCCGCCGGCCCCGGTTCGTGATCCTTCGGGGATCCTCGGCTCCGCACGTCACGTCCCCCGACCGGCAGGCCTGCCCGCCTGCCCGCCTGCCCGCCTGCCCGCCTGCCCGCCTGCCCGCCTGCCTGCCTGCCTGCGGTCAGGAGGGTCCGTGGCCCGAACGCTCTGACCGGGCGGAGTGACCGGAGCGGAAACGGCCCGACGCAGCCCGGGGCAGCGCCGGGCGGAGTCCAGCGCCGCGCCCGCGCGGACCCGCCGACGCGCACGACCTCACGCAGGTGATCGAGCCCGGACCGTTCGGCTCCGGCACGCCTTTTCGCTCCCGTCCCCCTACGCTTCAACAGGGGGTGCGAAAAGACGGTCGACCCCGCGGGAGTGAGGGACATGCTCCACCTGGCCTCCACACTGTCGAACAGCCGGGCGGCACGCGGTCGGGCCCCCTGGCCGGAGCACGAGTACGTCAAGGGCTGGGGCGTGTTCGGGCTCCCCTTCGACTCCGGACACGTGCTGGCGCTGCGTGTCTTCCCGGAGAACTCCTTCAGCCCCTACCGCACGCTGTGGCATCGCGACCCGGCGGGCGCCTGGTCGATCCACGTCGACGGCCCACGGCTCGACACCGCATGCCCCAGGTACTACGGCGCAGCCTGCGATCGCACGGGATTCGCCCACATCGGGCTCAGGTGGACGGGGCCGGCCTCCCTGCGGGTGACGATGGATTCTCCCCCGCTGAACTGGACCCTCACCGCCTCATCAACCCCGCTTCTCGGCCTCCTCAACAGCGTCGGCGCAGCTCTGCCGCTCGCCACCTGGCGTCCCCGAACCCTGGTGCGAGTTCGCGAGCGACTGGCCCGTGCGCTGGGAATGGGGCAGCTGCAGTTGCACGGCGTCATGCCGAGCGGCCACACCGGCACACTCATGCCACAACGGATGTACTTCGTCGACGACTCACGGGCCGTGCTCGACGGCGTCGACCTCGGCCTCCCCGTCCGGCTGCAGGACAATCCACTGATCGGTGACGTGCCCCTGCCTGCGCGCGGCGTTCTCGCCATCGGCCAGGCCGCCTGGAGGATCCGGGACCGGGCCGAGTACGACCGCACCCGCTCCGAAACCTCCCGGCCCGTCTGAGGCCGCGTCCGCGGCGCCCGCCTGACCCCCGGTGCCCGGTACCGCCCGCCGGCCGCGTTGCCGGGCGGGCCGGGCACCGTCCTGATCAGCCGCGGTGGGCCCAGCGTGCCCGCGCCCAGGCGATCAGGGCGAGCACCCCTGCCAGCGGTCCGGCGAAGGGCGCCGGGGTGATGTGGAAGATGGTGCTGGCCAGCACAGCGGCCAACTGCCAGGCTGCCCCGACCACCGCCAGCGCAGCGAACCAGTGCACGGGGCCCCGCCGGGACACGACGAACGGCAGCAGGAGAAATGCGAACGTCTGGAAGAGATAGCCCACCTCGAAGTAACTCCTGGTGGGATCCGACCACGGTCTGTGCGTGTGACCGGAGAGCCACTCGGCACGGTAGTCGAGGAACATGGGGTCGGAGAACGTGGACGGCGGCCACCAAGGCAGCACGTAGAGACCCGCGAGGGTGAGGACCACGGCGATCCCGGTCAGCCAGTGGACGGCCGTCAGTTCGCGTGGGACCGTCGATCCGATGCCCAGCGAAGTCCCGGGGTCAGTCATGGACGGGTCTTCCGTGGCGATTCCGCATGCGTCGTCCCATGGGTGGTCCTCCCCGGATCGTGGTGGGCGGCGTTTGGTGACCGATCGTGGCACGGGTGCCGGGCGGTGCCATCCGTCGAAATACGCAGCGACGCACGTAAGTTCATCCGTCGACCCATCCCTCGACCCATCCCTCGGTCCATCCGCCGGCCCATCCGCCGGTCCAGCCGTCGGATGGCCGGTGGAAGGAATGCCGCACCGACGGTGTCCGCCCGGCCGACGCGGCCGCAGGTGGCGCGGCCGTCACTGCCGCAGATGGTGCGGGGCCGTCGTCACTGCCGCAGGTGGCCGGCACCCCGCCGGGCCGACCGGGGCATGACCCCCTGCGGCCGCCCGAACCACATCGTCAGCGCCCGGCAGTTGTGTCGGTGTCTGAGCTTAGGCTTGACCTCGAAGGTCGGGGGCGAAGGCCGATGGACGGGGTCACACGATGCCGGTGGGGGATGCGAGCGTGGCACAACTGGTCGACAGGGAAGCGGAACTGGCTCGACTCGACGACCTGATCGCCGGTCTCGGGAAGACCGGTGTGCCGGCAGCCGTGGACATCGTCGGGGACCCCGGCATCGGGAAGAGCCGGCTGCTGGCCGAGGTGTGTGCCCGGGCGAGGCAGGCCGGGTTGACGGTGTTGCGCGGCAGGGCCACGGAGTACGAACGGCACATCCCCTTCCAGGCGTTCAGCGACGCGTTCGCCGATGCCGACCCCGCACTGCTGGAAGCCGATCCCGTTCTGGCCGAAGCGGAGGCGGTGCTGCGCGGCGCCCTGTCCGCAGAGGGCAGTGCGCCGAGCGGGAGCACACCCCACCGCTTCGGCCTCCACCGCGCGGTCGCCGCGCTGTTCGCACGCCTGGGCAAGGGCGGTCTGGTGCTGGCCATCGACGACCTGCACTGGGCGGACCCGGCGTCCCGGGAGCTCGTGGACCATCTGGTCCGGCACCCGGTGCGTGGACGGGTGCTCCTGGTCGTGGCGCGTCGGGGCCGTCAGACACCCGCGCCACTGACCGCCGCGCTCACCCGCGGCGCCGACGACGGCGCCGTGCTCCACGTGGCGCTGGAGCCGCTGCCCGAGGAGGAGTCCATCCGGACACTGGCCGCCGATCTCCCCCGGCACCACGCCAGACAACTCTACGCCGCCAGTGACGGCAACCCCCTCTATCTGTCCTCGCTGCTCCACGCGTACCGGAGCGGGGCGCCGCTGCACGGAATCACCACCCACGCCGACTCCCCCCGTTCCACCGGCTCCCCGGACTCCCTCGACGTGCTCGGGGTGCCGACCGGACTGGCGTCCTTGTTGCTGGACGAACTGACCACGCTGAGCGAGCCGCAGCATCGCATCGTCGAGGCGGTGGCGGTGCTCGGCGACCATGCCACCTCCCCGATGCTGACCCTGACGGCCGGCGTCCCGCCACAGGAGATCGAGGCACTGAGCGGCATCCTGGCACAGCGCGATCTCCTGCGTCCGCGCACGGGTGGCCGGTGGGCGCTGCGCCACCCGCTCGTGCGCGCGCTGGTCTACGAGAACACACCACCCGGACGGCGCGCCGACATCCACAGCCGTGCGGCGGACCGGCTGGCTCGCAGCGGAGCGTCCGCGGCCGAGCGGGCCCACCACATCGAGAGGTCGCTCACCGGGTGGGACCCGGCGGCGGCCGCCGTACTGGGCGAGGCCGCCGCCCAACTCGCCCACACCGCGCCGGCCACGGCCGCCCACCTGCTGGACGTCGTCCTGCGGCACATGCCCGACACCCCTGACCACGCACTGCGGCGCGACGAACTGGTCCTGGCGCGCGCCCGGGCGCTCGGCGTCAGCGGGAACCTCCGGCAGAGCCGGGACCTGCTGCATGCTCTGATCGGCAGGTCGGACGCGACCCACCCCTCGTTGCGGGCGGAGGCCATCACCCAGTGCGCCGTGATGGAACGGCACCTCGGACACTCACCGGAGGCCACCGCCCTGCTGCGACGGGAACTGTCCCGCCACCCAGGCCCTCCGCCGGACCAGGCGGTCTCCCTGGGGCTGGCCCTGGGCATGTCCGCGCTGCTGACCGCCTCCTACGGCGAGGTGCGCACGGACGTCGCACGGACCCTCGCCCTCGCGCGGCGCCACGGTGACCCGACCGGCGAGGCGGCGGCCCTGGCACTGGCGTCCTTGGGGGAGGCGTACGAGGGCGAGACCGAGGCGGCCGTCGGGTTCGCCGAAGCCGCCGCCGGGCTCACCGACGGGCTGACCGACCCGAACCTCACGGGCCTGTGCGAGTCACTGGTGTGGCTGGCCTGGGCGGAAGCACTGCTCGAGCGGTACAACGATGCGGAACGGCACCTGGCTCGAGGTCTGGACATCGCCCGCCGCAGCGGGCAGCTCCATGTCATGCCGCACCTGCTGACGAGCAGGGCGTACGTATGCCTCAACACCTGTCGGCTGCCGGCCGCACTGGAGGCGGCCGAGGAGGCGGAGGCCATCGCCCGGGCCGCCGGCAGCGGCGACCTCCTGGCGTTCACGCTTGCCGTCAAGACCTTGATCCTGCTCGTGGGCCGCCCTCTGGGGGACACCGGCGCCGTGGCGACCGGTGAGGAAGCCGTCGCACTGGCGGGTGGCGGCAGGGGCTGGTGGCCGGCCCTGGCCTGGTGCATGCTCGGCCACGCGGTCTATGTGAGCGGCGACCCCCATCGCGCCCAGGAAGCCATCATGACCGCAGGCGGCGGCCGTGAACTGCCGCTCCTGCAGCCTTCCATCCGTCCGGGACAACTGGACACGCTCGTCAACGCGGCCATCGTCGGCGGCGACGTCGACCAGGCCGAGCGCTGGGCCGCACAGGCGGCGCAGGAAGCGGACCGGCTGGGCCTGGGCGGCCAGCGCGCGGCCGCACTCCGTGCCCGCGCCACCCTGGCCGAGCACCGCGGTCACACGAGCGAGGCGGTGTGCCTTCTGGACGCGGCCGCTCAGGAGTACGCGCGGTGCGGCGCAACGCTGTATGAGGCGTACTCCCTGCTGCGCGCGGTTCCGTTGGTGAAGCGTGCCGGCGATGGCGGGCGCGCGGCTGCGATGTGGCGTCGGGCCCACCGGATCGCCGCCGGCGGCGGCGCGCGTCTGCTGGTGGACCTCGCGGAGTTGATCCGCCCCGAGATCATGGCGGAAACGACCGGAATCCCGGCGGAACTGTCCGAGCTGACGGTACGTGAATTCGAGGTGGCCGGACTGGTGGCGGAGGGGCTGAGCAACCAGGCCATCGCGGCGAAGCTGCACCTCAGCCGCCGTACGGTCGAAACGCATCTGTCGTCCATCTACCGCAAGGCGTCCGTGCCGTCCCGCTCGGCCCTGGTGAGCCTCATGACGCGCAGCGCAAGGGGTACGGCCGTGTGACGGAAACACCGTGACGACGAGCGCGGCGCCCCGTGACCCTGGACCGTCGTGTCCCCGAGGGCCGTCAGGCCGTTGCGGCACATCCGTGGGGTCGCGCAGCCCTGTACGGCAGTCGGCGCACCCGACGCCTCAGGGGTGAACGGCGGCGCGTGATCACCGCCGCGGAGGTGGTCCGCGGGGCCTCGCCGGGGATGACGGAACCCAGGTCTTTCGTTTGGATCGGGCTGGATCGGTGAGCGGGGTCCGGTGCGTGCGAGCGTGCTTGCCGGGGCACGCGAGCCCGGCAAGATCCAGACGAAAGGCCTAGGCCGCGGGCGCGCCCCGTCCCGTCGCCGTGCCCTTGACCGCGTCCAGGGCGTACACACAGCGGTCCTTGGAACAGGCGTACACCACTCCGTTGCGTGCGACCGGCGAACCGGTGATCTCGCCACCCGTGGCGAGCTTCCAGCGCAGCTGCCCCCCGCTCGCGTCCAGTGTGTAGAGCACGTGGTCGGCGGAGCCGAAGTGCACGCGTCCGTCCGCGACGACCGGTGTGCCGGTGACCTCGCCGCCCGCCGCGAACCGCCACTTGGGTGTGCCGGTGACCGCGTCCAGTGTGTACAGGGCGCTGCCGCTGCCGACATGGATGCTGCCGTCGGCGACGAGGACCGGCTCGATCGACTGTCGGGCCTCGGTGGCGATCCTCCAGCGGTCCTTTCCGGTCGTGGCGTCGATCGCGTAGACGGTGCCGAGGTAGTCGGCGAGGTACACCCCGCCGCCGGTCACGGCGGGCCCGGACGCGAAGGCCGGCGGCGAGAGGAAGACCGCGGGCGCCTCGAAGTGCCACCGGACATGGCCGCTCAGGGTGTCGATGCACAGGACACGGGTTCCGGCCGAGACATAGGTGCATCCGTCCGGCGCCTGGTTCACCCGGACCGGTACACCGCCGCAGGACGCGGCGTCGCCGACCGGATACGACCAGCGTTCCGTGCCGGTGCGGGCCTCGAGCGCCTGGAGCCGGGCGTTGCGCCATACGTAGACGGTGTCGTCGAACAGTGCGGGACCGGCCTCGGTGGTCTCGAAGTCGGTCTGTGCGCCGGTGATCTCCCACAGCTTCTCGCCGTTGGACGCCTCCCAGCCCTGGACGCCGCCGCCCCGGGTGCCGGTGACGACGGTGCCGCGGCCGGCCTTGAGGGAGTACACCCAGGCGTCGGTCTGGAGCCGCCATGCCTCGCTGCCGTCCGCCGCGTCGAGGGCGTAGAGGGTGGGCCCGTCGGAGGCGTGGATACGGCCGCCGGCGACCGCCATCGACCAGGCGACGTCGCGTGTCTTGAACTGGCGCCGACCGCTGGCCACGTCCAGGGCGTGCACCTCGAAGGAGGTGACGTAGAGCAGGTCGCCGTCGACGACGGGTGTGCCCCAGACGTCGTTCGACATCCGGAACCGCCAGGGCCGCCAGCGTGCCGGGCCGCCGTCCGGCGGCGAGGCGGGCACGGGGACGGACACGGGCGGGACGGTGGGGGCGGGCATGGCATTGGTGGCGGCGTCATTGCCGCCGCCGGGGGCGCGGACCCAGCCGGTGGCGGGGCCGGCGTCCGCCGCGGGACCACCGCGGGTGTCGGCGACGCGGGGGCCCGGCCCGATCGGGACGCTGGCGCCTGCCAGGCGCACGGGGCCGTCGCCCGCGTGCTGCGGATGCGGGGCACCGGGGCCGGCCTGTCCGGTACGGGGATCGCCCCCGCTGCGCCAGGCCGCGTCCCAGTCGGGAGCGGCGTCGGGGGCGCGCTCGGGCTTCGGGGGCGCCGGGGCCGGTTCGGGGCGGCGCCCGCCGGCAGCGGCACCCGCGCCACCGCCCGCCTGGGGGATACGGCCACCCCGCCGCTGTTCGATCATCGACACCGCTCTGCCGGGCAGCCACGCCGACGCCGTGCCGCTGTCGTCGTCACCGCCGGACGAGAACAGATGGGGGGCGAGCTGGGCCTGCAGGTCCTCGGGAGACGGGCGGCCCACGGCCTCCATCTTCATGCAGGCCTCGATGAGCGGTCGCAGCTCGTCCGGCAGTCCTTCGAGGTCGGGCCCTTCGCGCAGCAGCATGAACACGGTCTCGACGGGGTTCGCACCGTGGAAGGGCGCGTGCCCGGTCGCCGCGAACACGAGTGTCGACCCGAGCGAGAAGACATCGCTCGCGCCGGTCACGCTGCGCGAGTCGCGGGCCTGCTCGGGTGACATGTACGCGGGCGTACCGACGGCGACGTTCGTCATCGTCAGCCGGGTGTTGGACACCCCGGAGGCGATACCGAAGTCGATCACCCGTGGCCCGTCCTCGACGACGAGGACGTTCGACGGCTTCAGGTCGCGGTGGACGAGGCCCGCTCCATGGATGGACTGCAGCGCCTCCGCGATGCCGGCCGCGAGCCAGCGCACCGCCTGGGCCGGCAGCGGCCCGCACTCATTCACTATTTCTTCGAGCGACGGTGCGGGGACGTATGCGGTGGCGAGCCACGGCACGGCGGCGCGCGGGTCGGCGTCGACGACGGCCGCGGTGTAGAAGCCGGAGACCGCCCGCGCGGCCTCCACCTCTCGCGTGAAGCGGACGCGGAACAGCTGGTCCTCGGCGAGCTCCGTGCGCACCGTCTTGATCGCCACGCGTCGGCCGGACGCCGAGCGTGCGAGATAGACCAGCCCCATGCCGCCGGCTCCGAGCCGTCCCAGCACCTCGAAGGGGCCGATCCGCCTCGGGTCGTGCTGCGTCAGCTGCTCCACTTCGCCTGCCACCTCCCCGTAAGGGCCATGTAGTACGGCCCCGTCGCCCACTGATTGTTCCTGCCGGACAGCGCGGTTGCTAACCCGGGGGCGTTCCGGGGTGTCTCAGGCTATTTTGGGGCCTCTTCGGGCTCACCGGGCGGCCCTTCCGGCTTATGAGACCGCTCGGGTTCGGCGAGGACCGCGAACGCGGCCCCCTGGTTGTCCGCGAGGACGGCCATGCGTCCGTACGGAATGTCGAAGGGCGGTGCCGTGACCCGGCCGCCGAGGCCGGTCACCGTTTCCACGGCTCTGTCGCAGTCCGCCACGGCGAAGTAGACGAGGAAGTGGCCTGGCATCTCGGCGGGGAACGCGTCGGTGATCACGCTGCGTCCGCCGATCGCGGTGTCCTCGCCCGGTTCCGTGCCCTTGGGCGACCACATCAGATAGTCGATCGTCTCGTCGGACAGCGGGGTGCCCTGGAAGCCGAAGACCTCCTCGTAGAAGCGGTCGACGGTTTCCTTCTGCCGGGTGTAGACCTCGGTCCAGCAGAACGATCCCGGCTTGCCCTGGACCTCGAAGCCGGGCATCTCGCCCTTCTGCCAGAGCCCGAAGACGGCGCCGCCCGGATCCGCGGCCAGCGCCATCGTGCCGGAGCGGCCCACGGGCATCGGAGCCATGATCACTTGGCCGCCGGCCTCCCCGATGCCGGCGGCGGTCTTCGCGGCGTCCTCGGTGGAGAAGTAGACGCCCCAGGTCGTGGGCATGCGCCCATCACGTTTGGGCGCGAGCGCGGCCACGAGCTTTCCGTCGAGAAATGCCTCGGTGTAGTGGCCGTACGGCTCGGCGGCGGCCTTCTCGTCCCGGCCGTACGTCCAGCCGAACAATTCGCCGTAGAAGCGTTTGCCCGCTGCGAGGTCGGGCAGCTGGGCGTCCACCCAGCAGGGCATGCCCTCGGTGAATGCGGCCATGGCCCGGCCCCTTCCTCCACGCAGAGTGTGACTCCAGTCACAGTCAAGCCGAGAGTAGAGCCTGCCGCACGCAGAGGTGGACTGTTCGTTGAGTTGTCCACCAAAGTTATCCACAGGCTGTTGATAACACTATTAGCCCGTACGAGGGACGCACCCCATTTGCAGTCGGCCGAATCGCGCGCCGATCACCCCTCGGTAAGCTGACGGCATGACAGGACAAGTACGCACCGTCGACGGCCGCGTGGCCGGACGACGCGGCCAGGCGACGCGGCAGAAGCTGCTCGACTGCCTCAGCGAGATGCTCAGCTCCTCGCCGTACCGGGACGTCAAGGTCATCGACGTGGCCCGCAAAGCGGGTACTTCGCCCGCGACCTTCTACCAGTACTTCCCCGACGTCGAGGGCGCTGTCCTCGAGATTGCGGAGGAAATGGCCAGCGAGGGCGCCGGGTTGACCGCTCTCGTGTCCGGCCGTTCCTGGGTCGGCAAGGCCGGCTGGCAGACCGCCGAGGAACTCGTCGAGGGATTCCTCGACTTCTGGCGCAAGCACGACGCGATCCTGCGCGTCGTGGACCTCGGCGCCGCCGAAGGGGACAAACGGTTCTACAAGATCCGCATGAAGATCCTGAACTCGGTCACCAACTCCCTCACCGAGTCGGTGAAGGAGCTCCAGGCCAAGGGCAAGGTCGACAAGGACGTGAGCCCGGCGGCCATGGCAGGCTCACTGGTCGCCATGCTCGCAGCGGTCGCCTCGCACCAGAAGGGCTTCCAGACCTGGGGCGTCAAGCAGGCCGAACTGAAGCCGAATCTGGCCCTGTTGGTGCACCTGGGCATCACCGGCAAGAAGCCCACCAAGTAGCGCGCGGTACACGACGGCGGGCGCGCCCGCGCCGAGTCCTGTCACCACGGCGCGCCCGCATCACCGGCCCGTCCGGCGCACCAACCGGAACAGCCGTATCTCACGCTCCACCCTCGCCTGGTACGCCGCATACGGCGGCCAGAACGTCAGGACCGCCTGCCAGGCCGCTTCGCGCTCCGCCCCGCCGAGGAGCTGTGCCCGTACGGGTATGTCCTCGCCCTTCCAGCTCACCTCGGCATCGGGATGTTTCAGCAGATTCCCCGTCCACGCCGGGTGGCCGGGGCGACCGAAGTTGGAGCCGACCAGGATCCAGCTCCCGGCGCCCTCCTCGGGCATGCAGGCGAGCGGGGTCCGACGCGGGAGCCCTGACCTCGCGCCCCGCGCGGTGAGCACCAATCCCGGCAGCATCTGGGCGCTGAGCAGGACCTTTCCACGGGTCAGGCGGTGGACGGCCCGGTCCATGGCCGGGATGAAGTGCGGGGCGGTCCTCGCGAAGAGGGGGGTCGACGACACCTTCTGAACCAGCTTGCGCGTGACGTTCCGCACACGGGGCCCGGGAGCCATCAGACCGTCACCGCCTCAGGGGCGAACCGCTCCGCGAAGAGGCCCGCCGCCTCCGCGGCACGGGCCCGCAGCCGGTGGACGGGGCCGAAGAGCAGCTCGTCGGACGCCGCCCGCTTGAAGTAGAGGTGGGCTTCGTGCTCCCAGGTGAAGCCCATTCCTCCGTGCAGCTGGATGGCCTCGCCGCTGACGGCGCGGAGCGCTTCGAGGCACTGGGCGAGAGCGAGCCCGCCGGCTTCCGGGTCCCCGGCAGCACAGCGGGCCGCGGAGCGTGCCGCCTCGACGCGTACGTACTGATCGGCCAGACGGTGCTTGACGGCCTGGAAGGAGCCGATGGGGCGGCCGAACTGCTCGCGCTCCCTGACATGGGCGACGGTGCGCTCCAGGGCGGACGAGGCGGCACCGACGGCTTCGGCAGCCAGCAGGGCGGCGACGGTACGGCCGGTGGCGGCGAGCGCCGCCGGGACATCGGCCTCCCGGTCGTCCCCCAGCAACTCCGCCGGGGTGTCGCGGAGTTCGACACGGGCCTGGGGCCTGGTCCCGTCGAGGGCGGTCCAGCGGGTGCGGGTCAGTCCGTCCGCCCCGTCGGCCCGGACGAGGAAGAGGAGGGTGCGGCCCCGTGCGAAACCGCCCGTGCGGGCGGCGACGAGGAGCAGCCCGGCGCTGTGCCCGTCCAGGACCTGGGCGGCCTCGCCGTACAGCAGCCGCCCGCCGCCCTCCGGCAGGGGCCTCGCCTGGATGCCGCCGGCCCGCCCGCCCCCGGCCCAGGACGCATCGGGATCGCTCCCGGTGAGCCCGAGCGCGGTGGCGAGACGTGCGCCCGGAACGACGAGGGCGGCCGTGAGCGAGCCGTCCGCGAGGCGCGGCAGGAGCTCCGCACGCTGCCGCTCCGTCCCCAGCGCGGCGATCAGCGGTGCGACCAGCCCGGCGGTGGCCAGCAGCGGCGACGGCACCAACGCCCGTCCCGCCTCCTCGAAGGCGAGCGCCAGCTCGACGGTGCCGCCGCCGACGCCTCCGTACTCCTCGGGCAGCGCGAGGCCGGGCAGTCCGAGCTCCGCGGCGAGAAGGAGCCAGAGCCCGGGGTCGTATCCCCATTCGTGATCCGCAGGACCCGGGGGTGATTCCCGGGACAGTGCGGCGCGCAGGGTGCGGCGGATGGCGGACTGCTCGGGGGTGAAGGCGGCGTCCATGGGCTCCCCTCCATGACTGACGGGGCGTCATGTTAGGGGCGGGGGCCCGAGAATCACAGAGCCCCGGTCAGCAAACCTCGCCGGGCCCCGCAGCGGTGGCCCTCAGCAGATCCCGCACGAGAGCGAAGTCGATCCGCTCGGTGCGGCGAAAGCGCAGGCACCCCTTGCCCATGTCCTGGTCGGCGAGCCGGTCGGCGAACGCCTCACGGACATCGGGCCGCATCAGATAGAAGGAGAGGTACTGCTTCTGGGCTGCGAAGGCGATCTCCGGCTCACCGCCGGGACGGCGGTAGGCGGGCATGCCGTACGCCATCAGC
Organism: Streptomyces sp. NPDC043861; assembly: GCF_056435905.1. NCBI lineage: Bacteria > Bacillati > Actinomycetota > Actinomycetes > Kitasatosporales > Streptomycetaceae > Streptomyces > Streptomyces sp. NPDC043861. Next base: position 261,893 of record NZ_JBWKDP010000004.1, on the reverse strand, counting down.
TCCTCGTAGCCGTCGAGCTCGGTGCGGCACAGCTCCCGGACCCTGACCAGCGCCGTCAGCCGGTCGGGTTCCGCCACCTCCGCGAGATAGCCGTCGACGTCTTCCGCAGTGGAACGGGCCATGCCTCCGAGACTACCGCCGGGGACCGGACATCGGGATCTGATGTACCGTCAGATTCATGCCCATCAGTCAGCGCACCCCTCGCACCCCCCGCAAGGTCGCCGTCGTCGGCATATCCCTCTCGGACTGCGGCCGCGTCGACGGCCCCACCCCCTACACCCTGCACGCCCAGGCGGCCCGGCGCGCCCTCGCCGACTCCGGGCTCGACCGGCGCACGGTCGACGGCCTCGCATCGGCCGGGCTCGGCACGCTCGCACCGGTCGAGGTCGCCGAGTATCTGGGCCTCAGGCCGCGCTGGGTGGACTCCACCGCCGTCGGGGGCGCCACCTGGGAGGTCATGGCCGCACACGCGGCGGACGCCATCGCCGCGGGCCACGCCAATGCGGTGCTGCTCGTCTACGGGTCCACGGCCCGCGCCGACATCAGGGCCGGGCGCCGCACCTCCGACCTCTCCTTCGGCGGGCGCGGGCCGCTGCAGTTCGAGGTGCCGTACGGGCACACCCTGATCGCCAAGTACGCGATGGCCGCCCGCCGCCATATGCACGAGTACGGCACCACGCTCGAGCAGCTGGCCGAGGTCGCCGTCCAGGCTCGGGCGAATGCTTCGCACAACCCCGCGGCGATGTTCCGCGAGCCGATCACCGTGGACGAGGTGCTGGACGGACCGGTGATCGCCGATCCGTTCACCAAGCTGCACTGCTGCATCCGCAGCGACGGCGGCTGCGCGGTACTTCTGGCGGCCGAGGAGTACGTGCCGGACACGGCAAAGGCGCCGGTGTGGGTCCTCGGCACGGGCGAACACGTCTCGCACACCACGATGTCGGAATGGGAGGACTTCACGGTGTCCCCGGCGGCGGTCAGCGGGCGGCTGGCGTTCGAGCGGGCCGGGGTCCGGCCGCAGGACATCGACATCGCCGAGATCTACGACGCCTTCACCTATATGACGCTCGTGACGCTGGAGGACCTCGGGTTCTGCGCGAAGGGAGAGGGCGGGGCGTTCGTGGAGAAGGGCCGTCTACGACTGGACGGCGAGCTGCCGGTGAACACCGACGGCGGGGGGCTCTCGGCCTGCCACCCGGGGATGCGAGGACTGTTCCTGCTGGTCGAGGCGGTACGGCAGCTGCGTGGCGAGGCGGGCGGACATCAGGTGCGCCGGCCCGACGGGAGCCTCCCCGAACTGGCGGTGGCGTCGGGGACGGGCGGCTGGTTCTGCTCGGCCGGGACGGTGGTGCTCGGACGCTGAGCCGGCCGGGTGAGGCGAGGACGAGCAGATTCTTCGCGGACGTGCGGCCCGGCATCGAGCTGAACCAGCGGTTCGCCGAGAAGTTCGCCAAGGAGATGGTCGTCTCGTCGCCGCGCGCGATCGCCCTGTGTGTGCGGATGGTGCGGATCCTGCCGCGCACCCCCTGGAAGCACCTGATCTGCGAAGAAGATCCGCGACGACCTCCAGAAGGCGGCCCGGGCGGTCCCGGTCCAGGACTGCTCGGCGTACGCCGTGGCACGCAACCAGCGGATCGACCGGGCCGGCACACCGGTGCCGGCTGCGATCGGCGAGCTCTCGCTGGAGTTCGGCGGCGTCGTCCCACGTCACATCCCGCCGCGGCCGCACGTCGACGGCGGCCGTGGTGTGGGATGGCCCCCATGAGCGACTTCCACGACGTACTCCGTTCCCTGCGGGTCTGGGACACCGAGCTGCCCTCCTTCGACCCCGCCGACGCGCCCGACGCGCCGCTTCCGCTGTTCCGGGAGTGGCTCGTGGAAGCGGCATCGGCAGGTCAGCCGGAGCCGCACACCATGCATCTGGCCACCGTCGACGAAGCGGGCCGGCCCGACGTGCGGACGCTGATGCTGCATGACGCGGACGAGCACGGCTGGCACTTCGCCTCGCACACCACCAGCGCGAAGGGCCGCCAGCTCGCGGCGCACCCGGAGGCGGCCCTGGGTTTCTACTGGCCTTCGCAGGGACGGCAGATCCGGGTCCGGGGGCGGGTCGTGCAGGGCACGGCCGAGGAGGCGTACGCCGATCTCCACACCCGCTCGACGGGAGCCCTGGCCGCGGCGCTGGTGGGACGCCAGAGCGAAGTGCTCGGCTCCACCGAGGAGTTGACGCGCGCCAACGAGGCCGCCTGGAAGCGGGCGAGCGACGAGCCGGATTCAATGGCGGGGACCTGGACGGTGTACGTCCTCGAACCGTCCGAGGTGGAGTTCTTCCAGGGCGACGCACGACGCCGGCACCTGCGGTTGCGCTACCGGCGTGAAGACGACTCCTGGGCAAGGGAATTGCTCTGGCCATAGGCCCGACATACCAAGACGCGGCGGAGCCGGTCGTGGGTGTACGACTCAGGGACCATCTGTCACACGGGCCCGTCCACCCACGGTCGGACCAATCCCACCTCGCCGAGGGATTCGCCCTAACTGCCTTGTGCGAAAGGGTTGGTGCGTCCCACACGCACTGATCCTAAGGACCTTCCCCACGTGCGAAGCAGACGAATAGCCCCCCTCCTGGCGGTGAGTGCCGTCGCCACCCTGGTTCCCTCGCTCGCCCCGGCCACGGCGGCCGCCGCCGAGAACCCCCTGAAGCCCTACCTTCAGCAGAGGCCCGCGTGGCACCGCTGCGACAGCGGATCCCCGGCCGGCTACCAGTGCGCCACGATCAAGGTGCCGCTCGACTACAGCCGCCCCGGCGGCAAGAAGATCGACCTCGCGATATCGCGGATGAAGACGAGCACCGCCGCGGAGCGCCGCGGCGTGCTGCTGATCAATCCGGGCGGACCTGGCGGGGAAGGCCTCGCCATGCCGCTGATCCTGGCGACGGAGCTGCCCAAGTCCGTGCAGCGGAAGTACGACCTCATCGGCTTCGACCCGCGCGGTGTCGGCCAGAGCTCCCCCGTCAGCTGCGGCCTGACCACCAAGGAGCGGAACTCGGAACGCCCCTACAAGGCCGGGACGTTCGCCAAGGACGTCAAGTGGGCCAAGGCCGTCGCCACGAAGTGCGACGCCAGGCAGGGCGACAGGCTGCGCCACATGACCACCCGCAACACCGCCCGCGACATGGACGTGATCCGGGCCGTGCTGGGCGAGAAGAAGATCTCCTACCTGGGGTACTCGTACGGCACCTATCTCGGCGCCGTCTACACGCAGATGTTCCCCCAGCGCGCCGACAGGTTCGTGCTCGACAGCGCCGTCGACCCCGCACGGATCTGGCGCGGCATGATCCAGATCTGGGCGGAGGGCACCGAGCCCGCCTTCAAGAGGTGGACCGAGTGGACCGCCCAGCGGAACACGAAGTACAAGCTGGGTGACACCCCGGCCAAGGTCGGCAAGACCTTCTGGGACCTGGTCGCCCAGGCCGACCGCAAGCCGATCAAGGTCAACGGCACGCCCCTCACCGGTGACGACATCCGCACGGGCCGCGCCATGTTCTTCAGTGTGCGCGAAGCCGCCGAGTCGATCGTCGAGCTGAAGAAGGCGGCCGCCGGCAGGAACCCGTCCCTCAGCCGGGAGACCAAGGCGCCGGCGCGGCCGGTTTCGCCGACGTTCGGCCGTGCCGTGCCCTCGGACAACAGCGACGCCAGCTTCTGGTCCGTCGTCTGCGCCGACACCCGTGCCTGGCCGCGCGACCCCGAGCAGTACCGCCGCGACGCGATCCGGGACAAGGCCAAGTACCCGCTGTACGGTGACTTCGCGTCCAACATCAAGCCGTGCGCGTTCTGGAAGAAGAACGGCAGCGAGCCCGCCACCACGATCGACAACAAGGTCGGTGCGCTCGTCCTGCAGAACGAGTGGGACTCCCAGACGCCGCTGAGCAGCGGCCAGGGCCTGCACCGGGTCATGAAGGGCTCGCGGATGGTCACGGTCGCCGGGGGCGTCGGACACGGCATCTACGGCTCCAAGTCGTGCGCCGACAAGACTGCCACCACGTACCTGACCACCGGCAAGCTGCCGGCGCAGGACGTGACCTGCCAGGCGGCTCCGGCCGCGCGTGAGCGCAGCGCCCACAAGCTGCCGCTCCCCACGCCTCCGGGTATCCCGGGGATGACCGGCCGCTTCTGAAGCCGGTCCGAGCGAGGTGATGTGGGGCCTTCCGCGACGGAAGGCCCCACATCACCGTCTTCCGGGCTCATGGGCCGGGCGGTCGACGCCCCGTGGGGACGGTTACGGGGTGGTCGTGCCCTCCACGAACGCGGCCCAGGCACCGGGCGCGACGGCGAGGGTGGGGCCGTCGATGACCTTGGAGTCGCGCACGTGGACGGTGTGGGGGCAGGCGGCGACCTCGACGCACGCGCCGCCCTCGTTGCCGCTGTAGCTGGACGTGCGCCAGTCGTAGGCGACTTCGAGGCAGGCATCCCCCTCGTTGCCGCTGTGACTGCTCTTGAACCAGACCAGGCCGGGGTTCACGGTCTCGCCGCCATCCTCTCGATCAGTTCCACGGACTCCCAGGGGTGAGGACCTGGGCCCGCAAGGCGCCGAAGAGGTCGAACAACCGGTTGACCTCCTCGGGCCTGGAGATCAAGGCAGCCCCGCCCTGAACCTCGGCATACCCCAGATTCCGCCCGTCCCGGGTGCTCAGTGGTTTCAGGGGCCCACTCAGCCCCGCGTGCACCGCTCGCTGGGTCGGCATCACCTGCACCGCCAGATGGTTCCTGGTGCGCACCGACTCCGGCAGATGCGCGAGCTGTTCCTTGAGCACCGCCCCGCCGCCGATCGGCCGGTGCAGCACCGACTCCTCGATGACGTACGCGACGATCGGCTTCGGCCTGCGGTCCAGCACGTACTGCCGTTCCAGCCGCGCCTCCACATGCCGGTCGACCTCCTCCGGCTCGTACATCGGCACCCGCGCCTCGTACAGCGCCCGCACATACGCGGGACAAGGAGACGATCCGCCTGGCCCTGGACAACCCGGCGCTCCCGGCCGCCGTGATGCGCCGGATGGCCGACCCCGCCTCGTAACGAGGTCAGGCCGGCCGGAAGACCGCCACAGCCACTCCCCCGTCCCCTTCGCGGAAGGTGACGTCCAGTTCCATGCCGATCCGCAGGTCCGCCTCCGCGCACTCCACGATCCCGGTCATCATCCGCGGCCCTTCCGCGAGGTCGACGACGGCCGCGGTGTAGGGGGTGCGGCCGGCGAAGGGCGGGAGGTCGTTGCGGTGCACGACGGACCAGGTGTGGAGCGTCGCCCGGCCGGAGGCCCGTTCCCAGACGACGTCGTCGCTCCAGCAGTGCGGGCAGAACTCGCGGGGGTAGTGGTGGGCCTTCCGGCAGGCGGTACAGCGCCGGATCAGCAACCGTCCCTCGGCGGCCGCTTCCCAGTAGGTCCTGGTGAAGGCGTCGGTCTCAGGAGTGGCGGCACTCATCGGAACAGTCCGATCGCATGGTCGAGGGACCAGACCTGCCAGGACATGGCGAAGAGGGCGACGAGCGAGATCAGCGCCATCATCGCGTTCTGCCCCTGCTCGGCCCAGTCGTGGATCATGAGAACGAGATAGAGCAGATTGAGGAGCAGTCCGCCGACCAGGGCGACCGGGGTGAGGAAGCCGGTGATCAGCCCGAGCCCGAGGGCTAGTTCGGCGTAGACGACGAGGTACGCCATGGCCTTGGGGCGAGGGGCCACGACCTTGTCGAACCCCGCCCTCACGAACGCCCACCGGTGCCTGCCCGCGACATCGGCGGCCCACGCTATGCCGGTACCCCGCTCGAACCAGCCCTTCTTGTCCTTGTGCCGCCAGCTCTCCAGCCACCACAGGCCGAGGCCGATGCGGAGGACGGCGAGCCATTCGGCCCCGGTGAGCCAGATCGTCCGCATTCCGCGTCCTCCTCTGGTGTTTCACACTGATCTGACGGTACGTCAGTTCAGCGGATGGAGAGGCGCCCGCGCAAGAGGTCGGCACAGAGCGGGCGTCGTGACCGATTTGCAATCGATTCCCCTCTTGACTGAGACCCATCAAGTGAACGGACGATTACGCTCAGCTGTCATGGCCGACGACAGACACACCGACTCCACCCCCGGCCCTCCGGGGGACCGCACGGACGACCGCCCCGTGTACGTCATCGGCGCCGGCCCCGGTGGTCTCGCAGCCGCCGCTGCACTGAGGGAGCGCGGCGTGAGGGCCGTGGTCCTGGAGAAGTCGGACTCCGTGGGGGCGTCCTGGCGCGGGCACTACGACCGGCTGCGTCTGCACACCACCCGGCGGCTGTCGGGGTTGCCCGGCCTCCCGATGCCCCGGAAGTTCGGGCGGTGGGTGTCACGGGACGATGTGATCCGCTACCTGGAGAAGTACGCGGAGTTCCATGAGCTGGAGCTGGTGACGGGCGTCGAGGTGTCCCGGGTCGAGCCCGTGGGCGACGACTGGGTGCTGCACGCGAGCGGCGGACGCCGCCTCACCGGACGCGCGGTCGTCGTGGCGACCGGCTACAACCACACCCCGCGCGTGCCGGACTGGCCGGGCCTGGACGCGTACACGGGCGAGTTCCTGCACGCCTCGGCATACCGCAGCCCGGCCCCCTACTCGGGCAAGGACGTGCTGGTCGTCGGCGCGGGCAACACGGGCGCCGAGATAGCCGCCGACCTGGCCGAGGGCGGCGCGGCGCGGGTACGGCTCGCCGTACGCACCGTCCCCCACATCGTCCGGCGCTCGACCGCCGGCTGGCCCGCGCAGCGGACAGGCATCCTGGTCCGGCACCTCCCGGTCCGCCTGGTGGACCTGGCCGGAGCCCTGATGTGCCGGATCTCCGTGCCCGATCTTTCGGCACACGGACTCCCCCGCCCCGGAACGGGCCTCTACTCCCGGGTCAGGCAGGGGGCCATCCCGGTCCAGGACGTCGGCCTGGTCAAGGCGATCCGCACGGGCCGCGTCGAACCCGTCGCCGCCGTGGAGTCGTTCGACGACGGCAAGGTGGTCCTGGCTGACGGCTCCCACATCGCCCCGGACACGGTCATCGCCGCCACCGGCTACCAGCGCGGCCTCGAGCCCCTGGTCGGCCACCTCGGCATCCTGGATGACCGCGGCAGGCCGGTGGCCCATGGCGCGCGCCCCCCGCGGGAGGCCCCGGGGCTGTACTTCACGGGCTTCACCAATCCGATCAGCGGGATGTTCCGCGAAATGGCCCGGGACGCACGGAGGACGGCGCGCAGCCTGTCGCGCTGAACCCGGCGGTAACCTCCCGACGCAGGAGCCCCCGCAGTAGCCACGCCCCGCATTTGACACCGAAGTTGGCATTCGATCAAAGTATCGATCCGCCTGCTCGATGTTCATCCTTCACCGCTGGGCCGGTGCAGCACATCACCCGCTCCCACCCCCTTCGCGGTCCGGCAGGCTCTCCCTGAGCGAAAGGAACCTCATGCTGCTCAAGCGCATGGCCGTGATCGGATCCGCCACCCTCGCCTTCGCCGGCGCCGCCCTCGCCACGGCGACCGGAGCACAGGCGGGCCCCCTCAACCCCGCGCAGGTGGACGGCTGGTGCGACCGGGGCGAGGTCTGCTTCTACTACAACTCCGGCCGCGCGGGTGCCATTTACGACACACGGCAGAGCATGGCGCGCTACGACGTCCCCAACGTGGCGAGATTCGTGTGCAGCCGCGAAGGCGGCGGGGAGATCTGCAACGCCGCCGGAAAGCCGATCTGGAACAACGTGGCATCCGTGGAGAACCAGAGCATGTGCGACGTGATCGTCTATTACAACAGCGGTTTCAACGGCTCGGTCGCCAAGCAGGTCATCCGCGCCAACAGCTGGGCCAATCTCAACTCGACCATGAAGAACCAGAACGCGTCGCACTCGCTCCACGGCGGTGCCCACTGCGGTTAGGCCCTGTCCGGCCCCCGGGGACGGCCGGCCCCGGGAGACCGAAGGCGCCCCTGCGCGGCAGAGGGAAACCTCTCCCTCTGCCGACGCAGGCGGCCTCGACACATGCGACGGTCAACGGCGCCCTGCCCCTGCCTCCGCACCCGCACCCGCACCCGCACCCGCACCCGCACCCGCACGTCAGGATGCGCCCGAACGAACCGGGCCGAACTCCGAGCGGACGCCTCCCGGGGCAGGGGCTCCACAGCAGCACCGGCCGCACTTGACACCGAAGTTGGCATTCGATCAAAGTATCGATCCGCCTGCTCGATGTTCATCCTTCACCGCTGGGCCGGTGCAGCACATCACCCGCTCCCACCCCCTTCGCGGTCCGGCAGGCTCTCCCTGAGCGAAAGGAACCTCATGCTGCTCAAGCGCATGGCCGTGATCGGATCCGCCACCCTCGCCTTCGCCGGCGCCGCCCTCGCCACGGCGACCGGAGCACAGGCGGGCCCGGTGACCCCGAAGCAGCTCGACGGCTGGTGCGACGCGGGGGAGGTCTGCTTCTACTACAACTCGAATCTGGCGGGCGCGATCCACGACACCAAGGAGAGCCGCGCGCACTACATGATCCCGACGCCGGCGGAGTTCGTGTGCAGCCGCGAGGGCACCGGGTCCATCTGCAACGCAGCCGGGCAGCGCATCTGGAACAACGTGGCGTCCGTGCGGAACGAGAGCACCTGTGATGTCGTCGTCTACTACAACAGCAACTTCGACGCGTCCGTCGCCAAGCAGGTCATCCGTGCCAAGTCCGCGGCCAACCTCAATGCGACCATGAAGAACCAGAACGCGTCGCACTCGCTCCACGGCGGCGCCCACTGCAACTAGGGACCCGGCCCTCCCGACGAAAGCGCCTCGGGCCTCTCCGTGGGCGCCGGTCCGGCCGGCCTGGCCCTCCCGCTCGCAGCCCGGACGATGAACCCGGTCCGACCGCCGCCCGGGCTGCGGTCGGACCGGGCGGCGGAAGCGCGGGGGAAAACGGGCTTTGCCTGCACACCCATTCCTGACCGTCCGTCAGCTGGGTAATCTGACTATGCGTCAGTAACTTGGCCGACGAGCAAGGAGCGGGCGGAAGATGCTTGGATCGACCCACGGCACCCTCACCACCGACCTCCGCGCCCGAGTCGTGGCCTGCGGGGAGCAGCCCGGGCCCGCTGTCCACGGCATCGCCGCGGGCGAGGGCGATCTGGATGTCAGCGGCCGCACGCTGTACACGCCCGTTCCCGATCTCGACCGGTTCTTCCGGCCCGAGTCGGTCGCCGTCGTCGGGGCCTCCGACACGGAAGGCCGCCCGAACACGGGGATCACACGGCAGTTGATCGGCTGGTCCGAACGCGTCGGCGCGCGGTTGCATCCCGTGCACCCGAGTCGTAGCACCGTGTTCGGACTGCCCTGTGCCGCTTCCGTCGCCGAACTGCCCGAGCCCGTCGATCTCGCTGTGCTCCTCGTGGCCGACCCGATGCCCGTGATCGAGGAACTGGCGCAGGCCAAGGTGAAGTTCGCGGTGGCGTTCGCCTCCGGTTTCGCGGAGACGGGCGAGGAGGGCGCCGCGGCGCAGCGGCGGCTGGCCGCGGCCGTCGAGCGCTCCGGACTGCGCCTGCTGGGGCCGAACACCAATCTCAACGCCTTCGAGAAGTTCCGCGACGACCTCGAAGGGCCCGCCGTCGCACTCATCACCCAGTCCGGTCATCAGGGCAGGCCCGTCTTCACGATGCAGGAGCTGGGCGTAAGGCTCTCCCACTGGGCGCCCACCGGCAACGAGGCCGATCTGGAGACCGCCGACTTCATCTCGTACTTCGCGGGAAGGCCCGAGGTCGGGGCGATCGCCTGCTACGTCGAAGGGCTCAAGGACGGGCGCTCCTTCCTGCTCGCCGCCGACCGGGCCGCGCGCCACGGGGTGCCGGTCGTGGCCGTGAAGGTCGGACGGACGGAGACGGGCGCACGCACGGCCGCGTCCCACACCGGCAAGCTGACCGGTGCCGACCGGGTCGTGGACGCGGCGATGCGGCAGTACGGCGTGATCCGTGTGGACGGGCTCGACGAACTCCAGGACACGGCCGCCCTGCTGGCGCGGGCGCGCAAGCCGCGGGCCGAAGGCGTCGTCGTCTATTCGATCTCCGGCGGCACGGGCGCGCACTTCTCGGATCTGGCGACCGCGGCCGGGCTGCGACTGCCGCAGCTGTCCGGGGCCAAGCAGACCGAACTGCACCAGTGGATACCGGAGTACCTGAACGTCGCCAACCCCGTCGACAACGGCGGCCACCCGGTGGGCGACTGGCGCGGCCGGAAGATCATCGAAGCGATCCTCGCCGACCCCCAGGTCGGTGTGCTGATCTGCCCGATCACCGGCCCGTTCCCGCCCATGAGCGACAAGCTCGCCCAGGATCTCGTGGACGCGGCGGAGACGACGGACAAGCTGGTGTGCGTGGTGTGGGGCTCGCCGGTCGGTACGGAGGAGGCTTACCGCACGACGCTGCTCGGGTCGTCGCGGGTCGCCACCTTCCGTACGTTCGCCAACTGCATCACGGCGGTGAAGGCGTACCTGGACCACCACCGGTTCACCACCGGCTACCGCTCCGCCTTCGACGAGGCACCCCGCACCCTCTCCCCCTCCTTCCGCAAGGCACAGGCCCTGCTCCGCCCCGGCCACCGGCTGAGCGAACACGCAGCGAAGCAACTGCTGCGGGCGTACGGCATCCGCGTACCGCGCGAGCAGTTGGTGACCAGTGCGGCCGCAGCCGTGCGCGCGGCGGGTCTGGTGGGCTATCCGGTGGTGATGAAGGCATCGGCACCCCAGCTGGCGCACAAGACCGAGCTGGGTCTGGTGAAGATCGGGCTGACCTCGGCCAGCCAGGTCAGGGACGCCTACCGTGAACTGACCGACATCGCCCGCTACGAGGACATCGCCCTCGACGGCATCCTGGTCTGCCAGATGGTCGAGCGGGGCGTCGAGATGGTCGTCGGTGTCACCCACGACGCGCTCTTCGGGCCGACGGTGACGGTGGGCCTGGGCGGGGTGCTGGTGGAGGTGCTCCAGGACGTGGCGGTGCGCGTCCCACCCTTCGGCGAGGACCAGGCCCGCTCCATGCTCACCGAACTGCGCGGGCGGGCACTGCTGGACGGCGTCAGGGGCCGGCCCCCGGCGGACGTGGACGCACTCGTCGAAGTCGTCCTGCGGATCCAGCGGATGGCGCTGGAACTCGGCGGGGACCTCGCCGAGCTCGACATCAACCCCCTGATGGTGCTGCCGCGCGGGCAGGGCGCGGTGGCGCTGGATGCACTGGCCGTGTGCCACCCCGCACCCCGGACCCTGGAGGCGCATTGATCCGCCACACCACCGGCAACGGCGTCCTGTGGATCACCCTCGACCGCCCCGAGGTGATGAACGCCCTCACTCCGGAACAGCGGGAGCGGATCATCGCAATCCTTGCGGACGCCTCCGCCGACCCCGGGGTACGGGCCGTCGTGATCACCGCCACCGGCAAGGGTTTCTGCGCCGGGGCGGACCTGCGCGGAGCGCCGTCCGGCACCGAACGGATCCCGGGCGATGTCGCCCGTACGATCCGGCTCGGCGCACAGCGCCTCATCGCGGCCGTGCTCGACTGCGAGAAGCCCGTGATCGCCGCCGTGAACGGCACCGCCGCCGGGATCGGCGCCCATCTCGCGTTCGCCTGCGATCTGGTGCTGGCCGCCGAATCCGCCCGGTTCATCGAGGTGTTCGTACGGCGCGGCCTGGTCCCTGACGGCGGCGGTGCCTATCTGCTGCCGCGGCTGATCGGACCGCAGCGGGCCAAGGAGCTGATGTTCTTCGGCGACGCCCTGTCCGCCGCCGACGCCGAGCGGATGGGGCTGGTCAACCGGGTCGTGCCGGCGGGCGAGCTGGAGAAGACGGCCCGTGAATGGGCCGAGCGTCTCGCCCAGGGCCCGACCCGTGCGCTTGCGTTCACCAAGCAGCTCGTCAACGCCGCGTTCGACACCGACCGCGCCACGGCGTTCGCCGCCGAGGCGGCGGCGCAGGAGATCAATATGACGACGCGGGACGCGAACGAGGGCGTCGCCTCCTTCGTCGAACGCCGCACCCCCCGGTACCGAGGGCTCTGATCGTGCGCCCCGGCGCTATCCGGCGCTGCGGGCCGCCTCGATGAACGCCGTGATCAGCTCGGGGCTCTTGACGCCCCGGCTGATCTCGATTCCGCTGGACACATCGACGCCCCACGGACGTGCCATGCGCACCGCCTCCGCCACATTGTGCGGATCGAGTCCCCCGGCCAGCAGCCAGGGCCGCCCGGGCGGGGGGAGCCGCTTCCCCGACCGGTCCCATGTCTCACCGGCGCCGGGCACCGGCGCATCGAGCAGCAGGATGTCCTCGCCGCGCTCCCCGTGGCACGGCACGTCGCCCCGTACGGCGACGCCCCGGATCAGCGTCCGCCCGTCCGGCCGCAGGGCGTCGTAGTAGCCGATGTCCTCGTGCCCGTGCAACTGCACGGCGCGCACGGCACTGGCCTCCAGCAGGGCCCGTACCTCGTCCAGCGGCTGGTCGCGGAAGACGCCGACCGTCATGATCCCTTCCGGCACGCGGCGCGCCAGGCGCCGCGCGCTGTCGGCGTCGATACGGCGCGGGCTCTCGGCGAAGACGAACCCGATCGCGTCGGCGCCGGCCTCGACGGCCGTGTCCACGTCCCGCTCGGTCCGCAGACCACAGACTTTGACGAACAAGGATGACTCCCCACTTCTGCTGCTCCGTGACCGTCGCGGTCGCCGTCACCTCCACGCTACTGGCCGGCGACGGGTGCTCCCCGCCGTCACTCCTTCCGCAGTTCCGCACCTCGCCCGTGTCCGGGTCACCGACCACGAGGGAGAGCTCCGGCCGCGCGGCCGTTCCGGCGGTCTGCCACCCGGCGAGCCCCTGGCACGCCGCGACATCGAGCCATGGGGTTCACATCTGACGAACCGTCAGCTTCAATGGTCGTGTGATGGGACATGCAGCGATGGCGGCAACCGCGGTCCGCTACCTCAGGTCGACCGGGGCCTCCACGACCTCCGGCCCGGTGGAGACCTTTCCGCGCCCGGAGCTGCGCGCCGTGCGGGACGACGAACGCCTCGGCGTGGACCCCGGCGAGTTCCGCCGGGTACTCGGCCACTTCGCGAGCGGGGTCACCGTCATCACGGCACACGACGACGAAGGCGGTGGCCCCACCGGGTTCGCCTGCCAGTCCTTCGCGTCCCTCTCCCTCGACCCTCCCCTGGTCGCCTTCATGGTGGCCCGCACCTCGACGACCTGGCCGCGCATCGCCCGCGCGGGGGCGTTCTGCGTCAACATCCTCGGCGCGGACCAGGGCGGGCTGTGCCGTGCCTTCGCGGTGAGCGGAGCAGACAAGTTCGCGGGCGTCGCACACCACCCCGCGCCGGTGACGGGCTCCCCCCGGCTGGCCTCCGTGCCCGCCTGGGTCGACTGCACGATCAGGGCCGTGCACACGGGCGGTGACCATCTGATCGTCGTGGGACGGGTGGAGGCCCTGGGGGCGGAGCCGGACGGGGATCCCCTCCTCTTCCACCAGGGCCGATTCGGACACTTCACCGCCTGACCGGCACCCCGCCCCCCTCGGCACCCCGGACGGGGCGGACACAGGCCCCTGCACAGGCCCCTCCCAGGTCAGTTCCGGGTGAAGGCGGCGGCGTTCTCATGTGCCCACTGCTCGAACGTGCGGGCGGGCCGGCCGAGAAGGCTCCGGGTGGTGTCCGCGATGTCGGCGGGGCCGGCGCACGCTGCGGCCCAGAACGCGAGCAGGGAGGCGGCCATCGGCGCGGGCATGAACCCGCTCATCTGCCGCTCGGCCTCGTCGTGGCTGATCCGCTCCACGGGGATGTCCCGACCGGTGATCCGGGAGAGTACGGCGAGTTGCTCATGGAAGGTGAGCGACTGGGCGCCGGTGAGGGTGACGGCGCGGCCCCTGAGAACGCCGCCGGTCAGCGCCTCGACCGCGATGTCGGCGATGTCGGCGGGGTGGATCGGCGCGATGTGGGCATCCGGGTAGGCGAGCTGGATCGGCAGGTTCCGGCCGATGGCGTGGGACCAGCCGAGGGCATTGCTGGCGAAGGCACCCGCACGCAGGAACGTGTGGGTGAGATGCGAGGCGGCCAGGGCGCGTTCGACCTTGAGGCTGTGCGAGGCGAGCGGATCGGTCTCGGCTCCGGGAGCAAGGACCGAGGCGGAGGACAGCAGGACGACGTGCTCGACGCCCGCAGCCTCGGCCTCCTTGATCAGGTCGTCGATGCCGCCGGGCTCGGGGTAGAGGAACACCTGGCGGACACCGTGGAGAGCGGCCGGGAAGGTCTCGGGCCGGTCCAGGACCAGCTCGGTGGCCTCGATGCCGGCAGGAACGGTGAGTTCGGCGAGGCGGGCGCTGGCGGCGCGGACGGGCAGACCTGCGGAGTGAAGGCGGCTGACGACCGCCTGGCCGACCTGGCCGCGGGCGCCGGTGATGAGGATGGTCACGGTGATTCCCCCTGGTTGACAGACATGCTGATCGAGACGCATGCCGACTGGACACGCATGGATACGCCGATGTCGGGCGCATATGCATGCAAGCATGCATGTAATTTCACGTCAACACGTATCTTCGGAGGTGCACGAATATAGGCTGGGGCACATGACGCCGAACAAGCCGAGAACGCCCGACGAGCTGCTGGACGCCGTGGGCCCTGCGTTCTCCAAGCTGCGCCGCACGTCACTGCTGGAGGTCGCGAACCCGATCTCGGCCAAGGACCTGAGCCGCACGCTCGTCCTCAACATCGTTCTGGAGCACACCCGGAACGACAACAAGGAGATCACCGTCGGCGCGGTGGCCGAACTCCTCGGCGTGGACCCCTCGGTCGCCAGCCGCATGGTCACCGACAACATCAAGGCCGGTTATCTCATCCGTGCCGCCTCGCAGCAGGACGGTCGCCGCACCGTCCTGAACCTCAGCCCCGAGGGCATCGAGCTGATGGCCCGCTTCCGCAGGCATCAGCGCGAGGCGTTCGAGTACATCACCGCCGACTGGTCCGAGCACGACCGTCTGGAATTCGCCCGCCTGATGCTGCAGTACGCCGATTCCCTGACGGGCCTGCGCGACCGGGACGCGGCCACCGGCACCAAGGGCCCGTAGGCCCCGGCACCGGCCCGGGCGCCCGGGCCGCCGCACTCACGACCGCGAGGGCCGGGACCATCAGGCCGCTGCCGTGAGCACCGACGGCGCCTGGCGCCTCCTGATCACCAGCGCCATCAGCGCCGCGGCCGCACACAGTGCACCCGATGCGTACCAGACCACGTCGTACGAGCCGAAGAGATCCCGGGCGACACCGCCCGCGAAGGCGACGACCGCCGCTCCCACCTGATGGGAGGCCAGCACCCAGCCGAAGACGATCGCCGAGTCGTCGCCGTAGTGCTCCCGGCACAGGGCGATGGTCGGCGGGACGGTCGCCACCCAGTCGAGGCCGTAGAAGACGATGAAGAAGACCATCGGCGGGTGGACGGACGGCGCGAGCAGCATCGGCAGGAAGAGCAGGGAGATGCCGCGCAGCGCGTAGTAGACCGCGAGCAGGCGGCGCGCGTCGAAACGGTCGGTGAACCAGCCGGACGCGATCGTGCCCACGACATCGAAGACACCGATCACCGCGAGAAGCGACGCCGCCGCCGTGATGGGCATCCGGTGATCATGGGCGGCGGGAACGAAGTGGGTCTGCACCAGACCGTTCGTCGACGCACCGCAAATGGCGAAGGTACCGGCCAGCAGCCAGAACGGCCCGGTGCGGGCGGCCGACAGCAGCACGCCCACCGTGCGACGGGCGGCCCCCTTCACCGGTGGGGGCTTCGGAACGAACTCCTCGGCACCGTACGGGGCGACGCCCACGTCCGCCGGATGGTCCCGCAGCAGCAGCCAGACGAAGGGCACCACCGCGAGAGCGGCCAGAGCGACCGTGACGGCGGCCGGCCGCCAGTGGTGCTCCTGGACGATCCACGACAGCAGGGGCAGGAAGACCAACTGCCCGGAGGCCGCCGCCGCCGTGAGGATGCCGGTGACGAGACCGCGCTTCTCGGTGAACCAGCGGTTCGTCACCGTCGCCGCGAAGGCCAGGGCCATCGAGCCCGTTCCGAGCCCGACGAGCAGCCCCCAGCACAGCAGCAGTTGCCACGCCGCCGTCATCCACACCGTCAGACCCGAGCCGATCGCGATGATCGTCAGGGCGCCCGCGACGACCCTGCGGATGCCGTACCTGTCCATCAGCGCGGCGGCGAAGGGCGCGGTGAGCCCGTACAGCGCGAGGTTGACGGAGACCGCGAGCCCGATCGTGCCCCGCGACCAGCCGAACTCCTGGTGCAGCGGATCGATCAGCAGTCCCGGCAGCGAGCGGAAGGCTGCCGCACCGATGATCGTCACGAATGTCACGGCGGCGACGAACCACGCCCGGTGGATCCTCCGTGGCCGGGGGACCGCGTCCTGAGCGGAAGCTGCGGGGAGATCGCTTGTCTGGGTCACGTCACCAAGCATCCGGAGACGCATGTCCACGAGCGAGTGGCCCGAAGGACAGCATTCGATATGATCGGGCCATGGCCGCCCCGAAGCCACCGCGGAAGCATCGCGTCGTCGTCCTCGCACTCGACGGCTGCATCCCCTTCGAGCTGGGCATTCCCCAGCGCATCTTCGGCCGCGCCGCGGACCCCTGGGGCCGGAAGCTGTACGAGGTCGTCACCTGCTCGGTCCGGCCGCCGGGCCCGGTCCGCACCGATGCCGACTTCGCCGTGCTGGTCGAGAACGGGCCCGAGGCGCTGGCCACCGCGGACACGATGATCGTGCCCGCCTCGTACGAGCTCGGCCCCGTCCACGAGGAGGGCCGGCTCACCCCCGAACTGGCCGCCGCCTTCGCGGGACTGCGGCCCGGCACCCGGCTGGTGTCGATCTGCACCGGCGGCTACGTCCTCGCGGCGGCGGGACTCCTCGACGGCCGGCCGGCCACCACGCACTGGTCGTCCTCGGAGCACTTCCAGCGCACGTTCCCGGCCGTCAAGGTCGACGCGGACGTCCTGTTCATCGACGACGGCGACGTGCTCACCTCCGCCGGGGTGGCCGCGGGCATCGACCTGTGCCTGCACATCGTGCGCCGCGACCACGGCGCAGCGGTCGCCAACGAGGTCGCCCGCCGTACGGTCGTCCCGCCGCACCGCGACGGCGGGCAGGCGCAGTACGTCCAGCGCCCCGTGCCCGAGCCGCAGCTCGCGACGACGTCGGATGCGCGTGCCTGGGCGATGACCCGTCTCCATGAGCCGATCCAGCTGCGCGACCTGGCCGGGCAGGAGTCCATGTCCGTACGGACCTTCACCCGCCGTTTCCGCGAGGAGGTCGGGGTCAGTCCGGGCCAGTGGCTGGCCCAGCAGCGCGTCGAGCGCGCCCGGCACCTCCTCGAGAGCACCGACCTGTCCATGGACCGGGTGGCGCGCGATGCGGGCTTCGGCACCGCCCAGTCGATGCGTCAGCACGTACAGGCGGCGCTGGGGGTTGCGCCGACGGTGTACCGGCGCACGTTCCGGGCGTCGGCAGCAGGCTGAAGGGCGGCCGTGGCCGGCGCCCTTGAGCACCACCACCCTGGGGGCGGCGGGGCATTGCCGCGGCAGGTCCGGCCCGAGGGAAGGCACTGACGGGCGGGCCCCTGCCCGGCCGACGGGCCCGTCCGGGCAGGGGTGCGGCCCCCGGTCCCGTGCGGGGCAGGCGGGGAACGTACGCCGCTCCCCACCGCACCTGCCGGGGCGGTCGCTGCCCGCCGGTGAAGGGGAACGGTGTGCGCGGACCCGGTCCGCCGCCTGCGCTCAGAACGTCAGCACGCCCCGTGCCACCCGCCCGTGCTCCGCGTCGTCCGCCGCCTTGGCGAAGTCCTCGACCGGGTAGGTGCCGGTCACCAGTTCGTCGAGCAGCAGCCGGCCCTCCTCGTAGAGCCGGGCGTACAGCGCGATGTCGTGCTGCGGCCGTGAGGAGCCGTACCGGCAGCCCAGGATGGACTTGTCCAGGAACATCGACGCGGGCAGGAAGGTCGCCTCGGCCGTCGGGGCCGGCATGCCGAGGAGAACCGCCTGCCCGTGCCGGTCGAGGAGGTCGATCGCCTGGCGCACGAGCGCCGTGTGGCCGACGCACTCGAAGACATGACGGGCGCCGTCCGGGAGGATCTCCCGGACGTCCGCCACCGAGGTGAGGAAGTGCGTCGCGCCGAAGAGCCGTGCGGGTTCCTCCTTCGCCGGGTTCGTGTCGACGGCGACGACGGTGAGGGCGCCCGCGAGCCGCGCGCCCTGCAGCACATTGAGGCCGATGCCCCCGGTTCCGATGACGACGACCGTGTCACCGAGCCCGACCTTGGCCCGGTTGAGCACCGCCCCGACGCCGGTGAGGACACCGCAGCCGATGAGTGCCGCCGAGGTGAACGGGAGATCCTGAGGGATCTTCACGGCCTGGACCGCCTTCACCAGAGTCCGTTCCGCGAAGGCCGAGTTGGACGCGAACTGGTACAGCGGCCGCCCGCCCCTCGAGAACGGCTGCCCCGGCCTGCCGATCGCCCTGCGGCACATGGTCGGCCGCCCCCGGTCGCACTCGGCACATGCTCCGCAGCTGGCCAGTGTGGACAGCGCCACATGGTCGCCAGGCACCACATGGGTGACCCCGGCGCCGACCGCTTCCACGACGCCCGCGCCCTCGTGCCCCAGGACGACGGGCACGGGGAAGGGAATCGTGCCGTCGATCACCGACAGGTCGCTGTGGCACAGCCCCGCCGCGGCGACGGCGACGAGCACCTCACCGGGGCCCGGGTCCCGTATCTCCAGATCGTCGGCCACCTCGACCCGCCGGCCGTCGAAGACGACACCTCTCACCGCGACTCCCTGGGTAGGCCGAGCACCCGCTCGGCGATGATGTTGCGCTGGATCTCGTCCGAGCCGCCGTAGATCGTGTCGGCGCGGGAGAAGAGGAACAGCCGCTGCTGTTCGTCGAGTTCGTACGCCGGCGACCACGGGCCGGGGCCGCCCGCGGCCGCCGCGCCCCTCACCTGCACCGCCAGTTCGCCGAGCCGCTGGTGCCAGCCGCCCCACAGCAGTTTGGCGACGCTCGGGGCGCCGGGGTCGTCCCGAGCACCCAGCGTGCGCAGGGCGTTCCAGCGCATCGTGCGCAGTTCGGCCCACTGGCGTACGAGACGGTCGCGCAGCACGGGGTCGCCCACCGCGCCGCTCTCCACGGCCAGCGCGACCACCCGGCCCAGCTCCTCCTCGAAGCCGATCTGCTGCACCAGAGTCGAGAGCCCGCGCTCCAGGGCGAGCAGTCCCATCGCCACCTGCCAGCCGTTGCCCTCGCCGCCGACGGCTTCGACGGCCTCCGCGCCGTCGAAGAAGACCTCGTTGAACTCGCTGGTGCCCGACATCTGCCGGATCGGCCGCACCTCGATACGGCCCGGCTGGTCCATGGGCACCAACAGGAACGTCAGCCCGTGGTGGCGGCGCGAGCCCGGTTCGGTGCGGGCCAGCACGAAGCACCAGTGGGCCTCGCGGGCGAGCGACGTCCAGATCTTCTGGCCGGTGACCCGGTAGCCGTCGCCGTCCCTCACCGCGGAGGTGCGCACCGACGCCAGGTCCGAGCCCGCGCCCGGCTCGCTGTAGCCCTGGCACCACAGCTCCTCTCCGCGAGCGACTCCGGGCAGGAAGCGGGCCTGCTGCTCCTTGCTGCCGTAGGCGATCAGCGTGGGCGCGAGCAGGTTCTCCCCGATGTGTCCGACCCGGCCGGGCGCGCGGGCGCGGGCGTACTCCTCCGCCCAGACGACCTGCTGGGTCAACGTGGCCCGCCGGTTGCCGTGGTCGGCCTCCCACCCGAGCCCGATCCACCCGTCCCGCCCGAGCTCCCGCTCCCAGCCGAGCCCGGTGAGCCCCTGGCCCAGGTGCTCGCCGAGCCAGGTGCGGGCCTCGCACCGGAACGCCTCGTCCTGCGGCCCGGACCCGAAGGCCGTACGAGCCTCCGCGTCCGGGGCAGGGGCCGCCTCGGCCGGCGCATGGGCCGCCTTGTCCGGGGCGGGGAACGGGGGCGGGGGATTCGGTCCGCCCTGCCCTGCGCCGCTCTGCCCTGCGCTGCCCTGCCCTGCGCTGCTCTGCCGCGGCGGGGGCGGGGTGGGGTTCGCGGCGCCCACGGTCCCGGTCACCGCGGTCCGGACGGCTGGATGTTCGGGCGGTCGCCGGAGGCGGCGGCCTTCGCCATCGCCTCCAACTGGGCCAGCATGGGCATCGGGTCCGTGCCGACCGTTCCGGGGAGGAACTCCGCGATCTTCTCCGGGGTCCAGGCCCCCTCCGCGTACCCGGCCCGCAGCTCCCTCGGCTGGGCCCACACCGCGATCTTGGGGCCCGCGATCGTGTAGACCTGGCCCGTGATCTCCCTGGCCCGGTCGGAGAGCAGATAGACGACGAGCGCCGCCACGTCCTCCGGCTCGCCGATCTCCTTCAGCTCCATCGGCACGTTCGCCGACATACGGGTGCGGGCGACGGGCGCGACCGCGTTCGCCGTCACCCCGTACTTGTGCAGCCCGAGCGCCGCGCTGCGCACCAGCGAGATGATCCCGCCCTTCGCGGCGGAGTAGTTGGCCTGGGCGACGGAGCCCTGGTGGTTGCCGCTGGTGAAGCCGATGAGCGTCCCGCCGCCCTGCCTCCGCATCACGGCCGACGCCGCGCGGAAGACGGTGAAGGTCCCCTTCAGATGGGTTGCGACGACCGGGTCCCACTCCTCCTCGGACATGTTGAAGAGCATGCGTTCACGCAGGATTCCGGCGACACAGACGACTCCGTCGATCCGCCCGAACCGTGCCAGCGCCGTGTCGACGACCCGCTGTCCGCCCGCCATGGTCGAGATGTCGTCGGCGACGGCCACGGCCCGGCCGCCCGTCGCCTCGATCTCCTCGACCACGGCGTCGGCGACCTCGGACGTGGGATCGCCGCCCCCGACCGAGACGCCGTGGTCGTTGACGACGACCTGCGCACC
Organism: Streptomyces sp. NPDC043861; assembly: GCF_056435905.1. Taxonomy (NCBI): domain Bacteria; kingdom Bacillati; phylum Actinomycetota; class Actinomycetes; order Kitasatosporales; family Streptomycetaceae; genus Streptomyces; species Streptomyces sp. NPDC043861. Next base: position 240,900 of record NZ_JBWKDP010000004.1, on the reverse strand, counting down.
CTCAGCGGCGCAGGCGAGGGCCACGGCCCGTCCGATGCCCCGGCCGGCACCCGTCACAGCGACGGCCTTGCCTGCCAAGAAGTTCCCCATGTCCGGCCCCTTCCCGCGATATCTGACGGACCGTTAGATTCTATGGTCGGCCGGACACCCGAGCACAAGACCCAGGAACCCGGGACCTCAGGAGGACCGATGTCACTGCCGACCCTGCCGCCGGAGTTCCACGACATCGCGAAGCGCGTGAACAACTGGGGGCGCTGGGGTGCCGACGACGAGATCGGGACGCTCAACCTGATCACGGACGAGGTCGTGCGGACAGCCGCCGCGGAGGTGCGCACCGGCCGCCGGGTACCGCTCGCGCTGCCCCTCCAGCAGGACGGCGTCCAGACCGGCTTGATCCCGGGCCGGGTGAACCCCCTGCACACCATGGTCCAGATCAATCAGGAGCTCTTCGGCCCCGGTACGGTCGCCACCAGCGACGACACCGTGACGATGGGGCTGCAGGCGGCAACCCACTGGGACGCCCTCACCCATGCCTCCCATTCGGGAAGGATCTACAACGGCCGCCCGGCCGACACCATCACCGCACACACCGGGGCCCGCTTCAGCGGCATCGACAAGGTGCGGTCGCTCGTCACCCGTGGCGTGCTGCTCGACGTGGCACGCGCGAAGGGCATGGACCGACTGCCCGGGAACCACGCCGTCACGCCCGAAGACCTGTCCGAGGCCGAGGAGTTCTGCCGCGTACGCGTGCGCCCGGGGGACGTGGTGCTCGTGCGGACCGGCCAGGTCCAGGTGTACCTCGGCGGCGACAGACACGGATACGGCTATCCGTCACCGGGCCTTTCGGTCCGTACACCCGAATGGTTCCACGCCCGCGATGCCGCGGCCGTTGCCAACGACACGCTCACCTTCGAGATCTTCCCTCCGGAGAACGAGAATCTCTGGCTGCCGGTGCACGCCCTGGATCTGGTGGAGATGGGCATGCTGCAGGGCCAGAACTGGAACCTGGAGGAACTGTCCGACGCCTGCGCGGAGGAGGGCCGTTACGCCTTCCTCCTGTCGGCCACGCCCGAACCGTTCGTGGGCGCAACCGGCACGCCGGTCGCACCGGTGGCGGTGCTGTAGCGCCGGCCCCGGGTCCGGCACGGCCGGGCGAGGCCGGAGTCGGCGACCGGCGTCAGCCGGTGTATGCCCCGGGCATCAGGCCCATCGTGACGGTCGGGGCCGCGGCGGGCGGCGCCGCCGACCGGGGAGCCACACAGCGGTCGACCTCGCACCAGATCCTCTTACCGGCCCCTTCGGGCTGCCAGCCCCAGCGGTCGGCGAGTCCGTCGACCAGTTCGAGACCACGGCCGTTGGTGTCATCGCCTTCGGCGTGACGCGGCTGCGGCGGGCGGGCACTCGCGTCGGCGACCTCCACGCGTACCGTCCCCGCATCCGCTGCGCCCGCGCCGAAAAGCATGCGCAGCACGGCGGGACAGCCCGTGTGCACCACCGCGTTGGTGACCAGCTCAGAGATGAGCAGCACCAGCGTCTCCGCAAGCGGCTCGTCGTCCCCTATCCCGGATCCGGCGAGCCGTGAACGGGCCCACCTTCTGGCCCGTCCCACCTCCGCGGGATCCGGCCCGACCTCCAACTGAACCAGAAGCACCTGCACCGCTCACACCATCCGAACCGGCGGACACATCGCCTCGCGCCTCAAAGCCATCACGGAACGTGATTTCCTTGCGAGACAGCATGGTTGACGTACAGTCACCGCAACAAGCGCTTCGGGCATATTCCAGCGCGAAGGAGTATGCGTGGTGCATACTGTGCGACGCACGCTGCGGGTAGTCGAACACCCTGTGCGAGCGGCACATTTCCCCCCGGCGGCCACCACGGTGACCGTCCGTAGGGCCCGGGCCTTTGCCCCGGGGCAGCACGCTTCTCGCACCCAACGGAGGGTACCGGAGGGGGACCCCGACTCCGGCCTGTGACGAGTCCGCGAAGGACACAACCCGATATCAACGTACGGGGCGCACGGACGGTGACGTCTCAGAGCGCAGCGGCCAGCAGCTCCTCGGCCTGGTCCGCCGTCTGCCAGAAACGGGCCCGCACCCAGGCCCGCTTGAGGTGGAGATGCACGTCGGCCTCCCAGGTGAAGCCCATTCCGCCGTACACCTGGAGGCAGTCACGGGCCCCCAGGACGGCCGCCTCGTCGGCGAGGAGCTTGGCACCCGCGATCTCCACCGGGTCGGCGGTGACCGCGGCGGCATAGACGGCGGTACGGGCGAGCTCGGACCGTACGAGCATCTGTGCGCAGAGATGCTTGACCGCCTGGAAGCTCCCGACGGCCCGGCCGAACTGCTCACGCTCCTTGGCGTACCCCGCGGCCAGCTCGGTGGTCCTGGCGGCCGAGCCGAGCTGTTCGGCCGCGGCGAGCAGGACCGCCGTGAGAGCTGCCGGGCCGCCCGCCGGGTCTGTGCACCGCGCCGTCCCCCCGGCGTGCCCCGGCAGCCGGTGCAGCGGAGTGAGCGGATCGACGGACCGTACGGGCACGGCGTCCGCCGCGTCCCCCAGCACCACATCGGCTTCGGCGAGCCAGGCGACGAGCGCACCGTCCACCGCGGTCACCACGGTCTCCCCGGTTGCCGCGCCGGGCACCGTTCCCGCGGCGAGATGCGTGGCCACCAGGGGGCCCGGCAGCAGCGCGCGTCCGGCCTCCTCGAAGAGGAGCACGGCCTCGGGCAGCCCGAGGCCGACCCCGCCGTCCGCCTCGGGCAGCCGCAAGGCGAAGAACCCCGCGTCCCCCAGCTGCCGCCACAGCGACCGGTCCAGCACCGGGGCCGCCCCTGGTGGGTCCACCGCCGCACGGAGCACGGTGCGGGGGAATCGGCCCTCCAGCAGCTCGCGCATCCCGGTGCGCAACGCACGCTGGTCGTCGCTCAGTTGGAAGTCCACGTCAGTGGCCCTTCGGCAGGCCGAGAAGGCGCTCGGCGACGATGTTGCGCTGGATCTGGGAGGTGCCGGCCGCGATCGTGTACGACAGCGAGGAGAGCCGGTCCAGGGTCCACTCACGGGACAGGTCCAGGGCGTCGGGGCCGAGCACGTCGGCCGCCGCGTCGTACAGCTCCTGACGGGCGTGCGAGTAGCGGAGCTTGAAGACGGAGCCGCCGGTCCCCGGCACACCGCCGCTCCTCGTGGACTCGCCGACGTTCCACTGGATGAGCCGCCACAGGGCGCCGAAGTCCGCGTTCAGGCGGCCGAGCCTGCGGCGCAGGGACGGATCGTCCCAGCGTCCGTTCTCCCGGGCCGTACGGGCCAGCTCGACGAGCGTGCGACGGCAGGCGACGACCTCACCGACGAACGCCGTGCCGCGTTCGAAGGAGAGGGTGACCATCGTGACGCGCCAGCCGTCGTTCTCCGCGCCGATCCTGTTCGCGACCGGAACCCTGACCTCGTCGAGGAAGACCTCGGCGAACTCGGTGGAGCCGGCGAGGGTCCGCAGCGGGCGCACGGTGATGCCGGGTGCGTCCATCGGCATGGCCAGCCAGCTGATCCCACGGTGCTTCGGGGCCTCGGGGTCGGTGCGCACGAGGAGCTCGCACCAGTCCGCCGCCTCCGCGTGCGAGGTCCAGATCTTGGAGCCGGTCACGACGTAGCAGTCGCCGTCCCGTATCGCCCGGGTCCGCAGCGACGCCAGGTCCGACCCGGCGTCCGGCTCGCTGAAGCCCTGGCACCAGATCTCGTCGCCGCGCAGGATCGGCGGAAGCCAGCGATCCCGCTGCTGCTGCGTCCCCTCCGCCGCGACGGTCGGCCCGGCGTGCAGCAGTCCGACGAAGTTGGCGCCGACATACGGCGCCCCGGCCTTCTCCGTCTCCTCCAGGAAGATCAGCCGTCTGGTCGGGGACGCGTCCCAGTGGACATCGGCGTACCCCGCGTCGTACAGCGCCCGCTGCCAGCCCGTGTCGTACGCCCGCCGGCCCGGCCAGTCGTCCGGCGAGGGCTTCGGCGGCAGCTTCGGCAGCACGACCGTCAGCCACTGCCTCAGCGCCGCTCCGAAGGCCTCTTCCTCCTCCGTGTAGGTGAGGTCCATCAGTCGAGGTCCAGCCCCAGCATCCGGATCGCGTTGCCCCGCATCAGCTTGTACACGGTCTCGTCGTCGAGCCCCTTCACATGGTCCAGCGCGACCTCCTTCGTGTGCGGGAAGGTCGAGTCGACGTGCGGGTAGTCGGTCTCGAAGGTCGCGTTGTCCCGCCCGACCACGTCCAGCGAGGCGACTCCGTGCTTGTCGCGGAAGAAGCAGCAGAAGATCTGCCGGTAGTAGTACGTGGACGGCGGCTCCGGGATCAGGTCCCGCACCCCGCCCCACGCACGGTGCTCCTCCCACACGTCGTCCGCGCGCTCCAGCGCGTACGGGATCCAGCCCATCTGGCCCTCGCTGTAGGCGAGCTTGAGCGCGGGGAACTTCACCAGCACCCCGCTGAAGAGGAAGTCCATCATCGACGCCATCGCGTTGTTGAAGGACAGGGACGCCTGCACGGCGGGGGGTGCGTCAGGGGAGGCGGCCGGCATCTGCGAGGACGACCCGATGTGCATGTTCACGACCGTCCCGGTCTCCTGGCAGACCGCGAAGAACGGGTCCCAGTACCCGGAGTGGATCGACGGAAGCCCCAGATGGGTGGGGATCTCGGAGAACGTCACGGCCCTCACTCCGCGGGCCGCGTTCCGCCGGACCTCGGCCACCGCCAGGCCGATGTCCCAGAGCGGGATGATGCAGAGCGGGATCAGGCGGCCACCGCTGTCGCCGCACCACTCCTCCACCATCCAGTCGTTGTATGCGCGCACACAGGCGAGCGCGACCTCCTTGTCCTTGGCCTCGGCGAAGGTCTGGCCGCAGAAGCGGGGGAAGGTGGGGAAGCACAGCGATGCCTCGACATGGTTGAGGTCCATGTCCTTGAGCCGCTCGGCCGGGTCCCAGCAGCCCGGCCGCATCTCGGCCCGGGTGATGCCCTCCAGCGTCATGTCGTCGCGGTCGAAGCCGACGGCGGCGATGTTGCGCTTGTACGGGAACTTGAGGTCCTCGTAGATCCACCAGTCGGCGGGCGGCCCGTCCGGGTCCATCGTGATCCGGTACTTGCCGCCGATGTAGGCGAGCTCGCCGATTCCCGTGGTGAGCGGCTGGGGCCCGCGGTCCCGGTACTTCGCCGGCAGCCATGTCCCGAAGAGATGCGCGGGCTCGATCACATGGTCGTCGACACTGACGATCCGGGGCAGTTCCTGTTCCATCGGGGCCTCCGATTCTGACGGGTCGTCAGATCTCAGGCTATCCCCGCGCCCCTGGACCGGCAAGGCGACGGGCCTTACGCTCTCCGCACCATCTGACTGTCCGTCAGGAAATACGGAGCCGGAGGGGACATGAACGACACCGCACACGCCCTGGGCGCCTCCCGCACCCTCTGGGAGCTGATCGACCGCCGCGCCGCGCTCACCCCGGACGCTCCGGTCCTCGTCCAGGACGACCGCCGCCTCACCTTCGGCGAGCTGCGGGACGGATGCGAGCGGGTGGCGGCCGGGCTCCATGCACGCGGCGTGCGTCCCGGAACGGTCGTCGCATGGCAGCTGCCCACCCGGATCGAGACGGTCCTGCTGACCGGGGCGCTGGCCCGGATCGGAGCCGTCCAGTCCCCGGTCATCCCCTTCTACCGGGACCGTGAGGTGGGCTTCGCGCTGCGCGCGTCACGGGCCGAGTTCTTCGCCGTGCCGGGCGAGTGGCGCGGCCACGACCACACGGAGATGGCACGGCGGCTCGGCGCGCGGGGCGTCTTCGAGGCGTACGACGATCTGCCGCACGGCGACCCGTCCGTACTTCCGCAGCCCCCGGCCGAGGGCACCTCGGTGCGCTGGATCTACTGGACCTCCGGCACCACCTCCGACCCCAAGGGCGTGCTGCACACCGACCGGTCACTGATCGCGGGCGGCTCCTGTCTGGCACACGCTCTGCGGCTCACGCCCGATGACATCGGGTCGATCGCGTTCCCCTTCGCGCACATCGGCGGGGCGGACTATCTGGTGATGCTGCTGCTCTACGGCTTTCCCGCAGTCCTCTTCGAGAAGTTCGCGCTGCCGGACGCGCTGGAGACGTACCGCAAGCACGGGGTCACCACGGCCGGCGGTTCCACGGCCTTCTACTCCATGTTCCTCGCGGAACAGCGCAAACAGCCCGGCACACCGGTCATCCCCAGCCTGCGGCTGCTGGCGGGCGGGGGCGCGCCGAAGCCACCGGAGCTGTACCACGCCGTCGTCCGCGAGATGGGCGTCCGGCTCACGCACGGCTACGGCATGACCGAAGTGCCGATGATCACCATGGGCGCGCCCGACGACACCGACGAGGATCTCGCCACGACGGAGGGCCGGCCGCCGGAAGGCATGGAGATACGGATCGTGGACGGAGAGGTCCGGCTGCGCGGTGAAGCGGTCTGCCGTGGATACCTGGACCCGGAGCAGACCGCGGCCGTCTTCGACCCGGACGGCTTTCTGATGACCGGTGACCTCGGACATCTCACGGAATCCGGCCATCTCGTCCTCACCGGCCGTCTCAAGGACGTCATCATCCGCAAGGGCGAGAACATTTCGGCCAAGGAGATCGAGGATCTGCTGCACGGACATCCGGACGTCGGGGATGCGGCCGTGATCGGCCTGCCCGACCCCGCGCGCGGGGAGCGGGTCTGCGCGGTGGTCGAGCAGCCCGACGGCGCAGCGCCGGTCACGCTCGACGGGATCACGGAGTTCCTGCGCGGCGCGGGCCTCTCCCCGCACAAGCTGCCGGAGCAGCTGGAGGTGGTGGAGTCCCTGCCGCGCAACGAGACGCTTCGGAAGGTGCTGAAGTACAAGCTCCGCGACCGCTTCGGCGAAGCCGGTGGCTCCGCCGAAGCCGCCGCGGAAGCGGGTGGCGGGAAGGACTGCTGAGAGGTGTCCCCGCAGTTCCCGGGCGTCGTCCTCGGTGGATCGGCGTGCGACGTCGGAGGCATGAGGTCTCCCCGCAGTTCCCGGGCGTCGTCCTCGGTGGATCGGCGTGCGACGTCGGAGGCATGAGGTCTCCCCCGGGCCCGCCGGGGCCGAGGGGAGACATCCCAGGGCGGTGGCGCATTCCCCCTGACTCCGCCGGGGGTCACCCGCCGGCCGGAGGCCGGGAACGGGCGCACGCACACCGGATTCGTCCGGGCGTTCCGGCCACACGGCACGGGGGCGCCTTCCGGGCCCGGAGGGCTGTGCGGGAGGGCCGCGGCCGACGTCGTGCGCCCGCCCGGGACTGCGGGACGACCCTCAGGGTTCGGGAGTGACGTAGTACGCGGCGAACGCCGCCAGGACCTGCTCCTCGCTGATCCTGCCGTCACCGTCCGCGTCCAGCGCCGCGGCGACCGCCTTGCAGCGCTCCGGCTCCACACCGAGAACGCGGAGCACCCGCTCGGTATCGGCCTGGGTGACCCCCGCGCCGTCCTCGTCGGCGATGGCGACGAGTGCGTGGAGGAAGGGCCGCGCGATCTCCGCGAACCGGTGAGGATTGTCACGCAGCCGCTTCACCGCGCCGGTGATGAATTCCTGGCGCGTGACGCGCTGGTCGCCGTCCACGTCTGCGATTCCCGCCATGCCCTGCCAGAACGCCTCGGCGCCCGAATAGAGGGCCTGTCCCTTGTCGGAGCGTGCGGTCGTGCCGAACTCGGCGAGGAGCGCCGCGGCCGCCTTGCTGAAGTCCGCGCGATCGATGTAACCGTTGCCGTCCTGGTCGAACTCGGCGAACCGGTGCGCGATCTTGCGCTCGTACTCTGCGCTGTCCATGCCGGGAGGGTACGACGCCGGGGCACGATCGCGCTGACGTTCCCTGGGACGGGCGACTATGCGGACAGGGGTTCTGCCTCGTCGTCGACGGCCGCGACCACGTCCTCGTAGACGTCGAAGAGCCGGCGGACGCCCAGTGCGGCAAGCACACGGTTCACATGCGACCCGTCCACGGCGCCCTTCGCGGGAAGGATCAGCCGCAGCCTGCCCCGGCAGGAGCGCATCAGCCTGCGGGCGGCTATCAGCACGCCGACCCCGCTGGAGTCGCAGAACAGCACCCCGGACAGATCCAGCACCACATCGCGCCGGCCCTCGGCGACCGCGTCATGAACATGGCGGCGGACCATCGGGGAGCTGACCAGGTCGAGCTCACCCTGTATGCACAGCACGGTCCAAGGACCCTGCTCGCTCTGTTCGACCTCGACCATCGCACATCCCGGGATCCGGAAGTTCTTCGTCCAGCCGCCGCTGCCCAGCCGCTCCGTCGTCAAACCCACGCAGGCGTACTTGCCGCAAAGGCGAGTGATTCTTCAGGGGCGCCCACTACATTCGAAGGGACGACGGCACGGGCGGAAGGAAAGTGCGGAGGTGAGGGGGCACCGAATGGCAAAGGACACACCACCCCGCTGGGACCGCAGGATGCAGCAGCGACTGGCGCGGGGCGAGGCCGCCGCGCTCGGTGAGCTGTACGACCGGTTCGCCTCGCTCGTGCACAACCTGGCCCACCGGGTGCTCGACGACGACGCGGCGGCCGACCAGGTCACCCGTGAGGTCTTCGGCTATGTGTGGGAGAACCCCGACGCATACGACCCCAAGCAGGGTTCCCTGCGGTCCTGGGTGGCCCGGCTCACCCACCGCCAGGCCGTGCACCGGCTGCGGGAACAGGAGGCCGCCGCGCACACGGAGCACGGCGGGGGCACCGCGGAGGAGCTGGAGCAGAAGGTGCGCCGGGCATCGGTCGCCGCCCGCGCGGACTACATCGTGACGTCGATGCCGGCGCCGCTGCGTGCCGCGCTGGAGCTGGCGTACTTCCAGCGCCGGGACTACCGGCAGACGGCCGCGGATCTCGGAGTCACGGAGGACGAGGCCCGCCGACGGCTCCGCCTCGGCCTGCAGCTGCTGTCCACGGCGAACACACGTCCGCTCGTCGAGGGCTCGCCGCCCGGTCCTGGACGTACGCGGTGACCGGCCCGCTGGACGGAGGCTCCGGCCCGGACGAGCCCGAGGACACGCCGGGCGCGGCTCCGCGCATACCGGGGCCGCGGGCAGCGGGCGACGACCTGGAGCCGCCGCCGGTCCTGCCCTCGCCCCCGCCCGCGGACGACCCCGCCTGCGCCGTCCGTCATCTCCCGCACAGCGTGCTGAAGTCCCTGCTCGGCGCATGGGCACTGGCCGCGTGCTCCACCGAGGAGACCGCCGCGGTCGAGGCACACCTCACCGAGTGCGCCCCGTGCGCGGACGAGGCGCTGCGCCTGCGCGACGCGGTCGGGCTGCTGCACACCGACCGCGATCTGGACCTGGACCCGCTGCTGCGCTCCCGGGTGCTGGAGAACTGCCTGGGAAGGCGTCCCGCCCGTATCCCGGTGCCCGCCTGGGCGACCCCGTACGACGCGGAGACGGCCCGGCTCGACGCCCTGCTTCGGGACATCGGCGACTCGGAGTGGCATACGCCACTGCGGCTGAAGTGGTTCGACGGACGCGAGGCGGTGAGCCGCAAGACGACGGTCGCGGGCGTGATCGGCCACCTCATGTCCGTGGACGGGCTCGTCGCCTCGGCCCTCGGTCTGGACGACCCGGCGGGCGAGTCCGCACCCCGCTCGCCGTCCGAGCGCACGGAGCACTACTGGCGCTCCGGGCACTTCCCGCCGACGCGCAGGGTCCGCGCGCCCTGGCGCGACCAGAGCCACACGCTGGTACGGACCGTGTCGTTCGCCGGGCGCGGGGTCGCCGAGCTGTCGGTGTCCTACGGCGCCTTCGCGCTGCCGCTGCAGGACTCGCTGCTCGACCGGGCCTTCGAGTGCTGGGTGCATGCCGAGGACATCGCGAACGCCGTGGACTACCCGTACGAACCACCCGGCGCGGCCCATCTCCACCACATGATCGACCTGGCGGCGCGCCTGCTCCCGGCGGCCCTGGCCGCCCGTCGGCGCGCAGGCCTCGCGGGTCCCGCCCGCCATCTGGTCACGGCGGGCTCGCCCGGGCGCTCCCTCCACCTCGAGGTGGAAGGTGCGGGCGGTGGCCACTGGTACATCGCCCTGGACTCCCCCGGCGCCCTGGGCGACCCCAACCGTGCGGTGGCCCAGGTCGCCCTCGACGCCGTCGAGTTCTGTCAGCTCGTCGCCGGGCACGTCCCGCCCGCAGAAGCCGCGGCGGGCCAGGACGGAGACCGCGAGGCCATCCGGGACGTCCTCTTCGCGGCGGCGTCGCTGTCCCGGCTCTGAGCGGCCGCCCTCCTGGCGGCCGCCAGAACCTCCCGCCCGGCGCGCCGGGGAGTCCCGGCACGCCGGCCACCGGCCCCGTGCGTAGCTTGCGCTCTGCCCTGCACCGCTCCTGCGCGGGCGACCACGGTGGAGTCGTCAGCCGAAGCAGCCGGGGACGGCGTCGGGACGGACATGGTGCTGTGGCCTGCTCGTGCGTGACGGCCCGTCACCTTCGTCTGCGTCGGCAAAGGAGCCACATGGAATCACATGAACAGCCGTAAATCAGACAAGCAGTCCACTCCGGGAGTGTCGGTCCGCCGCATGCGCCCGCCGCGCCGTCCTCCCGATGCGCGGACCTGTCGCGGGCCCTGCCGAATCCTGCCGAATCCTGCCGAACGAACGACGAGTCGCCCCGGCCGTACCGGAGCCGGCCGTACGGACCCGGGGCCACACCCCTACGTGAAGACCACCGTGCGACGCCCGTTCAGCAGAATCCGGTGCTCGGCGTGCCACTTCACTGCGCGCGCCAGCGCCTGGCACTCCACGTCCCGCCCGACCGCGACCAGCTGCTCCGGCGTCACCTCGTGACCCACGCGCTCGACCTCCTGCTCGATGATCGGGCCCTCGTCCAGGTCGGCCGTCACATAGTGGGCGGTCGCGCCGATCAGCTTGACGCCACGCGCATGCGCCTGGTGGTAGGGCTTCGCACCCTTGAAGCTCGGGAGGAAGGAGTGGTGGATGTTGATGATCCGGCCGCTCAGCTGCTTGCAGAGGTCGTCGGAGAGGACCTGCATGTAGCGGGCCAGCACGACCAGCTCCACTTGCTCCGCCCGCACCAGCTCCAGCAGCCGGGCCTCCGCCTCCGCCTTGGTGTCCTTCGTCACCGGGATGTGGTGGAAGGCGATGCCGTAGGACCCGACGAGCTCGGCGAAGTCGGTGTGATTGGAGACGACCCCGGCGATGTCCACGGGCAGTGCGCCGATCCTGGCCCGGAAGAGCAGATCGTTCAGGCAGTGGCCGAACTTGCTGACCATCAGCACGATGCGCATGCGCTCCTCGGCGAGATGGATCTGCCAGTCCATCTCGAAGGAGTCCCCCACGGCGGCGAAGCTGGCCCGCAGCTTCTCCACGGTCACGGGCGCCTCGGCCGAGAAGTGGACCCGCATGAAGAACAGACCCGTGTCCCGGTCTCCGAACTGCTGGCTGTCCTCGATGTTGCAGCCGGTGATGAACAGGTAGCTGGAGACGGCGTGCACAATGCCCTGCTTGTCGGGGCAGGAGAGGGTGAGGACATACTCGTCGGTCATCCTCGTAGAGTGCCACACGCCGCGGGTCCCGGTCGGACGGCGTCCGTCTGACGGAACGGGCGTCGGACGAAGGCGCCCCGGCTGCCGACCGGCCCCCTCGGGCCGCTCCGGCCGGACCGCGCCCGTCAGGCCGACCGGGTCATGATCCGCAGCACCTCGAGGGTGCGCGGCGGCGCCTCCGGGTCCTCCCCGTCGTTGGTCGCCAGGCGTACGTGCGCCTCGCGCGCGGCCCGGACCGCCTCCGGCCACCCGTGGTGCTCCATGTACGCGGACACCGGCGCGTCCGGGCCAACCTGGTGCATGATCCGCAGCACCCGCAGCACGGCCACGTCGACGAGGGCCGCCTCCCCGGAGTCCCGGAAGATCGTCCCGACGTACTTCTCGGCCGACCAGCTGTCCAGCCAGGTGTCCTCGACCAGCCGGTACACGGCATCGGTGACATCGCCGTACCCCTCGCGGCCTGCCAGCCAGGTGTCCTGGTGGAAGACGGGGTCGGAAAGCATGTGCAGCGCCGAGCGCACATTGCTGCGCCAGCGCCACCAGGGCACGTCGTTGAGCGGCATGTCGCCCATGGTGGAGGAGCGACGGCCACGTCGGGAAGAGTTCATTGACGTTCACCTCGTGAGCTCGGTCCTAGCGAGCTCCGCCAGAGGACGTTTTCGAAGCTTGCAGGCATCGATCGTACGTTCTCCACATCCGGACCTTCCCGAGCCCCCGCAATTCACCTTGCGGTCACCCGCTGTTGAACTCTGCACACTCCAGCGTTACCCCTGGGACGGAAATGTGTGGGGTCATGACTGGTCGGCGACGCTCCTCCTCCCGCCCCTGCAGGACCACGGCGGTGCTTTCCATATGCATGGCGGCGGTCGGAGCTTCGCTCTCCGGCTGCGGTGTGCTCCCTGGTGCCTCGGGGGATTCCAGGGAGCCCGTCACCGTGATGACCTTCGCCCCGGAGGAGACCAAGGCCACCAACATGCCGGGTATGCCCGCCATGGCACAGGCCTTCGCCCGGCACGTCAACGCCCGCGGCGGCATCGACGGCCATGAACTGCGCATCCTCACCTGCAACGAGAAGAACACCCCGGCGGGAGCCGCCGCCTGCGCCCGGCGCGCGGTGAAGGAGGGCGTCGCGGCCGTCGTCGGCTCCTACAGCCAGCACGGCCGGGCCTTCATGGCTCCGCTCGAGTCGGCGGGCATCCCGTACATCGGCGGCTACGGGGTCTCCGAGGAAGAATTCACCAGCTATCTCTCCTACCCCGTCAACGGCGGGCAGGCGGCCCTGCTCGCCGGGAACGGCCGGCAGCTCTCGACCGGATGCCGGAAGGTCTCCCTGGTGCGGCCCGACACCGTCACGGGCGACGATCTTCCGCTGCTGCTGAATGCCGGCCTCTCCGACGGCGACGGCAAGCCGTCCGCCGACATCATGGCGGCGGAGGACTCCGACGAGTACACGGCGAAGGCCGAGAAGGCGCTCGAGGAGGCGGGGGATGAGGACGGTTGCGTCACCGCCGTGCTCGGCGAACGCACCGAGACCTTCTTCGACTCGTTCCGCCGGCTTCGGGACAGCACGGACGAGGACGTCCGGATCTCCTCGGTCCTCAGCTCCGTCGACCAGCCGTTGATCGACCGGACGGGCGGTGCGAGCGGTCCCTTCGAGGGCGCGTACATGACCGGCTGGTACCCCGATGCGGCGGACACCCGGTGGGGGACGATGCAGGACGTGATCCGTGAATACGCCTTCGCCGACAACCGGATCGACGCGGCCGACGCGGGCGTGCAGACCACCTGGATCGCGTACACCGTCCTGAAGAAGGTCGTCGAGTCACTGAACCGGCCGGACATCACCCCCGGTGGGATCGCCCATGCCCTCGACGGCGGCGTCCGCGTGGACACCGGCGGCCTCACCCCGGCCCTCCGCTGGCGCTACGAGGACATGCTGGGCACGCCCGGCTTCCCCCGCGCGGTGAACCGCAGCGTCACCTTCCAGGTCGTACGGGACGGCCGGCTGGTCGCCCAGAAGCAGGGCTTCGTGGACGTCACGACGACGATGCGCGACACGCCGACGGCGTGACCCGCGGGGTCCGCTGCGGAGTGCGGGAGTTCGCGGCGCTGCACCGGTGCCGGCGCCCACCACGGCCGGTGCGGTCGACGGGACACCGGTGCAGTCCTGGCGACCGGTGCGTCCGCCCTCGGGCAACGGACCGCCCGGGTTGCCCGCGCTGGGCGTCGCAAGCCGGTGAACCCTCCCGTGATGGCAACCGGTCCGCCCGGCGGGGGCTGTGCACGGTCGGCCCCGCCGAGGGTTCCCGGTCGGGCCCGAGGGCCCGGCGCCGCACCCATGGACAACAGGCCGCCCCGGCCCGTCGGGCGCCCCCCGGACGGATTCCGGGGTCGCCCGAGGACCGGACACGGCAGACGCCGCTCGGTACAGGGCCGGCAGGGGCACAGCGCAGGCGTACCTCACCTGCAGGACGGCACCGGGAACACACCCCGTGGCGGCGGCACCCGGGTCGGGGCGGACGCCCGACCGCGCGTCAGAGCTGGGTCGCTTCGCGCTTCGTCAGGTCGTACGTGCCCGCGATCGTGTTCCAGAGCCCCGCGGCCTCGCGCTTGGCGCCGGTGGCCTCGCCGCTCGCCCGGTTGCCCGCAGCGGACTGGCCCGTCTGGCGCGCCTTGCCTCCCCGGCAGCCCTTCTTGCCGTCCACCTGCTCCGCCCACTCCGCGTAGTGGTCGTCGGCCCGCGCCGAGGCCTCCCATGCCTTGGTCAAGGCACCGGTGAGCTTCTCGTTGTCGGGGAGCTTGTCCACACTCAGGCCCTCGAGGCGGGTCACCAGACCCCGCCGCTGCTCCGCGGCACCGCGCAGATCACTCGCCGCCTGGTCGAGGTTCTTGCAGCTCTTGATCGACTCGACGGACCGGATCACCGCGGCACGGCTGTCGTTGCTGTCCGCGAGGAGCTTGTCGAGCGCCTCGGCCTGCGCCTTCGCCGGGTCGGCGGCTGCCTGTGTGGTGGAGCCTGCCGCGGGCGACGTCGCAGCGGCGACCGTCCTGTCGTCGCGCTTGTCGTCGTCACCGCCGCCGAACATCAGGGCACTGACGCCGAGCCCGACCACGGCGCACCCCACGACGACCGCCGCGATCAGCGGTATGCGGCCGGAACCGCGCGCCGGGGCATCGGGCACAGGGGCGTAGTGCCCCGGCTCGGGGGCGGGTGCGTACTGCTGCTGCGGCGGCGCCGCTGCGACGCGCGGCATGTGCTGGGTCGCATGCGGCACGCTGTCGCTACGGAAGAGGCTGTCGAACTCCGCGGGAGGCTGTCGGTCACCGGGCGCACCGGGACGGATCCCGTACGGGCCACCGGCCGGCTGGGCCGGGCCCCCCTGCTGCGGTACGGGCGGCAGGTACTGGGTGGCGTTCGCATCGCCGGCCGGTGAAGGCGCCCCCTGCTGCGCAGCGGCGGGCCGCAGCCCGAGGAACTGCGTCGACTCGGCGGGGTTCTCCGGCGGCAGGGCCCCGGCAGCGGGCGGAACCGGCGCGATGTACTGCGTGGCGTCCGCATCACCCGCGGGCACGCCCTGCTGGGCGGCAGCGGGCAGAACCGGCGCGATGTACTGCGTGGCGTCCACATCACCCGCGGGCACGCCCTGCTGGGCAGCAGCGGGCAGAACCGGCGCGATGTACCGCGTGGCGTCCACATCACCCGCGGGCACGCCCGGCGGAGGGGGCGTCATCTGACCGTACTGGCCCTGTGGTTGGGCTCCGGCCCCGTCACCGTACGGCGGGAGCGGCTGCGAGGGCTGCTGGGGCGGCAGCGGCTGGCCGTACGGCTGCCCCGGAGTCTCCTGCCGGCCGGGCCCCGGACCCCAGGGAGCGCCCCAGGGCGCCCCGCCCGCGGGTGCGACCTGTTCTCCGCTGACTCCGGGGATCCAGGGCTCGCCACCGTCGGCGGGCAGCACGACACCTTCGTGCGCGGGCCGCGCAGCGGGGAGCTGCGACTCGTCACCCTGTCCGCTTCGTGTCACCGGGACTCCTACACGTGGACCTACGGAATCGTCGGTTCACGCTACCGGGTGCGTAAGCGCATCCGCACACACGTGTGGCGGCCGTAACAAGAACACGACCCAAGACGCTGTTGACGGGGAAGCCGGGTCCGGCGGACCTTCCGCCGAGGCTGTCCCTCGTCCCTGGTGGATCAGCCCGCGGCGCCGGATGCACAGGGTCCCCCGGGCCCGCCAGAGCCGAGGGAGACGTGGCCAGGCGGTGGGGCCCCTCCCCTGGCCCGGCGCAAGGTGCCCCCGCCGGCCGGAGGCCTCGGGGGCATGCCCTCGTACCGGGCACATTCGGTCATTCCAGCTGGGTCCCGGCCGGACGGTCTTCGAGGATCGGCCCGCGGCGCCGGATGCACGGGGTCCCCGGGCCCGCCAGAGCCGAGGGGAGGCATCGCAAGGCGCTGGGGCCCTCCCCCTGGCCCCGCCGGGGCCCCACCGGCGGGAGGCCGGGGGAGATCACCCTCGTACTGGGCGCCCCCTCGGGCGACTCCGGCAACGCAGCGTGGGGGTCCCTCCCAGCGGTAGCCGGTGAAGTGCCGCAGCTGCCGTCGCGGCCCGAGATGACCGCCCGGACAGGACCGAGGCGGTGCGGGCCTCCCAGCGGATGCCCGGGGGCGCGATGAGTCGTCAATGCGCCCACCGGGGAGAACGGACAGCTCTTCAGGCCGCCTGCAGCTCCATCCTCGCCCCGAACTCCCGCACCGCCGGCTCGTTCGCGAAGGGCTCGAGGCGGTGCTGCAGATCCTCCAGGTACTCCGTCCCCCGGCTCGACCGCAGCGTCCCGAGCAGCTCCACCGCCTGGGTGCCCGTGTGGCAGGCCGCCTCCACCTCGCGCTGCTGGACCTGGGCCGTCGCCAGCAGGACGAGACCGATCGCGCGGCGGCGGGCGCGGGACTCCGGATGGCCCGCCAGGGAGTCGGCGGCACGGCGGGCGGCCGCGTCCGCCTGACCCAGGTCACGATGGCAGTGCGCCAGTTCGTCGGCGAGATACGCCTGGTCGAAGTGCGCGATCCAGGCCGGGTCGTCCCCCGATTCCGGGTCGGCCAGGTCCAGTGCCGTCAGCGCCTTGCCTGCGACCTCGTGACAGGCCCGTGCGTCACCCAGCAGAGCGTGGCCCCGCGCCTCCGCCGCGTAGAACATCGCCTCCGCACGCGGCGTCACCTGCCCCCGCGCGCCTTCCTGCGCCGCCCGTGCGAGCTGCGCGATCTCCCGCGGGTTCCCGAGCTGTGCGGCAAGGTGGCTCATCGAGGCCGCCAGGACGTATCCCCCGTACGCCCGGTCCCCCGCCGCCTGTGCGAGCCGCAGAGCCTGGATGTAGTAGCGCTGGGCCAGCCCCGGCTGGCCCGTGTCCACCGCCATGTATCCGGCGAGTTCGGTCAGGCGGGCGACGGCGGCGAAGAGCCTGCGCCCCACGGGTTCGCGGTAGGAGCCCGAAATGAGCCCCGACACCACGCTGTTGAGGTAGTGGACGACGACCGGCCGTACGTGCCCGGCGCCGAACCGGTGGTCCAGTTTCTTGAGCGCCTCCGTCATCTCCAGTACGGCCTCGACGTCCGAGAGCCCCACCCGCGACCCCGCCGTACGCGCCACCTGCGCGTCCGCGCCCGTGATCAGCCAGTCCCGGCTGGGCTCGACGAGCGCCGACGCCGCGACGGTCGAACCGGACAGGAAGTCACGGCGGCCCACATCGCTGCGCCACAGTTCACAGACCTGCTCGATCGCCCCCAGCACGGTCGGCGCGAACTGCAGCCCGACGCCCGAGGCGAGGTTCTTTCCGTTGGCCATGCCGATCTCGTCGATCGTGACCGTACGGCCCAGCTTGCGGCCCAGTGCCTCCGCGATGATCCCCGGCGCCCGGCCGCGCGGCTGCTGCCCGCGCAACCAGCGCGCCACGGATGTCTTGTCGTAGCGCAGATCCAGCCCGCGCTCCGCGCCGACCATATTGACCCGGCGCGCCAGCCCGGCGTTGGAACAACCGGCTTCCTGGATCAGCGCCTGCAGCCGTTCGTTCGGCTGACGGGCGACGAGTGGCCTCGCTGCCATGACTACCCCCTGTACCGGACCGTGCCGACCGCGATCTTCAATTGATCACTTCCCGGCGGTTATCCGGAGAATGCCGATGAGCTCGGATGATTACGGGTGAATGCCGCTACCTCGCAAGGGGCTACCCTCCCGCCGGGACACGGCCGCACGCGCGCCCCCATCCATGCACCCGTGCGCCCCAAATGCAGGATCGATGCGCCATACCACCGGCCGTGCGCGCCCGTAACCCGTACCGATGGCGGGAGTTGAGTTCATCGTGGATGAGACCATCGAAGAGACGATCGAGGCATCAACCGTCCGTCCGATCAGGGTTCCGGAAGCCGGCCTGATCCCCAAGCAGCGCGGCGAGCAGCTCCTGGACAGTGCCGTGCGCTATGCGGAGGAGCGCCACTGGGACGTGTTTCCCGGCACCTGGCTGGAGGCCGTCGACGGCGCGGAGCGCTGCTCCTGCGGCGCGGCCGCGTGCGAGGCGCCGGGGGCGCACGCCGCGCGTCCGGACTGGGCGAGTCAGGCGACCGGCAGCGCGGTCGCCGTGCGCCGGCTGTGGGGGAAGCAGCCGAAGGCCTCGATCCTGCTCCCGACAGGGCGGACGTTCGACGCGCTGGACGTCCCGGAGTCCGCGGGATTCCTCGCACTGGCCCGGATGGAACGGATGGAGCTGACGCTCGGGCCCGTGACCTGCACCCCGGATCGCCGGATGCTGTTCTTCGTGCTGCCCGGCGCGGCCGTCAAGGCCGCCGACCTGGTACGCAAACTGGGCTGGGCACCGGCCTCGATCGATCTGACGGCTCGGGGCGAGGGCCACTACGTCGCGGCACCGCCGACCCGGATCGGGGGCCGTGGAGCGGTGCAGTGGGCCCGTCGGCCCACGCCGGCGAACCGCTGGCTGCCGGACGCGGAGGAGCTCATCAGTCCGCTGGCATACGCGTGCGGGCGGGACGCCGCCGACGGACGGGGCCGCCGCTCGTAATGTTGTCCCGCAGCAGCCGGGACGACGGAAGGCAGCACATCATGCCGGACCAGACATCGGGTCACAGTGCACAAGAGGCGGGCGGTAGGCCGGAATCGGCGCCGCCCGCCGTCCGCGTCCAGGGGCTGTGGAAGCGTTTCGGTGACCAGATCGCCGTCGCGGGCATCGATCTGAACCTTCCGGCAGGCAGGTTCATCGGACTGGTCGGCCCGAACGGGGCCGGCAAGACGACGACCCTGTCGATGGTGACCGGGCTGCTGCGCCCCGACCAGGGCCGGGTCGAGGTCGCAGGACACGATGTGTGGCGCGATCCCGTCGAGGTCAAGGCCCGGATCGGGGTGCTGCCCGAGGGGCTGCGCCTCTTCGAGCGGCTGTCGGGGCGCGAGCTCCTCGCCTATACGGGCCGGTTGCGCGGTCTGCCCGGCGAGGAGGTCGACAAGCGGGCGGCACAACTCCTCGACGTGCTCGATCTGGCGGGCGCGCAGCACAAGCTGGTCGTCGACTACTCGACCGGTATGCGCAAGAAGATCGGACTGGCGGCGGCGCTCCTGCACAACCCCCAGGTGCTGTTCCTGGACGAGCCGTTCGAGGGCGTGGACCCGGTGTCGGCCCAGACGATCCGCGGGGTCCTCGAGCGCTACACCGCGTCGGGCGCGACCGTCGTCTTCTCCAGCCATGTGATGGAGCTGGTGGAGTCGTTGTGCGACTGGGTCGCGGTGATGGCGGCGGGCCGCATCCGGGCGCAGGGCACGCTGGAGGAGGTAAGGGGCCAGGCACCGTCGCTGCACAGCGCGTTCCTGGAGCTGGTCGGGGCGGGCAGCCGGGACGACGGGGACGCGCTGGACTGGCTGGGCGGCGGCGGTGCCCGATGACGACTCCGGCGACGGGCTCCCTCACGCCCGTGTTCGTACGGCTCAAACTGTCGTTGCTCGTCAATGGGTTGCGCCAGTCGTCCGGCCGCAGGGCGGCCTTCATCTCCTCGGCCGTCGTGGCGCTGCTCTTCGCTGCCGGTCAGCTGCTGGGGCTGATCCTGCTGCGCGGCGAACCGAACGCGGCCTCGCTCGTGGTGCTCCTGATCGCGGTGCTCGCGCTCGGCTGGGCGTTCATGCCGTTGTTCTTCCCGAGCGGTGACGAGACCCTCGACCCGACCCGGCTGGTGATGCTGCCGCTGCGTCCGCGTCCGCTGGTCGCCGCGCTGCTGGTGGCGTCGCTGGTGGGGATCGGTCCCGTTTTCACGCTCTGTCTGGTGCTGGGCGGCGCGCTGGCTCTGGCGCACGGCGTGGGGGCGGCGCTGTTCGCGATGGTGGCCGTACCCCTGTCGGTGCTCGTGTGCGTGGCCCTGGCGCGGGCGGTGGCCGCGGCCAACATCCGGCTGCTGACGTCGCGCAAGGGCAGGGACCTGGCGGTGCTGAGCGGTCTGGTGGTCGCGGTCGGCATCCAGGTCGTGAACTTCGGCGCCCAGCGGCTCGGTGCGGCCGGCGGGCTGCAGGCGCTGGAGCCGGTGGCCTCGGTGGTGCGCTGGATCCCACCGGCGTCGGCGATCGCCTCGGTCGATTCCGCGAGCGCCGGCTCGTACGGCACTGCGCTTGTGCAACTGGCGCTCTCCGTGGCCGCGCTGGGTGTCCTTCTGTACGCCTGGCAGCACAGTCTCACGCGGCTGATGACCAGCCCGGACGGCTCGACGCTCGCGGCCTCTTCGGCGCCCGGCCGCCAGGCGTCCTCCACCGGACTGCACCGGCTGCTGCCTGGCGGCCGTACGGGCACGGTCATGCAGCGCAGCCTGCGCTACATCTGGCGCGATCCGAAGACGAAGACGGCATGGGTGACGTCCCTGGCCATCGGGCTCATCGTGCCGTTGTTCAACGCCCTGCAGGGGACGGGGTCGATCTACTTCGCGTGCTTCGCATCGGGGATGCTCGGTGTGCAGATGTACAACCAGTTCGGGCAGGACACCTCCGCGTTCTGGATGGTCGCGCAGACGATCTCGACGTCCAGGGACGCCTATCTCGAACTGCGGGCCCGCGCCCTGGCGTTGCTGCTGATCACGGTCCCCTACACGGTGCTGGTCACGGCCGTCACAGCGGCGGTCCTGGGCAACTGGAAGGCGCTGCCGGAGGCGCTGGGCGTCGCTCTGGCGCTGCTCGGCGCGATGCTGGCGACGGGCGCGGTGGCATCGGCACGCTTTCCGTACTCGATCCCCCAGGACAGCGCGTACAAGAACGTGGCTCCGGGGCAGGGCGGGCTGGCCTGGATCTCCATTTTCGGCGGAATGGTCGCCTCGGCTCTGCTCTGCGCACCGGTGATCGCGCTCACGATCTGGCTGAACGCCACCGACGCGGAGTCGGCACTGTGGAGTCTGCTGCCGCTGGGGATCGTCTACGGCGGAGTGGTGGCATGGGGCGGCCTGCGGATGGCCGCGCCACAGACGGCGCAGCGGCTGCCGGAGATCCTGACCGCCGTCAGCAAGGGCTGACCAGGTCGGTCTGTGGTTCGGGAGAAGGTGTGAAGAAGGCGCTCCCCATGTGTGCATGGGGAGCACCCCGCACGAGGCTTCCGCCACCGACATCACAGCCGACGGCCCGAGGTCGACGCGCGATTGCGATCTGCTTCATCGCCGCGGCCGCGAACACGCTGAATATGCGCGGGTCATTCGGATCTCCGATCGAGTGAGGCCCCGGGCCGACGCTTTCCGGTCGAACGGACCCTCGGGCAAGCACTTCAAGATCAAACAAAAATCGGAAACACACAGGTCATCTGATTGTTCTCCGCTGGACCCATGCACGCTGTCCATATACCGGACGCGCACACATCTCCCCTGCACACCCCTCGCGAGCTGCCCGAACGACCATTCGGTCCATCAATCTGATCGTATGCGGCCGGAAACTTCCCCTCGATGTGCGATCACTGTACGCATCAGCAAGACTCCCGAGCGCAATCGCACTCACGGACAAGGGGATTCACCTATGCGTTACATCGTCACCACAATCGGCGCGGCAGCTTCCGCAGCGGCACTCGTTCTGACCGCAGGCGCCGCCAACGCGGCACCCGCGGCGCCGTCCTCGCTCTACGCGCCCTCGGCGCTGGTGCTCGCGGTCGGCAAGGGCGATGCGGCCACGGCCACCGTCGAGCGTGCCGTGACTCTCAGCTGTGCGCCCGCGCCGAGCGGCACGCATCCGTCACCGAAGGCGGCCTGTAAGGAACTGGCCGCGGTGAACGGCGAGTTCAACCTTCTCTCCCAGGCCCCGACCGTCCCGTGCACCCGCCAGTGGGACCCGATCACGGTGACCGCGAGCGGTGTCTGGCAGGGCAAGCGGGTCAACTGGTCGACCACCTACGGCAATTCCTGCGAGATGCGGGCGAGCCTGGCCCAGGGAACGGTCTTCTCCTTCTGACCGGCGGTCCCATGCCGTGGCGGACCGGATCGAAGACGGTGGGGCCGGTCCGCCGCCCCAAGGCCGGACCGGGGCGGCTCCCCCCACCCCGGCACCGGCCGGAACCACCGGAGGCGCTCGCTCAACGGGTCGATGAGCAGCGGGCCTTGGCCGGCCCGCCACTCGGACCGTGCGGGCGCCTCTTCGCTGTCACGGCCCGGGTGGGACAAGCGGTCTCACGGGGTCAGCACACCTTCCAGGAACGGCTCGACCGCACCGCGCCACGCCGCGGGCTGGTCGTAATGGACAAGGTGTCCCGCGTCCGCGACCTCGGCGTACCGGCCGCGGGGGAGGACGCGGACCATTTCCTGGGCCTCCGCACGGCCCAGTTCGCCGTCGAGGCCACGGACGACCAGCGTGGGGCACTCGACCCGGGCGAGCGAGTCCCAGTGGGCGTCGTGGACCCAGGTCTCGCGGGAGGCCAGCATCTGGGGGAGAGAGAAGACGGGTCGCCAGCCGTCCGCACGCTCGGCCATCACCTCGGCGAAGAACTCACCGCGCGCGGGGCTCGGCCTCTCCACCCAGGGGTCGTCCTCGCCGAACCACTTGCGGACATCCGCGAGGGTCGCGAAGGGCACGGGCCAGGTACGGAACCAGTCGCCCCATTCCCGCTGGGAGGCGGCGCCCAGCGCGGAGGCCCGCATGTCGCAGATGACCAGGGCCCGGACGAGGTCGGGCCGTTCGGCGGCCAGCTGCCATGCGGTGAGGGCGCCCATCGAGTGACCGATGAGCGTCACCGGGCCGAGGGCCAGCTGCTCGACCGCGGCGGCGGCGTCGGCGACGTACGCCTCGCGCGCGAACGAGCCGTCCGCCGGCTTCTCGCTCCGTCCGTGTCCACGCTGGTCCAGGGCGACCGCCCGGTGCCGCTCGGCCAGCCAGCGGGCGGTCGCGGCCCAGTGCGAGGCGCGGCCCATCAGCCCGTGCAGCAATAACACTCCCGGCGCGCGATCCGTGTCGCCGCGTCCTTTGGGCGGATCGGCGAACTCCCACGCAGCGAGGCGTACGCCGTCCGCTCCGGTCACGTCCATACGCCGCACCATGGTCCTGGCACCCCCTTCTGTCCCCCGTGGGTCTCCGAAGCGATCAAGAGATCAAGAAACGATCGGGCATGTGCCCGGCAAGCGGTCGAGTCACGCCAGACTATCGAACTTCCATTCGAAAGCCGGGGTCTCGCGTTCAACACCCCTCGTTCGAGTGACCGTCCTCAAGGATTGATCGTCGTCGCCGAGGGGAGATCTTCAGCGGGAGGCGGGCCGCTCGGGGAAATCGGTCCGAGGGGAATGACCCTGGGAGCTCGGGGCTCCGGGTCAGCAAAGGGGAGGACGGGCCCCGGCGCCCTTGGGCGCCGGGGCCCTCCATATGCGCGGACACCATGGCCGTGCACGGCCTGTGTGCGTACCTCACACCGCGCGGCAACAGCTTGTGCGGCATGCGGACGTACGACATGTGCCCACCCCCAGTCATATGCCTCAGCCACAGCGTGGCATGCGATACGCGCGGGCGCTGCCGTTCCGGCCGGAAAGCGCGTTCCAGGGCGTCCGGGGAGGCCACAGCGTCCCGGTGCAGCTCACACAGGCGCGCCCGTACCGCGAAAGCGGTACGGGCGCGTCGGAAAAACGTCCGGAAAAACCCCTGGCGTCAGCGCTTCGCCACGAACACGTGCGAGGCCACTTCCGCCTCCAGCTCCGCCGCCTCGCCGCCGCTGCCCACGAGAACACCGCCTGCGGACTCCGTCACGCTCACCACCGAGCCGGGCTGCACGCCCGCCCGCCGCAGCGTGTACATCAGCTGGGCGTCCGTCTGGATCGGCTCACCGATCCTCCGGACCACGACCGTCTTGCCCTCCGTCCCCGCTTCGAGCTCGGCGAGGCTCACCATGGAGTCGTCGAGGAACGGAT
Source organism: Streptomyces sp. NPDC043861 (assembly GCF_056435905.1). Classification (NCBI taxonomy): domain Bacteria; kingdom Bacillati; phylum Actinomycetota; class Actinomycetes; order Kitasatosporales; family Streptomycetaceae; genus Streptomyces; species Streptomyces sp. NPDC043861. The sequence continues at coordinate 216,964 of NZ_JBWKDP010000004.1, read as the reverse complement.
CGGCCTCCGCCTTCTCGCCCAGCTCCTCCAGTCCCGGGATCGGGTTGCCGTACGGGGACTCGGTCGGATGGCGCAGGAGCTCCAGCACCCGCCTCTCGACGGCCTCGCTCATCACATGCTCCCAGCGGCACGCCTCGGCATGGACCTGCTCCCACTCCAGGCCGATCACATCGACCAGGAGGCACTCCGCCAGCCGGTGCTTGCGCATCACGCGCGTCGCCAGCCGACGGCCCTCGTCGGTCAGCTCCAGATGACGGTCGCCCGCGACCGTCACCAGCCCGTCGCGCTCCATGCGCGCCACCGTCTGGCTGACGGTCGGGCCGCTCTGGTCGAGCCGCTCCGCGATCCGTGCGCGCATTGGGACCACGCCTTCCTCTTCGAGCTCGAGGATGGTGCGGAGGTACATCTCCGTGGTGTCGATCAGTCCGGACATACGTGCCCCTCGATGCTGTGGCAAAGGAATCGTGCGTTGGCCCTGGCTCAATTCTGACGCATCGCAGTCATAACCGGGCCCACCAGGGGAGCTCGTATTGACAGAGCAATGGTCCAGACCGCAACGTGATCCGCGACACGTCGGCAAGGGGACCACGGAAGGACCGTGCAATGGGCGAGAGCGAGCGCGAGAGCAAGCTGGCGGGCCGGTTCTTCGACGCCGCGATCGGCCTGCTGGAGCGCGCACGTGACGAGGAGGCGGCAGGGATCGCTGCCGCCGGAGCCGCCATCGCGGACACCGTCGCGGCGGGCGGCCGGCTCTTCGCCTTCGGCGCGGGCCACTCCTCGCTGGCCGCCCAGGACGTGGTCTATCGCGCGGGCGGCCTGGCCCTGATGAACCTGCTCGCCGTACCCGGCACCGTCGGCGTCGACGTCATGCCCGCCACCCTCGGCTCCGCCCTCGAGCGCGTGGACGGCCTCGCAAGCGCGGTCCTCGACTCCAGCCCCGCCCGCTCCGGCGACGTCCTGATCATCATCTCCCTCTCCGGCCGCAACGCCCTCCCCGTCGAAATGGCGATGAACGCGCGGGCCCTCGGGCTCAAGGTCATCGGCGTCACCTCGGTGGCGTACGCGAAGGAGACGCTTCCCCATGGCCCTTCGGGCACGGGAGGCACCCCCTCCCGGCACGTCTCCGGCACGTACCTCAAGGACCACTGCGACATCGTTCTCGACTCCAAGATCGCGGTGGGTGACGCGGAGCTGACCGCCGAGGGCATCGAGGCCCCCTTCGCCCCCGCCTCCACCGTGGTCACCAGCGCACTGATGCAGGCCGCGATGGCGGCCGCGGCGGAGGAGCTCGTCCGCCGCGGCATCGAGCCGCCGCTGCTGCGCTCCGGCAATGTCGACGGCGGTCACGAGTGGAACGGGCGCGTGATGGCCGAGTACGCGGACCGGATCTTCCACCGGCACTGAGCGCCCTGCGGGGCGGGCCTCCCTGCCCCGACCGCCGGGCATCGACCCGCGCGCTCGGACGGCCGGGCATCTCGGTCATGGGGAGCCTCAGGCGTTGAGCTCGCCCGGCATCCCCGCCAGGTCGAGCGCCGTCGCCACGCGCGTGGCGACACTCTCCGCGTACACCGCGTCCGCGCCCTCGAAAGCGGGGCGGTTCTGCGCACGCAGAAACGTGAGCACACCGAGCGTGCGGCCGCGGCTGCGCAGGACCGTGCACAGGGCGTGCACCGAATCCCGGGGCCACTGACGCTCGGCCGCCCACGCCTCGCCGTCCCTGTTCGCGCTGGTGCGCACCGAGCCGATGCGGTCCATGGCCTGCAGCGCGGGATGGCCCTGCGCATAGCGGACCGGAATCCCCGCACCGGCCACCCGCGCGACCGGTCCCGGTGCACTTGCGGGTGTCGCCGCGGCCCGCACCAGCCGCTCGCCCGATTCCCCGGAGCCCTCGGGACCCTGCGGGCCCCGTGCCACCACATCGATCAGGGCATGGTCCGCGAAGCCGGCCAGCGCGAAGTCCACATGGGCCGTCGCGGCCTCCATCGGGTCCTCGTACTCTGCGGCCGCCCGCGCCGCCCGGTGCAGCTGGCTCAGCCGGAACCGCAGCCGGTCGGCCTCCTGCTCCTTGAGCTTCGCCTCCGTCACGTCCTGGAACAGCCAGCCCACGCCCAGCGGAACGGGCTCCTCCGCCAGCGGCGACGCCAGCCGCAGGAACCCGCTGCGCCAGCAGCGCCTGCGCTCCCCCTCGTCCGTGCGCACCGTCACCCACAGGTCGGCGAGCCCACCCGGAGCCCCCTCCGCGAGCACATGGTGCAGGGCGCCCTCCAGTTCCTCCACGCCCTGCACGATCAACTCGCCCAGCGGCCGCCCCAGCAGGGTCGTGCGCCCGCCGGAGCCGAGCATCCGCGCCGCGTGCCTGTTGACGACGGTCGGGCGCAGATCGACGTCGACCAGGACGACCGCCCACACGGCGTCCTCGAACAGCGCCTCGCTCAACGCGATCGACCGCTCCAGATCGATCTGTGCATGAACCTCGCTGAAAGCGCAGTAGACCCCGGCCGGTTTGCCGTCCGCCCCGCGCACGCCCGCCGACTGCGTCCGTACGAGCACCCGCCCGCCGTCCTTGCGCAGCAGCGCGAACTCGTGGACCTGTCGCCCGGGCGCATGCATCGCGGCCATCAGCCGTCCCTGGACCTCGTCCGCGTCGGCGGGGCGCGCCGCCCACCCCGCGAACCCGCGCCGCCCCACGGCCTCCTCGGGCGACCAGCCGAGGATCCGCTCGGCCTCCCGGTTCCAGTGCGTGATCACACCGTCCGCATCGAACGCGCACAGCGCCGCGTCCATCCCGTCCAGCAGCGCGGCGAGAAGATCCGAACCCGGCCCGTCCCGCTCCGGCCCGTCCGGCCCCACCGCGCTGGTGGCCTCACTCCTGGAAGCACTCATCCTGGCACCCCCTGCAGGACGCGTCCTCGGCCTGTGCCGCTCCGAAGGCGACACCCGTCATTCAACTGGAACGTGACGCAGGACACACGAATTTCCCGGAAATCGATGTGCTCTGCAGCAGGATCCCGGAAAAAGGGGTTGAGCCCGGCCGCGGAGGTTCCTAGTGTGGGCCGCACGTTGGAAAGGAGGTGGTTCGGAAGTGATTTCTTACCGGACAAGCGAGGTGGCTGCGGGCTGACGCCCGTCGTCGCACTCTGTGCACCACGGCTGGAGGTACCTCCGCGCCCTTCGGGGCAGGGGGACGTCGGCCGAAATCCAAGCAGTCACCGACCCGCGGGCTCGCCGGTATGTCCGGCCGGCCTCCTCCCCGGAGGAGACCAGAGCCCGCGGGTTTCTGCGTGTGCGGGCCTCGCCGGCGCCTGCGGACCGCGTCGGGCCCTGCCCGTGCGCCGGGCTGCCGGCTCGCCGCCGGCGGCCGCACCCCGACCCGGGCCCACCGCCGTCGGCCGCACCCTGTTCCCCGGCGCCGGTCGCCGTGAGGCACACCGGGGTGGTGGACGGCTCGGGCGGCTCCCGTCAGGGCGACAGGCGCTCCACCCGCCATCCGGCGGGCTCCTCGGCCGTCCTTACGTATCGCAGCCGGTCGTGCAGACGGTTCTCGTGTCCCTGCCAGAACTCGACCGTCTCCGGCGTTACCCGGTAGCCGCCCCACTCCGGCGGGACCGGAACCTGCTCGCCTGCCGGGTAGCGTGCCGCGAGCTCCTCGTAGCGACGGATCAGTTCCGCACGCGAGGGGATGACGGAGGACTGGGCGCTGGCCCAGGCCCCGAGCCGGGAGCCGTGGGGGCGGGTACGGAAGTACGCGTCCGTCTCGTCGCGCCCTACGCGGGCCGCGGTGCCGGTGACGATGACCTGCCGGGTGAGCGGATGCCACGGGAACAGCAGCGAGACATGCGGGTTGGCGTCGATCTCCCGGCCCTTGCGGGAGGCGTAGTTGGTGTAGAAGACGAAACCCCGGTCGTCGAAGTGCTTCAGCAGCACGGTCCGGGACGAGGGGCGGCCGTCAGGGGTGGCCGTGGAGACGATCATGGCGTTCGGCTCGTGCAGGTGGCCCGCCGCGGCGTCCTTGAACCAGTGGACGAACTGCTCCATCGGCTCGGCGGGGAGATCCGCCTCGTCGAGAGGGGTCGAGCGGTAGTGCTCGCGCATGGCGGCGGGGTCGAAGGCGTCGGTCACGGAAGTCATCCTGCCCTAGGGCCGTTCCAGGCGATCTTGCCGGACCCAATGGGGCGGGGCAGCTCCGGTGGCGGAGTTTTCCCGGCACGGAGTGCCGCTAATCCTTCTCGGCCGAATCGGCGGAGTGTGCCGGATGTCACGCTTCCCCGCATCGTTGGGACCCGCCAAAATCATCCGCTGGGCCACTGTGGCCTCCCTACGACGCGGATGGGGTGACCACCCGCCGCACGGGGCATCACCGGGGTGACCGATCCGATCGATCCGATTCGACCACCGGTAACGTCCCGACCGAACTCACGAGGAGCCGCCTGATGTCCGACTTCGTACCCGGACTCGAAGGAGTCGTCGCGTTCGAAACGGAGATCGCCGAACCGGACAGGGAAGGCGGTGCGCTCCGCTACCGCGGCGTCGACATCGAGGATCTCGTCGGTCATGTCTCGTTCGGGAACGTCTGGGGCCTGCTGGTCGACGGGGCGTTCAACCCCGGCCTTCCGGCCGCCGAGCCGTTCCCCATCCCGGTCCACTCCGGCGACATCCGCGTCGACGTCCAGTCGGCGCTGGCGATGCTCGCCCCCGTGTGGGGCCTGAAGCCGCTGCTCGACATCGACGAGGCGCAGGCTCGCGACGACCTCGCACGGGCCGCCGTGATGGCGCTGTCGTACGTGGCACAGAGTGCCCGTGGACAGGGTCTCCCGATGGTGCCGCAGCGGGAGATCGACAAGGCCGAGTCGGTCGTCGAGCGCTTCATGATCCGCTGGCGCGGCGAGCCCGACCCCAAGCACGTCAAGGCCGTCGACGCGTACTGGACGTCGGCCGCCGAGCACGGCATGAACGCCTCCACCTTCACGGCCCGTGTGATCGCCTCGACCGGCGCCGATGTCGCGGCCGCGCTCTCCGGTGCCGTCGGCGCCATGTCCGGACCGCTGCACGGCGGTGCGCCGTCCCGCGTCCTCGGCATGATCGAGGAGATCGAGCGCACGGGTGACGCGGTCGCGTACGTGAAGAAGGCCCTGGACAAGGGTGAGCGGCTGATGGGCTTCGGCCACCGGGTCTACCGGGCCGAGGACCCGCGCGCCCGTGTTCTGCGGCGCACGGCGAAGGAGCTCGGCGCGCCGCGCTTCGAGATCGCCGAGGCGCTGGAGAAGGCCGCGCTGGAGGAGCTGCACAGCCGCCGCCCGGACCGGGTGCTGGCGACCAATGTGGAGTTCTGGGCCGCGATCATGCTGGACTTCGCGGAGGTCCCGGCGCACATGTTCACTTCGATGTTCACCTGCGCGCGCACGGCCGGCTGGTCGGCGCACATCCTCGAACAGAAGCGCACCGGGCGGCTGGTGCGGCCGTCCGCCCGCTATGTGGGTCCCGGGTCCCGCGACCCGCGCGACATCGAGGGTTTCGCGGACATCGCGGACTGAGTCGGGGCCGGCACCGGTCCGGACCATCGGTTGCACGGCCCGCGGATCACGTCTGCGGGCCTGCAGCGATCACGCCGCCCGCTGCACCAGCCCGGCATGGTGGCGGGCGGCGACCAGCGGATGGGCCCGCAGCTTGCCCTTGAGCTCGTTGCGGCCGTATTCCGCGAACAACGGATTGGACGGGTCCGCCGTGACACCGGGCGCGTCCGCCGCGTGCGGGAACGGCACCGGGGCGATCTGTGCGTCCAGGCGGGGGTTGTAGAAGAACGGCACGGAGTAGCGCTCGACGGCGGCGGGCGGGCTGACCACGCGGTGGTTGGTGGCGAGCAGATAGCCGTTGGTGGCGACTTCGAGCAGCTCGCCGAGGTTCACGACGAACGCGCCGGGCAGCGGCGGTACGTCGTGGAAGGCACCGTCCTCGCGCTGCACCTGGAGCCCGCCGATCCGGTCCTGGTGGAGCAGGGTCAGGAAACCGTAGTCCTTGTGGGCGCCCACGCCCTGGTCGGCCCCGTCCCCGGCGCTGCCTGGGTAGCGCACCAGCTTGAGCTGCAGATGGGCGCGGTCACCGAAGATGTCGTCGTAGAAGTCCTGCGGAGCGCCGATCGCGGCGAGGAGTTCGTGCAGGAGCCGGGCTGCGACCCCGCTGAGCCGGTCGACCCAGGCGAGCGCGGCGGTACGCAGCTCGGGGAGCGCGGCAGGCCACTGGTTGGGGCCCTCGAGCCACCAGTAGGCGGGTTCGCCGGGCCCGGGTATGCGGGCGGGCCGCTCGGCGCCTATGTCGAGCTGGTCGCGCCAGTCGCGGCTGCCGCCGGTGCGCTCGTCCCCGATCCGCGTGTAGCCGCGGAAGTGCGGTGAGTTCACATTGTCGATGGCGAGCCGGTCGGCCTCGGGCAGCGCGAAGAAGGCCCGCATGGCGCTCATCAGGGCGTGGGTCTCTGCCTCGGTGACACCGTGGCCCACGAGCTGGAAGAACCCGACGTCATGGGCGGCGCTGTGCAGCCGGGCGTGCAACCCGGCGCGGGCCGCGGGACCGCGGTCGGCAGCGGAGAGGTCGATGATCGGGAGCTGCGAGTAGTTCTGCGTCTGAGACATGGGTGCGTCCGCTGTGTCTTGCCCCGGCCGCCGGTCCCGGCGATGACCGGGAACTCGTACCGCCGACGTCCGCCGTGGGTGGGGCGGGGCCGGATGACCGGGTGGGGTGGAGTGGGGGCTTGCGTCAGGCGTAAGCCCGACAGCCCATGCTCGTGACGCGGAGGAAGTCCACGTGGCGGCGTCGTACGAGCGGAAGCATGCGCCCAGGGTACGACGAGTTGCCCCGAGGGGGCGGTGAGCCAGGTCACACGACCGGCCGGACGCCCAGGTCGGGGCGGTCGACGGGGCGTCGCCCGTGCCCCGTGCGTCCCTCGCACCCCGGACGCCACGCCCCTCGCACTCGGGGGGTTCGCCACTCGCCCGCACGGAAGCCGTCAGAGCTTGCCCATGACCTCCACGGTCCGGTGGCCCAGCCGCTGCTGGAACTCCCACAGGAAGTCGAAGGTGAACTCGGACCAGTTCCAGAACTCGAACGCCAGTGCGCCGAGGGCGTAGCCGCCGCCCAGCCCCACCCGGTCACCGGCACCGGCCGCCGGCACGCCGGGCAGCCGACGCTTGCCTCGCCGGTCTCCTTCCAGACGGTGATGCCCGCCTCGAAAGGGCTCCAGATCTCGTCGATCACCTCGTACGCGTCGTCGACGACCTGGGTCTCCGCCCTGCAGCGCGGGCAGGTCACCGATTCCGGCGAGCCCACGCCCTGGCCGGTGGCGTAGGTGTCCCGGCCGATGAGAATCCCCATTCCGCCGTTCGGCGCCTGCGACGGGTCTTCCACGACCCGCGCCCAGTTCGGTCCCTCCGCGTGGCCGAGCGGCGGCCCGAAGACGCAGTCGGTCCGTTCGCGCACGATGATGCCGGCGTCGACCAACCAGTCCACGATCCCGGCCGCGAGTGCCTCCGCCTCCTCGGGTGCGGCCTCGACATCGACGATCGTCCGGAAGTAGTCGCCCACGGTGGTCCCCCTCCTGTCCCGTTCACGGCTCTCCCCACCGTAGGAGCAGCCACTGACAGGGTCCGGGCCCGATCACGACGACACCCGGCGCCTCAGCCCAGCGCCTCCTCCAGCAGCCGCGCCCACTGGGCCACCACCCGCCCCCGCCGCGTGGCGTCGTCGGTGAGCAGATTCGCGAGCCCGAGGCCCCGGGCCATGTCCAGCAGGCCCTGGACCGTCTCCCGCACACCCGGCACCGACTCGTCGGCGCCCAGCAGCTCCACCGCGATCCGATGGGTCTCCCGGCCGACCCTCGCCTCCAGTTCGGTGACCCTGCCCCGCAGCTGCTCCTCGTTGGAGGCGGCGACCCACAGGTGGAGGGCGGCCCGGAAGAGGGGGCCGGTGTAGAGGTCGACCAGGCCCTCCACCACCGCCGACCGGTTCTGGACCGGGAGGGCCCGCAGCGCGCTGGAGCGTTCCTCGGCGACGTACTCGACAGCCGCCGTGAAGAGGTCCTCCCGCGTCGGGAAGTGGTGTTGTGCCGCACCCCGCGAGACCCCGGCCCGCTCGGCGACCACCGAGACGGTCGAGCCTGCCCAACCGCGTTCGGCGAGGCAGGCCACCGCGGCCTCCAGGAGCCGCTGCCGGGTGGCCCGGCTGCGGTCCTGCTTGGGGGAGGTCACAACACCCATGCGGGGTCCCGTCGTTCGAGGAAGGCGGTCATCCCTTCGCGCGCCTGCGCCGTGGCGAAGAGCGACGCCGAGCGCTGTACAAGATCCTCCGCGTCGCGTTCGAAGGTCTCCCGCACCCTAGCCGTGAGCAGCTGTTTCGTCGCATCCAGGGCTCCCGGTGAAGCCTTGCGGAAGCCGTCGAGCACGGGGGCGAGCGCAGCGTCCGCCTCGTCGGCGACGGCCGTCACCAGTCCGATGCGGGCCGCCTCGGCGGCGTCGAACCGCTCGCCGGTGAGGTAGTAGCGGGCCGCGGCGCGCGGTTCCAGACGCGGCAGCAGCGGCAGCGAGATGACCGCGGGGGCGACCCCGATGCGTACCTCCGTGAAGGCGAAGTCCGACGCCGACGACGCGACGGCGACGTCACAGGCACCGACGAGACCGAGACCCCCGGCCCTGGTGTGGCCGGCCACCCGCGCCACGACGGGCTTCGGCAGCTCGATGATCTGCCGGAGCAGCGCGACGAAGGTGTACGGGTTCGGCGGCTCCTTGAGGTCGGCTCCCGCGCTGAAGGTGCCCCCGGTGTGGGTGAGGACCACGGCGCGTACGGCCGGGTCCTTCCCGCACTCGGTCAGTGCGTCGGCGAGTTCGCCGACGAGCCGCGCGGACAGGGCATTGCGGTTCGCGGGCGAGTCCAGTGTCAGGGTCGCGATGCCCCGCTCGGACGCCGTGGCGACCAGTGTCATGTGTTCTCCTTCTCGAGGTCGCTCTCGTGCCCGCTCTCGCGGTTGCGCAGTTCGCGACGGAGGATCTTCCCCGACGCGGCCCGCGGCACTCCGCCGATGAACTCGACACGGCGGATCTTCTTGTACGGGGCGACGCGCGCGGCGACGTACGCCATGATGTCGTCCTCCGACAGACCCTCCGCCGTGGGCTGCCTGACCACGTAGGCCTTCGGGATCTCATTGCCGTCGGCGTCGTACACCCCGATCACCGCGGCGTCGGCGATGCCCTCATGGGTGAGGAGCAGGGCCTCCAGCTCGGCCGGGGCGACCTGGAAGCCCTTGTACTTGATGAGCTCCTTGACCCGGTCGACGACGAACAGCCAACCGTCGGCGTCCACGCGCCCGATGTCACCGGTGTGCACCCAGCCGTCGGCGTCGATCATTTCGGCGGTGGCTTCGGGGCGGCCGAGGTAGCCCTTCATCACCTGCGGGCCGCGGATGGCGATCTCGCCCTCCTCGCCGGCCGCCGCGTCCGTACCCGCGCCGTCCAGGGACAGGATCCGCATCTCGGTGTTGGGCAGCAGCTTCCCCACGGCCCCGGGCGGCGGGTCGGTGGCGGCGATCGGTACGACGTGGGTGCCGGGAGACAGCTCGGTCATGCCGTACGCCTGCAACACCGGCGGCAGCTTCAGCCGCGCCGAACAGGCCTGCGCGAGCCGGGCGTCGAGCGGGGCGGCGGCGCTGACGACGTACTCCAGCGACGACAGGTCGTACTGCGCGACGGACGGATGCTTGGCCAGCGCCAGCACGATCGGCGGGGCCACGTACAGACCGTTGATGCGGTGCTTCTCGATCGCCGCCAGGAACTGGTCGAGGTCGAAGCGCGGCAGGACGACCACGGTGGCGCCGTGGCGCAGCGGGGCGTTCATCAGGGCGGTGAGGCCGTAGATGTGGAAGAACGGCAGCACGGCGAGGATCCGGTCACCGGGCTTCATCGGTATCAGCGGCTCGAGCTGGGCCAGGTTGGTGGCGATGGAGCGGTGGGTGAGCATGACCCCCTTGGGGACGCCGGTGGTGCCAGAGGAGTACGGGAGGGCGGCGACGTCCTCGGCCGGGTCGATGTGGACATCGGGTTCCGGCGCGGTCGAGCCGAGCATCCCGAGGATCGAACGATGCCCTTCCGCCTCGTCGCAGACGAAGATCTCCTCGATGCCGCCGACGAGTTCGGCGGCGCGCCGGGCGGCCTCGAGAAGCGGCGACACGGTGACGATCCAGCGGGCGGAGGAGTCGTGCAACTGCTTGGCGAACTCCTCCGCCGTGGCGAGCGGGTGGACGGTGGTGACGGACGCCCCGGCGCGGGTGGCGCCGTAGAAGACCGTCGGGTAGGCGACCGTGTTGGGGCTGTGCAGGGCGAGGACGTCGCCCTTGCGTACACCGGCGTCGGCGAAAGCGGCGGCGATGCGGCGGTGGAACGTGTCGAGCTGGGCGTAGGTGAGTGTCATGTCGCCCGCCCCGTCGACCAGCGCGACGGAGTCCCCGTACTCGGCGGCGCGGCCCAGGACGGCGTCGTGGATGGGCAGGGAGACGGCCGGGACATCCGCGTACTCGCTCTTGATCACCATGGCAGCCCCTTCGGCGATGGAGTGGTGGTCGCCAGAATCGCGCCTGTCAGTACGACTTGGGGAGACCCAGGGACTGATGGGATACGTAGTTCAGGATCATCTCCCTGCTCACGGGGGCGATCCGGGCCACCCTGGCCGCGGTGACGAGCGAGGCCAGGCCGTACTCGCGGGTGAGACCGTTGCCGCCGAGGGTGTGCACCGCCTGGTCGACGGCCTTCACACAGGCCTCTCCTGCCGCGTACTTGGCCATGTTCGCCGCCTCGCCCGCACCCATGTCGTCGCCCGCGTCGTACAGGGCCGCGGCCTTCTGCATCATCAGTCGGGCGAGTTCGAGCTCGATGTGCGACTGGGCGAGGGGATGGGCGATGGCCTGGTGGGCTCCGATCGGGTCCTTCCAGACCTGCCGGTCCTTCGCGTACTCGACCGCACGGGCCAGGGCGTAACGCCCCATGCCGATCGCGAAGGCCGCCGTCATGATCCGCTCGGGGTTGAGCCCGGCGAAGAGCTGGAGCAGGCCCGCATCCTCTCCCCTTGGGGGCATCTCCCGGGCCACCGGGCCCAGGGGGACTTCGGCGTGGGGCGCACTCCCACCGACAAGCGCGTCGGCGGGGAGCTCCACGTCGTCGAGGACGAGCTCGAACTGCTTCTCCTGCGCCCGGAGTTCCATGTCGATCTGCGAGCGCCCGAAGCCGGGCGCGTCGCGCGGCACGATGAACAGGCACGGCTTGAGCCGGCCGGTACGGGCGTCCTCGGTGCGGCCGACGATGAGCGTCGCCTCCGCGATGTCCACACCGGAGACGAACACCTTGCGGCCGGTCAGCCGCCAGCCGTTCTCGGTGCGCCGGGCGGTGGTGGTGATCCGGTGGGAGTTGGAACCGGCATCGGGCTCGGTGATCCCGAAGGCCATGGTGCGTGTGCCGTCGGCAAGCCCGGGGAGCCAGGCGCGCTTCTGCTCCTCGGTGCCGAAGCGGGCGATGACGGTGCCGCAGATGGCCGGCGAGACGATCATCATCAGCAGTGGACAGCCCGCCGCGCCCAGTTCCTCCAGGACGATCGACAGTTCGGCCATGCCGCCGCCCCCGCCGCCGTGCTCCTCGGGCAGATTCACACCGAGGTAGCCGAGCTTGGCCGCCTCGGCCCACAGGGTCTCGCGGTCGTAACCTCGGCCGTGCCGCTGCCCCAGGGCGGAGACGGCGGCGCGCAGTGCGGTGTGCTCTTCGCTCTCGATGACGCTGTTGGTGACGCTGCTCATGGGACTTCGTCCTCCTGTTGGCTACGCCATGTCCTCGTTGACGACGGCGAGAAGGGCGCCGACCTCGACCTGGCGGCCGGGGACGACGTGGAGCGCGGTGAGCGTGCCGGAGGCGGGAGAGGAGATCCTGTGCTCCATCTTCATCGCCTCCAGCCAGACGAGCGGTTGCCCGGCCGTGACCGTCGACCCGGGGGCAAGGCCCTCGGCGATGCGCACGACGGTCCCGGGCATGGGTGCGAGCAGCGAGCCGGGCTCGTGCTGTGCGGCGGGATCGGGAAAGCGCGGCGCCTCGTCGAGTGTGTACGCGCGCGTGGGGGTGTCGACGTGGACCCGGTCGCCGTAGCGGGAGACACGGAGCGTGCGCTGCACGCCGTCGACTTCGAGCCGCACGACGTTCGGAGTCGCGTCGAGGACGCGCACCCGGGGGTGGTTCTCGGCTTCCGTGCCGCGGCGGGTGACGCGGTAGCGCACCTCGTGCTCGGCGTCGCCCGTGAGATAGCGCTTGACCTGTGGCTGCGAAGGGAGGTTGCGCCATCCGCCGATGCGGGCGGAGACACCGGGGGGCGTGCGTCCCGCCCGCCCGTGGTCGGGCAAAGGCTGCGCATTCCCCTGCGGGGGCCGGTGCCCGCCTGCGCCCACGCGGCGCGCGGCCGCGTCCGCCAGAGCGGCCGCGAGCGCGGCGATCTCCTCGCCGTCCTCGGCCGTGGTCAGCTCCGGCAGATGGCGGTCGTAGAAGCCGGTGTCCATTGCGGCTCCGGCGAACTCCGGGTGTCGCAGCGACCGTACGAGCAGCTCCCGATTGGTGACCGGGCCGTGCAGCGGTGCCCGCTCCAGCGCCCCGGCCAGCTTGCGGACCGCCTCCTCGCGTGTCGGCGCCCAGGCGATGACCTTGGCAAGCATGGGGTCGTAGTGGATGCCGACGGCGTCGCCATCGGCGTAGCCGGTGTCCAGCCGCACCCCGGACCCGGCCGGCATCGAGAGACGGTGCAGGGTGCCGGTCTGCGGAGCCCAGCCGCGGGCCGGGTCCTCGGCGTAGAGGCGGGCCTCGACGGCATGGCCGTGGGCGGCCGGCGGTGCGGCCGGGAGTGGCGCGCCCTCGGCGACCCGGATCTGCAGGGCGACCAGATCGATGCCGAACACCGCCTCGGTGACGGGGTGCTCGACCTGGAGACGGGTGTTCATCTCCAGGAAGTGCGCCTTTCCGTCGGCGATCAGGAACTCCACCGTTCCGGCGCCCCGGTAGTCCGTCGCACGGGCCGCACGCTCGGCCATCTCGTCGAGTGTTCCGGCGAGTTCCGGGCTCAGGCCGGGTGCAGGGGCCTCCTCGACCACCTTCTGGTGGCGGCGCTGGAGCGAGCAGTCGCGGGTGCCCAGCGCCCAGACCGTGCCGTGGGCGTCGGCGAGGATCTGCACCTCGACATGGCGGCCGTTCTCGACGTACGGCTCGACGAAGACCTCGCCGTCGCCGAACGCGCCGAGCGCCTCGGCGCGGGCCGCCTCCAGCTCGTCCGAGAGGTCCTTCAGCTCGCGTACGACCCGCATCCCCCGTCCGCCACCGCCCGCAGCCGCTTTCACCAGGACCGGGAGATCGGCTTCGGTGATGGCGTCCCCGTCCAGGGGCGCGAGGCCCATGAGTTCCTTGGCGCGGGTCTTGGAGGCCATGGCCTCGATGGCCTCGGGGGGCGGTCCGATCCACACGAGCCCGGCGTCGACGACGGCACGGGCGAAGTCGGCGTTCTCGGAGAGGAACCCGTATCCGGGGTGGACCGCGTCGGCGCCCGCAGCGAGCGCCGCCTTCACGATCAGGTCGCCCCGCAGATAGGTCTCGGCCGGGGCGGCGCCGGGAAGCCGTACGGCCGCGTCGGCCTCCCGCACGTGCAGGGCGTGGGCGTCCGGGTCCGAGTACACCGCGACCGTGGCGATACCCAGCTCACGGCAGGTGCGGAAGACCCGGCAGGCGATCTCACCACGGTTGGCGACCAGAAGGGTTTCGATCATCAGGGCCTCACATCCTGAAGACGCCGAAGCCGCCGCGCGCGCCTTCGACGGGGGCCGTGTGGATGGCGGACAGACACATGCCGAGGACGGTGCGGGTGTCGCGCGGGTCGATAACACCGTCGTCGTAGAGCCGTCCGGACAGGAACATCGGCAGCGACTCCGACTCGATCTGCTGCTCCACCATGGCGCGCAGGGCCGCGTCCGCCTCGTCGTCGTACGGCTGCCCCTTCGCGGCGGCCGAGGCGCGCGCGACGATCGACAGGACTCCGGCGAGCTGCTGGGGACCCATGACGGCGGACTTGGCGCTGGGCCAGGCGAAGAGGAAGCGCGGGTCGTAGGCCCGGCCGCACATGCCGTAGTGCCCGGCGCCGTACGACGCGCCCATCAGGACGGAGAGATGCGGCACCTTCGAGTTCGACACCGCGTTGATCATCATCGCGCCGTGCTTGATGATGCCGCCCTGCTCGTACTCCTTGCCGACCATGTAGCCGGTCGTGTTGTGCAGGAAGACCAGCGGGATGTCGCGCTGGTTGGCGAGCTGGATGAACTGCGCGGCCTTCTGCGACTCGGCGCTGAACAGCACGCCCTGGGCATTGGCGAGGACGCCGACCGGAAAGCCGTGCAGCCGCGCCCATCCGGTGACCAGGCTCGTCCCGTACAGCGGCTTGAACTCGTCGAAGTCCGAGCCGTCCACGATCCGGGCGATGACCTCACGCGGATCGAAGGGGGTCTTGAGGTCGTCGGGGACGATGCCGAGCAGCTCCTCCTCGTCGTACTTGGGGGGCTCGGGCGATCCGGCCGCCACGCCCGGATCGGGGTGCGCCTTGCGGTGGTTGAGCCGGGCGACGATACGGCGCGCATGGCGCAGCGCGTCGTACTCGTCGAGCGCATAGTGGTCGGCGAGGCCGGAGGTGCGGGCGTGCATCTCGGCACCACCGAGCGACTCGTCGTCGCTCTCCTCACCGGTGGCCATCTTCACCAGCGGCGGTCCGCCCAGGAAGACCTTCGACTGCTCCTTGATCATGACCGTGTGGTCGGACATCCCGGGCACGTACGCCCCGCCGGCCGTCGAGTTGCCGAAGACGACGGCAACGGTCGGGACACCGGCAGCCGACAGCCGGGTGAGATCCCTGAAGAGCGCACCGCCCGGGATGAAGATCTCCTTCTGGCTGGGCAGATCCGCGCCGCCGGACTCGACGAGACTGATGACGGGCAGACGGTTGGCGAATGCGATCTCGTTGGCGCGGAGGATCTTCTTCAGGGTCCAGGGGTTGCTGGCCCCCCCGCGTACGGTCGGGTCGTTGGCGGTGACGAGGCACTCGACGCCCTCGACCGTGCCGATGCCGGTGACGACGGAGGCACCGACGGGGTAGTCGCTGCCCCATGCGGCGAGCGGCGACAGTTCCAGGAACGGGGTGTCGGGGTCGAGCAGCAGCTCGATGCGCTCCCGGGCGAGCAGTTTGCCGCGCCCCCGGTGCCGGGCGATGTACTTCTCCCCGCCGCCGGCGAGGGACTTCGTGTGTTCGGTGTCGAGCCGGTCCAGCTTGTCGAGCATGGCGGCGCGGTGTGCGGCGTAGTCCGGGGACGCGGTGTCGAGGGCGCTTGCGATGACGGTCACGGGGTCACCTCCGGTGGGGGCTGGTGTGGACGGAACGGGTGCGGGAGCGGGCGCCGGCAGGGCGGTGACGTCACAGCAGCAGCTCCGGCACCTCGACGTACCGCGCCCGCAGCCACTCCCCCAGCCCCTTCGCCTGGGGGTCGAACCGCGCCTGCGCGGCGACGCCCTCACCGAGGAGGCCGACGACGACGAAGTTCAGCGCACGCAGATCCGGCAGGACATGCCGAACGACGGTCAACCCGGCCGTCTCCGGCAGCAGTTCACGGAAGCGGTCCACGGTCAGCTCGTGCGCCAGCCATCGCCACGCCTCCTCCGTGCGCACCCATACGCCCACGTTCGCGTCCCCGCCCTTGTCACCGCTGCGGGCACCCGCCACCAGGCCGAGCGGAGCGCGGCGCACCGGTCCGCCGGCGGGAAGCGGCTCGGGCAGCGGCGGGTCGGCCACCGGTTCCAGGGCGCGGGTGCCCCGGGCCGACGGCACCGTCACCCTTCGGCCGTCCGGCAGCACCGCGATGTGCTCGACCGATCCCGCGTCGACGTACGCGGCCTCGAAGACCCCGTACGGAGTGCCCTTCCCCGGCGGAGCCGTCACATGGAACCCGGGACAGCTGCCGAGAGCGAGCTCGATCGCGGCGCCGCTGACGACCCGGCCCACGGCAGCCGCATCCGGGTCGCGCACCACCAGGCGCAGCAGTGCGCTCGCCGTCTCCTGGGTCTTCGCGTCCGTGCGGTCGGTGCGGGCCAGCTCCCAGCGGACCTCTGCCGGCCGGGACTTGGCCCGTTCGAAGGCGTCCTCCACCTGCTCGCGCACCAGTGCCGCCTTGGCCTCGATGTCGAGGCCGGTGAGGACGAACACGACCTCGTTGCGCCAGCCGCCCAGCCTGACCAGTCCGGTCTTGAGGGTGGGCGGCGGGGCCTCGCCCCGGACACCTGTCACACGCACCCGGTCGGGGCCGTCCTGCGCCAGCCGTACGGTGTCGAGGCGGGCGGTGACATCGGGGCCTGCGTAGCGGGCGCCGCCCGTCTCGTACAGCAGCTGGGCGGTGACCGTGCCGACGTCGACGAGCCCGCCCGTGCCCGGGTGCTTGGTGATCACGGACGAACCGTCGGCGTACAGCTCCGCCACCGGGAATCCGGGTCGGCGCAGATCACGGCCTGCCGTGGCGAAGAAGGCGTAGTTGCCGCCGGTCGTCTGCGTCCCGCACTCCAGCAGGTGCCCGGCGACGACGGCACCCGCGAGCGCGTCGGACCTCCGGGAGTCGTCGGGGCCCTCGGGGCCGTCGAGGCCCCAGCCGAAGTGCCACTGCGCGGGCCCGGTGACGAGCGCGGCGTCCGTGACCCGCCCGGTGACGACGACGTCCGCACCGCCGCGCAGGCACTCGGCGATCCCGCCGCCGCCGAGATAGGCGTTGGCGGCGAGCGCGCCGGGGAAGCGGGCTGCGAGGTCGTCGCCCTCCACATGCGCGACCCGGACGGGCACCCCGACCCGGTCCGCCAGTTCGCGTACGGCGTCCGCCAGCCCGGCCGGATTGAGCCCGCCGGCATTGGTGACGATCCGCACCCCCCGCTCATGGGCGAGCCCCAGGCCCTCCTCCAGCTGCCGCAGAAAGGTCTTGGCGTAGCCGAGGCGCGGGTCCTTCATCCGGTCCCGGCCGAGGATGAGCATGGTGAGTTCGGCGAGGTAGTCGCCCGTGAGCACATCGAGTTCGCCGCCGGTGAGCATCTCGCGCACGGCGTCGAAACGGTCGCCGTAGAAGCCGGAGGCATTGCCGATCCGCAGCGGTTCCACGGTCAGGCCCCCTTCGGCGCGCGGCCGGAGCCCGCCGGTCCCGCGAAGGCCTGGGCGATGTCCAGCCAGCGGTCGGCGTCGTCGCCCTGCGCCCGTACGTCGAGGTCGTCACGGTGGGCCCGTTGCGTCACCAGCAGACAGAAGTCCAGTGCGGGCCCGGTGACCCGCTGGGCGGCGTCCTCGGGGCCATGGGTCCACAGCTCGCCCGCCGGTCCCGTGAGCTCGACCCGGAACTCCTCCTTCGGCGGTTCGGCACCGCGTACGAAGTAGGCGTAGTCACGCGCCCGTACGCCGATGTGCGCGATGTGCCGCAGCCGGGCGGTCGGTTCGCGTACGGCCCCGAGCGCGTCGGCGACGTCCTGACCGTGGGCCCAGGTCTCCATGAGCCGGGCGGTGGCCATCGAGGTGGCGCTCATCGGCGGCCCGTACCACGGGAAGCGGGACCCGGCGGGGGCGCTGCGCAGCGCCTGCTGAAGCCGGTCACGGCCGTCCCGCCAGTGGCCCAGGAGTTCGGCCGGCGGCCGCCAGGATCCTGCCTCGGCGGCCCGGTCGACGAAGGTGCCGGGCTCGGTGAGCGCCTTCTCGACCTCTTTGCCGAACGCGCCCGCGTCGGTGACAGCGAGCAGTGCCACCTCGTCGGTCCAGGCGAGATGGGCGATCTGGTGGGCGATGGTCCAGCCGGCGGCAGGTGTCTGCGCGGCCCACTGTTCGTCGCTCAAGCCGGCCACGAGCCGGTCGAGTTCCTCGCTCTCTGCACGCAGGTCGTCGAGAACGACGGCAGGGTCGGACACGGTGCGCTCCCCTCGGGACACGGCGGTGTGCCCCGGAGCATGGCAGTGTCACCAGAAACAAGCAAGCGTGCTTGCTTTACTTTTTCGGCCTCCTGTCGCCCGCCAGGGCTTTTCCGCCTTTCGGGCGGCCCTTCCGACACGCCTCCTGCACGGGCGACTTCACGCACCCCGCCGAACGGGCCGGGGCCGACGCGGTGCGACGTCGTGCGAGGCGAGTCCGACGGGGTGCGTCGTCGTGGCGAGGCGAGTCCGACGGGGTGCGACGCGCGTCCGACGCGTGCGATGTCGTCCGACGCGTGCGATGTCGTCCGACGCGGTGCGATGTCGTGCGGCCGACGGGGGCCGGCCGGTGAAACCTCACCGCCCACGGCGGCAGGCCCCGGGAGCGGGGCGGGACCGGCCCGCCCCGGCCGGGACCTTCTCTCCCGGTGTCAGTACCAGATCGCGATCGGCCGGCCGTGGCGGTCGTGCTGCGGAGGATCCGGGAGCGACTTCGCGGCGCCCCGGGCGATCCGGTGTGCGCTCCATGCCGCGGCCGCCGCGTCCAGCACATCGTCCGGCGGTACGCGTCCCGCATCCCCCAGCTCGTCGGGGAGGGCGATTCCGGCGGCCTCGAGGAGCGAGCGCCGGGCCATCTGCCCCGCCCAGCTCTTCTTGCGGTGCGGAAGCGGTGCACCCCCCGCGAGCGCCCGGAACGACACCTCGGGATGCACCTCGTGGAGCAGAGCGCCCACCGGGTCCGCCAGGCACTCGTTCGCCTCGCGGAGTTTGACGGCGAGGCCCCAGCTCTGGCGGCTCAGCCCGGCCCCGGTGACTTCACGGCACCGTTGGTTCGCGGCGTCGTAGTACGCCTCCTGCCACACCGCGCGCGGGGGCACGCGGAAGACACTGCCCCGCAGCCGGCCCAGCAGCGCGGCCGCCTCGGTGTCCGCGCTTCGCCACCCCTCGTCGAGCAGCCCCAGCGGCATGTCCACGGCCACGGCCTCGAACGCGGCGCCACCACCGCCGGCGTTCTCACCGCGACCCCCATGGACACCGGAGTCTCCGGAGCCGCCCCCGCCACCGGTCCCGACCGGCGCCTCCCGCAGCAGGGAGCGGAGACAGGCACCCACACGGGCCCCCGCGAACCGGCCGTCGTGGAGCTCGACCGCCACCCATCCGGCCGGGCACGCGTCGATCCCGAGAACCGCCACCATGTCAGCCGGCACCCCCGGACGGGGCCGTCGAAGGGTACCCGTGCTCCCCGAACAGGCGGACGAAGCAAGCCCGTGCGACGGTCCTGCGGCGCACGAGGCTCCGGCCGGTGCGCTCGTACAGCACGACCTCCTCATGGCCTCCCGGACCGATCGGCTGGACCAGCCGGCCACCGGCCCTCAGCTGTCCGGCCACCGGCGGCGGCACTTCGGGGAACGCGGCACAGACGACGACGGCGTCATAGGGAGCGCGGGAGGCCACACCGAGGGTGCCGTCACCGACGACGACCTCGACGTTCCCGACCCCCACGGCCGCGAGCCTGCCCCGTGCCTCTTCCGCCACGTCCGGCCATCGCTCGACACTCACCACACGAGCGGCGAGGCGGGCCAACAGCGCGGTCTGGAAGCCGTAGCCGCTCCCGATTTCCAGGACGGACTCGTTCCCGGTGAGGCCCAGCGCGGCGACCATCATGGCCACGAGGGAGGGCTGTGTCGTCACCTGACCGTGGCCGATCGGAATCGGTGCGTCCGTGTACGCCGACGCGCCGTGGGCGGCGGGGACGAACGCCGAGCGCGGGGTGGCTCGCATCGCCTCCAGCACACGGTCGTCCGTCACTCCGGCGGCACGGGCGGCCATGACCAGGTCGTCAGGGGTGGGTTGGGGGCCATGGAGGTCCATGACGTCCACCTCCCGTCACTGCGCGCGGGCGGCGCGCTTCACCTGGGTGCGGACCGCACCCATACTCGCGGCGACGACCAGCGCGATCGCCAGCGTATCGGTGACCGACAGCGCCTGGTGCAGCACCAGGAATCCGGCCGTCGCCGCAATCGCGGGCTCCAGGCTCATCAGCACGGCGAAGGCCGGTGCGGAAAGCCGGCGCAGAGCCAGCAGCTCCAGCGTGTACGGCAGTACGGACGACATCATCGCGACCACGAGGCCGAGCCCGACCAGTGACGGCACGAGCAGCTTGCCGCCCGCCTCGGCGATACCGAAGGGCAGGCTGAGCACCGCGCCGACCGCCATGGCGAGGGCAAGCCCGTCGGCCTGCGGGAAGCGGCGCCCGGTGCGGGCACTGAACATGATGTACGCGGCCCACATCGCGCCCGCTCCGAGGGCGAAGGCCGCGCCGACCGGATCGAGCCGGTCGAAGCCGCCGCCGTTGAGCAGGACGACACCGGCGAGGGCGAGACCCGCCCAGACGAGGTTGACGAGCCGGCGCGAGACGATCACCGAGAGCGCCAGCGGCCCGAGCACCTCCAGGGTGACGGCCGCGCCCAGCGGGATACGGTCGACGGACTGGTAGAACAGCATGTTCATCCCCGCCATGGCAGCGCCGAAGGCGAGAACGGTCCCCCAGTCGGCGCGGCTGTGCCCGCGCAGCCGTGGCCTGCACACCAGCAGAAGCACGACGGCGGCGAGGACGAGCCGCAGAGTGACGACGCCGAGTGCGCCGGCCCGCGGCATCAGCAGCACGGCAACGGCGGCACCGAACTGCACGGAGAGCCCGCCGGCGACGACGAGGGCGACCGATCCGAGTGCGCCGGACCCACGGCTCGCGGATCCTTCCAGCGCGGCGGACGCTTCGGGCAGGGCGACGGCGGAGGCGGCCGCCCGCTCCGTACCGGTGGTGCCGCTCACCGATTCCACCCCTCGCCCATCCCCTTCACCTCGTCCATCTCACTAAACTTTCAGTCCAATATAGTGCACCGGATGCGCTCGCTCCACCCGTCACGTTTCACGCTACGGAACACCGTGCCGCTCGTGAAATGACGGTTGGTCTGCGGTTATGCTCCACACGCATGAGCATCGAGCTGCGGCATCTGCGCTGCTTCCTCGCCATCGCGGAGGAGCGGAGCCTGACCAGGGCAGCCGCCGCACTGCACCTCACCCAGCCGGCCGTCTCCCGCACCCTCGCCGCCCTGGAACGCCACCTCGACGTCCGTCTCGTCGACCGCTCCACCCACCATCTCGATCTGACGCCCGAGGGTCTCGCCTTCCGCGACAAGGCCGCCGTGGCCGTGGCCGCCTTCGACGATGCCCTCGACACGAGCCGGCTGCGCCGCCGCCCCCTGCGGCTCGGACACGCCTGGGCGGCGTTCGGGCCGTACACCACCCCATTGCTCCGCCGCTGGCAGCAGGAACACCCGGACACTCCGCTGGAACTCCTCCGCATCGACGACCGCACCGCCGGACTGGCCCGCGGCGAGGTCGACGCGGCGGTCCTGCGAGGACCGGTGGACACCCCCGGGCTCATGACCGAACTGCTCTTCACCGAACCGCGCGTGGCGGCGATCACCTCCGACGGCCCGCTCGCGGCCCGCCCCCGGCTGACGCTCTCCGACCTGACCACCGAGACGATCGTGCTGAATCCGGTCTCAGGCACGACGACTCCCGCCCTCTGGCCGTTGCACGGCCGCCCCGCCTCCACTCTGACCGTCGGCAACACCGACGACTGGCTCGCAGCGATCGCGGCGGGCCGGGGCGCGGGCGTTTCGTCGGCCTCCACCGCCTCCATGCACCCGCACCCGGGGGTGACCTACCGCCCCCTCACCGACGCACCCGCGGTACCGGTCCTGCTGGCCTGGCGCGCCGGTGCCCCTCATCCGGCGGTGGGGGCGCTGGCGGAGCTGGCCCGTGAACTCAGCGGCCAGGGATGAGCCGTGACGCCTCGGCACGGGACGAGAACGACCGGCCGGGAGCACTGAGTGGCAGTCAGGGAGGTACGCACCGCCGGAGGACGGAGCAATCGTTCACCTGGATGGCCAGCCGGAGTCGCGATGCGGGGTCGCCCACACGAAGCTGACGAAGCAACCGGTATCAACCGGTACTTCACATGACAGATGGTCAGTGAACCGCTCTTATCCCCACAGGAGACACATCGTGCCCCGCTTCAAGCATGCCCTCCCCAGCGCTGTCGCCGGTATGGCCGCTCTGCTCGTCTGCGCCTACCCCGCCTCGGCCACCAGTGACGACCCCTCGAAGAAGCCCGGACGGGAAGAGGTCATCGAGCTCGTCGCCAAGACGACCCAGAACCGGTTCATCGACGTCGACCCGTCCGGCCCCAGCCAGGGTGACCAGTTCATCAACAGCGGGGACCTCATCCGCGACGACGAGGAGATCGGCACCTACGGCGAGGTGTGCACGGTCACCCGGACCGCCCCGGGCGACGAGTTCGACCTGCAGTGCGTGGGCACCCTCTCCCTCCCCAAGGGGGACCTCACCGTGCAGGGCCGGTTCACCGTCGAGGGTGACGAGACCGGCGAGATCAACTTCGCGATCACGGGAGGCACGGAGAAGTACCGCACGGCCCGTGGCTTCGTCCACGCCGAGAACACCAGTGAGACGGAATCGGACCTCACCCTCCACATCATCCGCTGACGGGACGGCTGAGCCGCCCCGACCCGTCGCCGCCGGCCTTGAGCGGTGCGTCGCGTCTGTGCGCACCGCCGGGGCCGGCGGGCTGCGGAGGGGTGAACCGGTACCCGGTGCGGCCGCCTAACATGAGCCGGTGCCGCTGCCCCGAGTGATCGCCACCGACCTGGACGGCACCCTCCTGCGCCGCGACGGCACCCTGTCGGCGCGCACCTTGCGTGCGCTGCGCACCGCGGTGGACGCCGGCACGGAGGTCGTCCTCGTCACCGCCCGGCCGCCACGCTTCGTCGACGTGCTCACCACGGCGACCGGACTCGCCGGAACGGCGGTGTGCAGCAACGGCGCGCTGGTGTACGACCTCGCGACCCGCACGGTCTCCGCGTCCCGGGCCCTGCCCGTGCCCGTCGCCCGCGACGTGGCCGCCGCGCTGTCGGCCGCCGCGCCCGGCCTGGGCTTCGCCGTGGAGACGGGTCACCACTTCCTGTACGAGCCGGCGTACGGACTGCGCTTCGCCGGTGTCCCAGAAGCCGAACGCGCCGTCGCTTCCCTGGCCGACCTGTGGCTGCTCGACGTGCCCATCGTGCAACTGCTCGCCCATTCGGTGCAGTTCGACGCAGACACCCTGCTCGCCATCGCGAGGCAGGCCATGGGCGGAGAGGCGCAGTTCACCCATTCCGGCGGTCGGGGCCTGCTGGAGATCAGCGCTCCGGGTGTCACCAAGGCGGACACTCTTTCGGCCCTGTGCGAGGAGCGCGGCATCACCGCCGCCGAGGTCGTCGCCTTCGGCGACATGCCGAACGACCTGACCATCCTCAACTGGGCGGGCACCGGATACGCGATGGGCAACGCCCACCCGACCGTGCTCTCCGCCGTCGCACGACGCACGGCCTCCAACCAGGAGGACGGCGTCGCCCTCGTGCTCGAGCAGCTCTTCGGCCCGCACTGAGTCCTGTCGGACGCCGGTGTGCGCGGTCACGCGAGCGGCAGCCACATCCGACGGGGAACGGTCCCGGCCCTCCGAGCGGAGGGCCGTGCGTCTGCCGCACAGCGACACCGCCGAAGCCGCGATGTGGCGTTCCGGTCGGGCACGCTCACCGTGACGTGCCACGCGTCGCGGGCGGTCCGGGTCGAAGCCTGCTGCCCGGCCGGCAACCCGTCACCCGGGGGCCCGCCTCGGCGGTCAGCGAACCGTCGTCCCCAGCAGTGACGGCAGCTCCCTCATGTCGTCGAACACCACGGTGCCCGGGCCCTCCAACCGTGCTGCCGGGGTCAGACCGCCGCAGTAGCCGTAGGCACGCATACCGGCGGCGCGCGCCGCCTGGACCCCGTAGGCGCTGTCCTCGACCACCGCGCACCGCGACGGGTCGACGCCCATGGAGCGGGCGGCGTGCAGGAAGAGGTCGGGCGCGGGCTTTCCCCGGGGCACGTCCTCGGCGCTGAAGACACGGCCCTCGAAACGCTCGCTCAGCGCGGTGAGCCCGAGACTGTGCCGGATGCCGTCGTGGTCACCGTTGGACGCCACGCAGAAGGGTGCCGTGAGGCCGTCAAGTGCGTCCACGACCCCTTCGACCGCCGTCAGTTCGGCGGTGAACGCCTCCTGGTAGAGGTGCTCGTACTTCCGCTGCCAGCCCTCCTGAAGGCGCCGCCCCAGCCGTTTCTCGATCTCGGCCGTGTAGACCTCGGTGGAGGAGCCGACGAAGAGTTCGACGATCTCGGCCTCGGTGAACGCGCACCCGAGATCGGCCGTGATCACGGCATCCACCTTGACGCATATCCGCTCGCTGTCGACGAGCACGCCGTCGCAGTCGAAGATCACCAGTTCGACGGGGGGTGGTGTCATGGGGAGCATCCTAGGAAGCGGCCACGGCGGTTCCGGCACGCAGGTCCACGAACGGGCCGGAGCCCTGCCCGGACCGCCCGGCGCATCCTGGCCCCGGCGACGCGCGCCGCCGGGACAATCGGCCCATGAGGAGCCTCCGAACCGATTCAGCCGCAGCGACCGTTCCGGAGCTCTGGCGGCTGCCGTTCGAGCTGGCCTGGGAAGCCTTCCGGGCGGGAAGCCGACCGGTGGGCGCCGCACTCGTCGGCGCGCAGGGCCGCGTCGTCGCGAGCGGACGCAATCGCAGCCAGGAAACCGATGCCCCACCCGGACAGCTCGCGGGCACATCACTCGCGCACGCCGAGGTGAACGTTCTCGCCCAACTGCCGTCGCACAGGCGGTACGAGGACCACAGGCTCTACGCCACCCTCGAACCATGCCTGCTGTGCAGCAGCGCCCTCATCCACGCCCACGTCGGCACGGTCGTGTACGCCGCCGCCGACCCTCTCTGGCGGGGTGTCGAGAACGTGCCGCAGGTGGGCGGAGCCATCGCACGGCGCTGGGCGCGCCGGGAGGGCCCCGTTGACGGGCCGCTCGCCGTCTTCGGCGCGATGCTCATGGAACTCTGGGCCCTCCGCCGTGCCCCGGCCGGAACCGGCCGGACTCAAGGCGCCGCCGCCACGCGGGCCCGACGTTGTCTCGAGGTCGACGGCTTTCTCGATGCAGAGGACGTGCATGCCGCCTATCGGCTGGCATGGCCGCATCTGACGCCCCCGGTGCTCCGACCGGACACCGGCCGCCCGGGTCATCCCTCCTGACCACCCGGAAGCGCCTCCGCCAGGACCTCCGCCAGATGCCGCCCCCTCCTCCCCGCCAGCTGCTCCAGTTGTGTACGGCAGGAGAAGCCGTCCGCCAGGAGTACGGCGTCCTCGCCCGCCGCGCGCACGGACGGCAGCAGCTGGTCCTCGGCGCAGGCGACGGACACCTCGTAATGGCCGCGTTCGAAGCCGAAGTTGCCCGCAAGCCCGCAGCAGCCGCCGCTCAGCTCGCCGACGAGGCCGGCGCGCTCGCGCAGTCGCCGCTCTGCCGCGTCGCCCAGAACCGCGTGCTGGTGGCAGTGGGTCTGGCCGGCCACCGGGCGGTCGATACGGGGCGGCGTCCAGGCGGGTGCGTGTTCCTCGAGGGCGCCCGCGAAGGTCCGTACGGTGTCGGCCAGAGCCCGCGCCCGCGGGTCGTCCGGCAGCAGTTCGGGGACGTCCGTCCTCAGCGTCGCCGCGCAGCTCGGTTCGAGGACGACGACCGGGGCGCCGCGCTCCAGCACCGGCTCCATGACGTCCAGGGTGCGGCGCATCACCGCGCGGGCGCGGTCCAGTTGACCGGTCGATACATAGGTCAGACCGCAACAGACCCGGCCCGGGGGGAGCGTGACCCCGAGGCCCGCGGACGCGAGGACCTTCACGGCCGCGCGGCCGACCGACGGGGAGAGATGATCCGTGAACGTGTCGGGCCACAGCACGAGCGGAGAGCCGGGCGTGCCGTCCCGGTGCCACCATGACGTGAAGGTCCGGCGGGCCAGGGGCGGGAGGTCCCGTTCCGGGGCGATGCCGGCCAGGCGCTTCACCGCACCGGCCAGCGGCCGCATGTGCGCCGCGGCGTTCAGTACCCCGGCGAACGGCGCGGCCGGCCGCAGCCACTGCGGCAGCCGCCCCATCGCGTAGTGCGCCGCGGGACGGCGCCGTCCCGCGTAGTGCTGGTGCAGGAACTCCGCCTTGTACATGGCCATGTCGACACCCACTGGGCAGTCGCTCCTGCAGCCCTTGCAGGACAGACACAGGTCCAGCGCCTCCCGTACCTCCCGCGACCGCCACCCGTCCGTGAGCACCTCGCCGGCGAGCATCTCGTGCAGCAGCCGGGCGCGGCCGCGTGTGGAGTGCTGCTCCTCGCCGGTCGCGCGGTAGGAGGGGCACATCACGCCCGGCCCCGAACTCGGCCCCTCCACCCGGCACTTGGCGACCCCGACACATCGCCGCACCGCTGCGGCGAAGTCCCCGCCGTCGTCCGGATAGCCGAACTCCACATCGACCGGCGTACGCGGCAGGACATCGAAGCGCAGGTTCTCGTCCAGCCGTGCCGGGCGTGCAAGGATGCCCGGGTTCAGCCCTCCCGCCGGGTCCCACAGGTCCTTGAACCGGCCGAAGAGACCGACCAGTTGGTCCCCGTACATGCTCGGCAGCAGCTCCGCCCGCGCCTGCCCGTCACCGTGCTCGCCCGACAGTGAACCCCCATGTGCCACGACCAGGGCGGCCACGGCCTCGGAGAAGGAGCGGAAGCGCCGTACCCCGTCCTCGCTCAGCAGGTCGAAGTCGATACGGACATGGATGCAGCCGTCCCCGAAGTGCCCGTACGGCGTCCCCCTCAGTCCGTGCTCCGCAAGCAGTGCGCGGAAGTCCCGAAGATAGGCGCCGAGGCGTGCGGGAGGCACCGCGCAGTCCTCCCAGCCAGGCCAGGCCTCGCTGCCGTCCGGCATCCGGGTGGCGGTGCCGGCCGCGTCCTCCCGCACCCGCCACAGCGCCCGTTGCCCGGCGGGGTCGGTCACGACGGCGCCGTCGAGCGCGTCCGCGCCCCGCACGATCGCCTCCGCGCGGGCGCGTGCCTCCGCGCCCGTCGCCCCGCCGGTCTCGACGAACAGCCAGGCCCCGCCCCGCGGCAGCCCGCCGCGGTCGGGCACGAGGTCCTGCGCCATGCCCTCCACCGTCAGCGGCCGGAACGGCAGCAGCCCTGCGGCGGCTTCGGCGGCCGCGCTCTCGTCGGCGTACCCCAGGACGGCGAGGGCGCGCGCGGGTGGCGATTCCACGAGGCGCACGGTCGCCTCGGTGAGGACACCGAGCGTGCCCTCGCTGCCGCAGAACGCGCGGGCGAGATCGATCCCGTTCTCCGGCAGCAGGGCGTCCAGCGCATACCCGGAGATGCGGCGCGGCAGCCCGGCGGGGAAGCCGGTCCGCAGCAGCGCCAGATTCCCTTCCACCAGCTCCCGCAGCCCGTCGGGCGCGGTGTCCCAGCCCCGGCCCAGCCGGAGCTCGGCGCCGCCGTACGTCACCACCGACAGCTCGTGGACGTTGTCCGCGGTCGTGCCCCACGCCACCGAGTGGGCCCCGCAGGCGTTGTTGCCGATCATCCCGCCGAGTGTGCAGCGGCTGTGGGTGGACGGATCGGGGCCGAACGTCAGCCCGTACCTCCCGGCCGCGTCCCGCAGCCGGTCCAGCACCACGCCCGGCTGGACGACGGCCGTGCGGGCCTCGGGGTCCACGGACACCACGGCCCTCATATGGCGGGTGAAGTCCAGCACCACCCCCACCCCGGTCGCCTGGCCCGCGATCGAGGTCCCCGCACCCCGCGGCAGCACGGGAACGCCGTGGGCACGGCAGACGGCGAGCACCGCGGCCACGTCTGCCGCGTCGCGCGGCGCGACGACGCCGTCCGGAACACGTCGGTAGTTGGACGCGTCCATCGTCATCAGCGAACGGGCCCCGGGCCCGAAGTCCACCTCGCCGCGGACGTCCGCCCGGAGGGCACGTTCGAGCTGCTTGCGATCGGCCATGGGCTCAGCGTGCCCCCGCCGGCGCGCATGCACCCGCCCGATCGGGTGATGCCGCACCTGCGTCCCGGCCAGTGACCTCTTGTCTCATCCGCCGGACAACGCCCGCGGTGACCTGGCGGAACCGACTAGGCTCCGGCTCGTGGCTGATATCCAGATTCCCGCTGACATCAAGCCCGCCGACGGCCGTTTCGGCGCGGGCCCCTCCAAGGTGCGTACGGAGGCGCTGGACGCCCTGGCCGCAACCGGCACCTCTCTGCTCGGCACCTCCCACCGCCAGGCCCCGGTCAAGAACCTGGTCGGCGCGGTGCGCGAGGGCGTGAGCGAGCTCTTCCAGCTCCCCGACGGCTACGAGGTGATCCTCGGCAACGGCGGCTCCACCGCCTTCTGGGACATCGCGACGCACGGTCTCATCGAGAACAAGTCGCAGCACCTCTCCTTCGGCGAGTTCTCGTCGAAGTTCGCCAAGGCGGCGAAACTGGCACCGTGGCTGGCCGAGCCGACCGTGATCTCCTCCGACCCGGGGACGCACCCGGAACCGCAGGCCGAGGCGGGCGTCGACGTCTACGCCTTCACCCACAACGAGACCTCCACCGGTGTCGCGGCTCCGATCAAGCGGGTCGATGGCGCCGACGAGGGCGCGCTGGTGCTGGTGGACGCGACATCGGGCGCGGGCGGTCTGCCCGTCGACATCGCGGAGACCGACGTCTACTACTTCGCGCCGCAGAAGTCCTTCGCGTCCGAGGGCGGCCTGTGGATCGGTGTGTTCTCGCCCGCCGCGCTGGAGCGTGCGGCCCGCGTCCACGCGTCCGGCCGGCACGTCCCGGAGTTCTTCAGCCTTCCGACGGCGATCGACAACTCCCTCAAGAACCAGACGTACAACACCCCGGCGCTGTCGACCCTCTTCCTGCTGGGCGAGCAGCTGAAGTGGTTCAACGGCCAGGGCGGGCTCGACTGGTCGGTGCGTCGCACCGCCACCTCGGCCCGCGCGCTGTACGGCTGGGCCGAGGAGTCGAAGTACGCGACGCCGTTCGTCTCCGACCCGGCCAAGCGGTCGCAGGTCATCGGCACGATCGACTTCTCGGACGACATCGACGCGGCGGCCGTCGCGAAGGTGCTGCGGGCGAACGGGATCGTCGACACCGAGCCTTACCGGAAGCTGGGGCGCAACCAGCTGCGGATCGCGATGTTCCCGGCGATCGACCCGGCGGATGTGCAGGCGCTCACGGCCTGCATCGACTTCGTCATCGAGAAGCTCTAGCAGCTCACACGACGTGGTGGAGGGCCCGGCGGCCGTTGGCCGCCGGGCCCTTGTCGTGTGTGCGGGGTGCCGGTTTCGTGGAGGTGGCGTGGAGCCACCGTGCACGTACGGCTGATAACCGCCCTATCCGGAACCTCGCTCCGTCCCTACGATCGGCAGCGATCCGACAGTGCTTGGCATGTTCACGCCTCAACTTCCGGCGGGCCCCTGGGGTTCGGGAGTGCACCGGGGCCGGACATGAGATCGGCTGGACCCCCCACGGTTCGCCTCACGCAGGCCACCGACCACCACCATCGATCGGAGTACGCAATCATGCGCGGTGCTTTACGCGCGGGTTCCGCTGCCACGGCGGTACTCGCATCCATGCTCGTCGCCGGTACCCCCGGAACCGCCTCCGCGGGCATCGTCGCCCCGCCCGACAAGATCGTCATCGAGATCGCCACGGTGAACGGCTCGGGATGCAAGCCGGGAACCGCGGCCGTGGCAGTCTCCCCGGACAACACCGCGTTCACGGTCACCTACAGCGAGTACCTCGCCAAGGTGGGCGGCGGTGCGGCACCCACCGACTTCCGCAAGAACTGTCAGCTCAATCTGATCGTCCATGTGCCGAGCGGCTTCACCTACGCCGTCGCCAGCGCGGACTACCGCGGCTACGCCTCCCTGGAACGGGGCGCCACCGCCGTCCAGAAGGCGTCGTACTACTTCCAGGGCTCGCCCGACACGGCCGCCAGGAACCACCCCTTCAGCGGTCCGTACGACGACAACTGGCAGGCCAGCGACGAGACCGGGTGGGGCCAGCTGGTCTGGGCCCCCTGCGGCGTGAAGCGGAACTTCAACATCAACACCGAGCTGCGGGTGAAGGCCGGCACCTCCAGCCCGTCGAAGACCAGCTTCATGACGATGGACTCGACCGACGGCGAGATCAACACCGTCTACCGCCTCGCATGGAAGGAATGCCCGCAGAAGTGAGCCGGGCATGACCGGTCCGGACCCCGCGCAGGCCACGGCGCGGGACCCGGCCGGTCCCGGCTGGTCCCGGCCGTCGGACCGGCCGGGACCCGTGTCCGGTCCGCATCACCCCGGGCTCATGCTCCAGCCGTCGGCGCCCGAGCACGGCCGGCGGCATCGCAGCCCGTGTTCTTCGTGCTGTACCCCCCGGCCCTCGGCCGGGTTCCCCGCATGGGCGGTGCCGGTTCGGGAACGAGTCCGGCCGGCACCGCAGCACGACCGACGGCCGGGCGGTCCCGCCCGGCTCACCGGCCCGGCCCGCAGACCTCTGTCGCGCCTCACCGGCTCAGCCGCTGGAACCGCCGCACTCCGAGCGGCAGGAAGACCGCCGTGATCACCAGCGGCCACACCACCGCCATGAGCAGCGCGTGCTGTTCGACCCACGTCCCGCCCCCGGCTCCCGGGTTCCCGAACAGCTCACGGGTCGCCACCACCGTCGACGAGAGCGGGTTCCAGGCCGCCACCGGAGCCAGCCAGGCCGGCATCAGCGAGGGCGCCACATAGACGCTGGAGATCATGGTGAGCGGGAAGACGACGGCGTACAGACCGCCCGCCGCCTCGGCGTTCGGCACCACCAGCCCGCACCACACTCCGACCCAGATCAGGCTGAAGCGCAGAGTGAGCAGCAGCCCGAACGCGGTGGCCGTGTCCGCGAGTCCGCCGTCCGAGCGCCAGCCGATCGCCAGGGCGGTCGCGGCGAGGATGACGAGTTCCGCGGCGGCCACGACGAGGTCGGCCACGCCCTGGCCGGACGCCACCGCCGACGGGGCCATCGGCATGGACCGGAAGCGGTCGGTGACACCCTTGGCCGAGTCCGTCACGACCGCCATCGCGGTGCTCATGAAACCGAACGCCATGGTCGTGGCGAACATCCCCGGCATCAGGAACGCCTTGTAGTCCCCGCCGCCCGGCACCTGCATCGCACCGCCGAAGACAAAGCCGTACAGCAGTACGGAAACCATGGGGAAGCCCAGTCGCCAGAGGATCGCGACCGGTTGGCGGCGGTAGTGGAGCATCGTGCGGCGTACGACGTTGCCGCAGTCGACGAACGCCCAGCGGACCCGCTGGTACGTACTCTCCGCTCGTGGAACGGTCAGGTCGACGGTCGTCATCGGGCAGCCTCCGCGCCGTGTCCGGTCAGGCGCAGGAACACATCGTCGAGACTCGGCCTGCGCAGTCCGAGGTCCTCGACCTGAACGCCCTCGTCGCGGAGGGTCCGTGCGACCTCCGTCAAGGCGGCCACCCGGTCTCTGACGGGCGCGTGCACCCGGCGCTCGCCGGCATCCGTCTCGAGGCCGGGACCGCTGACCCTGGCGACCACCTCGGCCACCCGCCCCAGGTCACCGTGATCGGCCACGACGACCTCGATGACGTCCCCGCCCACCGTGTCCTTCAGTCCGTCCGGGGTGTCGTCGGCGATGACTCGTCCGCGGTCCATGACGCTGACCCGCGAGGCGAGCCTGTCCGCCTCGTCCAGGTACTGGGTGGTCAGCAGTACGGTCGTGCCACCGGCGACCAAATTCCTTATGGCGTCCCAGACTTCGCCACGGGCCCGGGGGTCGAGGCCGGTCGTCGGCTCGTCGAGGAAGAGCACCTCCGGGGCCAGGATCATCGAGGCGGCGAGGTCGAGCCTGCGCCGCATTCCGCCGCTGTACTCGCCCACCCCTCTGCCGCCCGCAGCCACGAGGCCGAACCTCTCCAGCAGTTCACCGGCCCGCTCCCGGGCCCGCCGGCCGCCGAGCCGGAAGAGCCGTCCGAACAGCTCCAGGTTCTGCCGTCCGGTCAGGCTTTCGTCCACGGCCGCGTACTGCCCGGCGAGCCCGATGCGCCTCCGGACCCCCTGGGGGTCGCGCGCCACATCGACCCCCGCGACCGTGGCGCGGCCGCCGTCGAACCTCAGCAGGGTCGCCAGGATCCGTACCGCGGTGGTCTTTCCCGCACCGTTGGGGCCGAGAAGCCCGTGCACCGTGCCGCGCCGCACGGCGAGGTCGAAGCCGTCGAGGGCGTATGTCTCCCCGTAGCGCTTGCGCAGACCGTCGGTCAGCACCGCGTATCCGTTCCGTCCGTCCACATCCTCCGCCTCTCCCATTAACTGAGTACACCGTACCCGAATACGAGTACACCGTACTCAGTTTTGGCTCGACGGCTTAAGGTGGGCCCATGACGAGCAGCAGCCTCGAACTCTTGTGGGGCACCGGGGAACGACCCAGCCGAGGCCCCAAGCCGGGCCTCAGCCTCGACCGGATCGTCGCCGCCGCCATCGAGATCGCCGATGCGGAGGGCCTGGACGCCGTCTCCATGCGCCGTGTCTCCACCGAGCTCGGCGTGGGCACCATGTCGCTGTACCGCTACGTCCCGGGCAAGGCGGAGCTCCTCGATCTGATGCTCGACCGCGTCCAGGCCGAGTCACTCACCGAGAACCCGCCGCGGCCCGTCGACTGGCGCGAGGCCGTCGGGATCCTGGCCCACGACTACCGCGAGCTGTTCCACCGGCACCCGTGGCTGCTCAAGGTGAACGAGGCCCGCTCGGCGCTCGGCCCCAGCGCACTGCGCGGCATGGAGGCCTGTCTGGCGGGGCTCAAGGACATGGGGCTCAGCGACCCCGAGATCATCTCGGTGATCATCGCGGTGCGGAGTTTCGTCACGGGAATCGCCCGCCTGGAGATCCAGTCGGCCGAGGCCGCCAAGGAGACCGGCGTGAGTGACGAGGAGTTCTGGGAGGCCCAGCGTCCCTTCCTGGAGCGGGCCATGCAGAGCGGGCGGTTCCCGCACATGGCGGCCCTGTCCGAGGACACGTTCTCGCCCGAGTCCGACCACTTCGGCTTCGGACTCGAGCGGCTGGTGGACGGACTTCAGGTACTCGTCGACCGGCGCGCCGGGCGATGAAGCAGGGCAGGACGGCGCGCCGCGAAGCACGGGTCATGCAGTCCGGCTCAACCCCGCCCGCTGCTCAGCGGCACCTGCCCTGCCGGCTCCCCGGCTACCGCTTGCCCCGCCGGGACCGTACCGCCAGGCCCACCAGCACCGCGGCGACCACCGCGGCCACCGGCACGGCCAGGTCCCCCCTGTCGGTGCCGCTGCCCGGTCCGGACGCGCCACCGCTCGCGGAGCCGGAAGGCGAACCGTCCTCCGCCGGCCTCCCGTCGCCCCGGTCGAGGTCCCGGCGCACCACCTCGCTCTGCTCCCCCTCCGTACCGAACATCAGCGCCTTGCCGTCGGGGGTGAACGTCACCGACTCGGACTGCCCCTGCAGCGGCGCGCTCACATGGTGGTCGGCACCGAGCCGCCCGTCGCTCCACGCGTAACCGCGTGCGCTGAAGTAGGAGCGCAGCACCAGCTCCTTGCCGTCCGGTGAGAACGCCCCGTCCGTCACCCAGGGGACCTCGGCGATCCGCCGGAAGGTGTTCGTCCCGCCCGTGACCAGCCGGGAAGGCCCCTCGTAGAGGCCGCCCCCGTCCTCGTTCTTGCTGGCGACGTAGATCCGCCCGGTCTTCGGATGGACCATCATCGCCTCGGCGTTGCGCGGCCCGTCCTCGTACTTCACGACGTACTGGGTGGCGTGGACGGTGACGTCCTTCAGCGTCCGCGGCTCGGGGAACCGGTAGATCCAGACGTGGTCCCAGCTGCCGTTCGCGTTGTCGCCGATGTCGCCGACGTAGACGTTGCCGTCGGGGCCGACGGAGATGGCCTCCATGTCACGCGGCTTGCCGACGCCCTGCAGGGTCACGGTCGCGACGGTCCTGCCGGTCTTCGCGTCGACGGCGAAGACACGAGGCGCGTCCTGGTCGTTGTGCGTCCAGTAGATGCCCGGATGGGCACGGCTCGCCGCGAGGCCGCTGGATTCCGTGATCCTGGGATCCTTGATCGTGAACCCGTCACCGTCCCCGTCGTCCGCGGCAGCGATGACGGTCGCGGCGGCCGTCACCGTGGCGGCGGAGGCGGCGGGCACGGCAGCGGTACCGGCCGCGAGCACGGCGGCAGCGGCGGCGATCAGGGTCGTACGCAACGAACGCATGCCCCCAAGTGTCCATCGTCACGTCAGCTGCCGGGCCAGCACCCGGCAGCGGTCGGCCATGATTGGCCCATGCGTTTCATGTTCGTCGGTGATTCCATGACCATCGGACGCGCCGGCGACTACACCTGGCGCTATCGGATGTGGCAGCACCTCAACCGGTCCTTCGGCGGCCCGTACAAGATCGTCGGTCCGCGCACCGATCTGTACGACACCGTCGCCGACGCCCCCGTCTCGGCCTCCTACGCCGACCCGGACTTCCCCGCCCGTGCCCGCAGGCACCTGGCCGGCTGGGGCGAGGGCTGGCTGCACATGGCTCCGGTGATCCGTGACACGGTGACAGCGACGAAGGCGGACGTGCTGCTCGTGTCACTGGGCCTGATAGACCTCGGCTTCTACACGAACAGCAGTCAGACCGCCCTCAACGCCCGTAAGTTCATCGACGAGGCCCGCGCGGCGAATCCACACGTCCGGGCCGTTCTTCTTCCCGTCATACCCAATGTCCGGGCGCTGGCGGACGCACCCTTCGCCGCCGAGTGCGACCGCTTCAACGAGCTCCTCGCCAAAGCGGTCGCCGACCTCGACACCCCCGCCGCGTCCGTGCTGCTGGCGTCCGCACCGGAGTCGTACGACATCCACTCCGACACCTACGACGGCACCCACCCCGGCCCCTCGGGCGAGCACAAGCTGGCGGCGGCCTTCGCCGACGCGATGTACCAGGCATGGGGCGTGGGCAGCCCGTACGAGCCCGCCGCATGACCGGTCGCCCGGTCTACGGGACCCGTCGATAGCTGCGGCCGTCCCTGGTCCTGGCCAGCAGGCCGGCCACGACGAGGTACCGGCGCAGCGCCGCGGAGTCCTCGTGCACCGTGCGAAGGGCGTCGTTGACCTCGGGCTCGCCGTAGTCGCGGTCCCGTTCGAACAAGGTCTCGGCAAGATGGACGAGCAACTGCTCGCGGCGGGCGGGTTTCCGTGGGATCGAGGTCAGCCGGCCACGCGAGAAGAGTGTTTCCACACTTCCCCGCGAACCGCCGGGTGCGAGGGCACCGGGTGCAATGTCGGACATGACATGGGAGCCTCCTGCACGGCCCACGGCGGGGCAACGGAATTTCACGGGCCCCGGCCGATGCCGCGCTCCTGCCGTCGGGCGAGGAGCGCGGCTGCGGAACGCGGTCGGCCCGACAGGTCCTCCCGGAGGCGCCACGGCAGCGCCCGGCGGTCCCGGTTCCGGAATCCATGACGCCCGGAACGGGCCCGCGCTGCTCGCGCACCGCGCCGTTCACCGGGTGAGGGTCCCGGATGAACGGGGCGATCGGATGAACGGGTCTCCGGATGAACGGGCGGCCGATCACCAGGTCGCGCCGGCGACCTGTCGCGTCGTGGCGTTCAGCCGGTTGAAGAGGTTCGTCGTGCCGATCATCAGGATGATCGACGCGAGCTGCTGCTCGTCGTAGTGGTCGGCGGCGGCGTCCCACACGGCGTCCGGCACCGGGTCGGTCCGGTCGCTGAGCCGGGTCGCCGCCTCGGTGAGCGCGAGCGCCGCCCGCTCCGCGTCGGAGAAGTAAGGCGCCTCCCGCCACACCGCCACCGCGGACAGCTGCTCCTCGCTCACGCCCGCCTTCCTCGCGCTCTGTGCACCGCCCACCACGCAGTAACTGCAGCCGTTGATCTGGCTCGCGCGCAGGTGCACCAGCTCCAGGGTCGTCTCCGGGACTCCGCCCTTCCTCGTCGCCTTCAGCAGGTTGAGGATGGCCGGCATGGCCTCGGGGATCACGGTGGCGGGGTTGTTCATCCGAGCCTGCATATTTTCTTCCCTCCGGGTTTCTCGTCAGTCACTGCTCTGACGGATCAGGCGGCGGGAGTGTGACCGGCTGGGAGCGGCTGTTTTCCGCCGCTGTTCGCCATCTTTTCCGCCACCTCCTCGCGAGGATGCGAACGGCGCGGAGGGAGGTGACCCTGGAGAAGCGGGGGAACACCTCAAGGAGGTCGTCCATGTCCATGATGGACAAGATCAAGCAGATGCTGAAGGGCCACGAGGACCAGGCTTCGAAAGGCGTCGACAGAGCCGGAGACATGATCGACGACAGGACCCAGGGAAAGCACAGCGGCCAGGTCGACACCGCCCAGGACAAGCTCAAGGAGCAGTACGGCGGTGACCAGCCCGGCCAGGGCCAGACCAGGCCGCCCCAGGCCTGACGGATCGGAAGGGAATCATGACCGGGAACACCCAGCTCACCGCCCGCGACATCATGACCAGTGGCGTCCAGTGCGTCGGCGCACACCAGTCGCTGCTGGACGCGGCACAGATGATGCGCGATCTGAACGTCGGCTGTCTGCCCATATGCGGCGACAACAACAGGCTCACGGGCCTGATCACCGACCGCGACATCGTGGTCCAGTGCTGCGCCGAAGGCATCGACCCGGCAACGGTCCAGGCCGGCTCCCTCGGTGGCGAGCTCCACTGGATAGACGCGAGCGCGGGCGCCGATGCGGCACTGGAGTTGATGGAACAGCGCCAGATCAAGCGTCTGCCGGTGATCGACGTCCAGCACGGCCACCAGCTCGTCGGCATGATCACGGAGGCCAATCTCGCGAAGAACCTCACGGACGCGCAGATCGCGGAGTTCGCGACGCGCGTGTACGCGAACGCCTGAGGCGTCGTCGTCATGGAATGAGTTCCGAGCTGCGCCCTGCGCCGTACCGATCGCGGCCTTGCCGATCCCGGTGATCGTGGCCGTGCGGTCGTGGCGTGGGGTGCGTGCGTCCCACCCCGGCGTCAGCGGGCAACGGCCCCCGGAACAGCGGGTAGTGGGGTGCCCGCCTCCCTGGATCAGGGGTGCCCCTCCACGGATTCCCGACCGTGCGGA
Source organism: Streptomyces sp. NPDC043861 (assembly GCF_056435905.1). Classification (NCBI taxonomy): domain Bacteria; kingdom Bacillati; phylum Actinomycetota; class Actinomycetes; order Kitasatosporales; family Streptomycetaceae; genus Streptomyces; species Streptomyces sp. NPDC043861. The sequence continues at coordinate 179,822 of NZ_JBWKDP010000004.1, read as the reverse complement.
GCCCGTTGAGGTGACGGAGCCCGTCGGTGGACGTCGACGAACTCATCGACAGAAGCACGCCCGGGACCCGGACCTGGCGGACCAGGCCGGACCCCGGGCGTTCGCACGCAGTTGGGTCACTTGGGACGGATGTCGGTGAGGTGGGCGAAGACGACGACGTTCTCCTTGTAGTCCTTGACCTTCTTGTCGTAGTCGCCGCCGCAGGTGATCAGCCGCAGATGTGCGGTCGGCACATCGTCGTAGACACGCTCGTTGGGGAACTGCGCCTTGCTGAACGCCTCGACCGAGTCGACCCTGAACGTGGCGAGTGAACCGTCCGCACGGCTGATTTCGATCTTGTTCCCGCGCTTGAGCGCACTGAGGTCCACGAACACGGCGGGCCCGGTCAGGGTGTCGAAGTGGCCCGCGACGATCGCCGTGCCGCGCTCGCCGGGAGTGACGCCGCCCTTGAACCAGCCGACCAGATTCCTGTCGTTGGCCGGTGGCGGGTTGAGCTGACCCGACGGGCCGATGGTCAACGGCGTAAACGGTGCATTGACGTTGATGATGGGGATCTTGATCCGCTTGGGGGAGGAGCGGTGCATGGCAAGGCCCGGTCCTGCGGTGGGACGGGCGGGGGGCGGCCCGACGGACGGCCCCGGCGGCGGCGCGGCGGACTTCCCGGCCGAGGGTCCCGCGGCTTCGGGCGTGGGTGTGACGACCACGACGGGCGCGGGGCGGAGCTGTCGTTGGCCCACCGCACTGCCGTCGAGCGAACCGTAGACCAGGAGAGCGCCGACCCCCACAGACGCAGCAGGCCACAGCAAGGCCTTCCGGTAGCCCCAGAAGGTACGTGCGAAGCGGTGCGGGAGCCGGCCGGACTGCTGCCGGAAGATCATGTGAGCGTGCCTTTCGGTGCTGGGTGAAGCGGCATGAGGGTGCTGCGCAAACACCACCGCCGCGGCCACCGCCCCAAGGGACGGTGGCCGCTACTACGCAGCGAGACGGCTACAGGGGAGGCCGCATCAAGCCCGGGCACCACCGGACGCGTTGCGACGACGCAGCTTGTAGACAGCGGCGCCGATGCCACCGAGCATCAGGATCGAACCGGCAGCCAGGCTGCTGCCGTTCGTGGCGAGACCACCACCACCGGTGTGGACGCCACCGTTGGGCTTGTCGTAGTCGTCCTTGTCGCCCTTGTCGTAGTCGTCCTTGTCACCCTTGTCGTAGTCCTTGTCGCCCTTGTCACCCTTGTCGTAGTCCTTGTCGCCCTTGTCGTAGTCCTTGTCTTCCTTGTCGCC
>NZ_JBWKDP010000004.1:0-178445 GCF_056435905.1 Streptomyces sp. NPDC043861 | reverse complement strand
GCCCTTGTCCCAGTCCTTCTTGTCGTGGTCCTTCTTGCCGTAGTCGTCCTTGTCTTCCTTGTCGCCCTTGTCCCAGTCCTTCTTGTCGTGGTCGTCCTTGTCGTAGTCGTCCTTGTTCAGGACGCCGGCGAGGGCACCACCACCGGTGTGGACGCCACCCTTGGGCTTGTCGTAGTCGTCCTTGTCACCCTTGTCGTAGTCCTTGTCGCCCTTGTCACCCTTGTCGTAGTCCTTGTCGCCCTTGTCGCCCTTGTCGTAGTCCTTGTCGCCCTTGTCGCCCTTGTCGTAGTCCTTGTCTTCCTTGTCGCCCTTGTCCCAGTCCTTCTTGTCGTGGTCCTTCTTGCCGTAGTCGTCCTTGTCTTCCTTGTCGCCCTTGTCCCAGTCCTTCTTGTCGTGGTCGTCATCGCTCGCGACACGGGCAAGAGCGCCACCACCGGTGTGGACGCCACCCTTGGGCTTGTCGTAGTCGTCCTTGTCGCCCTTGTCGTAGTCGTCCTTGTCACCCTTGTCGTAGTCGTCCTTGTCGCCCTTGTCGTAGTCGTCCTTGCCGTAGTCCTTGTCGCCCTTGTCGTGGTCCTTCTTGTCCCAGTCCTTCTTGTCGTGGTCCTTCTTGCCGTGGTCGTCCTTGTCGCCCTTGTCGTGGTCCTTCTTGTCCCAGTCCTTCTTGTCGTGGTCCTTCTTCTCGTAGTCGTCCTTGTCGCCCTTGTCGTAGTCCTTCTCGTAGTCCTTGTCGTAGTCGTCCTCGACACTGGAAGGAGCGCCGGCGGCGCGGTCGTCGGCTACGGCGATGGCGTAGGCGGCAGGAGCGGTGACCGAGAGAACCGCGGTGACCGCGGCTGAGATCCACAGGGTGCGGGCAGAGCGCATGGGAGTCCATTCCTTTCGCCGCGACTGCGACGGCCGACACATCATCGGCTCATCGGATCGCAGAGCGACTCCCCTCACCGTCAGCCGAATTCCGGGGACACACCAACCGGGAACCCTGCATTAGAGCTACACCATGGGCTTTTCGGGTGGCGATCGGACGGATAATCACCCATTGGACGGCCACTCGGAACGAACGCCACCCACCGGAAGGCGCAACCGGCTAGACCGCAGCGCGTGTGAGGCGGTTCGCGAACGTCGACATGGTGTATGTACCGACACCCAGGACAACTTCCAGGGCATTTCGCTCGGTCCAGCCGCACGCCAGAAAGTGCTTCAGGTCCTCGTCGTCGACGCCGCCCGCCGTCGCGAGCAGCGCGAGCGTGAACCGGCGCACCGCTTCCAGACGTTCGTCCGGCAGCGGACGGCGCTCACGGAGGGACCGGGCCAGCGACTCGTCCGCGCCGAGCGCACGCAGCTTGCCCGTGTGCATTTCCACGCACACATGACAGTCGTTGTGGACGGCGACGGCCATGATGACGACCTCGCGCGCCACCGGCTCCAGGGTGCTGCTCTCGAACACCGCGCCGAGCTGGAGGAAGCCGTTGAGCAGCTGCGGGGACTCGGCAAGGCGGGCGACAGCGGGCGGGAGGTGGCCGATGTTCCGGACAACGGCCTCCATCGCCTTTCGGGACGCGACGGGAGCGGTCTCGAGGGTGTGGTCGGCGAACATGTACGCCTCCTAGAATGGACAACATGGTTGACGATAAAAAGGTAAACCAGGTTGTCGAATCGAGCAAGGGTGGTGCAGTGGGCAGGGGATACGAGCTCCCTCTGTTGCTCTTCGCGGGCTTCCGCACCCTCGCGGACCGACTGCACGCGGAACTGGCCCGCCAGGGCCATCCGGGTCTGACGCCGGCATACGGCTTCGCCATGCAGGCGATCGGGCTCGACGGCGCCACCGCCAGCGAGATCGGACGACGGCTCGGAGTCTCCAAGCAGGCGGCCGGCAAGACCGTCGACCGCCTGATGGCCATGGGTTACGCCGAACGCGTCGACGACCCCGACGACGCACGCCGAAAGACCGTCCGCCTCACCTCACACGGTCTCGACGCCCTCGCCCGTTCAGCGGCGGTGTTCGACGGACTGCGCGCGGAGTGGGCCTCGGCGATGGGCGCCGGGCAGTTGGACGCACTCGAGGAGAGTCTGCGTGCAGTCGTGCCCGCCGAGGCTTTCCGGCTCGACGCCGCGGGCTGGTTCGGCGGCTCCTGATCGCCACCGTCGCGTCACTTCGCGCCGCATCGCCGGGCGTTGGCACCGCCATGAGCACGGGCGAACGTCCATGTGGGCTCTTGCCTGGAGTGCGCTCCAACGCGTTGGCTTGTGGACCATGAAGTACACGCAGCTCGGACGCACGGGACTCAAGGTCAGCCGACTCGTCCTCGGCACGATGAACTTCGGACCCCAGACCGACGAGGCCGACAGCCACACGATCATGGATGCCGCGCTCGGGGCCGGCATCAACTTCTTCGACACCGCCAATGTCTACGGCTGGGGCGAGAACAAGGGCCGCACCGAGACGATCATCGGCAACTGGTTCGCCAAGGGCGGCGACCGCCGGGACAAGGTGGTGCTCGCCACCAAGGTGTACGCCAACATGGGCACCGAGGGCTCGCCCTGGCCCAATCACGACAAGCTGTCCGCCCTCAACATCCGCCGCGCCGTCGAGGCGAGCCTCAAGCGGCTGAAGACCGACTACATCGATCTGTACCAGTTCCACCACGTCGATCGGGACACCCCGATGGAGGAGATCTGGCAGGCGATCGACGTACTGGTCCGGCAGGGCAAGATCCTCTACGCGGGCTCGTCGAACTTCCCGGGCTGGAAGATCGCCCAGGCCAACGAGACCGCACGCCGCCTCGGCTCGTACGGTCTGGTCAGTGAGCAGTGCCTGTACAACCTGGCCGAACGCCGAGCCGAGATGGAGGTCGTCCCGGCCGCGCGCGAGTACGGACTCGGGGTCGTCGCCTGGTCGCCACTGCACGGTGGGCTCCTCGGCGGAGTGATCAAGAAGGAGAGCGAGGGAGCCCGGCGGGCGGCAGGCCGCTCTGCGGACGCGCTCGCCGACACGTCCGTACGGGAGAAGGTGCAGGCCTACGAGGACCTGCTCGACAAGCACGGACTCGCGCCGGGCGAGGTGGCCCTGGCCTGGCTGCTCACCCGCCCCGGGGTCACCGGCCCGATCGTGGGACCGCGGACCGCGGACCAGCTGGCCTCGGCGCTACGGGCGGTCGAGCTCGAGCTGAGCGAGGAACTGCTGGCCGGACTGGACGGGATCTTCCCCGGGCCGGGGCCCTCTCCGGAGGCGTTCGCCTGGTAGCCGCCGCGGAGGCAGCGGTCGTCAGCGGCCGGTCGCGGCCGCCACTGCGACGATCGCGAACATCAGCACGAGCACACCGGCCATGATCCGGTTCCTGGTCTTCGGGTCCACCCGTCGAGCGTAACCGCACGGGAAAGTTGATCGTGCACGGCCACTGGGGTGGGGCCGCCACGGTCCCCGGCGGGATCGCGGGCGACTCCTGCGTTCCTCAGGCGCGTCGCCGGTACGGCCCAGCGACAACCAGCGGGCCTGCCACAGCCGCACGACGGACGGGCCCGGCTGCAGCCGCCCGATGGCGTGGAGGACCGGCCGGTACGGGCCCGTGCGGTGCACCGCGACGGTGTGACGAAGGAAACGCAGTCGTCCCAGGGCCTCGGTGGGACACCCCCGACCCGGACGACCGCTGCACCGGCAGTCCCGAGTACCGAGTCCCCTGCCGCACCTCCCGGTGCGGCAGGGGACTCGTCCCTGGGGAAACAGCCCATCGACTCGGCACGTTCCGTCCATGACCTGTGCCGGGACCTGCTCCTGAACCTGGTCCGGCCAGAAGTGGTCCCAGGAGGGATCACCGGCCTCGCCGCGGCTGTCGGGCACCCGGAGAGCGAGACCGGACGCGCTGGGGCCGCTCGCGGCTGTGCCCGGCGAGGCCCTCCGCGCAGGAGACGGGCAACTGCGTCCGGTCCCACCGGAGATCGGCACGGACGTCCCGATGGCGGGACGGCAGGCGGAACGTGCGCGCGGCAACAGTGTTCGGAGCCATCGCGGCCGCGGCGGCCCGGCTCACCCCGGAGCAGTTTCGGACCTGCGGCGCCACCGGCCGCCCCGGCGTCGCACGACTCGCCGGCCCATGAGGTCCGATCCGCGACCCGCCGGGGTCGCCGACCCGTGAGACCCCACGGGCTGCGGCACAGTCGCTCGAGAACGGTCGACCGCCGGCACGGCAGCTCGCCCTCCGGGCCGGCACGACCGCCGGCACGGCAGCTCGCCCTCCGGGCCGGCACGACCGCCGGCACGGCAGCTCGCCCTCCGGGCCGGCACGACCGCCGGCCGGGCTCAGGCACCGAGGGGCCAGGCACCCACCGTCTCGTATCGCGGCTGCTCCTTCTCGATGCCGCTCCGGGGCAGATGGCTGCGGACCAGGACCAGTTCGGGCACCGTCCAGGGCGTGCCCTCGAACCCGGCCAGCTCGTCGACGTACGGCCGCAGGTCCTGGTCCGTGCGGGTACGGGCGATCGTCAGGTGTGCCTGGTAGCGGCGGTGCTCCTCCATCGAGACGCCCGCCCGCCGCGCCGCCGCGTCCGCGCGCTCGGCCAGCATCCGCATCGCATCGATTCCGCCCGCGGCCCCGACCCACAGGGCCCGCCGCCCGAAGTGCCCGGCCCCGTGCAGCCGCAGCCGGAACGCCTCGCTGCGGTGGGCGGCCCGCCCGAGCCGCGCATGCAGCTCGGGCAGCATCTCCTCGTCGACCTCCCCCATGAAAGCGAGCGTGAAGTGCCATCCCGGCCGCCCGGTCCACCGCAGTCCGTCCGAGCCTGGCAGGGCATGGAGCCGGTCGACGGCGGTCCCGAGTTCCCGTAGGGCCTCGTCGGGCGGGATGACGGCGGCGAAGAGTCTCATGCGGCCAGTCTGCTGCAGCAGGCCGGCGGCACAGGGCCTTCAGGCCATGCCGCGCAACGGTTCACACCGCCTTCGCCAGCGGCTCGCGGGCCTCCTCGCGCGGTACGAAGCGCAGGTGCGGGCGGCCCGGCCGCAGGTCCAGCCGGAGACGCAGGCCGCCCACCCTCGCCAGGATCAGACCGATCGCCCCTGCCGCGGCGATCCCGACGACGCCGCCCGTCGCAAAGCCGACACGGGGGCCGTAGGTGTCCGTGAGCCAGCCGACGATGGGCGCACCGACGGGCGTGCCGCCGACGAAGACCATCATGTAGAGGCTCATCACCCGGCCCCGCATCACCGGCTCCGTGGCCATCTGGACCGAGGAGTTGGCGGTGACGTTGACCGTCAGACCGACCATGCCGATCGGAACGAGCAGCAGCGCGAAGAGCCAGAAGGAGGGCGAGAGGGCGGCGGCGATCTCCAGGGCGCCGAACAGCGCCGCAGCCCCGAACAGCATCCGCAGACGGGACGAGGCGCGGCGCGCCGCGAGCAGGGCGCCGGTCAGGGAGCCTGCCGCCATCAGGGCGTTGAACAGGCCGTATGTCCCGGCCCCGGCATGGAACACCTCGTCCGCGAATGCGGTCAGCCAGATCGGGAAATTGAAGGCGAACGTGCCGATGAAGCCGACGAGCACGATCGGCCAGATCAGCTCGGGCCGACCCGCGACATACCTCAGCCCTTCCCGCAGCTGGCCCTTGCCGCGTGGTGCGCGCTCGAGCTTGTGCAGCTCGCTCGTGCGCATCCGCAGCAGAGCGGTGATGGGGGCCAGAAAGAACAGACCGTTCAGCAGGAACGCCCAGCCGCTGCCGACGGCGGTGATCAGCCCACCGGCCAGGGCAGGCCCCACCAGGCGCGCGGACTGGAAGTTCGCGGAGTTGAGGCTGACGGCGTTCTGCAACTGCCGGGGGCCGACCAGCTCGGAGACGAAGGACTGCCGCGTCGGGTTGTCGACGACCGTGACCATGCCCAGGAGGAACGCGACCAGATAGACGTGCCAGACGTGAATATGGCCGGAAAGGGTGAGTACGGCGAGGGCGAGCCCGCACAGACCGAGCGCACCCTGGCTGAACAGCAGGATGCGGCGCTTGGGGTAGCGGTCGGCGATGACGCCGCCGTACAGACCGAAGAGCAGCATCGGCAGGAACTGCAGGGCTGTGGTGATGCCGACTGCCGCGGCGGAGCCGGTGAGGCTCAGCACCAGCCAGTCCTGGGTGATGCGGGCCATCCAGGTGCCCGTGTTGGAGACGATGGCACCGGAGAAGAACAGCCGGTAGTTGCGGACCTTGAGCGAGGAGAACGTCCCCGAGTTGCCCGTGACCGGTGCGGAAGGGGTGTCGTGGGTGGGTTTCGGTGCGGGTGCGGAGTCTGCTCCGGGTCCCGTACTCAAAAGGGTTCGCCTCCTTGCGGCTGTCGGTTACAGGTGTGCGAGCTTCTCCAGTACGGGGGCGGCAGCACGCAGCTTCGCCCACTCGTCATCGTCCAGACCCTCGACGAGGGATGCCAGCCAGGCGTTCCGCTTGCGGCGGCTCTCCTCGAGCATGGCCTCGGCCTGCTCGGTCTGGCTGACCACCTTCTGCCGGCGGTCATCGGGATGCGGCTCCAGCCGGACCAGTCCCTTGGCCTCCAGGAGCGCCACGATGCGGGTCATCGACGGGGGCTGGACATGCTCTTTGCGGGCCAGCTCACCGGGGGTGGCGGAGCCGCAGCGTGCCAGGGTGCCGAGCACCGACATCTCGGTGGGGCTCAGCGATTCGTCGACGCGCTGGTGCTTCAGGCGCCGGCCCAGCCGCATGACGGCGGAGCGCAGTGAGTTCACGGCGGCGACGTCGTCGCCGTGGGAGAGGTCAGGCATGTCCTTAGCATAGCTCATTACTCTGTCTAAATACCAAGCGGTTTCCAGCCGCCCCGACAGATCACCCAAACGAGTGAGGCAGGGCCGGAAAGTGACGCAGCGGCCGGATCCGGCCAGCGACTCTGGCCGACATGGCATCGACAGTGCTCAGCCTGCGGATGGACGAGGAACTGCTCGACCGGCTCCGGCAGCATGCCGCCAGACGCGGAATGAGCGTCCAGGACTATGTGGTCCGGACGCTCATTCGCAACGACTTCGACGAGCGCTTCCACGCGGCCGTCGACGAGACGGAGAAGTTCTACGGCCTCACCTGACCGGCGGGCCTCCCCCTCAGGTCAGGCCCAGGGCGGGCATCGCGTAGAAGAAGACGAACACCGCCGACACGACATACATCGCCACGGGCACCTCGCGTCCGCGCCCCGCCGCCAGGCGCAGCACGCTGAAGGCGATGAAGCCGATACCGATGCCGTTGGTGATGGAGTACGTGAACGGCATCATCACCATGGCCAGGAACGCCGGCACGGCGATGGTGAAGTCGCTCCAGTCGATGTCCTTGACGGACCCGGCCAGGATCAGGAAGCCGACCGCCAGCAGCGCCGGTGTGGCCGCCTGGGACGGCACCATCGTCGCGAGCGGCGTCAGGAACAGCGCCACGGAGAACAGCGCACCCGTGACGACGGACGCGAGACCGGTACGGGCACCCTCGCCGACACCCGCGGTCGACTCGACGAAGCAGGTGTTGGCGGAGGCCGAGGCGGCGCCGCCGGCGGCGACCGCGATGCCGTCGACGATCAGCACCTTGTTGATGCCGGGGAAGTTGCCGTCCTTGTCCGTCAGCTTCGCCTCGTCACCGACCCCGAGGATGGTGCCCATCGCGTCGAAGAAGCAGGACAGCAACACGGTGAAGACGAACAGCGCGCCGGTGAGGAGGCCCACCTTCTCGAAGCCGCCGAACAGGCTGACCTGCCCGACGAGACCGAAGTCGGGCGTCGCGACCGGGTTGCCCGGCCACTCGGGGACGGTCAGGCCCCACGCCTGGCCCGGCAGCTTCACGATCAGCTGGACGGCCACGGCGACGACCGTCATCGCCACGATCGAGATCAGGATCGCACCCGGCACCTTGCGGATGATCAGCGCGAGCGTGAGCAGCGAACCGAGCACGAAGACCAGCACCGGCCAGCCGCCCAGGTGGCCGGTGAGGCCGAGCTGGAGCGGGACGGTGGTGTGGGCGGCGTCCGGGATCCGGGAGACGAAGCCGGAATCGACGAGGCCGATCAGCATGATGAAGAGGCCGATGCCGATCGCGATGCCCTTGCGCAGACCGAGCGGGACCGCGTTCATCACGCGTTCGCGCAGACCGGTCGCGACGAGCAGCATCACCACGAAGCCGGCGAGGACGACCATGCCCATTGCGTCGGCCCAGCTCATCCGGGGGGCGAGCTGGAGTGCGACGACCGTGTTCACCCCGAGCCCGGCGGCCAGCGCGATCGGCACATTGCCGATCACGCCCATCAGGAGCGTGGAGAAGGCGGCCGTGAGCACGGTGGCGGTGACCAGCTGGCCGCCGTCGAGCTGGTGCCCGTACATGTCCTTCGCACTGCCGAGGATGATCGGGTTCAGCACGATGATGTAGGCCATCGCGAAGAAGGTCGCGAAGCCGCCGCGGATCTCACGCGGGATCGTGGAGCCCCGCTCGGAGATCCTGAAGAAGCGGTCGAGCCGGTCGAGGGCACGGGGGCCGGAGTCCGGCCGCTGCGGCTGCTGGACGTCCGCAGGTGCGGTGGCCGTGGGGGGCATGCGAGACCTCGTCGATGGTTCTTGGCCGGTTACCTGGATGTTCATACGAAGAAAACCGGTCGGACACAAACCGCTTCAGTATGAAGCTATGAGCGGAAGATCGGTATCTCCGCGCGTAGACCCCTGAGCGGACGGGCCGGCGGACGCGCGCAGGGGCTCCCCCGTGCTGCGAGCGGAAGGGTTCCCCGGGCTGCCCGCCGGCGTCGGTGCGGAGGGTCACCGGGCCCGCCGGGGCCGGAGGGGGAAGGATCGCCGGGCGGCGAGCCGGTCCGCCGGCTCCGCCGACGGGGTGCCGCCCTCTCGGCGGAAGGGGCGACGCGGCGGGAGCCGTGCAGGGGGCTGCGCGCCGTCGGACCCTTCCGGCGACCGCACTGGTGCTGTGACCGGATGGGTTTGCCGGGAAGCTCGCGGCGTCCGGTGCATGGGGTCTCCCCCGGCCCCTTGCGGCCGCCGGCATGGGCTCTCCTCGGCCCCTTGCAGCCGCCGGCATGGGGTCTCCCCCGGCCCCTTGCAGCCGCCGGCATGGGGTCTCCCCCGGCCCCTTGCAGCCGCCGGCATGGGGTCTCCCCCGGCCCCTTGCGGCCGAGGGGACGTATCGCAAGGCCGGTGGGGGTGCTCCCCCTGGCTCCGCCCGGGGGTACCCCCACCGGCCGGAGGCTGGAAGAGATCACCCTCGTACTCGATGTACTCGGGTGATTCGAGAACGCAGCGTGGGGGCGCCTCCCGGCGAAGCCAGGGGGGAGCGCCGTGCAGGGGGCTGCGCGCCGTCGGACCCTTCCGGTCACAGCACTAGACTGCCCGCATGGCGAAGTGGACCCCCAAGCACGAGGCACCGGAGCCCCTGGAGGGGCCCGTCGTCGCCACGATCACCGGCGGCACGATCATCTGGTTCGTCCTCTTCCTGGTCCAGGTCCCCTTCTACGGCTGGTTCGACGACCGCGACCTCGGCTGGTGGGTCTGGACGTGCCTGGCCGGCGGCGGCCTCGGCCTCATCGGCATCTGGTACGTCCGCAAGCGCGATGCCGCGATCAAGCGGGCGGAGGCGGAGGCGGCGCACAGCGCCCGCCCGGAGGCCTGACGGGACCACTCCCCCACGGAGGGCAAGGGCCATCCCCTGGGGTGTTCCGCCCCTCTGCGTCGTCCATGAGGACCACCCGAGGCCCGTCCGGGTCCTCCCACGGTCCGATATTCACCCCGCTCGGGGGGTGAACGCGGCCGCGCCACCGTAACGTCGAGAACATGACTCAGCGGGCTGAGACCGACAGCGACGGGTCCGAGCCGAGCGGACGGGCGGTCATCGACGCGGGCGCGGAACTCGATCCCGTACACCCGGTCAAACCGCCCGTGGTCCACCGGCCCCGCGGGCTCAGCACGGCCGAGGTGGCCGAGCGGATCGCGCGCGGCGAGGTCAACGACGTGCCCGTCCGCAGCAGTCGCTCCACCGTCGACATCATCCGCGGCAACGTCTTCACCCGGTTCAACGCGATCATCGGCGTGCTCTGGGTGATCATGTTCCTGGTCGCGCCGTTCCAGGACACCCTGTTCGGGTTCGTCATCCTCGCCAACACCGGCATCGGCATCATCCAGGAGCTCCGCGCCAAGAAGACACTCGACGGGCTCGCCGTCATCGGCGAGGCGAAACCCACCGTGCGGCGAGACGGAGCCGCCACCGCGGTGTCCACCTCCCAGATCGTCCTCGGGGACCTCATCGAGCTCGGACCGGGCGACAAGGTCGTCGTCGACGGCGAAGTGGCCGAGGCCGACAGCCTCGAGATCGACGAGTCACTGCTGACCGGTGAGGCCGACCCGGTCCTGAAGCAGCACGGCGACAGAGTCATGTCCGGCAGCTTCGTCGTCGCGGGCGGCGGCGCCTTCACCGCGACCAAGGTCGGCCGCGAGGCCTATGCCGCACAGCTCGCCGAAGAGGCGTCCCGCTTCACGCTCGTCCACTCCGAGCTGCGGTCCGGCATCTCCACGATCCTCAAGTACGTGACCTGGATGATGGTCCCGACCGCGATCGGCCTCATCATCAGCCAGCTGGTGGTCAAGGGCGACAACTTCAAGGACTCCGTCGCCAGGACCGTCGGCGGCATCGTCCCGATGATCCCCGAGGGCCTCGTCCTGCTCACCTCGGTCGCCTTCGCGATCGGGGTCATCCGGCTCGGCCGCAAACAGTGCCTCGTCCAGGAACTGCCCGCGATCGAGGGCCTCGCGCGTGTCAACGTCGTCTGCCTCGACAAGACGGGCACCCTGACCGAGGGCGGCATGGACGTCACCGGGCTACGGACACTGGGCGGCTCGGACGAGGCGTACGTGCGCAAGGTCCTCGGTGCGCTCGGCGAGTCCGATCCTCGCCCCAACGCCTCGCTCCAGGCCATCATCGAGGCCTACCCGGACAGCGACGACTGGCGCTGCACCCAGTCGCTGCCCTTCTCCTCCGCGCGCAAATACAGCGGCGCCGCCATCAGCGAGGGCGACGGGCAGAGTTCCACCTGGCTGCTGGGCGCGCCCGATGTGCTCCTGCCGGACAAGGACCCCGCCCTCCCCGAGATCGACCAGCTCAACGAGAAGGGGCTGAGGGTGCTGCTGCTCGCCCGCGCGACGAAGGAGCTCGACGCGCCCGACATCTCCGCCGGCGCCCACCCCACTGCTCTCGTCGTCCTGGAACAGCGACTGCGGCCCGATGCCGCGGACACCCTCGCGTACTTCGCCGAGCAGGACGTCACGGCGAAGGTCATCTCCGGTGACAACGCGGTGTCGGTCGCCGCAGTGGCCGGCAAGCTCGGGCTCCCCGGCGCGGCGAACACCGTGGATGCACGCCGGCTGCCCGCCGAGCGGGACGCCATGGCCGCGGAACTCGACGCGAACGCGGTCTTCGGCAGGGTCACGCCCCAGCAGAAGCGGGACATGGTCGGCGCGCTCCAGTCCCGTGGCCACAACGTCGCGATGACCGGCGACGGCGTCAATGACGTCCTCGCCCTCAAGGACGCCGACATCGGCGTCTCCATGGGGTCGGGCTCCGAGGCGACCAAGGCCGTCGCCCAGATCGTCCTTCTGAACAACAGCTTCGCGACGTTGCCGTCGGTCGTCGCCGAGGGCCGCAGGGTCATCGGCAATATCACCCGCGTCGCGACGCTCTTCCTGACGAAGACCGTCTATTCGGTACTGCTCGCGCTCCTGGTGGTCTGCTGGCAGGTGGAGTACCCCTTCCTGCCCCGGCATCTGACACTGCTGTCCACCCTCACCATCGGCGTGCCGGCCTTCTTCCTCGCGCTCGCCCCCAACAAGGAGCGGGCCAAGCCGCACTTCGTCCGCCGGGTCATGCGGTACGCGATCCCCGGCGGGATCATCGCAGGGGTGGCCACCTTCGCCTCCTACCTCCTGGCCCGCTCCCACTACAGCGGCCCGGGCGCCCTGGAGGCCGAGACCAGCGCGGCCACGCTGACCCTCTTCCTGGTCGCCATGTGGGTCCTCGCGATCATTGCCAGGCCCTACACGTGGTGGCGGCTCGGCCTCGTTCTGGCGATGGGGCTGGGCTTCCTGATCGTTCTGGCCGTGCCCTGGCTGCAGGACTTCTTCGCCCTGAAGCTCGTGGGCACGACGATGCCATGGGCGGCGGTGGGCATCGCGGCGGCCGCCGCGGCGCTGCTGGAGCTCGCGTGGCGCTGGGTGGACCGGAGGTTCCCGGCGTAGCGCCGGGCGAAGGGGCGCGTCCCTGCCCACCCGTTCCGGCACGGGCCATGCCCCCACGGCAGCCGGGCCGAAGGGGGCGACCCCACCGGCCGGGCGTCCCGGGGAGAAAGTTCAGTCGAACCAGCGGTCCCGGGCCAGTTCCTCGGTGCGGGACGGGTCCTCCAGCAGTGCCGCGACCTCGAAACGGCGCGGCCACTGGCCGGCCGCCCAGGCCAGACCGGCCGCGACGCCCTCCAGGGTGGCGGCGTGGATGACGCCGTCGAGGGTGCGGCGCCAGTCGAGCTCGATGCCGCCCGCCAGAAGCTCTTCGTGCTCGATGTACGTGGCGGGGGTGCCCGGACCGAGCAGGGCGTGCACCGACGGGGGTACGTCGTGCTCCTCGCCGACCGTCGTCACCTCGGCCTCGACGACGTCACCGAGCCGTCCGACCTGGAACAGCTCCGCCAGGTCCGCCGCCCGGTCCGGGGAGACCGGCAGCAGCGAGCGGCCGGCGGCCAGCGGAAGCAGATCCGGCGCGTCGGCGACCAGTGCGTCCGATGCGTCCACGACCCGGACCTCGCCGTCGACGACCGCGCGCACCTCGTCGGGGAGCGTCACCTGTTCCGGATCGAGGTCGGCCAGGGCGGTGTAGAGGGCGTGCAGCTGGGAGGGGCTCACCGGGCGGTCCGGGTCGGCGAGCCGGCCCAGCAGCTCGGCCGCCCCGCCGGGCTCGTCGAGCAGCGCGGCGACGGAGGTCCGCACGCCAAGGGCGTGCAGCACCTGCTCGTCCTCGAAGCCGGTCGCGTCCGCGGAGTCGTACAGCCCGACCAGCAGCGGATCGCCGCCGGAGGCCCGCAGGCCCGCAGGGCGGCGGCCGCCGAGAACCGGGTGGTCCCGCAGCCACCAGGCGGTGTAGGGGCGGACGGTTTCCGTCGTGCCGTCGGGCAGCAGCACCCGCACCGGCTGGGTGAGCGCGTCCCGCAGTGGCGGCTGCGCCAGCAGGGCGAGGGCCTGGGGCCAGCGGTCATCGTCGACCAGGTCCAGGTCGCGCACGGCGACGATCTCCGTCGCGACCGGCGGCACCGGGGTGTCGGGCAGCCGGTCGAGCACGTCCTCGCACCACACGTCGACCGCGTCGAGCAGACCCGCGTCGTCGGGCTCGGGGAAGTCGCCTTCGCGGGGCTCCAGTTCATCGGGGTCGAGCACGACGTCGGTGGCGCGTACGAGCGCGAAGTTCGCCAGCACCCCGCAGGCGGCCAGCGGCTGTTCGCCCCAGCGGTCGGCGAAATCGGCATCGACGAGGGCCAGTTCGTCCTCACTCATCACGGATGCGAACGAGCTGCCGGGCAGCACGAGTTCACCGGCGGGGGCGAGCTCGCCGTCCTCGTCGGGCAGTGCGAGCGCACCCAGCCAGGGCTCGGCGCCCGGCTCCAGGCCGGCGTCGCGCACCAGCGAGAGCACGATCTCCGCGAGCTCATCGCTGTCCGGTGCGTCACTGTCCTCGTCCCACAGCCCGTCCCCGTCGTCGAGGGACGCGGCCACGGCCGCCCTCACCTGGGGTGTCGTCAGCACGGCACGCGGGGTCGCGGGCAGCGCACCGAGCTTCTCGAGGAGGGGGTGGGCGGCATCCGGATGGGCCACCTTCAGCCCGAACCGGCCGAGACCCGCCGGGGTTTCAGGGGTCGGCAACAGGATCTGGCGGGGGCCGATGGTGGTACGGGCGCGCCGCGGCCCGGGGTCGGTCCCGTCGTCAGCGCCCACCCCCGCGAGCGGCACGGGCAGACCGGACAGCCGCTCCGGGTCCACACCTGCGAGGCTGTCGTAGAGGCTCCACCACCACGACGGATCCCGTTCGATCCCGGCCAGCCGGTCGATCGCCTCCGTGAGCGGGACGCGCGCCACTCCGAGCGTCCGCAGTTCCACCCGCCGCTCGAGACCGGCAGGCAGCAGCGTCGGCAATACGTCGGCGAGTACCCGTACGGTCTCGGCGCCCGCGCCCTCGACCACCTCCGCCTCGAGCGGCCGCAGTGCGACGACGTCCTCCGAAGGGACGGCCGGGGCGAGGAACGCGATACGGGGCAGCAGCTCCAGGATCGCCGTGCGCAGGGCGCCGTCGAGGGCACCCTTGCCGAGGGGCCCCGGGACCAGGTCGATGGTGCCGGTGCCGACGGGCTTCCAGTCGCCCAGGAGTTCGGCGTACGCCTCCGCCGCGCGCCGCACCAGGAAGTCGGTGAGCGGTCCCGGCGCGGGATGCCGGCGGGCGGTGTCCAGCGGGAGGGTCGCGATCAGCAGCGCGGGCACGCCGAGGGGTTCGTCGGTGGGGGTCGGCGCGTGGACGACGGGTGCGGTGGCGGGATACACGGGCGATCCGTCGCCGTCCACGGGCACGGCCCAGGTGACGGTCCAATGGGGCCGCAGCCGCTCCTCGACGGGACGGTCGGCGAGGAGCGCGGTGTCGACGGCGCCGTGGTGGGTGACGACCCGCCAGCGGTTGACGCCGGTCACGCTGTCCTCGATGTGGACGTAGGCGCCGTGCTGCGAACGGCGTAGCGTCCGCACCCCCTCCGGGGTCTCCACGACGACCTCTTCGAGGCCAGGAAGGGTGAGCAGAAGCGCGTCGTCCACCCCGGCGAGGAGTCGGCCGACGAGGTCCTCTGCGGTGCCGTCGCGCAGGGGCAGGATCACGACGGTGTCGTAGCCGTCGGGGGCGCTGCCCTCGGCGGGCAGCGGAAGCCGCAGCAGCGGTACGTGGCCGTCGCGGCGACGAAGCTCGTCACCGAGGCCGGGACTGGCCTGGGCGGCCTGCTGGGCGAGCCCGCGGGCCTCGGCGAGCGACCACCGGACGCCGCCGTGGCGCCCGACGACGGCGGGCTCGTCGCTGACCGCGAGGACGGCGGCGAAACCGACGCCGAACCGGCCGACGGCCTGCTGGTCGTTCTCGCGCTTGGCGGAGGCACGGAGCGTGGACAGGGACTCGACCCCTGCGGCGTCGAGGGGCGCGCCGGTGTTCGCGGCGACGAGGGTGCCCTGGACCAGGGTGAGCCGGAGCCGTCCGGGCACGCCGGCGCGGCCGGCGGCGTCGGCGGCGTTCTGAGCGAGCTCGACGACGAGGCGGTCGCGATAGCCGCCGAGGGCGAGGTCCTCCTCGGCGTTGGCGTCCTCCCGGAACCGCGCGGGGCTCGCCCCCCAGGAGTCGAGCACCCCACGCCGCAGCCGCGCCGTCCCGAACGGGTCGGCCCCCTCGGTCGTCCTGACGCTCACGCCTGTCTCCGCTCTGTCCTGTTACCGGTGTACCTCAACCGCGGCCCGAAGGTATCGCGTGCGGGGCCGTCGCGCGGTGCCGAGCGGTTTCGGGTTGCCCGGTGCGGGTGGGCGTCCGGTACCGGGCACGGTCACCCTGCACGGGGTACCCCGGCCGACAGCCCCCCTGCTCGGGGGCGGCGCACCCCCGACTCGCCGGGCGGCCCACCCGGCAGCCCTTGGGAGTGACGCGGGTAGTCCGGCCGGTGCTGCGACCGGTCTGCCGGGAAGCTCGCGGCATCCGGTGCCTGGGGTCTCCCCGGGGCCACCGGACAGCCCTCAGGAATGACCCAGGTCGTCCGGCGACGCCGTGTCCACATGGTCCGGCACCGACCCGCTGTCCGGAGCAGGCCGCAGCGGGAACTCGTCCGGCCGCATCGAATCGAACACCGGCTGCGCCGGACGCGGCGGCTTCGGCATCACCGCCGCCTCGGAGTGCCCCCCGCACCCGTAGGTCAGCGACACGACACGCCCGTCCGCCGGAGAGAACTCGTTCGCGCACACCCCGAAGGCCTGCTTGAGCGAGCCCGACAGCGGCATCAGGAACGCGCAGGACACACATGTCGCCGGTGCTGCTTGCGCCATCGGTGTCTTGGCGCCGTACGCCTCCTCCCAGCGGTCGGCCGCGATGTGCAGCCCGTACCGGGAGAGCACGCGCGCCCGGCGCATCCCCAGTTCCTCCGCGAGGGACGTGATCGCACCCCGGGACGGCGCCCGCGTCACGATCTCCGCGTCCTCGGCGTCGACCCGTTCGGCCATCTCCTCCGAGACCGGGGAATTCGGCGGTGGCGTGTCCTCGCCCGAGTAGCCGGGCTCCAGGCGCAGGTCCTCCGCCTCGGTGGGAAGCAGATCACCCGGTCCCAGGTCCCCCGGCCGCAGCCGCTCGCTCCACGGCACCCACTCGGGCGCCAGCAGCGCGTCGGAGCCCGGCAGCAGGACGGTTTCGTCGAGCGTGACGACCTTTGCGCGGGACGCCCGCGCGACCGTCACGGCCCAGCGCCAGCCGCGGTATCCCGGCTCCTTGCACTCGAAGAGATGGGTGACGACCCGGTCGCCCTCGGACACCAGGCCGACGTGCTCGCCCACCACCCCCGGCGCGGCAGCCTCCTCGGCGGCCGCCCGGGCGAGGTCTACCGCCTCGGCGCACAGACGGTCGGGGGTACGGCTTCGCGTCGTCGCAGCACTCACAGGTCTCGCTTCTCTCCTACGCCGTCTCACGGGTGCGCCGGCCGAATCACGATGTACGGGCGGCGGGCGGAGCGGACCGGGGGACCGCATCGACGTCCGCGCCCGGGCAATCCGTCCCGTGCACGCCTACCATCACCCATTCTGCGGGATGACGAAGAGGCGCGCGGCCGGGAACTACCGCCGGTGGCGCGCTACGCACGCTACCCCCTCCGTGGCGTGCCGCCCACCTGCACGCCCGAATCCCGGTTCGGGTCGAAGGCCCTTAGGGCACTATGACGAGGTGACAGCCGCAAGGTCGTCCTCCGTTCCCGGGCCGATGAGCAGGGCGGCCCGGTCGGTCGGCCGTGCCCTGCACATGCCGTTCACCGGCACGGCGAAAGGCATTCGCCGGGCGACCCACGCCCATGGCGCGGGCGAGTCGGGACTCGGCAAACTCATCGAACTCCACGCCGTGAACGGCGCCGGCGACGTCATGATCACCGTCGCGCTGGCCTCCACGGTCTTCTTCGCAGTGCCCACCGACGAGGCACGGGGCCGGGTCGCGCTCTATCTCGCGATCACCATGGCGCCGTTCGCGCTGCTCGCTCCCGTCATCGGCCCGTTGCTGGACCACATCCCGCACGGCCGCCGCGCGGCAATGGCCGCCGCGATGATGACCCGCGCGGTGCTGGCGCTCACCATGTCGGGCGCGGTCGCGACGGGGGGCCTCGAGCTGTACCCGGCAGCCCTCGGCGTACTTGTGGCGTCGAAGGCGTACGGCGTGGTCAGAAGCGCGGTCGTACCGAGGCTGCTGCCACCGCGCTTCGCCCTGGTGAAGGCGAACTCCCGGGTGACACTCGCCGGTCTGGTCGCGACCGGGGTCGCCGCCCCCATCGGAGCCGGACTGCAGCGGATCGGCCCCGAGTGGCCGCTGTACGGCGCGTGCGCCATCTTCGTCGCCGGCACGTTCCTCGCCTTCAGCCTCCCGCACAAGGTCGACTCCGCGAAGGGCGAGCGCAAGGCGCACATGCTGACGCACGGCGAGCGCAGGCCGAGCCTGCGCACGGTCGGCCCTTCGGTGCTGCACGGCCTCCAGGCGAACGCGGCGCACCGGGCGCTCTCCGGATTCCTGATCTTCTTCCTCGCGTTCCTGCTGCGGGTGCACCCGATGGCCGGGCAGAGCGCGGCGGTGTCGCTGGTCATGGTGGGCGTCGCGGCGGGCGTCGGGAACGCCTGCGGTACGGCGATCGGCGCGTGGGTCAAGCACCGGCCACCGGAAGTGATCGTGGCCACCGGGCTGACGCTCGCACTCTCGGTCGCGGTCCTCGCCGCGGTGTTCTTCAGTCCGATCATGGTGCTGGCGCTGGGCGCGGTCGCGGGACTGACGCAGGCACTGTCGAAGCTGTCGCTGGACGCGATGATCCAGCGCGATGTGCCCGAGTCCGTGCGGACGTCGGCATTCGCCCGTGCGGAGACGCTGCTGCAGATGGCGTGGGTGGTGGGTGGGGCGATCGGGATCGCGCTGCCGCTGAACGGCGTGGTGGGCATGTCGGTGGCGGCCGTGATCCTCGCGACCGGCGCACTGCTGGCCATGCGCGGGCTGGTGGTCGCCTCCCGGCGCAGCGCCCCGCTCCCGTCCGGAGTGAGCACGGCGCCCCGGGTGAGGTGAGGCAGACGGGCACCGGTGGGCCGGGCCCGGCCGCCGGTCGCGGGGGCGGGCGCGGCGCCACGCCGCACCCCCGCGCTGCGGGACACCGGCCGCCCGATAGCCTTCGGACCATGACCGTTGCGTTCTTCACCGGCAAGCACCGCCGGGCCGCCGCCGCCCTCGGTGCCGTGTCCGCCGGCCTCCTCGTACTCTCCGCCTGCGACAAGCCGACCCCGCTCGCGACCGTGACGGTCGGGACGAACTCGGTCACCACGGAGGCTGCCTGCTACAACGACGGCGACCCCATCAAGGAGTCGCTGATCCAGGGCTGCCTCAACCAGAAGTCCGGCAAGACCATCGAGGTCGGCGTGGACGACAGGGTCCGTTTCGGCGTCGAGCCCGAGGTGGCCAAGAACGGCTGGACGCTGTTCATCGGCGGCCAGCAGGCCGAGCAGGAGCCCTACCACAAGACGTACCGGTCCATCCCGGGCAGCGCGTTCTTCTCCACCCAGACCGGTGAGGCCACCAACAAGGCCCAGGTCAGCATCGTGGAGACCACCGGCAAGAGGCTGACCGGCATCTGGCACTTCACGCTGAAGAAGGACTGAGCCCCGGCTCACCGGCTGGTCGACACCCATGCGTGTACTCGTCGTGACCGCGGTACCGGCGGAGGCGGATTCCGTGTCCGCCGGTCTCGTACCGTGCGCCGCCGGCTCCCCGGTCACCACCCACACCCTCCCGGGCGGCTATGACCTCCGCCGGTGCCCTGGGGGCACCGGCGTCACCGTCGACGTCCTGTCCGGGGGCGTGGGCCCTGCGGCTGCTGCCGCGGCCACGGCGACGGCGCTGACCGCGGCGCGGGCGGGCGCTCCGGGCAACGGGTACGACCTCGTCGTGTCCGCGGGTATCGGCGGTGGATTCCAGCCTGCGGCCCCGCTCGGCGCGACCGCCGTCGCGGACGCGATCGTCGCCGCGGACCTGGGTGCCGGAACGCCCGGCGGATACCTCGCCGTCGAAGAACTGGGCTTCGGGCGCTCCGTGCACCTTCCGTCGCCGCTCTCGGGGCGGATCGCCGCGTCCCTCGGCGCACTGCACGGGCCGGTCCTCACCGTGTCCACGGTGACGGGGACCGCCGCGCGTGCCGCCGAGCTGACCGCGCGTCACCCCCGGGCCGTCGCCGAGGCGATGGAGGGCTTCGGGGTGGCCGAGGCCGCCGCGGCGCATGGCGTCCCCGTGGCCGAGATCCGTTGCGTGTCCAATGCCGTCGGTCCACGCGACCGTGCCGCCTGGCGGATCGGCGAGGCCCTGGACTCCCTGCGTCGCGCGTTCGAACTGCTCAGCCCCGTGCTGGAGGAAGAGGCTCGATGACCACCGTCAAGATCGCCTACTCGCCCTGTCCGAACGACACCTTCGTTTTCGACGCCTGGGCGCATGGCCGGGTCCCGGGTGCGCCCCGCCTCGATGTGACCTTCGCGGACATCGACATCACCAACGGCATGGCCGAGCGCGGCGAGTTCGACGTCCTGAAGGTGTCGTACGCCGTGCTCCCCTATGTGCTCGACGAGTACGCCCTGCTGCCGTGCGGCGGAGCGCTCGGCCGGGGCTGCGGTCCGCTCGTGCTGACCCGTGAGCCGGACACTCGCGGGGGCACTTCCCGGGCCGAAGGCGCTGCGGCACTCGCGGGCAGCACCGTCGCCGTGCCGAGCGAGAGGTCGACCGCGTATCTGCTGTTCCGGCTGTGGGCCGCGGATGTCGTCCCGGAGGGCGTGGGGCAGATCGTCGTACTCCCGTTCCACGAGATCATGCCTGCGGTGCGGGACGGAAAGGTGGACGCGGGTCTCGTCATTCACGAGGCGCGTTTCACCTACCGGAATTACGGGCTTCACTGTCTTGCCGACATGGGCGAGCACTGGGAATCCACGACCGGACTGCCGATCCCGCTGGGCGCGATCATCGCCAAGCGTTCACTGGGCGCGCAGACGCTCGAGCTGCTGGCCCGATCGGCCCGTGAATCCGTCCGTATGGCCTGGGACGACCCGGTTGCGTCCCGTCCGTACGTGCTCGAGCACGCGCAGGAGATGGACCCCGCCGTGGCCGACCAGCACATCGGCCTCTACGTCAACGAGTTCACGGCCGGTCTGGGCGAGGCAGGGTATGCCGCCGTCCGGGGACTCCTCACACGCGCCGCGGCCGAGGGCCTGGTACCGCCGCTGGGGCCCGCAGCGCTCCGGTTTCCCTGAGGGCCGCATGCACGTGCCGCGCGTGCGGCGTCCGTCTGCACGGCGCGGGGAGCCGGTCGGCCGTCGCACGTGCGCGTCCGTCTCCACGGCGCATGAGGACGGGCGGCCCCCACACATGCCGCGACCGAGGGGCTGCATCAGCCCCTCGGCCGGGATGCGTCGGGTTCGGCCGGGGCCGTGACCGGAGGGTCTGGTGTGCGAGCCGGTGATCCCCTCCGGTCAGGACCGGGCCCTGTCCGGGACCTGGGTCCGGACCTGGTGCCGCATCAGAGGCGCTGGATCGACAAAGACCCTGGTGCTGTGACCGGATAGGTTTGCCGGGAAGCTCGCGGCGTCCGGTGCTTGGGGTCTCCCCCGGCCCCTTGGGGCCGCGGGGACGCATCGCAAGGCGGAGTATCGCCCTCGTACTGGATGTACTCGGGTGATTCGACAACGCAGCGTGGGGGCGCCTCCCGGCGAAGCCAGGGGGAGTGCCGTGCAGGGCGTCGCGAGCCGGTGAACCTATCCGGTCACAGCACTAGACGTCGAGCTGGTCGGCGACCGCCCGCAGCAGACCCGCGATTTTCTTTCCGTGGGCCTTGTCGGGATAACGGCCGCGCTCCAGTTGCGGAGTGATGTTCTCCAGAAGCGTCGTCAGATCCTGCACGATCGACGCGAGTTCGTCAGGCTTGCGGCGCTGCGCGGCGGCGACGGACGGGGTGGGGTCGAGGACCGTGACCGAAAGCGCCTGGTCACCGCGCTGGCCCGCGACCACACCGAATTCGACCCGCTGTCCGGGCTTGAGGCTGTCGACTCCGTCAGGAAGCACCGACGAGTGGACGAAGACGTCGCCGCCGTCGTCGCGGGAGAGAAAGCCGAAGCCCTTCTCGCTGTTGAACCACTTGACCTTGCCGGTAGGCACGTCTGTCCTCGTCCTCGTACTCGTCGGAAACTGCGAAAGAAAAACTGGTCTGTACAGCACTGCAGCGGGTCGCCCGACCCGCCACGACCCAAGGCTAATGGTCCAGGGCCCACTGACAAGACGTCCCCGGTGATTCCTGTGCGCTGGGAACTACCCTGGTCGGGTGACTCACGAAACCCAAGCGAATTCCGCCGGGCCGGGCGACGCCCTCGTTCGCGTCGGTGCGATTGTCTTCATCGTCGGCGCCGTGGCCACTCTGGCCACAGTGGCCCCGTTGTTTCTCGGTACGGAGCCTTTCCCGCCCGTCGCGTACGCGGTGTGCATGCTGATGGGCGTCGGGTTTCTGATCGCCGGTGCGGGGGTGCTGCGGTCGGTGGCGGCGCAGCGCCGTCAGGCGCGCACTTCCGGATCCGCTTCCGCATAGGCGGTCAGCCAGCCGGGGAATGCGATGAGGTCCGGCAGGACCACGTCCGCTCCGGCCTCTCTGAGCTCTGCCGCCCCGCACGGACCGGTCGGTACGGCGACGGAGACCGCCCCAGCAGTACGGGCCCCGCGCACATCCCCGATGTGGTCGCCGACGTACACCCGCGCCCCGTGCTCGCGCAGCGCCTCCGCCTTGGCCTCCGCCCACAGCATGCCGACGACGGCGTCCGGTTCGATGCCGAGGTGGTGGAGGTGGAGTCTGGCGTTCGGCTCGTGCTTGGCGGTGACGACGACCGCGCGACCGCCGAGGGCCTGTACCGCGGCGACTGCCTCACGCGCACCGGGCATCGCGAGCGTCGGGCCTATTGCATGGGCGGGGTAGATCTCCCGGTAGCGGTCGCCGATCTCCTGGATGCGGTCGTCGGGGAACCAGTGCGCGAGCTCCTGTTCCAGTGGCGGCCCGAGCCGGGTCACGACCAGGTCGGCGTCGATGGGCACACCCGACTCGGCGGACAGCGCGCGAAAGGCCGCGTGGATCCCGGGCCGCGAGTCGATGAGGGTCATGTCGAGGTCGAAGCCGACGGTCAGGGGACGTGGCGCGGATTCCGATGGCATGGGTGTCATTGTGCGGGGTCCCCGGGCGATGCGGGATCGCGGTCACCGCGGCCACCCGGTGCCGCGACACCCCTGGCGGCGCGCCGGACCACCGGTACACGCACCACGTGTCACCGCACGCGCCGCGGTCGCCGGACCGTCGTGGCGTCTTTGGCGGGGCCCGGCCGCCGGACGCCGGACCGGCGTGGCGTCGCCGTGCACTCGCCACGGCCCGCATCCGCGTCAGGTGCGGCGGGCGCGCCAGATCAGGTGGAGCGCCGTGGCCACCGCGGCGGCACGGAGCACCCAGGGCCAGGTGGTCGAGAGGGCTTCGGCCATCGCATCGCCCCCGGGCGGGATGGGAGCGCCCCAGCGGCCGTTGACACGGCCCCAGAGCCAGACCGCCGCGGTCGTGGCGACGGCGCCCGGGAGGCCGAGGACCGCCCATTTCGCCTCCCTGCGGGACAGCGCGCGCGAGGCATAGGCGAGGAGCCAGCCGAGGGCGAGCGCGAACCAGGAGCCGAGGACCGTGCCGCCGAGGAGGAGCGCGGCGGCGGTCAGGAGAACGGGGCTGCCGAGCGAACGGCGCCCCGTGTCCTCGCCGGTACTGCGGCGGAGCCGTGGGAGCCACCGACGCGGTGCGGTGTCGGGCTCCGGCGCGGTCGAGTCAGCGGCCGTGTGTTCGTGGTCCGTGTCGTCCGGGTCCTCCTCCGCCTCCTCCTTGTGCGGCGGGCGCAGTATCTCGGCGACCTCCACGCCGCCCACGAAACCGCCGATGCCGGCGTCGTCCCCGGGACCGATCCGCCACCAGTCGGGCTCACCGCCGCTCGACACGCCGAGCTCGTCCATCCCCGCCAGATGCGGCGGCGACGCGGCGGACGGCCGGCCGGCGGCCTGCTGCTCCGCCCTGCGGGGGCGCGGTACGAACCTGCGCCCCGGACGCGCCCGCTGCTCCGGAACCACGGGCTCGGGCCCGGCGGGTGCGGTTTTCGCGGCCGCTCCCGTCCCCTCCGCCGCCGCGTCCACCACCTCGTCCGGCGTACCCAGCCGCCCCAGGATGCGGCGCACCGCCGCCGGGCTGTCGGTCGGGAATTTCGCACGCTGCCGGTCGATCTCGTTCCGCAGTGACGACACGAGCTGCATCCTGGTCCCCGAGGGCAGCTGGCGCTGCTGGGCCAGGTCGCCGACCCGGCTCAGGTAGTCGAAGACAAGCTGGTCGCTCTCGATCCCCACGGTCGCCCCTCCACAGCGCGCCCTGTACGGCGGTCGCCCTGACCCGACGTTAGCGCGCGGGCAGGGGCTAACGTGGGGCGGATGGGGACCGGTGAGCTCGAACGGGAGGCGCACGTGCCCGCAAGCAGGGCCGGCGGGGCCGGCACGGCAGGTTCGTCACCGCGCACACTGGCCGAAGCGCTGCGCGCCCGCGGCGACGAAGGGCTGGCGGCACTGCTGCGTGCCCGCCCGGATCTGCTGACCCCGGTCCCGAGCGATCTCACCCAGCTCGCCACCCGGGCCGGGACGCGTGCCTCCGTCGTACGGGCACTGGAGCGGCTCGACCGGTTCACGCTGCAGACCGCGCAGGCCCTTGCGGTGGCCGCCGAGCCGGCGTCCTACGACACCGTCCTTGGTCTGCTCGCCGGTGACGACGGCGACGCGGCGGTCGTGGCCGCGCTGCCGCGTGCGCTCGGCGTACTGCGCGAACAGGCGCTGGTGTGGGGCGGCGACGACCGGCTGAGACTCGTGCGTACCGCCCGTGAGCTGCTCGCCCCTTCCCCTTCGCACCCGTCGCCGACCGGCCTGGGACCGACGGTCGCCGAGGCCACGGCGGGCATGTCGCCGGGCCGGCTGCAGGAGATCCTGGCGGCGGCCGGGCTGCCGACGACGCACGACCCGGTGTCGGCGGTCGCCGCGCTCACGGGACTGTTCACGGACCGCGAGCGGATGTCGGCGCTGCTCGGCACGGCTCCGGCGGAGGCGCTGGCGGTGCTTGACCGGCTGGTGTGGGGGCCGCCCTACGGCGAGGTGACGCCGGATCCCGCGCCGCCGGTGCGCTGGCTGCGGGACCGCGGGATGCTGCTCCCCGCTTCGCCGCGCACGGTGGTACTGCCTCGTGAGGCCGCGCTGCATCTGCGGGCGGGGCGGGCGCACCGGGAGACGGAGCCGGTGGCCCCGGAGGTCCTCGTCGCGGCCGAACACCGTCCACAGATTGTGGACAGTACGGCGGCGGGACAGGCCTACACCTCGCTCTCCACGGTCGAGGAGCTGCTGAAGGACTGGCAGTCGACCGGACCCGCGGTGCTGCGGGCGGGCGGGCTGAGCGTGCGCGACCTCAAGCGGACGGCAGCGGCGCTGGACGTGACGGAGGCGATCGCCGCGTTCTGGATCGAGCTCGCGTACGGCGCCGGGCTGCTGGCCTCGGACGGCGAGGCGGATGAACGCTTCGCACCCACACCCGCCTGCGACGACTGGCTCGACCTCCCGGCGGCCGAGCGCTGGACGGCGCTCGTGACGGCGTGGCTCACGGCTACCCGTACGCCGGGCCTGGTCGGCGGCCAGGACGCCAAGGGCCGTACTCTCGCGGTACTCGGGCCCGACCTCGACCGGGGGCCGGCTCCGGAGGTCCGCCACCGGGTGCTGTCCCTGCTGGCCGGTCTCCCGGCGGGTGCGTCGCCGAAGACGGACTCGGTGCTGGCACGCCTCCGGTGGGAGCATCCGGCCCGCCCCGCGCCGGCCCAGTCGCCGGGAGCCTCCCGGCCGGCCACGGCCCGCCCCGAGTCCACCGACCTCCGCCTCCGCATCGCGACCTGGACCCTCACCGAGGCCGAGCTCCTCGGCCTCACCGGCCGGGGCGCCCTCTCGACGGCGGCCCGCACTCTGATCGAGGCCACGACCCCGGCCGAGCTCCCCGCCCGGGCCGCACTCGCCGCGCAGGCCGTCGCGTCGCTGCTGCCCGCGCCGCTCGACCACGTCCTCCTCCAGGCCGATCTCACCGCCGTCGCACCCGGCCCGCTCGAGCGGCCGCTCGCCGATGCGCTCGGGGTCCTTGCGGACGTGGAGTCGAAGGGTGGCGCGACGGTGTACCGGTTCACTCCGGGCTCCGTCCGGCGCGCGCTCGACCACGGGCAGGCCGCGGCCGACCTGCACGCCTTCCTGGCCAAGCACAGCCGGACGCCCGTACCCCAGCCGCTCAGCTATCTGATCGACGACGTCGCCCGCAAACACGGCCATCTGCGCATCGGCGCCGCCTCCGCGTACGTGCGCTGCGACGACGACGCCCTGCTCGACGAGATCCTCGCGGACCGCCGCTCGCAGGCGCTGCGGATGCGTCGCCTCGCCCCCACCGTGCTGGCGGCCCAGGCGGATCCTGCGACGCTGCTCGAGGGGCTGCGCGCCATGGGGTACGCGCCGGCCGCCGAGTCGGCACAGGGCGATGTCATGATCACACGCGCCGCCGCACACCGGACCGCGCACCGCACGCCGCCCGTGCCGGTGCCCGACGGGCCACCGGTGCCGGACGACACGCTGCTCACGGCGGCGGTGAAGGCCATTCGAGCGGGGGACATGGCCGCGACCGCCGTGCGCAAGCCCGGCCCCCACGAGGGAGCCCCTGCGGGCACGGCGACGACAGCCGTCGGCGGGCTGCCGCGCACCACACCGGCCGAGACCCTCGCGACCGTCCAGGCCGCCGCGCTCACCGGCTCCGCCGTATGGATCGGCTATGTCAACGCCGACGGCGCGGCCAGTCAGCGCGTCATCGCGCCCGTACGGGTCGAGGGCGGCTTCGTCACGGCGTACGACCACACCGCCGACGAGGTCCGTACGTACCCCCTGCACCGCATCACGGGCGTCGCCGAACTCGCCGACGAGCCTCATTCCTAGGGTCTTTCGTTGGGATCGGGCCGGATCGGTGAGGGTGCCGGGGCACACGAGCCCGGCAGGATCCGCACGAGAGGCCCCAGCCGCCCCTGCGGCTGCCCGGCCCCGGGGACGCGGGAAAGGCGGCCGGGGCCACCCGGGCGCGCCGTCCGATAGGGCAGACTGGAGGTTTGGCTGTACGGCTGCACGGGAGCCACGAGGAAAGGTCACACGCGTGAACGGACCGCTCATCGTCCAGAGCGACAAGACTCTCCTGCTCGAGGTCGACCACGAGCAGGCCGACGCGTGCCGTCGCGTCATCGCGCCGTTCGCGGAACTGGAGCGGGCCCCCGAACACATCCACACCTACCGGATCACCCCGCTCGGGCTGTGGAACGCGCGGGCGGCCGGGCACGACGCCGAGCAGGTCGTGGACGCGCTCGTGGAGTTCTCGCGCTATCCCGTCCCGCACGCGCTGCTCGTCGACGTCGCCGAGACGATGGCCCGGTACGGCCGTCTCACGCTCGTCAAGGACCCTGCCCACGGTCTGGTGCTGACGACCACCGACCGGCCGGTGCTGGAGGAGATCCTGCGCTCCAAGAAGATCCAGCCGCTCGTGGGTGCCCGGCTCGACCCGGACACGGTCGCCGTCCACCCGTCCGAGCGCGGCCAGATCAAGCAGACCCTGCTCAAGCTGGGCTGGCCGGCCGAGGACCATGCCGGTTATGTGGACGGCGAGGCCCACCGCATCGACCTGGACGAGTCGGGCTGGTCCCTGCGCCCCTACCAGAAGCAGGCGGTCGAGGGCTTCTGGCACGGTGGTTCGGGCGTGGTCGTGCTTCCTTGCGGCGCGGGGAAGACCCTGGTCGGCGCGGGGGCCATGGCACAGGTGAAGGCGACGACCCTGATTCTCGTCACCAACACGGTCTCGGCCCGCCAGTGGAAGCACGAGCTGGTCAAGCGCACCTCGCTCACCGAGGACGAGATCGGCGAGTACAGCGGTGCGAAGAAGGAGATCCGCCCGGTCACCATCGCCACCTACCAGGTCCTGACGACGAAGCGGAAGGGGATCTACCCCCACCTGGAGCTGTTCGACTCCCGCGACTGGGGCCTGGTCGTCTACGACGAGGTGCATCTTCTGCCCGCACCGGTCTTCAAGTTCACGGCCGATCTGCAGGCCCGCCGCCGCCTCGGCCTGACGGCGACCCTGGTGCGCGAGGACGGTCGCGAGTCGGACGTCTTCTCGCTGATCGGCCCCAAGCGCTTCGACGCACCCTGGAAGGAGATCGAGGCGCAGGGCTACATCGCGCCCGCGGACTGCGTCGAGGTCCGGGTCAATCTGACGGAGTCCGAGCGGCTGGCGTACGCGACGGCCGAGACAGAGGAGAAGTACCGCTACTGCGCCACGACGGCCACCAAGCGGAAGGTGACGGAGGAGCTGGTCCGCAAGCACATGGGGCAGCAGACCCTGGTCATCGGCCAGTACATCGACCAGCTCGATGAGCTGGGCGAGCATCTGGACGCTCCCGTCATCAAGGGCGAGACGCCCAACTCGCAGCGCGAGAGGCTGTTCGACGCCTTCCGGAACGGCGAGATCAGCGTGCTCGTCGTGTCGAAGGTCGCGAACTTCTCGATCGACCTTCCCGAGGCGACCATCGCCATCCAGGTCTCGGGCACCTTCGGCTCCCGCCAGGAGGAGGCCCAGCGCCTCGGCCGCGTGCTGCGCCCCAAGGCGGACGGTCACAAGGCGCACTTCTACTCGGTGGTGGCCCGCGACACGATCGACCAGGACTTCGCGGCACACCGGCAGCGCTTCCTGGCCGAGCAGGGGTACGCATACCGGATCGTCGACGCGGACGAGCTGCTGGCTGACGACTGAAGACTCCCGTGGGCGGTCGCCGTGCCGCATCTCGGCTGCGGGACGAGGGAGTTGACACCCCGGACGGGCGGGCCACCATCCCGCCGATGGAGATCGACGACCCGGCACCGGCGGAACGGCGCACCAGGGAGGCGTTCCCCCGGGGCGACGGCGTCGACTTCCGCGAGGGCCCCGACGAGGACCCCGGGACCGGAGCGTCCTGGGGTCCCTGACCGACCGTGCGCGCCGGGGTGTTGCGGGCACTGCTGCTCAACGGCCCCTCGCAGGACTCCCTGAGCCGCCAGTAGACCCCGCCCTGTCAGGACGTCAGTCCGTCGCCGCGATCAACGGTGCGACGATCATCAGCACGTACTGGAGGAACACGGCCTTGCCCCGTACACCGGGCAGCATCTCCCCGCCCGGGACGACCGCCGCGCCGAAACCCGCCAGCCCGGACAGCACCAGGGCCCAGCGCGCGGCCGCGAAGGCGCCCCCGGCCGAGCCGTCACCGGCGATCGCGTCGTTCAGGGCGACGAGGCCCGTGATCACGAAGGAGACCAGCAGCAGCCCGAGGCCGATCAGTGCCGTCACTCTCAGGGAACGTGCGCCGTCGCGCTCTTCGGCGACACCGTCGTGGCCGGCGGTACGGCTGGTGGGCGTGGGGTCCGTCGTCATGCCCCGATTCCAGCAGCCGGGCCGGCGGGCGCGCGTGGGGTGACGTACTCAGTCCGTACCCACACGGATACTCAAAGGGCGTGAGGGGCCACGATGGGGCCCGACCAAGCGCGTCCACAGGCCGGCACGTCCACGGGCCGGCGCGTCCACGGGCCCGGGCGTGAGGGGCCACGATGGGGCCCGGCCAAGCGCGTCCACAGGCCGGCGCGTCCACGGGCCGGCGCGTCCACGGGGAGGGCGGGAGGGCCGGGCAGGTCAGCGTTGGCGGCGGACCACTCCGGCCTCGTCGCCGTACTCCCCGAGGACCACGATGTCGAAGGCCGCGATCGCGAAGACCCTGACCGCGCGCAGCGCGTCGCCGAGGCGGTGGGCGTGATGGGTGGCGGCACCGGTCGCGGTGGCGCCGCGCACCCGGCTGGTGGCTGGGTGGAAGGTCGCTGTGCTCATGCATCCATGGTGTGCCCGTCGCCCGCAGAACACATCGGCCTTCGGGCCGATACCCCGTGCGGGGGGTGTACGACTTCGGGTATACGGCCTCCCCTACGGGGTGGACCTCGGCGGACCGGCGTGTACGACCCCGGTTCGTAGCGCCGACGCGCGTCCTCGCCGAAAACCGTTCGCCCGCACTCCCCGGGCTGACTAGAATCGCCCGTCTTGCCCGCCTCCCTCCGAGGAGCGCCGCCGTCCGGACGGAAACCGGACGCGCAGCCACGCCGTACATCCCACGTACCTTCGCCGTACCTTCCGGAGGCAGCACCGTGCCCGCGCACGACCCCCTGGCCCATGAACGCGCCCATCTGTCCGCATCGCGCGCCGCCCTCACGGCCATGCGTGAGGACGTCCAGGCGCTCGACATCCGTGATGTGACCGCGAACTGGGTCAACGCCGCCGTCCTCGAGGCGCAGATCGAGGAGCGCATCAAGGCGCTGGCCGATCTCGCCCACACCCCGCTGTTCTTCGGCCGGCTCGACCGTCTGCACACCGCCCACGAGGGGCTGCGCCCGCCGCTGGAGGCGGCCGAGACGACGCTCTACATCGGGCGACGGCACGTCCACGACGCCGAGGGCGACCCGATGGTGATCGACTGGCGTGCGCCGGTCTCGCAGTCCTTCTACCGCGCGTCGAAGAAGGACCCGCAGGATGTCGCCCTGCGTCGCCGCTTCGGCTACACCGGCGGTGACCTCACGGCGTACGAGGACGAGCACCTGACCGACCCTTCCGAAGCCGAGCGGACCAGCAAGCTGCTCCAGGCGGAGATCGAGCGGCCCCGTGTCGGGCCCATGCGGGACATCGTCGCCACCATCCAGCCCGAACAGGACGAGATCGTCCGGTCGGGCCTGTCCGGCTCGGTGTGCGTCCAGGGCGGTCCCGGCACCGGGAAGACGGCGGTGGGGCTGCACCGGGTGGCGTATCTGCTGTACGCGCACCGGGAGCGACTGGCCCGTACCGGCACGCTGGTCATCGGGCCGAACCGCTCCTTCCTCCACTACATCGAGCAGGTCCTTCCAGCACTGGGCGAGCTGGAGGTCAAGCAGGCGACGGTCGACGATCTCGTCGCGCATGTGGAGGTACGCGGCGAGGACGGCGCCGAGACCGCGATCGTCAAGGGCGACGCCCGGATGGCCGAGGTGCTGCGGCGGGCGGTGCGCTCGCACGTGGCCATGCCGGCGGAGGCCCTGACGGTGGTGCGGGGCTCGCGGCGCTGGCGCGTCCCCGCATACGAACTCGGCGAGATCGTCGAGGAGTTGCTGGAGCGCGACATCCGCTACGGGGCCGCCCGCGACGCCCTCCCCCAGCGCATCGCGCACGCCGTGCTCGTACGGATGGAGCAGTCCGGCGAGGCACCCGACGACCGGGTGCAGGACGCGGTCGCGCGCAATGCGGCGGTGAAGGCGGCGGTCAAGGCGATCTGGCCGGTGGTGGACCCGGCGAAGCTGGTCCTGCGGCTGCTGTCCGACGCGGAGTTCCTGGCGGAGCACGCGGACGGCGTCCTGAACGCCGATGAGCAGAAGGCGATCCTGTGGACCAGGCCGCCGCGTTCGGTCCGGGCCGCGAAGTGGTCGCCCGCGGACGCGGTCCTGATCGACGAGGCGAACGACCTGGTCGAGCGCACGCACTCGCTCGGGCATGTGGTGCTGGACGAGGCGCAGGACCTGTCCCCGATGCAGTACCGGGCGGTGGGGCGGCGCTGCACCACCGGCTCGGCGACGGTGCTCGGCGATCTGGCGCAGGGGACCACGCCCTGGGCGACGGGGAGCTGGGCCGAGGCGCTCGCCCATCTGGGCAAGCCGGACGCGGCGGTGGAGGAGCTGACGGCGGGCTTCCGTGTGCCGCGTGAGGTCATCGCGTACGCCTCGCGGCTGCTGCCGCACATGTCCCCGGGGCTGGCGGAGGTCCGGTCGGTGCGGGAGTCGCCGGGATCCCTGGAGATCCGGACGACGTCCGGCGACGGCGATGTGGTGGCGGCATGCGTGCAGGCCCTGCGCAACGAGGGCTCCATCGGCCTGATCGCGGCCGATGCGCGTGTCCCGGCACTGGCGGAGGCGCTGGCGGAGGCGAGCCTGGCGCATCTGTCCCCCGGCGAGGAGACGACCGCCGCATCCCGGCTCACTCTGGTCCCGGCATCCCTGGCGAAGGGCCTCGAGTACGACTACGTCGTCCTCGACGAGCCCGCGGCGATCGTGGACGGCGAACCGGACGAGCGCACCGGTCTGCGCCGTCTGTATGTGGCCCTGACCCGTGCGGTGTCCGGCCTCACGGTGCTGCACGGGGCACCGCTGCCCGCGCAGTTGGCCTGAGATGCGGGCCGGATCCCCACTGATCCGGCCGACCCACCGACGGCGTGTAGTTGACCCCCGCAACAACCGCTATGATCCGGCCATCATTCGATCATTTCGAGTGCATTCTTTCTCCATCACTTGCGCACACCCTGGGGGGATTGCGTGCGTTTCTTCTCCAAGCGTGCCGTGCGCGGCGCGCTCATGGCCGGTGCCGTCGGCGGGCTGATCGCCACCGCCACCACCGCGCCGGCCCATGCCGCGAGCGGGTACGACCGCTGCGACTGGGGCAAGCTCTGCGTGTTCAGCGAGCCGCTGGGCAAGGGCGAGATGCTGGTCGTCAACGGGAGCAGGCTCACGCTCGGGACGTGGGACAACCGCATCAGCTCGTTCACGAACAACTCCGAGTGGCCGGTGTGCTTCCACCCCAGGCCGGGGCTCGACCCCTGGGGTGCCACGCACTACTACTCGGGGCGGGAGTCGTTCGACGAGAGCATGTTCCCCGAGCTCGACAACGCCGTCAGTTCGCTCGACACGGGCCCCGAGGCGGACGACTTCTGCGGCTCCGAGAGCAGGTTCGCCACCTACCAATGGGACTACGGCCCGAAGCCACGGCCCGCCGGGCTGCCGGCCGACGGTGCCTTCGGCGACGTCAACGGCGACGGCTACGCGGACCTGTTCACCCGCAACAAGTTCGGCCAGCTGTGGACGTCCCACGTCTACGGCAGTGCGGGCCAGGATCGGCTCGTGGGCTCGGGCTGGAACGCCATGACCAAGCTCACCCGTCACGGCGACCACAACGGTGACGCCAAGGAGGACGTCTTCGCCCGCGACACGACCGGGGTGCTGTGGTTCTACCCCGGCAAGGGCGACGGCACCTTCGGCACCCGGGCCAGGGTCGGCTCCGGCTGGAACGCCATGCGCGACATCGCGGCCGCGGGTGACCTGACGGGCGACGGCAAGGCCGATCTGCTGGCCGCCGACAGCACGGGCGTCCTGTGGACGTACCCGGGCAACGGCAAGGGCGCCTTCGGCACCCGCAAGAAGGTCGGCACGGGCTGGAAGGTCATGAACGAGCTCGTCGGCGCCGGCGACATGAACTCCGACAAGCGGGCCGATCTCGTGGCCCGTGACACCGCCGGGAAGCTGTGGCTCTACCCGGGCAGGGGCAACGGCACCTTCGGCACCAGGAACCTCATCGGCAACGGCAACTGGAACGGCTTCACCGAGCTCGCGGGCGTCGGCGACGTCACCGGGGACGGGCTGCCGGACATCCTCGCGCACGCACCGGGCATCGCCGCGGTGCGGGCGTACCCCGGGACCGGCGCGCCGAACGGCGCACTCAGGTCCCCGAGGACACTCGCCGCGGCCCAGGCCACCTACCTCGTCTTCTGATTCCCTCACCGGCTTCGAACGGAGCACGATTCATGCTCGGATCCACCCTGGGCCGGCGTGCCCTCGGCACGGCCGCCGCCCTTGCCGCGTCGCTCGCCACCCTGGTCACCGCGGCCCCGCACGCGGCCGCCGCGGACAACTCCGCCCGCTGCCCGGCCGGGAAGTTCTGCGTCTTCTCCGGCGCCGGCTACACGGGCGACATGGGGACGTTCTCGTCCTCGATGCCCACGCTCGGCGCCTGGAACGACAGGATCTCGTCGGTCGTCAACAACAGCGGTCTGTGGGCGACGCTCTACATCCAGCCCGACTACGGCACCTCGCCCGACTTCGTCGTCATCACGCCGAAGAACGGCCCCGTCGACCTCGGCAACGGGTTCTTCGACAACCGGTTCGACAACAAGATCAGCTCCATGCGGGTCACCACCACGGAGTACGAGGCGTTCCAGGGCGTCCCGTGGATGGACTGGTACCGGCAGCCCGAGAGCAAGCGGCCGGACGGGCTGCCCGCCGTGGCCAGGTTCGGCGATCTGAACAACGACGGCCGCGCCGACCTCCTGGAGCGGGCGAACGACGGCCGGCTGTGGTTCCTGTCGGGCATCGGCAACGCCGACATGGTCACTAAGGGCAAGCTCGTCGGGAGCGGCTGGAACGCCATGACCCAGCTGGTGCGCCACGGCGACTACGACGGTGACGCCAAGGAGGACCTCTTCGCCCGCGACACGACCGGGGTGCTGTGGTTCTACCCCGGCAAGGGCGACGGCACCTTCGGCACCCGCAAGAAGGTCGGTCCGGGCTGGAACGCCATGCGCGAGATCAGCGCGGTCGGTGACGCCACCGGGGACGGCCGCCGCGACATGGTCGCCCGGGACACCACGGGAACGCTGTGGACGTATCCGGGCCGGGGCAACGGCACCTTCAGCACCCGCCAGAAGCTCGGCCCGGGCTGGAACTCCATGAACCGGCTGGTCTCGCCCGGTGACATGACGGGCGACGGCAAGGCCGACCTGGTGGCCCGTGACGGCGCCCGTGCCCTCTGGCTCTACTCCGGCAGGGGCAACGGCACGTTCGGCGCCCGCAAGAAGCTGTCGTACGCCTGGCCCTCCGACCAGCCCGTGATGTCCACCGGCGATGTGAACGGCGATGGGCTGTCCGACCTCATGCGGCCCATCGATCACCAGCTGTTCCTCTACCACGGCAACGGCCGCGGCGGCATCGGCGGCCCGAACGCGGACATGCTCTGGGACACCGCGCCGAACGTGCGCGTCTTCTGACGCACACACCGGAACGGCGATCGGCACCCCCCCGGGCCGGGCCCGGGGGGTGCCGATCGCCGTGGTGGATGCGGGCTCGGCCCACGGGCTGTCCCGCGGTCCCCGGCGGGCACCCGACGACAACTGCGGTGCTCCACCGGACCGATACGGGCCACCCTCGCCCTCACCGCCTGGCGGCTGCCCGACGACTGAGGGCAGCTCGCGCGAGCCGGCGCCTCCGTCCCGGTCGCAGCACCAGGGTCTTTCGTTTGGATCAGGCTGGATCGGTGAGCGAGGTCCGGTGCGCGCGATCGCAAGGCGGACGAAGGAGCCCGCGCGGAGCGTGGGCGACCGACGACAACGCGGCGTGGGGGCACCTCCCGTGCCCGGAGGGCGCAGGGGGAGTGCGTACCGGGGCACACCAGCCCGGCAAGATCCGAACGAGAGGCCCTAGCGGTCCAGCGCCTCGCGCCAGGTCCGGACCGCCGACGGGTCGACTGCCGCCGACCAGCCCCCCGGCCGCGCCGCGCCGCCGATGTGGAAGGCGTCGACGCCGCCGGTGCGCAAAGTGGGGAGGTGCTCGAGGCGGAGGCCGCCGCCGGCCATGAGCTGCGCCTCGTAGCCCGGTTCGCCCCGGCGTGCCGCCTCGGCCAGCAGGACGGGCAGGCCGTCGTCCACGCCCGTCGCCGAACCGGCGGTCAGATAGGTGTCGAGCCCCGGTACGTCCGCGAGCTGCTTGCGCAGGGCATCGCGGTCGGCCGCACGGTCGATCGCACGGTGGAATGTCCACCGGCAGCCCTCGATCTCGGCGATGAGCCGTTCCACGGCGACGAGGTCCGGGATGCCACGGGCGTCGAGAAACCCGAGCACGAACTCGTCCGCACCCTCGGCCCGAAGCCCATGCGCCGCCCTGACCAGCGCGTCCGCATCCCCCACCGCGAAGCCGTCGGTGAGCCGCAGCATCACCCGCAGGGGGATGTCGACGGCGGCACGTACGGCGGCGAAGGTCTCCCGGGTGGGTGTGAGACCGTCCGCCGCAATGTCGGTGACGAGCTCCAGGCGGTCCGCTCCTCCGGCCTCCGCTGCGACCGCGTCCTGCGCATCGAGGGCGATCACCTCCAGGACTGCACGGTTGCTCATCGCCCCATCCCTTCGACCCATTACAGGTCTAGTCCAATATCGGGACCAGCCTAGTGCGGATGCATGGTGAATGCAGCCGCCGGGGCCGACTCGGGGGTCTCAGGCGGCCGCGCCACCGCTTCCGGCCGCGCCACCGCTTCCGGCCGCGCCACCGCTTCCGGGCGCGCCACTGCCGCCCGCGCCACCGCTTCCGGGCGCCCCACCGCTTTCCTTGCCCTGCTCCGGAGCGGCCTCGGGAGCCGGTACGCCGGTGTGCGACGAGTACGTCTTCAGGTTGTACGGCATGAGCCGCCCGCCGTCGTCGGGGAAATTGTCCTCGTCCGGCTCCCGCACCTCCGCGATATGCGTCGGGTGGTCGGGGGCCTTCGGCTGCTCCTCGGGCTTCGGTGCGCGCTGCGCGGCCCGCCGCCGGCCGTCCCACCACATCGCACCGGCGAGCAGGGCAATGAGGAAGATTCCGAGGATGAACGGAGCAAAGGTGACCCCGGACGCCTGATCGGTGACCGGACCGCTCTGGACGATCATCAAGGAATTCATGGCGTCTGCCTCCGCATATCGCACCGGCACACAAGCCTGACCCACCCATTATCGTCCGATACGCCCAGAAGCGGCGCCCTGCGGCAATGGCCGGGGCCGGGGAAGGCCCCGTGGCGGGCCTCGAGGCGTCGACGGCGTCCAGGACCGGGCATGGCATCTCGGGCAGCGAGCAGCGGGCAGCCCGATGCCGCCCCGGCCGGAGGCCGCGGCAGAACCGGAGGCCGCGGCAGAAGAGGCGCCGCCGGTCGCACCGTCCCGCGGACGAAGGCCCGGCCCACGAGCTCGGCCGAAGAGCACCGGGTCCCGTTCCCGCGCACCGCCGAGCTCGTAGCGCCCCGTCAGCGGCCGCCCCGACGGCAGCCGGATGAGCACGGCCGCCGGCCCCGGGCGGGTGGCGGGGTCGGGGCTGTCCGCGCCCAGGACGACCGGGGCGTCCCGCCCGTCCGGCCGGGCCGGCAGGGGGCACCGGAGCGTTCG
The DNA here is from genome assembly GCF_056435905.1 of Streptomyces sp. NPDC043861. NCBI lineage: Bacteria > Bacillati > Actinomycetota > Actinomycetes > Kitasatosporales > Streptomycetaceae > Streptomyces > Streptomyces sp. NPDC043861. Next base: position 141,987 of record NZ_JBWKDP010000004.1, on the reverse strand, counting down.
CGCCCGGTACCCAGCAGAAGCCCGCAGAAGCCGGGTGCGGTTCCGGGTCACGAAGAGCGGCCGTACCGACGGCCGGCACCCCTCAACCCCCGTGCACAATGGGCCTCATGGCCGACACCGAGGACCTCCGCCACCGCTGGTACGCCGCGCTGCTCGCCGTCCGCGAGGACCCCTGCTTCCCCGACCCGTTCCGGTACGCCGACAATCTCCTGGCCCGCTGGTCGGAGCCGCAGCGGCGCTATCACACGGTCGACCATCTGGCCGCGGTCCTGCGCCATGTCGACACGCTCGAGCAGTACGCGGACGACGCCGACCTGGTCCGCCTCGCCGCCTGGTTCCATGACGCCGTCTACTTCCCGGACCGCTCGGCGAACGAGGAGCGCAGCGCCCGCCTCGCCGAGAAGGCACTCCCGGAGGCGGGGCTGACGGCGAAGGACACAAACGAGGTCGCCCGCCTCGTCCGCCTCACGAAGACGCATGCCGCCCAGGACGGCGACAGCAACGGCACGGTCCTGTGCGACGCGGACCTCGCGATCCTCGCGTCGCCGCCCGACGCCTACACCGCGTACACCGCCGCCGTCCGCGAGGAGTACGGCTTCGTCCCGGACGACCTCTTCCGTGCGGGCCGCGCGGATGTGCTCCGGCAGCTGCTCGGTCTGCCCCGGCTGTTCCGTACCCCGTACGGCGAACGGGAATGGGAGACCGCCGCGCGGCGCAATCTGACGGCCGAGCTGGCGGGTCTGGAACAGCCATAGAGCCACCGGCCCGCCCCACCCACTGGAAGGCGGTTCCGCCTCCGACCCGCGTGCGGAGCCCTCGCGCGGTACGCGCGCCCCGTCACACGAACCGGCCTGAGCACGGCGACGGCCGACCGCACAGCGGCTGCCGCGCGCCGGCTCCGTGTCCCGGCGAGGCGACCCGGCCCCGGACACCGGTACGGCCGGGGGCGGCCCGGGCTTCGGCGGCGTAGCCGGGGCACCGTTACTCTCCGCGAAGAGGAGCGGCGTCCCCCTGCGTGCTCCCGGGCCGGAAGCCGTGCTTGCGGCGCCGCAGACCGGCCTCCGTGATGCGGCGTACGAGTTCCTTGGAGCCGATCTCCACGGCGCCCGCCCTTACGGCGTCGGCGTACCGGTGCGCGGGCACGTCGTAGTGGTCCCGTTCGAAGGCGCGCGGCGGGCAGCCGATCGAGGCCGCGAAGGCGTGCAGTTCCTCGAACGACACATCACTGACCATGTGTGACCACATACGACTGTGTCCCGGCCAGTTCGGTGGGTCGATGTAGACCGTCACGACAGTCCGCCGACGGGGGCCACCACGACCCCCGCCTTCCCGCACACCCAGTGCGGGTCGGGGCCCAACTCGGGCTCCACGTCGAGCGCATGGGGCTCGCCCGTGCTGCAGACCGGGCACAGCGGCCACCGCCCGTAACGCTCCAGCAGTGCGTCCTGTACGTCCTGGGCGATCAGCCCGGAGACATAGGCCGCACCCTCCGGCCACTGCTCCACCCACCAACGGCGTTCCGCGACCGCTTCCTCCACGAGCGACACGACCTCGGCGTGGGCCACGTCGCGGGCCGCGAGGTCGGCGAGCACGAGGGCACGGGCCGCGTGCAGCGTCTGCTCCAGGGGATCGACGTCGTTCATGAGGTCATTGTCCCCCCGCCGGTGGGTACGCGGTCCCCGGCCGGGGGACCGGGACGAACGGGGGGTTGACGACCCCACCAGCCGAAAATATCTTTCAGTGGTGACCAATGAGATGAAGGAAATTTTCATCGGCCCACAGGGCGGTCCGCCCGCACGTGCGGGCGACGCCCCGCCCGCACCGGCCGCACTCGCCGCCAAGGTGCGCACGCTCGCTCCGTCCATGACCCGCTCCATGCAGCGGGTCGCCGAGGCCGTCGCCGCCGATCCGGCCGGCTGCGCAGCCCTCACGGTCACCGGCCTCGCCGAGCTCACCGGCACCAGTGAGGCCACGGTCGTGCGGACCGCCCGCCTCCTCGGATACCCCGGCTACCGCGATCTGCGCCTCGCCCTCGCGGGCCTTGCCGCCCAGCAGCAGTCGGGCCGCGCCCCCGCCGTCACCGCCGACATCGCGGTGGACGACCCGATAGCCGACGTCGTCGCCAAGCTCGCGTACGACGAGCAGCAGACACTCGCCGACACCGCGGCCGGTCTGGACACGGTGCAGCTCGGGGCCGCGGTCGCCGCGCTCGCGACGGCACGCCGTGTCGACATCTACGGAGTGGGCGCATCGGGCCTGGTCGCCCAGGACCTCGCGCAGAAGCTCCTCCGCATCGGACTGATCGCGCACGCCCACAGCGACCCGCATCTCGCCGTGACCAATGCGGTACAGCTGCGGTCCGGCGATGTGGCCATAGCCATCAGCCACTCCGGCTCGACCGGGGACAGCATCGAGCCGCTGCGGGTGGCCTTCGACCACGGCGCCACGACCGTCGCGATCACCGGCCGCCCGGACGGTCCGGTCTCGCAGTACGCGGACCACGTCCTCACCACCTCGACCGCGCGCGAGAGCGAGCTGCGCCCGGCTGCGATGTCGTCCCGCACGAGCCAGCTCCTCGTCGTCGACTGCCTGTTCATCGGTGTCGCGCAGCGTACGTACGAGTCGGCGGCGCCCGCGCTGGCCGCCTCGTACGAGGCCCTCGCCCACCGCCACTCGCCCCGCACCCGCTGACGGCCGGCTGCCACCGGGCGCCGCCGCGAGCGCGGGCCGGGCACCGCCGACCGACTGCGAACCGCCGAAAGAGCCGCGCATCCATGACCACGAATGACGCGCAGGACCAGTCCGGGCTCCGCGCCCAGCTGGACTCTCTCCCCACCGAGGCGTTCCGCCCCGAACTCGCCGAGGTCGACCGTCTGCCCACCCTCGAGATCGCCCGGATCATGAACGGCGAGGACCGCTCCGTTCCCGGTGCCGTCGCCGCTCGGCTCCCCGTCATCGCTGCCGCGATCGATGCGACCGCGGAGCGGATGGCCCGGGGCGGCAGACTGGTCTACGCGGGCGCCGGTACCGCGGGCCGGCTCGGCGTGCTGGACGCCAGCGAGTGCCCGCCCACGTTCAACACCGGCCCGGAAGAGGTCATCGGCCTGATCGCGGGCGGCCCGGCGGCGATGCTGCAGGCCGTCGAGGGCGCCGAGGACTCCGGGGAGCTCGCGGCGCGGGACCTGGACGGCCTCGGTCTCACCGCCGACGACACCGTGGTCGGCGTCTCCGCTTCCGGCCGCACACCGTATGCCGTCGGCGCCGTCGAGCACGCGCGCGCCGCCGGGGCGCTGACGATCGGTCTTTCCTGCAATCCGGACAGCGCGCTGTCGGCCGCCGCCGAGTACGGCATCGAGGTCGTCGTCGGGCCCGAACTCCTCACCGGCTCCACCCGGTTGAAGGCGGGTACGGCCCAGAAGCTCGTCCTCAACATGATCTCGACCATCACGATGATCCGCCTCGGCAAGACGTACGGGAACCTCATGGTCGACGTCCGCGCCTCCAACGAGAAGCTCCGGGCGCGGTCGCGCAGGATCGTCTCGCTGGCGACCGGCGCGACGGACGAGGCGATCGAGACCGCCCTGACCGCGGCGGGCGGCGAGGTGAAGACGGCGATCCTCATGCTTCTCGCGGACGTCGACGCCCCGACGGCAGCGGCCCTCCTCATCAAGTCGAAGGGCCACCTCCGCGAAGCCCTGCGGGGCTGACGCCCCGCTCCACCCGGCGCGGTGACCGGTCCCTGGCCACCGGGGCCGCCGGCGGAGGCCGGTGCCCCCGGCAACGCGGGGGCCCGGCAACGCGGTGGCCCGGCAACGCGGGGGCCCGGCAACGCGGGGGCCCGGCAACGCAGCGACACCGCGCCACGGGCGCCCCGCGCGGGGCAGGGGGCCTATGCCGCGCCCGCTGCCCGTTCCGCGATCGTCACCCGCCCCTGGCGGATCGTCGCCACCCGCGGCGCCCGCCGTGCCAGCGCCGAGTCATGCGTGACCATGACGAAGGTCAGCCCGTTCTCCTCCCACAGCCCCTCCAGCAGTTCCATGATCTCGTCCCGCATGGACTCGTCCAGATTCCCGGTCGGCTCGTCGGCCAGCAGCACCGCGGGCCGCTTCACCAGCGCCCGCGCAATCGCGACGCGCTGCTGCTGTCCGCCCGAGAGCTCGCCGGGCAGGTGCCCCCGGCGCTCCCCCAGCCCCACCGAGGCCAGTGCCTCGGCCGCGCGCTCGCGCCGTTCGACGGCCTTGAGCCCGAGCGGGACGAGTGCGATCTCGACGTTCTCCTGAGCGGTCAGGGTGGGCACGAGGTTGAAGCCCTGGAAGACGAAGCCGATCTTCTCGGCGCGCACCCGCGTGAGCCGCGCTTCCGGCAGGGTCGCGAGATCGACGCCGTCCAGGACGACGGACCCGCCGGTGGGCCGGTCCAGGCCGCCGAGCATCTGGAGCAGCGTGGACTTGCCCCCGCCGGTCGGTCCCTGGATCACCAGCCGCCCGCCGTCCTCGATGACCAGATCGACGCCGTCGAGTGCCTGGACGGTGTCCTTGCCGCGCCGATAGCGCTTGGTGACGCCTGTGAGCTCGTACATGGTGATTCAACTCCTGCTGTGCGTCCGTACGTTCATCGGTGGGTGGGGTGTCGGCTACTCGACGCGCCGCAGCGCGTCCGCGGGCCGCAGCCGGGAGGCGCGCCATCCGCCGAACCCGCCCGCGATCAGCCCGCCGGTCACCGCGAGCGCCACGGCGAGACCGATGGTGGTGAGGGAGACCGGCGCGGTGAGGGCGATGTCCAGCGCCTTCGACGCACTCTCCCGTGCGGGCCCTCCCTGACCGCCGGGGCCGCGGCCGGCGAGCATCCGGCCGCCCATGCCCTGACCGCCCCCGGCACCCGCGCCCAGCTGCGCGGTCAGCGTCGGGCTGAAGGCCGTGATCGCCCACGCCCCGGCCAGCCCCAGCCCGATGCCCAACGTGCCGCCGATCAGCCCGTTGACCAGTGCCTCGCCCGCCACCTGCCCGGTGACGCGGCGGCTCTTCCACCCCAGCGCCTTGAGCGTGCCGAACTCCCGTACCCGCCTGCTCACCGCGGATGACGTGAGCAGCCCGCCCACCAGGAACGCCGCCGCCAGCACCACGACCGACAGCCACTTGCCGACACCCGCCGCCAGGTCCGACGCGGTGGACAGCGATCCGGAGACGGTTTCGGCGAGATCCGCCGATGTCGTGACCGTCGTGCCGGAGATGTTCTTCTGGATGGTCTCCTTGACGGTGCCGATCTGCTGGGAGTCGGTCGCCTGCACATAGACCGTGGTGATCTTGTCCTTCGCATCGGCCAGGGTCTGGGCCCGTGCGAGCGGCAGATAGACGTCGGCGGCCGCGTCCCCGCTGTCGGCCGTCGCCAGCCCGATGACCGTGAACTTCGTCCCTGAGACCGTCAGTGTGCTGCCGACCGCGAGCTTCTTCTCCTTGGCGTAGGCGCTGTCGACGACGGCCACCGCTGCCGAGGTCTCGCTCGTCCAGAACGCCCGCCCCGAGGTGATCTTCGACGAGGTCAGCGGCCCGAGCTCCTGATGGGTCACGTCCGTCCCGTACACGGAGTACGAGTCGACGTCGAAAGCCGCCCCGCCGCCCCGCACTTCGCCGCCGGACGGCGCGCCGCCCCGTCCCTGCGCCGGGCCCTGCTGGAGCTGCCCGCGGGTGAACTGTCCGTCGACCTTCATCACACGGACGTTCAGACCGCCGACGGCATCCGCCACCCCTTTCTGCCCGCCCACCTCGGCGACGGTCGAAGCGGCGAGCGTCTCGAAGCCCTGGACCATGACGACGTCCTGGCTCTGCTCGGCCTCGTCGTCACTGTCCTTGGCGTCGAACTCGAACCGCGGCCGCCGTACCGTCCCGCCCTCCTCCGACGGAGCGGCGGCCTTGGTGACGGTCATGTCGGTACCGAGTCCGTACAACGACTCCAGCACCTTGCCCTGTGCCTGGTTCATCCCGGCCGAGACCGAGTTGACGACGATGACCAGGGCGATTCCGAGGGCGAGCCCCGAGGCGACGACGAGGGCCGCCTTCCTGCGGCGGCGCAGTTCGCGCCTGAGGTAGGTGAAGAACATGGCGCGAAAGCTAGGGACGCGGTGTGAGGGAGGGGTAAGGCCCCGATGAGAGACGCATGAGTGTTGTGCGCTCAGCCGGTCACGGTCTCCCGCGCGGCCGGAGCGGGAGGCACGGGCAGCCTGCTCCGTTCCGCCCACCGCACCGCGGGACCCAGCCCGTACGACGCGGCGACGAACAGTCCGCCGAGCACGAACCAGCCCGGTACACCCCAGGTGACCAGCAGCGCGGTCAGCAGCAGCGGCCCGGCCGTACGGGCCACGGTCAGCCCCGTGCCGAAGAAGGCCTGGTACTCGCCGACGCGCCCCTCCGGGGCGAGTTCGAAGCTGATCTGCCAGGAGCCGGCGGAGTGCAGCATCTCGCCCGCCACATACAGCAACGCGGCCGCCGACAGCACGGCGACCACCGCCCACGCCGGCAGACCGGCCGCCGACAGCGCGAAGACGGCACACGATGCGAGCAGGATCAGCCCGGCCCGCCGGACGGCGCCCACCGCCGGCCCCAGCGCGGTGACCCCACGGGCGGCGCGCACCTGGAACACTGCCACGGACAGGGTGTTGACCACGAACAACGCCGACACCACCCACTCCGGCGCCTGGGTCCGTTCGCTGACCCACAGCGGGATCCCGAGACTCAGCAGCGGCATCCGCAGCAGCAGTACGGCGTTGAGCAGAGCGATCAGCGCGTACGGCCGGTCCCGCAGGACGGCGAGGGCCGGCCCCTTGACCGTCGCCACGGACGCGACCGACGGCAGCCGTGAGAGCACCAGCGCGCACACCAGGAAGCTCACCGCGTCCACCGCGAAGACCGCCAGAAACCCGTTCCGGGTGCCCGAGTACAGCGCGAGCCCGCCCAGTCCCGCGCCGACGGCGAGCCCCGCATTGAGGGTGGACTGGAGATGGGCCAGCAGCCCGGTCCGCTCCTTCCTCGCCACGAGCCCCGCGAGCAGCGCCTGCCGCGCCGCGGCGAGCCCCGACTGCGCGGCGGCGTACATGCAGGCGGCGAGCAGGAACGTCCAGAACGAGCGCACCACGAGGAACGAGCCCACGGCCGCGCCCGTCGCGAGCGCCAGCAGCACCGCCGTGCCACGCGGCCCCCGCCGGTCGGCGAGCCGCCCCAGCGGCACTCCCACGACCGACCCGAACGCCCAGGCGAGGGTCAGCCCGAGGCCGACCCTCGCCGGGGACAGACCGACGACATGGGTGAAGAAGAGCGCGGAGGTGACGTAGTAGGCGCCGTCACCGAGGGAGTTGACGAGCTGGGCGAGGGCGAGAACCCGCGGCGGACCGGCGGGCGGCAGGATGCGTGAGGGGGACACGCCTCGACGCTACGGTCCGGATGGCCCCTCCTCCAGGGCCACTTCGGCCTCGCTCAGCTGGGCAACCTGGTCCCGATGACGACGGTGGCGTACCACTCGTCCGAGGTGACCACACGCGGCACCAGACCACTGCCCCCTACGGCCTCGACGGCGTCCGCCGCCTGCCGCTCGCTCGTCTCGAACAGCAGACAGCCGCCCGGGGCCAGCCATCGAGGTGCTTCCGCCGTCACCCGCCGCAGCACGTCGAGCCCGTCCGCGCCCCCGTCGAGCGCGACGAGCGGTTCGTGCATCCTCGCCTCGGTGGGCAGCAGCCCGACTTCCCCGGTGGGTACGTACGGCACGTTCGCGGCGAGGATGTCGACACGGCCCCGCAGCGCACCGGGCAGCGGCGCGAAGAGGTCCCCCTCGTACACCCGGCCGCCGGGCACGTTCCGCCGGGCGCACCGGACCGCGGCCGGGTCGACATCGGCGGCGTACACCTCGGCCCCGCACTCGCCCAGTCCCCGGGCCAGCGCGGCACCCACCGCCCCCGACCCGCAGCACAGGTCGACGACGACGGCCGCATCGGGCCTGTTGTCGAGGGCCTGCCGCACGAGGAACTCGGTGCGGCGGCGGGGAACGAAGACCCCGGGGTCCACGACGACCCGCAGGCCGTCGAACTCGGCCCAGCCGAGGACGTGTTCCAGGGGGTGGCCGTCGACACGCCGGTCCACCATGGCGGTCAGTTCGGCGGGCGTACGGGCGGTGGAGAGGAGGAGTTCCGCCTCGTCCTCGGCGAACACACAGCCGGCGGTGCGGAGCCGGCCGACGACGGCCGACGGATCAGGTGATGAAGAGAGCACGGGAGCCTTCCGGAAAACCGAGCGGGGCTCCCTCGGCCGTCTAGGACGGCGCGGAGGCGAGCACCCGGCCTGCAACAGCGGTAATGGGTCTCACCTCCTACGTCGTGACCAAGCGGGGAAGCAGCTTACCCCGGTCCGGCCCGTGGAACGGTCCGCCGCGCGTCCATCGGCCGACACGGCACCGGTTGCGGCCGGTTGTGCCCCCTTGGGGACCGTCGGCCTCCGAGCAGCGGCGAGAGGCAGTGGTCAGAACCGTCTCTGCCGGTTGCGTTCCCTCACCCGCGCCCGCAGCACCTCACCCGGCGGGGCGGGCCTCAGCACCTCGGGCGGACAGTCCCACTCCCGCCCGCCGCCCAGCGGCCGCAGCTGTACGTAGGGACCTTCGCGCCCCATGACCCGGCCGACCCGCCCGTCGCGCGAGTCGATCGCGTACTCCCCGGGCGCCGGCCCCGGAGCGCTCACCGGCGCGCCCCATGGAGTACGGCCGCGAGCCGGAGCGCCGTGTCCAGGTTGCAGCGCCCCAGGTCGACCAGGGGATACGCAGTCGACTCGTTCGTGAGCGACACGAGGTCCACGCACAGGGACGGCAGGGTCACCCCCGTCCCGTCGAGTTCGCCCCGCAGCTGGGCCACGACCTCTTCCGCCGCCCGCAGCCGGTCCGCCGCTCGCACAGGCTCCATCAGGCACCTCCACTCTGAGTGTTCGCGTTCTGCACACAGCGTGGCCACAGGACGGCTAGCCTGACCAGCGTCACGGCCCAACAACCCCACATGCGGGACAGGGAGTTGACATGCCAGGTCCGAAGGACCTCGACCCGTCCACCTCTCCCCGGGCCCTCCTCGGCGCTGAGCTGCGCCACGCCCGCGAGAAGGCCGGGCTTCGCCAGCGCCAGCTGGGCGAACCGCTTTTCGTGAGCGGCTCGTTCATCGGCCAGCTGGAGGCCGGTACGCGGAGGATGCAGCCGGAGATCGCGCGCAGGATCGACGAGATGCTCGGGACGAACGGCTTCTTCGAGCGCAACTGCGTGGCGGCCAACAAGTCGAAGTACCCCGACCACTTCGCCGAGGCGGCGGAGGCGGAGGCGGTCGCGACGACGATCAAGGAGTACGCGCCGCTGCTGATCCCGGGGCTGCTGCAGACGGAGGCGTATGCCCGGGCGGTGTTCCGGGCGTACCAGCCGGTCGCGACGGAAGCGCTGATCGACGACCTGGTCGAGGCGAGGCTGGAGCGGGCGCGGCTCCTCGACGATCCAACAGAGCCCCTGTTGTGGGCGGTGCTGGACGAGGCGGTGCTGCGGCGGAAGGTCGGCGACGCGTCGGTGATGACCCAGGCGCTGGGCCGCATCGCCGGACTGATGCGACGGCACCGGGTGATCGTGCAGGTGCTGCCGTTCGCGGCGGGGGCGCATGCGGCCCTGGACGGCGGGCTCAAACTGATGTCGTTTACGGATGCACCGCCGCTTGCTTACGTCAATGGTCTGAGCACAGGCCAGTTGGAGGACGACCCGGCCACGGTCGGCCGCCATGAGTTGACCTACGATCTGGTTGCGGCGAGCGCAGTGTCACCCCGGGAATCCCTGGCCTTGGTCGAGTCGGTGGCGGAGGATTACTCGCATGAAGAGCACCAGCCCTGAGTACGACCTGAGCACTGCCGTCTGGCACAAGTCCAGCTACAGCGGCGGCGACGGCGGCAACTGCCTCGAGGTCGCCGACGACCACCCCGGCATCGTCCCCGTCCGCGACTCCAAGAACCCCGACGGCCCGAGGCTCGTCTTCGGCGCCGCCGCCTGGTCCGCGTTCGTCGTCGGCGTGCAGGACCTCTAGGTCCTGCACGGGCAACAGAGCCTACCTAGTACGGCAGGTGCGAGGAGCTGCTCCGCGTCGGGAGCAGCTCCTCGCCCGCCGTCAGGATGGCCTCGGCCTCCTCCGGCACCAGCGTCTCCTCGATGAAGACGACGGCCCGGCGCAGTGCGTCCCCGGTCTGGTACGGGAAGTCCGTGCCGAGCATCAGCCGGTCCGCGCCGTACGATTCGGCCGCGACCCGCAGCGCCGGCTCATGGCCGTGGGCCACGGTGTCGTAGTACATGCGGCGCGCGGCGACGGTCGGCATCTCGATGACGTCGGGGGCCTCCCACTGGACATGCTCGTCCGCGCGCGGCAGCAGCATGGGCAGCGCACCGCCGAGGTGCGAGTGGACGATCCGCAGCCGTGGGAAGCGGCTGGGGATGCCTTCCAGCATCAGATGCATGGCGCAGATGGTGTCCTCCATCGGCGCACCGACCATCCATCGCATCCGGTTCTCGGCGATGAGCGGCGTCCCCGCGTCCTGACCCGCCGGGTGGAGGCTCAGCACCGCGCCCCGGTGGTCCAACTCCTCCAGAACCGGCCGGAAGACGGGGTCGCCGAGGCTGCGCCCGAGCACGGACGTGGTCAGCCCGGCGCCCACCATCCCCAGCTCGTCGAGCGCCCGCACCAGCTCCTCCAGCGAGGCGTCGAGATGCGGCAGGGGCAGAGCGGCGAAGGCGGAGAAGCGGTCGGGCCGTTCGCGCACGACCTCCGTGTAGAGGTCGTTGGCGTGCCGGGCGGCCGCCACGGCCTGCTGCTCGCTCGGGAAGTACGGGGTCTGGGGCGAGACGGACAGGATCTGGTGCTCGATGCCCGCGGCGTCGTTCATCTCGAACCGGGCGTCGAGGTCCGCCGGGCTGTCCCCCGCTCCCAGGCCCCGCTGTGTCGCGGTGTCCTCGCGCCCGTAGGACTCCAGGAGGCGGAGATAGCCCTCGCTCCACAGATGGGCGTGCACATCGGTCCGCATCATCTCCAGCTTCACGCCGGTGGTGTGCGGTGTCCACCGGGGCGCGATGTCGCGCCCCGGCCCCGGCTGCCTACAGGCTGAGGGCGTCCTCGGCGTTGCCCAGCCAGGCGGTCACGGACTCCTTGGAGGACACGTAGAAACCGGGAGTGCTCGCGGTGAGCGGGGTCTGGACGAGGTCGCTGGCGGTGTCCATGGTCATCGCGATGGAGTCGACCGTCTTGCCCTTGCCGTCATGGGCACCGCCCATCAGACCGGCGTAGGCCGACTTCCCCGGCCCCAGCGTGATGACGGTGCCGGGGTGGGTCTCCTCCCGCTGCGTCGCCTGGCCGTCCAGATCGCCGAAGGTCACGACCGGGTAGTTCAGGGCCTTGCACGCCTTGCCGCTCTTGTTGGTGACCTTCAGCAGATAGCTGCTCGTCGCATGATCGGCCACGGTCGCGGTGAACGTCACGTCGGCCGTGCCGCACGGCTGGACGGCCTTGCTGTCGTCGGACGACGAACCGCCGCCCGTACTGCCGCCCGTGCCGGTGCTCCCGCCGGACCCCTTGCCGCCGGAACCCCCCTTTCCTCCGGACGACGAGCCGCCGGACGAGGACGCGTCGCCCTTCCCTCCGGACGACGTACCGCCGGACGACCCCGCCCCCGCGGAACCCGAAGGCCCCGCGGTCGACTTGCCGGGGCTGCCCGCCGCATCGTCCGTACCGCCGGCGGGCTCACAGGCGGTCAGGGCCAGTGCGGATACGGCGACGAGAACAACGGCGGCTCTGCGAACGGTGCGACGGCTGTGGTCGGTCATCTGTGCCCCCCGAGTGAGAAGCGCGAGTGCGCTGCTGAGAAGACCAGAGTCCCGCGCGACCTTCACGACTTGGTGACGGATCCTCGCCGAATCCACCACGGAAACGGAACGCGCGCCGGAGCAGGCCCTGCCCCGGCTCCGCACTCCTGGCCCGGCGGGTTTCCGCACCGCGGCAAGGCATCCACCACCGCCAGTCACCCGCCATGTACGAAGTTGGACACCGAGAAGCTCAAGGACCACACCCGCGCAGATCTGATGTGCGCCAGTGCCGATCAGAATCGGACTCATGGGGACGCGTGGGGACGAACTGCGCTGAGATGTCCCGATACCGCAGTCGTGGATGCCGCCGCCGCGCACCACGCAGCCGTGACAACGGCAGTCGCGACGGACGCAGGCGGCGCATCTGTCCGGGAGGCAGCCATGGAAGGCATCACCGCCGCAGTCTCATTGGAGTCCGACCTAGGGCCCGGCACCACCGTGCCCTGCCAGTGCCGGATCTCCCGAGCCGAGGCACCGCCGGGGTCCGCCGAGGAGCGGTTCCGCGGGCTGCTGGAGGCCGCACCGGACGCCATGGTCATCGTCGACGACGCCGGAACCATCCGCCTCGTCAACGCCCAGACCGAAACCCTCTTCGGCTACCAGCGCGCAGAACTCCTCGGCCGCCCCGTCGAGATACTCGTGCCGAGCCGCTTCCGCAGCCAGCACTCCGACCATCGCAACGGCTACATTCACAACCGCCAGGTCCGCCCCATGGGAGCCGGCCTCGAACTCCACGGCCTGCGCAAGAACGGCACCGAATTCCCCGTCGAGATCAGCCTCAGCCCCCTCGAGACCAGCGACGGACTCCTCGTCTCCGCCGCCGTACGCGACGTCAGCGAACGCAAGGCCGCCGAGGAGCGGTTCCGCGGGCTGCTGGAGGCCGCACCGGACGCCATGGTCATCGTCGACGACGCCGGAACCATCCGCCTCGTCAACGCCCAGACCGAAACCCTCTTCGGCTACCGGCGCGCAGAACTCCTCGGCCGCCCCGTCGAGATACTCGTGCCGAGCCGCTACCACGGTCAGCACGTCCGACACCGCAACGGCTACACCCACAACCGCCAGGTCCGCCCCATGGGAGCCGGCCTCGAACTCCACGGCCTGCGCAAGAACGGCACCGAATTCCCCGTCGAGATCAGCCTCAGCCCCCTCGAGACCAGCGACGGACTCCTCGTCTCCGCCGCCGTACGCGACGTCAGCGAACGCAAGGCCGCCGAAGCGCAGCTCACCGCCCTCTACGAGCAGCAGCGTCATGTCGCCCTCACCCTGCAGCGCAGCCTGATGGGGACCCCTCCCGCCGTTCCCGGGCTGAACACGGCGAGCCGCTATCTTCCCGCCACCCAAGGGGCGGGGGTCGGAGGCGACTGGTTCGACCTCATTCCGCTCGGCGCGGGCCGTGTCGGCGTACTCATCGGCGATGTCATGGGGCGCGGCCTCGAGGCTGCCGCGATCATGGGGCAGCTCCGCTCCGCGGCTCATGCCCTCGCCAAGACCGGGATGCAGCCACGTCAGCTGATGCAGTCCCTCGACGCGATCGTCGCCGAGCTCGACGGGCCCGACCAACTGGTCACCTGCTGCTATCTGATCGTCGCTCCGGACGCGGGCGAGGTGACCGTGTGCTCCGCCGGACACCTTCCGGCCCTCGTCGCGGCGCCGGGCGAGGCGGTGCGACCCCTGGCCGCGCCGGTCAGCGTGCCCCTCGGGGTGGGGGACCATCTGCACCAGCAGACCACCCTGGCCGTCGCGCCGGGGTCCAGCCTGATCCTCTTCACCGACGGGCTCATAGAGACACCCTCGGGCGACATCGAGGAGCAGCTCGACGCGCTCATCGAGGCCCTCGACGACGCTTTCGCCGCCGCGCCCGACCTGGAAGGGGTGACCGACCGGGTGCTGACGTCCGTCCTGCCGGCCACCGAGCATCACCACGACGATGTGACGCTTCTCCTCGCCCAGCTCCCCGCGGCTCCGCTGGCCGTGGCGGAGACGGAGCTGGCCGCCGCCCCGGCCTCCGTGTCGGAGGCCCGGGCGTTCCTCGCCAAGTGCCTCGTCGAGTGGGACTGCGCCCAGCTCACCGACGACGCCCAGCTGCTGGCCTCCGAGGTGGTCACGAACGCCATCCGGCACGGGCAGGGACCGGTGCGGCTGCGGATCCGGCGCACCAGCACCGAACTGACGGTCGAGGTGAGCGACCACAGCCACCATCCGCCGCAGCCGCGGCTGGCCGCGGCGGACGACGAGTCCGGGCGGGGGCTCATCCTCGTCGACACACTGGCCGGCAGCTGGGGTGTGCGCCCGGCGGACGACGGCAAGACGACGTGGTTCACGCTGTCGCTGCAGGAGGGTGGGCAGCCGCCGCCCTGTGTGCCGCTCGGCTCGCAGCGCGGCCCCCGGGGGTGAACTCGGCCGAAGAAGGACATCCGGCTACCTTCGGCCGTGCGTGAACAGCCCTCAGCCGGTTTCGGTATCCACTGCGGAACCCACGGTGCCCGAGGGCCACGATGCCGCGCCGAACTGCCTGCACTGCGCGCCGAACTGCCTGAGCAGTGCCGCTTCGGTCCATCGGCACCACCCGGCAGCGAAGACGACGGAACGCCCGAGGGCGGCACCCCCTGGGAGTGGGGGTGCCGCCCTCGGTCTTCAGGACGGTTGATCAACCAGAGGTCGATCAGAAGTCCATGTCACCGCCCGGCATGCCGCCCGGAGCGGCCGCAGCGGCCTTCTCCGGCTTGTCGGCGATGACGGCCTCGGTGGTGAGGAACAGCGCGGCGATCGACGCGGCGTTCTGCAGCGCGGAGCGCGTCACCTTGGCCGGGTCGATGATGCCCTCGGCGATCATGTCGACGTACTCGCCGGTCGCGGCGTTGAGGCCGTGACCCACGGTCAGGTTGCGCACCTTCTCCACGACGACGCCGCCCTCGAGGCCGGCGTTGACCGCGATCTGCTTCAGCGGGGCCTCCAGGGCCAGCTTCACAGCGGCGGCACCGGTCGCCTCGTCGCCGTCGAGCTCCAGCTTCTCGAAGACAGCGGAGGCCTGGATGAGCGCCACGCCACCACCGGCGACGATGCCCTCCTCGACGGCCGCCTTCGCGTTGCGAACGGCGTCCTCGATGCGGTGCTTGCGCTCCTTGAGCTCGACCTCGGTCGCGGCACCGGCCTTGATGACGGCCACGCCGCCGGCCAGCTTCGCGAGGCGCTCCTGGAGCTTCTCGCGGTCGTAGTCCGAGTCGGAGTTCTCGATCTCGGCACGGATCTGGTTGACGCGACCGGCAACCTGGTCGCTGTCACCGGCACCGTCGACGATCGTGGTCTCGTCCTTGGTGATGACGACCTTGCGGGCGCGGCCCAGCAGGTCCAGGCCCGCGTTCTCGAGCTTGAGGCCGACCTCCTCGGAGATGACCGTGCCACCGGTGAGGATGGCGATGTCGCCCAGCATGGCCTTGCGGCGGTCACCGAAGCCCGGGGCCTTGACGGCAACGGACTTGAAGGTGCCACGGATCTTGTTGACGACCAGGGTCGACAGGGCCTCGCCCTCGACGTCCTCGGCGATGATCAGCAGCGGCTTGCCCGACTGCATGACCTTCTCCAGCAGCGGGAGCAGGTCCTTCACGGAGGAGATCTTGGAGTTGACGATCAGGATGTACGGGTCCTCCAGCGAGGCCTCCATACGCTCCATGTCGGTGGCGAAGTACGCCGAGATGTAGCCCTTGTCGAAGCGCATACCCTCGGTGAGCTCCAGCTCCAGACCGAAGGTCTGGGACTCCTCGACGGTGATGACGCCTTCCTTGCCGACCTTGTCCATGGCCTCGGCGATGAGCTCGCCGATCTGGGTGTCGGCGGCGGAGATGGAGGCGGTGGAAGCGATCTGCTCCTTGGTCTCGACCTCCTTGGCCTGGTCGAGCAGCGCACCGGAGACGGCCTCGACGGCCTTCTCGATACCGCGCTTCAGGGCCATCGGGTTGGCACCGGCCGCCACGTTGCGCAGGCCCTCGCGGACGAGCGCCTGGGCGAGAACGGTCGCGGTGGTCGTACCGTCACCGGCGACGTCGTCCGTCTTCTTGGCGACTTCCTTGACCAGCTCGGCGCCGATCTTCTCGTACGGGTCCTCGAGCTCGATCTCCTTGGCGATGGAGACACCATCGTTGGTGATCGTGGGGGCGCCCCACTTCTTCTCGAGGACGACGTTCCGGCCCTTGGGGCCAAGGGTGACCTTGACGGCGTCGGCGAGCTGGTTCATCCCGCGCTCGAGACCGCGCCGTGCCTCCTCGTCGAACGCGATGATCTTGGCCATGTGAAGTGGTCCTCCCGGACTTGGGGGTCCCCCCGCGCAGCAGGCCACGGGGGAGGATTGCTCCGGACCGCGTTGGCGCCCGCGACGGACGGCCTGCATGCCTTGTGGTTCCTGGCCCCACGAGGCCTGCGGGCCTCACCGACCCGGTCCTTAGTTGTCACTCTCACTCGTAGAGTGCTAACGCCAATGATTAGCACTCGACCCCCTCGAGTGCAAGCGGCTTCGAGGACCTCGGCGAGGTCGCGGCGGCCGGGTGACGGGCGGGAGCGGCGCCTCGGAAGAAGCCCCGGCGAACGGTGGGCGCGGGTGACGGCCGGGAGCGGTCGCGGCCGGAGAAACCCGGACACGGCGGAGGGCCCGCACCCCCTAGGTACGGGCCCTCCGTCATGTCGCTGCAGTCAGTCGGCGCTCAGCCGGCTACGCGGACCATGTCCGCCTGCGGCCCCTTCTGGCCCTGCGAGATCTCGAACTCGACCCGCTGACCCTCCTCCAGGGTGCGGTAACCGTCCATCTGGATCGCGCTGTAGTGGACGAAAACATCCGCACCACCGTCGACCGCGATGAAGCCGTACCCCTTCTCCGCGTTGAACCACTTGACGGTGCCCTGAGCCATGCCTAACTCCCCTATTACTGGCCCTTGCACAGGACCGCACTTCGCGGACCCGGGTCAGAACTCACTTCGGATCTCACTCACGGAGAGTTTCCTTACCCCCAGGGGGCATCGCGGAGACCGCCAAGAGTGTGTACCGGAACGCGTCGACCGCGGCTGAATGTATCTGTCCAACTGCCGTCTGCAACAGGTCAATCGGACGAGAAATCTGGGCACGCCCGAACGGGCAAAGGGAAGGATTCCGAGCATTGCCGGGCAAGTCAGGCCGGACAAAGCGCACTTAACGCGCAATACGCTCGAACACTTTGGCTGTTTCTCATCGTGTGCGGACGCATTCGTATATGCGTCTGGCACACGCAGCGGAGGGGACTTCCCAACTCTACCGCGCTCAACCACACAGAATTGCCCCCTCCGCTTAGCTTGCGGAGGGGGCAATTCAGGTAGCGCAGCGTAACCGGTACGGGTGGGTCCGAGGCCGGCCCGGAGTCGGCCCGCAGTCGATCCGGAGTCAGCAGCCGCCGGCGACGGCGGGGATGATCGAAACCCCGGCACCGTCCGGCGTCGCCGTCTCCAGGCCCTGCTCGAAGCGGACGTCGTCGTCGTTGACGTACACGTTCACGAAGCGGCGCAGCTTGCCCTGGTCGTCCAGGACGCGGGCGGCGATGCCCGTGTGGTTCTTCTCCAGGTCGGCGATGACCTCGGCGAGGGTCGCACCTTGCGCCGGGACCTCGGCCTGGCCGCCGGTATAGGTGCGGAGGATGGTGGGGATGCGGACGTTGACGCTCATGCGAGACCAGCCTCTCGGAAGGAGTCCAGGTTGGGGCGGATGACTGCGGACATACCCGCCGTGGGGGCCACCGCGTCGAGGGTCTTGAGGCCGTCACCCGTGTTGACGACGACGGTCGTGAGGGAGGGGTCGATGACACCCGCCTCGATCAGCTTCTTCGCCACACCGAGGGTCGTCCCGCCGGCGGTCTCCGTGAAGATGCCCTCCGTGCGGGCCAGCAGCTTGATCGCATCCACGATCTGCTCGTCGGTCACGTCCTCCACGGCGCCGCCGGTGCGACGGCAGATGTCCAGGACATAGGGGCCGTCGGCGGGGTTGCCGATCGCCAGGGACTTGGCGATGGTGTCCGGCTTCTGCGGCCTGACCACGTCCTGGCCGGCCTTGAAGGCCACCGACACCGGGGAGCAGCCCTCCGCCTGGGCACCGAAGACCCGGTAGGGCCTGTCCTCGACGAGACCGAGCTTGATCAGCTCCTGCAGACCCTTGTCGATCTTGGTCAGCTGGGATCCGGAGGCGATGGGGATGACGATCTGGTCGGGGATCCGCCAGCCGAGCTGCTCGCAGATCTCGTACGCGAGTGTCTTCGAGCCCTCGCCGTAGTACGGCCGCAGATTGACGTTGACGAAGCCCCAGCCCTCGCCCGCCGGGTCGCCGATGAGCTCGGAGCAGAAGCGGTTGACGTCGTCGTAGTTGCCCTCGATACCGACGAGCTCGCCGCCGTAGACCGCGGCCATGACGACCTTGCCCTGCTCCAGGTCGTGCGGGATGAACACGCAGGAGCGGAAGCCGGCACGCGCGGCGGCGGCGCCGACCGCGCCGGCCAGATTGCCGGTGGAGGAGCAGGAGAGCGTGGTGAAGCCGAAGGCCCGGGCGGCCTCCAGGGCCTGGGCGACGACGCGGTCCTTGAAGGAGTGCGTCGGGTTGCCGGAGTCGTCCTTGACGTAGAGACCGCCGGTGACGCCCAGCTCGCGGGCGAGGTTGTCGGCCTTGACGAGCTGGGTCCAGCCCGGGTTCAGGTTCGGCTTGCTCGCCACGTCGGCGGGGACGGGGAGGAGCGGCGCGTAGCGCCAGATGTTGTCCGGGCCGTTCTCGATCTGCTTGCGCAGGCCTTCGGGGTCGCCGGTCGGCAGGTCGTAGGCGACTTCGAGCGGCCCGAAACAGATCTCACAGGCGAAGATCGGACCCAGAGCGAACCGCTCGCCGCACTCGCGGCAGGAAAGCCCGGAGGCAGGGCCCAGATCAACGGATTCGGTGGTGGTGGCGACAGTCTGCGCAGCCATGGAGGCGAGGCCCTTTCTCCTCATCTTCCTCGCGGCGCATCTCGCCACGAGACGGAATTGGCACCTTCCCTAGCCGGGGCCTCGCGCGCGTGTCGTACGACCTGCGACGAGAGCCGGCTGGAGGGTTGCCGGGGCTTCAACGGGCCGTGTCCCTCTGCCCCTCTGGATGAGCGGTATGTGATTGTCGGCGGGACGACCCCGGCATGCGATGGTCGTCCGCGTTGTTCAAGACTGTAACCGAACCCCTGGGCGGCTGAGATGGTCGTCCGATCCGCGAGATGGAGATCATGTGCTGGAAGAGGTGGAGCGCTGGCTCGGCCGGCGGTCCTGGTCCGTGGCAGACCGCCCGCTCGACCGGCTCGTCGCCGCGAAACGCGCGGCCAAGCACGGCTCGGCCGTCAGTGTCGTGCTGCCCGCCCTGAACGAGGAGGAGACGGTCGGCGACATTGTCGACGTGATCCGGCGTGAGCTCATGACCGAGGCGGTGCCGCTCGTGGACGAGCTGGTGGTCGTGGACTCGGGTTCGACGGACCGCACGTCCGAGGTGGCGGCGAAGGCGGGCGCCCGGGTGGTGCACCGCGACGCGATACTCCCCCGAATACCGGCCGTGCCGGGCAAGGGCGAGGTGCTCTGGCGCTCACTGCTGGTGACGAGCGGCGACATCGTCTGCTTCGTGGACGCGGACCTGAGGGAGTTCTCCGCCGACTTCGTCTCCGGGATCGTCGGACCGCTGCTGACCGAGCCGGACGTCCAGTTCGTGAAGGCGATGTACGACCGGCCGCTGGGAGCGGCGAAGGCGGAAGGCGACCGTCCCGGCGGGCCCGAGCAGGGGGGCAGGGTCACCGAACTGGTCGCACGCCCGCTGCTCAATCTGCACTGGCCGCAGCTGGCCGGGTTCGTCCAGCCCCTGGGCGGGGAGTATGCGGCGCGGCGCTCGCTGCTGGAGCGGCTGCCGTTCCCGGTGGGATACGGGGTGGAGCTCGGGCTGCTGGTCGATGCGCTGCACACCGTGGGGCTCGACGCTCTGGCGCAGGTCGACGTGGGGGTGCGGCTGCACCGGCACCAGGACGGACAGGCGCTGGGCCGGATGGCGGCGGCGATCTACCGCACGGCCCAACTCCGGCTGTCCCGAGGCCACTTGGTGCGCCCGGCGCTGACGCAGTTCGAACGGGGCGAGGACGGGTTCGTGCCACGGACGCACGAGGTGGACACCCGGGAGCGGCCGCCCATGCTGGAGATCGCGGAATACGCGACGCGCAGAGCGGCCTGACGACACCGGCGGCCTAACGCACATGCGGCGCAGCACGCGCCAACGGGGCGGATTGTCTAAGTTGCGTTGATATGGGCTATACGAAACTCACGGGCGCTCGGCGCCGGAATTCCAGGTCGCCTCGTTTCGTCGGGGCCCTGGCGGTTCTCACGACCGCCTCTGCCGTCGTTGCGACCGGAATGCTCACCCCCGGGCGGGCTGCCGCAGATGTCGTGTCCCCCTTCAAGAAGCGCTACGACGAATCGCTCTTCGGCGACTTCACCACCACCGGCACCACGGTCGGGAGCGACGGGACCGGGACCGGCCGGGTAGTCGTCCCGCCCGGCGCCCGTGTCGAGTACGCCCGGCTGTTCTGGGGCGGCAACGACGGCACGTACCGGAGCCCTGGCGGCCGCCTGCTCCACCGCTGCGACGCCGCCGGCGCGGCCACGGACCGCCGGGACACGGACCGCCGGAAAGCGCGCCGGGCGGACGCGGACCGGCGAAAGGAAGACCGGCGGAAGGCGGACTCGCCCTCCGGCGGTCCGCTCGCCTCCGCACCCACGATCGGCGTCAACCGGAACAAGCCGGTCGCGGTCCACGCGGAGCATCTGGTCCAGGACCGGGAATCCGCAGCCGGACCGCACTTCTACACCGGCGAGGCCGACGTCACCGCCGCCTTCAAGGGCGTCACCGGCTCCGGCGCCCCGCTGCCCGTCGCGGTCGGCGGCATCTGGTCCGCAGCCGGCCAGGGCTGCGGCGCGGGCTGGTCGCTGACGGTCGTGTACGCGTACGACCGCCCCGACGCCATGTACGCCCCGGAACTGCGCAGCATCCACGTCCACGGCGGGCATGTACCGCAACTCCCCGCTTCCCCCGCGACGACCGTGTCGGTGAGCGGCCTCTACCGCCCGGGCGGACAGATCCGGGCGTCCGTGGCCGCGTACGGGGGCGGCCGGGGTCCCATGGGCGACCGGTTCCTCGTGGACGGTCAGGCGAGGACCGGTGGGGGCGCCACGTCCGCGAAGGTGTCGTTCGAGTCGGGAGCCGACGCCTATGTGGCGTCGGCGCTCACCCTCTCCACGCCCGTGCCGGATCCCGAAGCCACCACGAACGCGTCCGGGTCGCCGTCCTCGCCCATGGACACGACGGTGACGTACACGGTCACCGTCGGCGAGGAGGGCACCGGGAACGGAAAGGCCCGGGACACCGCCGGGGCGGAGCCGGCCCCGCCAGGCTGCGAGAAGCCCGGTACCGACGGGAAGTGCTCCGTGACGTCGGCGGACCCGGCGGAACCCGGGCAGGGGCGGCCGCGGGAACCGGCCACGGCCCATCCCGGCGAGGAGACGCTGCAGGCGCGGCCGGCGCCGCCCCGAAATCCCGCACAGTCCCGCACCCCGGGGGAACAGGGCGCACCCGAGCGGCCCGGAACCGGCCAGGGAGTGCCCGGCAGTGCCGCCGGAGCCAACGGCAGTGCCCACGAGATCGCCGCGGCCGGCACCAGGACCGAGCGGCTGTGGCTGCTCGGCGGTGTCGCACTGACGATCACGGCGGCCGGGGCGATCGCGATCGCCGCGAGCCGCGGCCGGCGCCGCGGCCACTGATCGGGTGAGCATATGGCCGGACTCCGCCGACGGAGTCCGGCCATACGTTTGAGCGGTTACGGTGCGGGCTAGGTTTGGCGACATGGTCTCCGAGCGCGCGGCGCAGGTACTCGTCGCCTCCAACCGCGGTCCGGTCACATACGCCTTCCGTGAGGACGGCACACTCGACGCGAGGCGCGGCGGCGGCGGGCTGGTCTCCGGCCTGTCGGCGATCGGCCCCGACGCGGGCGCCCTGTGGGTGTGCGCGGCACTGGGGGACGGCGACCGGGAGGCCGTGCGGCGCGGTGTCGCCGAGCCGGGCGTGCGGATGCTGGACATCGACCCCGCCGTGCACGCGGACGCGTACAACGGCATCGCCAACTCGGTGCTCTGGTTCGTCCACCACATGCTGTATCAGACCCCGCTGGAGCCGGTGTTCGACGCGGAGTTCCGGCGGCAGTGGGCGGCGTACGAGACCTACAACCGCGCCTTCGCCGCAGCACTGGCGCAGGAGGCTGCGCCCCACGCGGTCGTGATGGTCCAGGACTACCATCTGGCGCTCGCACCCGGGATGCTGCGTGAACTCCGCCCCGATCTGCGGATCGGGCACTTCTCCCACACGCCGTGGGCGCCGCCGGAGTACTTCCGCATGCTGCCGGACGACATCGCGCAGCAACTGGTGCGCGGGATGCTCGGCGCGGACAGGCTCGGGTTCCTCACCTCACGGTGGGCGCACGCGTTCATGTGGTGTGCGGACCAGACCCTGCCCGATGCCGCCGCGCTGGTGCCCGGTGGCGATCCGCGCCGCTGGGTCAGCCACGCAGCACCCGGCGGGGAGCCGCGCGAGACGGACATCGGGGTGCACGGACTGGGCGCGGACGCCGAGTTCCTGCGGCGGCGCTCGCACGAGCTGGACGTCGAGGAGCGCATGGTCGCGCTGCGCGACCAGATCGGCGGTGAGGACGCCGGGCCGGGCGCCCGGAAGACGATCGTCCGGGTGGACAGGACCGAACTGTCCAAGAACATCGTCCGCGGGCTCCTCGCCTTCCGGACGCTGCTCGACACGCACCCCGAGTGGCGCGAGCGGGTCGTGCACGTGGCCTTCGCCTACCCGTCCCGGCAGGACCTGCCCGTCTACCGCGACTACACGGCCGAGGTCGCGCGGCTCTCGGAGGAGATCAACGCACGCTACGGGACGCCCGGCTGGACACCCGTCGTGCTGCACGTCAAGGACGACTTCGCACGGTCGCTCGCCGCGTACCGCATGGCGGACGTGGCGCTCGTCAACCCGATCCGGGACGGGATGAACCTGGTCGCCAAGGAGATCCCCATCGTCTCGGACGCGGGATGCGCCCTGGTGCTGTCGCGGGAGGCCGGGGCGTACGAGGAGCTGGGCGACGAGGCGATCGTGGTGAACCCCTACGACGTGACCGGAACGGCCGCGGCCCTGCACCGGGCCCTGACGATGCCGGACGGGGAACGGGCCGAGCGCACCAAGCGACTGGCCGCGGCGGCGACCGCGCTGCCGCCGCAGAAGTGGTTCCTGGAACAGCTACGTGCGCTGGAGGCGCTGGGCGAGGGCAGCGAGGGTCGTGACGACCTCGGCGGGGCCTGACAGCCGCACGTCCGCACGCTCGGCGAGCTCGGGAACCTCGGTGCCGCTGCACAGCAACAGCCCGGGCACCCCGTCGGAGCGGAGCTTCTCGACGGCGGCGTAGGCCGCGAGATCACCGAGGTCGTCGCCCGCGTACAGCACGGCACCCGCCCTCTGCTCCCGGACGAACTCCTCCAGCGCCACGCCCTTGTCGACCCCGGGCGGACGTACCTCCAGGACGAGCCGGCCGGGCTCCACGATCAGCCCGTGACGGGCCGCCAGCTCCGCGATCGGGGTACGCAGCGACTCGAAGGCGGCCTGCGGATCCTCCGCGCGGCGCGTGTGCACGGCCACCGCCCGGCCCTTCTCCTCGATCCAGGTGCCCTGCCAGGCACCGATCGCATCGAGGAGCCCGGGCAGCTCCGCGCGTACGGCGGCGACACCCGGATGGGGGGCGGGGGCGTGGACCTCACCACTGACCGCGTCCCACCGCTCGGCGCCGTAATGGCCGAGTACGACGAGGTGCTCCAGGCCGGGGTGACCGGCGAACCCGCCGTACCGCACGGCGACGCCGGCCGGGCGCCCGGTCACGACGGCGACGGACGCCACGTGCGGCGCGAGCGCGGCGATGGCGGGCACGGCACCGGGGTGCGCCCGCGCCTGCTCCGGGTCGGGCACGATCTCCGCGAGCGTCCCGTCGAAGTCCAGCGCGACCACGGTGTCCTGTGGCCTTTCGAGGATCGCGGCGAGCCCTTCCCGTCCGGCGGGAGTGCTCGGCTCCGGCAGTACGTCGTCCGCATGGCTGCCCATGCTTCCGACCCTATCGGCGCTCGCGCCTGGAGTCCCGCACTCGCCGAAGCCGGTTGACGGTCACCGGGTCGTGCGCGAGCGCACGCGGGTCGTCCAGCAACGCGTTCAGCAGTTGGTAGTACCGGGTCGGCGACATCCCCAACCGCTCCCGGATCACTCGTTCCTTGGCCCCGGGCCCGGCCCAGTCGGCACGCTCCAGCCCGAGCACGGCCCGGTCCCGCTCGGAAAGCTCCCCGCCATCGGTCATATCAGCAACATAATGCGCCCCACCGTCATGCACGCGGTGCTCTCCCCTCTGTGCGCCCCGTCTCGCCGGCGGTGCCCCTGACGGCGCGGACCCGCAGTGCAGGGCGGCACACCCCGGGCCCCGGACCTCCGGAAAATCCGGGCGGCACACGCCGGGCCCGGCCCCCGGAGCAGCAGGACGCCAGACCCCGCGCCACGGAGTGCTACTCCGCCTCTTCCGCCTCCGCCGCCTCCGCCGCTATGCGCCTCAGTACCGCGGCGGGATCGCCCCCCGGCGCCACCGCCCCGCCGATGTTCCTCTTCACGCTCGCGCTCACCTTCGCCCACGACGTCTCGCCGAAGGGATACAGCTCCGACGTCGGCAGCGCCTCCAGGAACTCCCGCAGATCCTTGTGGTCGTCGTCGGCCGCCATCGTCTGGCTCGCCGTGATCGTCACCGGCAGGATGTCGTAGCGGTCGGAGAATTCCAGGACGTTCGTGTCGTTGTAGGCGAAGTCGAGGAAACGGCCGATCTCCTTGCGGTGGCCGTTCTGTTTGAAGGCCATCATCCAGTCGGCGACGCCCATCGACGCCCTGGCCTTGCCGTCGACGCCCGGCAGCGCGACCTTCCCGACCTTGATGCCGGCCTTCTCCGCCGTCTGCATCAGGGTCGGGTGGCCGTTCAGCATGCCGACCTCGCCGCGCGTGAACGCGGCGAACGCCTTGGCACGGTCCAGCCGGCCCGGGGCGACGGGACCCGTCAGCTTCGGGGTGACAAGGTTGTCCTTCAGCCAGCGGAAGGTCTCGATGTTCTCGGCCGAGTCGATCTCGTACGCACCGCTGGTGCGGTCCTGGTAGCCCCCGCCCCCGCTCAGCATCCAGATCATGGCCTCGGCCTGCGACTCCTCGGAGCCCAGCGGCAGCGCGAACGGGTACTTCACTCCCTGCGCCTTCAGCTTCTGCGCCGCCGTCCGGACCTCGTCCCAGCTGGTCGGCGCGCGCAGACCAGCGTCCGTGAAGAGCTTCTCGTTGAAGAACAGCAGCCGCGTGCTGGCCGCGAACGGCATCCCGTACTGCATGCGGTCCACCTCGCCCGCCGCGCTCAGCAGAGGGAGGAAGTTCGCCTGGGTGGGAACGGAGACCATCTCTTCGGTGCGGTACAGCTTGTCCTGCTCGGCATAGTCGGCGTAGGCGCCGATCTGCGCGATGTCCGGGGCGTTCCCGTCCGCCACCATCTCGGCGACCTTGCGGTCGACGTCCTTCCACGAATGGACTTCGACGTCCACCTTGATGCCCGCGTTCTTGGCCTCGAAGTTCCGCGCCAGGTCGTCCCAGTACTCCTGGGACGAGTCGGCCGCACCGGACCCGTAGTCCGCGGCGACCAGCCGCAGCTTGACCTCCCCGCCCTCGCCGGTGCTCCCGCACCCGGCGAGCACCGCCGTCATACCGAGTGCGGCTGCCGCCGCGGTCAGACCGAAGTAGCGCCGCTGCACCGCTCGTCCCCCACCATGCTCTTCCTCCACTTGTGAACCCAAGAGGTCTACACCACCCGCCCACGCTTGGGCAAAACGCGGCAACCGGAGCAGTGGACTAGACCTTTCCTGGCCGGCACGCGAGACTGTAGGCGTGAGACACGTCATCGCCCTCGATGTGGGCGGCACCGGGATGAAGGCCGCCCTCGTCGGGGCGGACGGGGCACTCCTCCACGAGGCGCGGCGGGCGACCGGCAGGGAGCGCGGGCCCGAGGCGGTCGTCGCGACGATCCTCGGCTTCGCCGCCGAGCTGCGCGCCCACGGCGAGGAGCGCTACGGCGAGAGCGCCGTGGCCGCCGGCGTCGCCGTCCCCGGCATCGTCGACGCGGACAACGGCGTCGCCGTCTACGCCGCCAACCTCGGCTGGCGCGACGTCCCCCTGCGCGACCTGCTGGGCCGACGGCTCGGCGGTGTGCCCGTGGCCCTGGGCCACGACGTCCGCGCCGGCGGTCTCGCCGAAGGCCGCATCGGCGCCGGCCGGAAGGCCGACCGGTTCCTGTTCGTGCCGCTCGGCACCGGGATCGCCGGTGCCATCGGCATCGACGGCACGATCGAGGCCGGTGCCCACGGGTACGCCGGCGAGATCGGCCATGTCGTCGTCCGCCCCGGCGGGCCCCGGTGCGGCTGCGGACAGCACGGCTGTCTGGAGACCCTCGCATCGGCCGCCGCCGTCTCCCGGGCCTGGGCCGCGGCGAGCGGCGACCCCGATGCGGACGCCGCCGGCTGCGCCGAGGCCGTCGAGTCCGGTGACGACCGCGCCGTCCGCGTCTGGCAGAACGCGATCGAGGCGCTCGCCGACGGACTGGTCACGGCGCTCACCCTGCTGGACCCCCGCACGCTGATCATCGGTGGCGGCCTCGCCGAGGCAGGAGAAACCTTGTTCACACCACTGCGGGCCGCCGTGGAGGCACGGGTCACCTTCCAGCGGCTGCCCTCGATCGTCCCGGCGGCCCTCGGGGACACCGCCGGATGTCTGGGCGCGGGTCTCCTCGCCTGGGACCTGCTCACTACGGAGGTAACCGCCTGATGGCCGACCGGATGGTTCTCGCGGGCGCCCGGGTGGTGCTGCCCACCGGGGTCGTCGAGAACGGGCAGGTGATCGTCGACGGAACCCGGATCGCCGGGCCCGCCCCTGACGACGGGCCCTCCACCGACCTCTCCGGCCACTGGCTGGTCCCCGGCTTCGTGGACATGCACAACCACGGCGGCGGCGGCGCCTCGTTCACCTCCGGCACGGCCGACGACGTCCTCACCGGCGTTCGGACCCACCATCAGCACGGCACGACCACGATGGTCGCCTCCACCGTCACCGGCGAGATGGACTTCCTGACCCGTCGGGCCGGGTTCCTCTCGGAGCTGGTCGAGCAGGGCGATCTCGCGGGCATCCACTTCGAAGGCCCCTTCATCTCACCCTGCCGCAAGGGCGCGCACAGCGAGGAGCTGCTGCGCGACCCCGACCCTGCCGAGGTGCGCAAGCTGCTCGACGCTGCGCGCGGCACGGCGAGGATGGTCACACTCGCCGCCGAACTCCCCGGCGGCATCGAGTCCGTGCGGCTGCTCGCCGAGCAAGGGGTGATCGCCGCGATCGGCCACACCGACGCGACGTACGAGCAGACCGTCGAAGCGATCGACGCGGGTGCCACCGTCGCCACGCACCTGTTCAACGCGATGCCGGCCCTCGGACACCGGGCGCCCGGCCCGGTCGCCGCGCTCCTCGAGGACGAGCGGGTCACGGTCGAGCTGATCAACGACGGCACGCATCTGCATCCGGCGGCACTGGAGCTGGCCTTCCACCGCGCGGGGCCCGGCCGGGTCGCCTTCATCACGGACGCCATGGACGCGGCGGGCTTCGGCGACGGGGTCTACCACCTGGGGCCGCTGGAGGTCGAGGTCAAGGACGGGGTCGCACGGCTGGTGGAGGGCGGCTCGATCGCCGGGTCCACGCTGACCCTGGACACCGCGTTCCGGCGGGCGGCGACGGTCGACCGGCTCCCGGTCGAGGACATCGTGCGGGCGGTCTCGGCGAACCCGGCACGGCTGCTGGGTGTGTACGACAGGGTGGGCTCGCTGGAGCCGGGCAAGGACGCGGATCTGGTGGTGCTGGACGCGGACTTCGCACTCAAGGGCGTGATGCGCAAGGGCGCCTGGGTGGTCGAGCCCGAGGTGTCCTGACCCCTTCGCGCCCCCGTTCGCTCCCCGGGAAGGAGCGGTTGGCCGGACAGGGTCTGGGCCAACCGCCTTCTTTTTGGCATGATCAGGACCCGTCCGACCATGGCAGACGCAGTTTCCGGGGGGTGTCAGAAGTGATCCTGACGGTCACGCTGAACACCGCCCTCGACCTGACCTACCGGGTTCCCGGGCTCGTCCCCCACACCTCCCACCGCGTCACCGAGGTGAGCGAACGCCCCGGCGGCAAGGGCCTCAATGTCGCCCGCGTGCTGGCGGCGCTCGGTCACGAGGCGGTCGTCACGGGCTTCGCGGGCGGTCCCACGGGTGCGGTGGTGCGCAATCTGCTGGGCGGACTGCCGGTGCGCGACGCGCTCGTCCCGGTCGCCGGGAACACCCGCCGGACGATCGCCGTCGTGGACGCGGCGACGGGCGACACCACCCAGCTCAACGAACCGGGCCCGGAGGTCACTTCGGAGGAGTGGGCCGCCTTCCTCGCCTCGTACGAGACGCTGCTGCGCGATGCCGATGCGGTCGCGCTGTGCGGCAGCCTGCCACCGGGCATCCATGTCGGCGCCTACGCCGAACTGGTCCGCCGGGCGCGGGCGGCAGGCGTCCCCGCCCTGCTGGACACCAGCGGAGAGCCCCTGCGTCGGGGCATCGCGGCCCGTCCCGACCTGGTCAAGCCGAACGCCGACGAACTGGCCCGGCTCACCGGCTCCCGCGAACCCCTGCGCGCCACACGCGACGCACGACGTCGCGGCGCCCGCACGGTGGTCTCCTCGCTCGGCCCGGACGGCGTACTCGCGGCCACCCCCGACGGCACCTGGCAGGCCACGCCGCCCGCGAAGGTCCACGGGAATCCGACCGGCGCGGGCGACTCCGCCGTCGCCGGCCTCCTGTCGGGCCTCGTCGAGGCCCTCCCCTGGCCCGACCGCCTCAGCCGCGCGGTCGCCCTTGCCACGGCGACGGTCCTGGCTCCGGCGGCCGGTGACTTCGACCGGGCGTCGTACGAGGAGCTCCTGCCGAAGATCGCTGTGACGGAACTCCCGTCGGCGGCCTGAACGGACTCCGGCGCCCCGCGCGCACCAGGGGCTGGTCCTCCCGGCGACCAGGCCCGAGGCCGGCGCAGCTTCGGGAACAGGGCGATCCGTCAGCAACACCGCGTCAGGGGCCAGACCTCAGGATCTTCCCCTGACCTGCGGCACGAACTACCGGCCGGAGACGTGTCGCTCACCCTGCGGCAGGAAAGGCCGCAGGGTGAGCGGTTCGGTCTATGCGATGCGGCCGAGCGACACGCACCTGTCGGCGACCCAGTACTTCTTTCCGCGAACGTTGAGCGGGGTGTACGAGTTGTAGGAGCGGCCGCTGCTCGAGCACTTGTAGGAAGTACCTGTCGCCTGCCCCGTGCACGTATCGTTCCAGCAAGGAACCCGGTCCGGGCTACCCGCGCCCAGCGGCTTCACTCGGAGAACCACGGGTGACGTCGTCGTGGCGGCGGCCCGAACGTTCCAGGCGACATTGGCGAATGCGCCCGACGTGGCGGCCTGTGCGGATGGAGCGGTTGCGAGCAGCAGGCAGGATGCCGCTATACCTGAGATGACGGTGGTGCGTGCGACGCGAGCCATGGAATCCCCTGATCGATCTTCCTCACCCCCCTGGTCAGTTGGGAGGGAGGTTAGATGATCATCACACAAGGGCGGTCAAGGAACCCTGATCTCAAGGTAGTCAAGGATCGCGTCGCACTGATTGCCCTGCTCGCAGGAGAGCTTGATCTCGTTCTGGCCCTCCTGCAGAGTGACGGGCGCCCAGGTGGTCTGCCAGTTCTTCTCCAGGTTCGGGTCTGAGGACTTGATGAAGTTCTTCAGGCCGATGGGGTTGCTGTTCGCCTTGCCGTTGACCGTGAGTGTCGCGTTGGCGTCCTTGGCCGGAACGGAGTAGCGCACGTACAGACGATACTTACCCGGCTCGGCGACGGCAGCCCTCCACGTCACCGAGGAACCCACCGAGTTGAAATTGGTCACATACGCGCCACCGGTGCCTTCCGCACCCTTCACGTCCTTGGCCAGAGCCGCCGGCGGCCCGAGCTTCAGCGTCGCGGCGTCCTGCTTCGGAAGCCTGGCGGCCGGGGGCTTCTTGTCGCCGCCCTTGGTCGGCTTCTCGCTCGGCTTCACCTGGTCCGCGGGAGCACCGCTGCCGGAGCCCTGCCGGCCTTTGTCGTCATCGCCACTCGTGATGAGCGCCACACCGATACCGATGACGACCACCGCGACGACCGCGATCGCCCCGATGATCAGTCCCCTGGTGTTCGGCCCGCCACTGCGGCCGCCGCCGCCCTGGCCCGGGAGCGGAGTCGCGCGGGTCTGGACGCCGCCGGGGTACGTCTCGGGCGCCGCGTACTGCGGGGTCGGCTGGTGGGCATACTGCTGCTGGCCATGGCCCTGCTGCGGCACCTGTCCGTACTGACGCTCGCCAACCGTTCTGACCTGGTTGTACGACGTCCTCGGCACACCGGGCTGCGCGGCCGGACCGGGGTAGCCGTAGCCGCCCTGGCGGGGAGTCGTGGCGCCCGCCGGCTGCTGTCCGTCCGCGTACAGGTAGCCGAACGGATCGTCGTCCTCGGGCGTGCTCGCGCCGTTGTTCCCGGCCGTCATCCCTGGGTCACTCCTATCCATGCTCGCCAGCCGTCGCCGACCGGCCGAGCCTACCCCCTTCGAACAAGTCCAAGGACGGGCCCGGGTGCCCGGCCGGTTCCCGGGCCCGGGCTATCCGGCGCGCCGGTGGACCTTGGAGCGGGACCGCTTCTCGATGTACATCCGCTGGTCAGCGGACTGAATTACCTCTTCTACGGACATTCCGCAGACCGCCCAGCCGATGCCGAAGCTCGCTCCCACCCGGACTGCCCGTCCGTCCACCCGGATCGGCGGAATGATCGCGTTCCGCAGCCGTACGGCCAGGTCAGCGGCGTCAGCAGCGCCGAGCCCGTCGGCGAGAACGACGAATTCGTCACCTCCGAGCCTGGCGACGGTGTCACCGTCGCGCACGCCGGTCGTGAGCCGGCGCGCGACCTCGATGAGAACCGCGTCGCCGGTGTTGTGCCCGAAGCGGTCGTTGATCGACTTGAAGCCGTCCAGATCGCAGAAGAGGACGGCCAGGCCCTTGGTGCCGTCATCGTGCTCACCGTCCGGAGCAATGGCATGCACATGATCGAAAGGGGGGCCGGGCACGCGCGGGTCGAAGTCGAATCCGTCACCCCGGAAACCGCGCCCGGCGGCGTCCGTGTCGTCGAACCCGCCACCGCCGTAGCCGTTCCCGTACGCGGGGTGCCCGGAGTGCGCCGCGTCCACCGTCTCCACGGCACCCGGGCGGTGCGTCTGCGGCCGTTCACAGAGCCGGGCGCTGAGCCGGGCACGCAGCTCGGCGCTGTTCGGCAGCCCGGTCAGCGAGTCGTGGCTGGCCCGGTGGGCGAGGTGCAGCTCGTGCCGCTTGCGCTCCTCGATGTCCTCGACGTGCGTGAGCAGGAACCGCGGTCCGTCGGCGGTGTCGGCGACGACGGAGTTGCGCAGGGAGACCCAGACGTACGTCCCGTCGCGCCGGCCCAGCCGGAGCTCGGCCCTGCCGCCCTCGGCCGACGTACGCAGCAGCGTGCCGATGTCCTCGGGGTGGACGAGATCCGCGAAGGAATAGCGGCGCATCACGGAGGCGGGGCGGCCGAGGAGGCGGCACAGCGCGTCGTTGGCGCGCAGCAGCCGGCCGTGCTGGTCCCCGCCCATCTCGGCGATGGCCATCCCGCTCGGGGCGTACTCGAAGGCCTGCCGGAACGACTCCTCGCTGGCGCGCAGCGCCTGCTGCTCGCGCTCGAGGCGGACCAGCGCGCGCTGCATGTTTGCTCGGAGCCGGGCATTGCTGATCGCAATCGCCGACTGCGACGCGTACATCTGAAGGGCTTCCTGGCCCCAGGGGCCCGGCCGGCGGCCATTGCGGGGCTTGTCGACGGATATCACGCCCAGGAGCTCCTGGCCGCCGCCCGACGCGTACATGGGGGCGTAGAGCCGGTCCTGGGGGTGCCACTCGTCCTCGAAGCGGGGTTCGGGGCCTTCCGTGTACCACTGCGGAACGTCGTCCTCCAGCAGCACCCAGCCCTCGGTGTGGGGTATGAACCGGAGGTCGCCCCAGGCCTCCCCCATGGACAGCCGCCGCTCCCAGGACGCGCGGGAGCCGACGCGACCGGTGATGAGGGCCTCGGCCGCGGAATTTCCGGCGAAGGCGGCGACGACGAGATCCCCGTCGGGGCGGACGAGATTGACGCATGCCAGCTCATAGCCGAGCCCCGCGACGATGCCGTTGGCGACGGTCTGCAGCGTGTCCGCCAGGCTGCGGGCCGTGTTGAGGTCCGCCACGACCTGATGCAGCTGCCGCAGGGTCGCAAGACGGACGTACGGCTCCGACTCGGTCTCCATTGCTCGCTCTCCCCGAGACCTCGACAGCTAACGTGACTCCAGGTTTCTCATCGGTCCTCTCGATGCACTGTCCACGCCACTGAATCACAGCGCGCTGCCCACCCGGTACACAGGGTCAACAAATACCGCCCTCTGTGACTCAAGTCACATGAGATGATGAAGTGTCAGATAAAGGTGCCGGTGAATGTCCGGTGCTTCTTGAACGCAAATCCCGGCCCGGAGACCTAGGACCTGTCTGGTCCCCTGGCCCGATGTGGCCGTGACGCGGACGAGGTTAGCGTTCCGGGTGTGCTCCCAACGACTCAAGCCCCCGCTACCGAGGTCATCCCCCATCCTGAGGGGGTGAGCAACGACGAGTTCCGAGCCGCCATGACCCGACTGGCGGCCGGTGTGGTGCTGGTGACGGCGCACGAGCCCGCACTGAGCGAGGACGGCCCGCTCGGGGACGACGTCGGCATGACCGCGACGGCATTCATGTCGGTGTCCCTGGATCCGCCGCTGGTCCTGGTCAGCCTGCGGAACGGCTCACGCATGGACGATCTGCTGGCCGAGCAGCCGATGTGGGGCGTCTCGCTCCTCTCCGAGCAGCAGCGCCACATCGCGGGGCGCTTCGCGATGAAAGGGCGGATCAGCGACCGGCTCCTCTTCCAGGACCTCGCCTGCACCCGCGGCGCGGTATCGGGCGCCCTGCTCGTGGACGGATCGCTTGCGGTACTCGAATGCCGCACGGAACAGCGGGTCCAGGCGGGAGACCACACCCTGGTGATCGGACGTGTGCTCGACGTCGGCCTCGCGGGCAGCGACGGCGGACCGCTCACGTACTACCGCGGCCGGTACCGCCACTTGGGCTGACGCCCTCGTCGCCCCGGCTCCGCCCGCGCGGAACGCCATGAGTTCCCCGCACGCCGGGCAGTGGGCCCGCACCGGGCCCACTGCCGCAGCCCCCGCCCGCGACCCGGACCGCCAGCGCACCCGGCGCCCCACAGCACCAGGAACGCAGGTCCGACCCGGACAGGCCGGGAGAACCGGCCGAGCAGGCGGACACACGAGCCCGGCCAACCCGCCTGGCAGGAAGACCGAACCGCACACCGGCACGCGAGGCCACGGACACAGGACTCCCCGCACGCCCGCGGGCCGAGGGCCCGCACCGGGCCACGGGTGCGGACCCACTGCCGCAGCCCCCGGCCATGGAGGGAGTCGGGGCCATGGATGGCCGCCGGCCGGGAAGACCGACCGCGCGCCGAGGGGGGCGGGGGTTCGGGGGCGTCAGCCCCCGGGGGTCACCAGTCGCGGCCGCTGCGGCCGCGCTTCGTCTGCGCGCGCTGCTTCTTCTCGCGCAGACGGCGCTCGTTGATGCCCCGGGGGATCTTCGTCGGGCGGCGCGGGCGAGGCGGCGGCGCCGTCGCCTCGGCGAGCAGCGCGGCAAGGCGCACCGCCGCCACCTCGCGGTTGCGCCACTGGGAGCGGTGCTCCGACGACCGTACGGTGACGACACCGCCGTTCAGGCGGGAGGCAAGGCGCTCCAGGGCCCGCGCTTTCCACACCGCCGGGAGTGCCTCCGTCGCCGCGAGGTCGAAACGCAGCTCCACCTGGGAGTCACTCGTGTTGACGTGCTGGCCGCCTGGGCCCGACGAGCGCGAGAAACGCCACATGAGCTCGGCCTCCGGGAGGGAGACGGAGCCACGGATGAGGTAGGGCCCGGACATGTGTCCATGGTCGCGTCCACGGGCTGTCCGCGTCACCTTCTTTTCACGGGGAACCTGGCGGTGCTTCGCCCGCGTTATGGAAGGTGACGGTAGCTTCGGGACGCAAGGCACGAAGCCCGACCGCACAGCACCCGACCAGGAAAGGGACCTCCCCATGGCTGTAAGCCTGTCCAAGGGCGGCAACGTCTCGCTCACCAAGGAGGCACCGGGCCTGACCGCCGTCACGGTGGGCCTCGGCTGGGACGTCCGTACCACCACCGGCACCGACTTCGACCTCGACGCCTCGGCGATCGCGGTCAACCCCGGTGGAAAGGTCGTCTCCGACGGCCACTTCGTCTTCTTCAACAACAAGTCCACTCCGGACCAGACCATCGTCCACACCGGCGACAACCGCACGGGCGAGGGCGGCGGCGACGACGAGCAGATCAACGTCAATCTGCAGGGCCTGCCGGCCGACGTCGACAAGATCGTCTTCCCGGTCTCCATCTACGACGCCGAGAACCGCTCCCAGAACTTCGGCCAGGTGCGCAACGCCTACATCCGCATCGTCAACCAGGCAGGCGGCGCCGAGATCGCCCGCTACGACCTGAGCGAGGACGCCGCCACCGAGACCGCGATGGTCTTCGGCGAGCTGTACCGGAACGGCGCGGAGTGGAAGTTCCGTGCGGTCGGCCAGGGTTACGCCTCGGGTCTCGTGGGCATCGCCCAGGACTTCGGTGTGAACGTCTGACGCAGGCTCCGGCAGTCCACGCACAGCGCCCGGCCCGGGCTTCCCGGGCCGGGCGCCGTCCGTCAGGGCTTGTCCGGCTTGTCCTGCCCGTACAGCCAGGTGTCCCAGAGCTCGGTGAGGTCCTCGCCCGACTCCTCCTCCACGTAGGCGATGAAGTCGTCGGTGGAGGCGTTCCCATGACGGCGTGTCTGCGCCCAGCCCTCCAGGATGCCGAAGAACGTGTCGTCGCCGACGGCCTGACGGATCTTGTGCAGGACCATCGCGCCGCGGTCGTACACCGGGTCGTCGGAGATGCGGTCCGGGCCGGGCGGCTCGGCAGGCGGGAAGGCCCAGTTCGTCTCGGTGTCGAAGGCGTCCTCGAAGCTGCTCTGGGCCGGGACGTCCTCGAAGTCCTCCTGGTAGAGCCACTCCGCATACCTCGCGAAGCCCTCGTTCAGCCACATGTCCTGCCAGCTCTTCGGCGTGACGGAGTCCCCGTACCACTGGTGCGCGATCTCATGGACGAGGGTCGCGGTGTCGAAGGATCCCTCCGGGAAGACGGGCCGGCTCTGGGTCTCCAGGGCATAGCCGGCATCACCGGAGCGCTCGACGATCGCGCCGGTGGAGGTGAAGGGGTACGGGCCGAAGTTCACCGCGGCCCACTCCATGATCTCGGGGATGCGGGCGAGCAGTTCCTCGTTGCGCGCCGCGACGGTCTTGTCCACCGCCGTGTAGACGGGCACGCCGCCCTTCGGGCGGAAGCTGTTGGTCTCGTACTCGCCGATGCCGACCGTGGCGGCATAACTCGCCATGGGCTGCGCGACGTGCCATGCGAAGGTGCGCCGGCCGTCGGCCGTCCGCCGGGAGCGCAGCTCCCCGTTGGACACGGCGGCCAGATCGCCTCGTTCCGGAACGCTGACGGTGATGTCGTACGTCGCCTTGTCGCTGGGGTGGTGGTTGCCGGGGAACCACGCCATCGAACCCGTCGGCTCGCCGAGCGCGATCGCACCGTCAGCGGTCCTCAGCCAGCCCTCCTTGGACTCGTCGGCATCCGTGATGGTGCGCGGGGAGCCGGAGTAGCGGACGACGGTACGGAAGGTGCTGCCCTTGGCGATCTCGTCGCGCGGGCGCAGCGTCAGCTCGTCCCCGGCACGGTTGACGGCGGCGGGGGCGCCGTCAATGCTCGCGCTCCTGACGGTCAGCCCGTGGAGGTCGAGGTTGAAGGCGCTGAGGTCCTGGGTGGCGCGGGCGGTGATCGTGGCGGTGCCGTTGAGGGCGTTCGTCTTCGGCTCGTAGTCGAGCACCAGCGCGTAGTGGCCGACGTCGTAGCCGCCGTTGCCGAGTCTGGGGAAGTACGGGTCGCGGACACCTGCGGCTCCCGGGGCGCCCTTGACTCCCTTGACGGCTCTGTCCGCCGCGGTGCACCCGGTCCCGCCGAGGACGATCAGCGCAACGACGGGCGCGAGGGTGCGGAGAAGAGGGAGAAGGGGTCGCTGATCCACATCAGCGATCCTATGCACGGAATATCCGATTCCTCTCCGCAACCCGACGCCATGGCGTTGCCCGGGGCCGGAACGGCAGCTGCGGCCCCTGATCGCTCCCGGGGCTCAGACCTCCGTGCTCTTCGTGCTCTCGGCGTTCTCGGCGTTCGCCGCCTGCTGTCTGATCTGCTCGAACTGGGCACCCATGGCCTCGGACAGCGCCTGGGCGGCGGAGAGCGGACGGACCATGACCATGAAGTCGTCGATGAGCCCGTTCTCGTCGATGTGGAGGAAGTCGCAGCCGTTGATCTCACGGTCGCCGACGCGCGCGGTGAAGACGAGCGCATGGTCGCGGCCGTCGGCGCCGGTGATCTCCCGCACATAGCGGAAGTCCTCGAACACGCGTGCGGCGCCGGCCAGGATCGCGGCAGTGATGGCCTTGCCGCGGTACGGGCGGAAGACAGCCGGGCTGGTGAAGACGACGTTCTCGGCGAGGAGCGCGGGGATGGCGTCGTGGTCCCCCGCCTCGACGGCTTTGCGGAATGGATGCATGGCCTGTACCTCCTGCGGAGTCCGAGCCTCGGGGGCTCCTGGTAGTCACTTTGTTGAATAGGTGCGGTGCAGAGTAATCACCTTGGTGTTAGCGTGTCCAGGTGTCCCTCAAGTACGCGGTGCTCGCGGCCCTCCTGGAAGGCGAGGCGTCGGGCTACGACCTGGCCAAACACTTCGACATCTCGGTGGCGAACTTCTGGGCGGCGACGCCCCAGCAGCTGTACCGGGAGCTCGACCGGCTGGCCACGGACGGCCTGATCGCCGCCCGCGTGGTCCAGCAGGAACGCCGCCCCAACAAACGGATGTTCACCCTCACCGAGGCGGGCCTGGAGGAACTGTGCACCTTCGCCGCCGCCCCACCGCGCCCGACGACGATCCGCGACGAACTCCTCGTCAAGATCCAGGCCGTGGACAGGTCCGACCCTGACACCGCGTACGCCCTGGTCGAGGAGCGCCTGCAATGGGCCGGCGCCAAACTCGCCCGCTACGAGCGCGTGCGGGAGCGGCTTCTCAACGGCCGGACCGAGGACGAATTCCTGAACGAGTCCGAGCGGATCGGCCCCTATCTGACGCTCATGCGCGGCCGCTCCTTCGAGGAGGAGAACATCCGCTGGTGCGAGCGGGTCCTGGAGGTCCTGGCCCGGCGCAGGACGGCCGCCGCCCGCCGCTGAGCGGCTCCTCCCCAGGGACGCACCTCCTCCGCCGCACGGCGGAGGAGGACTGCCGTACGGGACGAGGCGCCACCGTCATGTGCTAGACGAGGCTATGTGCCATGACGACACCGACGGATCTCCGCGCGACGCCCGCTCCCCGCGCGACGCACTCGTACGCGAACGCCCGCCGCGCCGCGCACGCGCTCGCCCTGTGCGCGGTCCCCTCCGGCCTCTGGCGGCTGGCCATGGCCGCCGGGCTGCCCGTCGGCTACAGCGATCAGGTGCTGCGTGATGTCTACGGCATCCCCGGCTGGGGCGTCGCCTACGTCGTCGGCCTCGCCGTTCTCCAGGAGGGCGCCGCCCTCCTCCCCCTGCTGCTGGTCGGCGAGCACGTACGCCTGCCCCGCCCGCGGGCCGTCGCCACGACCGCCTGGACCCTGTCGGCCGTCGTCACCTCGGTGTGCCTGAGCCAGCTGGTGCTCTTCTTCTTCGTCGAGCCCGACCCGAACATGTCGCCCACCGGACACCTGGTCCTGAACCTCTGCTACGCGCCGCTGCTCGCCACCGGCCCCCTGCTCGCCGTCGTCGCACGGGCGTACGGGAAGCGGCACCACGCCTGACATCCGCGCATGACACCATCGTCCCGTGCTCGACATCGGCTACTCCCTCTCCCGGCGCTTCCCCGACCCCCCGCAGACCGACTACCGGCGCGCGGACGTCCAGGCGCTGCGGCACGACCTCTTCTGCGGTGACGTCTACCTCGCGGACACCAAGGAGGACCGCGAGGTGTCCACAGCCTGGGGATGGGTGCCCGTCCTGGACTTCGCCTGGGCACTGTGCGACATCGTCGAGCAGCTCGACCGCGATCCCCTCGGCAGCCGTGCCGCGAAACCGCAGCACGCCGAGCTCGACTTCACCGAGTCCAGCGACCGCATGCTGTTCGAGCGGCGCTTCGGCTGGGTGGACGTCGAGGCCGACTGGATGCCGGGCGACGAGCCGCCGCTCACCTTCAGCCACACCGAACTGCGCCGCGAGGCCCGCGACTTCCTGCACGATCTGATCGCCGACCTGGCCGACATGCACGAGGGCCTGGCCGACAATCCCGTCGTCTGGGATCTGCAGGCCCGCTTCCCGCGCACCCCGTGACGGACCTCAGTCCTCCACCTGCACACCGATCTGCGCCGCGAACACCGGTGCCAGATCCATCAGCTGTGCTGCGCTGATCACCGCCCCCGCCAGCCGCTCGACGCCCCGCGCGATGTCCAGCTCCGCCGCCTGCCGCAGATCCACGTCCCGCATCCGCGCACCGCTGAAGTCCGCCCGCCGCAGCGCACAGCCCCGGAACTCCACCCGCACCAGCTCCGCCGCCCCGAAGTCCGGCTCGGACAGGACGCACCCCTCGAACGTGACGTCCTTCAGCCTCGCCTTGCGCAGATTCAGATAGTCGATCTTCCCGCCCCGCACCACCACCCTCTCCAGCACGGCACCGTGCAGCTGCACCCCGCCCATCCGCGCGTCCACGACCTCCACGTCCCGCAGCGACGCCCCCGCGAGATCCGTCCCCACACCCCGCACCCCCGTCAGCACCGAGTCGATGAACCGCGCGTTGACCAGCGCCGTCCCATCGAGCGCACACTCCCGCAGCGCACAGTCCAGAAACCGCGCCCCCGCCCCCTCCTGGCCGCCCAGGTCCAGCCCTGCCAGCTCAAGACCGTCGTAGTCGCCGTCCGGCTGCAGCCGCCCTTCCTCGAACGGCCTCAGCGGCGGCAGCCGCACCTCCGGCCGCTGGGCCGACGTCATCTGCGAGCCACTCGTCCTCCGCGCCATGGCCCCATGGTGACGCACACCACGGACACTGCCCGGCCCGCGGCCGCCGCCCGTGTCACAAAACCGCCGCCCTGCCCCGTCTCCCCCGTGACAGGTCCCCTCAGCGGCCCAGAACCGGTGACGGGGAACGCAGCAACCGGAGCAACGGAGTACGGAGTACCCCATGACGACCCAGCCCCGCATCACCGTCATAGGCGCCGGCCTCGCCGGCCTCACCGCAGCCATCACCGCGGCCGAATCCGGCGCCCGGGTGACCCTGTACGAGTCGCACCGCACTCCCGGCGGCCGCGCCCGCACCGCCGAAGGCGCCTACCTGACCAACGACGGCCCCCACGCCCTCTACAACGGCGGCCCCCACTGGACCTGGCTCGCCCAGCGTGACCTCATCGGTCCGCTCGCCCCGCTCCCGCTGCGCGAAGCAGCCCGGCTGCGCCTGCACCGCGGCGGCGCACTCCGCCGCACCCCGCCCCTCGCGATGCTCCGGCTACTGCGCCGCAAGCCGGAACAGGCCCCCGTGGACAGCGACTTCCTCACCTGGGCCACCGGGCAGGTCGGCGAGGACGGCGCCCGTGCCGCCGCCAACTACGCCGCCGTGGCGCTCTTCCACCACGACCCCGGCTCGCTCTCCGCCGCCTTCGTCCACGAGAGGCTGCGGCGGGCGGCCAAGCTCCCGCCCGAGGCGCACTACGTGCGCGGCGGCTGGGGCGCCATGATCGAACGGATGATCGCGCACGCCTGGAACCTGGGCGTACGCATCGAGACCGGGGCGCGCGTCGACCGGCTGCCCGAGACCGCGGGCCCCGTCATCGTCGCCACCTCCCTCGACGCCGCCCGCCGCCTGCTCGGCGACGACACCCTGCGTTGGGACAGCGGACGCACGGCCCTGGTCGACCTGGCCCTGAGGACCCACAGGGGAGACGTGTTCGCGATCTCCGACCTCGACGCACCGGGCTGGATCGAGCGGTTCACCGCCCAGGACCCGACCCTCGCCCCCACGGGGGAACAGCTCGTCCAGGGGCAACTCCCCCTTGCCCCCGACGAGTCCCGGGCCGACGGCGTCGCCCACGCCGAGCGGCTCCTCGACCTCGGCTTCCCCGACTGGCGCGCGCGCACCACATGGCGGCGCGCATCCGTCGCCAACGGCCGCACCGGTGCCGTGGACCGTCCGGGTACGACCTGGCGGGACCGACCGCGCATCGACCGCGGCGGCGGCGTCTTCCTCGCAGGCGACCAGGTCGCGGCGCCCGGACTGCTGTCCGAGGTGTCCTTCAACAGCGGCATCGAGGCGGCGACGCTCGCCGCCCGGGCGGCGAAGCTTGACCTCAACCTTGCTTGAGGTTGAAGAGTGGGGGCGAGTCACCCGACAACGCCCAGCCGCCCGCAGTAGGGGGAGCCCATGCACGCCGTCCGCCTCCACGCCTTCGGACCCGCCGAGAACCTCGGCTACGAGACCGTCGACGACCCCGAGCCCGGCCCAGGACAGGTCCGTATCGCGGTCGCCGCGGCCGGCGTGCACCTCCTCGACACCGCCCTGCGCGAAGGCGAGCCCGGCCCGTACCCCACTCCGGTCGAACTCCCCACCATCCCCGGCCGCGAGGTCGCGGGCACCGTGGACCGCCTCGGCCCCGGCACCGACCCCGCGTGGCTCGGCAGGCGCGTCGTCGCCCACATCGGCATGGCCCCCGGAGGCTACGCCGAACTCACCGTGACCGAGGCCGCCAGACTCCACGAGATCCCCGACGGCCTCGACGAGGCCGAGGCCGTCGCCATGATCGGCACCGGCCGCACCGCCCTGGGCATCCTGCAGTTCACCGACCTCGGCCCGGACTCGATCGCGATCGTCCCGGCCGCGGCCGGCGGCATCGGCACCCTCCTCGTCCAGTACGCCAAGAACGCGGGCGCCACCGTCATCGGCCTCGCCGGCGGACCCGGCAAGACCGCGCGCGTCACCCGGAACGGTGCCGACCTCGCCGTCGACTACACCCTCCCCGACTGGCCCGAGCCCGTCCGCGCCCACCTGGGCGACCGCCGCGCCACCGTCGTCTTCGACTCGGTCGGAGGAGACACCGCACGCGCTGCCGTCGACCTCCTCGGCAGGGGAGGACAGCACCTCGTCTTCGGCTGGTCCGGCGAAGGCATCCGTGCGGGCTCGGCACTCACCTACACCCAGGAGGAACTCCTCGCACGAGGCATCACCTCGGCGAGCGTCCTCGGACCGGTCATGCTCGAGAAGGCGGGCGGCGACATACGCACCCTGGAGATCCGCGCCCTCGCCGAAGCCGCCGCAGGGCGGCTGCGCCCCGCCGTCCAGCGCTTCCCGCTCGCCGCGGCAGCAGCGGCCCACCGCGCCCTGGAGACACGCGGCACGACCGGCAAGGTGGTCCTGGTCCCGTAGCGCCGGCCTGCCCCTCCGCAGGCGTACGCGCCCCGCCCACCGCAGACGGCTGTGCAGCCCCCTGCGGCCCCGCCGACCGCCGTGCAGTTCTACGGCCGCCGCGGGCCGCTGCCGGTCACGAGGTCACTGCCGCTCGCACGGCCCGCACCCTCGGGCCGTGCGGTGCGCGGCCGCGCTCCGGCCGACGGCTACCCGCGCCCCGACCCGCCCCGGTACGACTCGTTCCTGAGCACATCGCCCAAGTCACCCATGGACTCGTCCGACACGTCGTCGTACGCGTCCTCCCCGGGCGTCTCCCGCGACCCGCCGCGCGCCTCGGCATCCCGCTCTCCACGCGCGGAAGCGCGCCGGGTGGCCTCCCGCTTCCCCTTCCGCACGTGCCGCTTCTCCTCCTCGAGATGCTTCCGGATCTGTTCGGGCTTGTCTCCGAGCTGGTCCATGACCATCTCCCTCGTCAGCGCCCCCGTCCCCCGGTCACGCGGCAAGACTCACACAGCCCCGCCGCGCCCGCACCCGGAAGCCACCCCGCCCAGCGCCGCCAGCGCCCCGTCCGTCAGCCGGTACGCCGTCCACTCGTCCTGCGGACGAGCTCCCAGCGCCTCGTAGAAGTCGATCGACGGAGTGTTCCAGTCCAGAACCGACCACTCCAGCCGCTCATAGCCCCGCTCCACACAGATCCCCGCCAGCTCCGTCAGCAGTGCCTTCCCGTACCCGCCACCGCGGAGGACCGGCCGCACGTACAGGTCCTCCAGGTGGATCCCGTGCACCCCGCGCCACGTCGAGAAGTTCAGGAACCACAGCGCGAACCCTGCCGCCTCCCCGTCCTCCGTCTCCGCGATGTGCGCGAAAGCCGCGGGACGCCCACCGAAGAGCGCCTCGTGCAACTGCTCCTCGGTCGTCCGCACCTCGTGCAGTGACTTCTCGTAGGCCGCGAGCTCCCGGATCATCTCGAGAACGACGGGAACATCGGCGGGCGTGACATGGCGGATCATGTCCGCAGCCTGCCCTCACCACGGCCCGTCCCGCCAGATACGTCCGGGATGCGGACCCCCACCGGCCCGTACGTCGCGAAAACCCGGCCGGAGCAGTAACGTCCCCGCCACACGGACCACACAACCGGGCATCGGGCAGGGAAAGAAGATGAGCACCGTCAACGGCGGCATATCGTTCTGGTACGCACAGGAGGGTGTCCCCGCCCCCCGGGAACCCCTGCCCGGCGACGCGTCCGCGGACGTCTGCATCGTCGGCGGCGGATACACCGGTCTGTGGACGGCCTACTACCTCAAGAAAGCCGTCCCCTTCCTCAACATCACGCTCCTCGAAGCCAAGTTCTGCGGCTACGGCGCCTCCGGGCGCAACGGCGGCTGGCTCTACAACGGGATCGCCGGCCGCGACCGCTACGCCCGACTGCACGGCCACGACGCCGCCGTACGCCTGCAGCAGGCGATGAACGACACGGTGGCCGAGGTCGTCGACGTCGCCCGCGACGAGCAGATCGACGCCGACATCCACCGGGGTGGCGTCCTCGAGATCGCCCGCACCCCGGCACAGCTCACCCGCCTCAAGGACTTCCACTCCGTCGAGGTCGCCTTCGGCGAGAAGGACCGCGAGCTCTACGGTGCCCGCGAGACCGCCGAACGCATACGGGTCGCCGGAGCCGTCGGCTCCAGCTGGACATCGCACGGCGCCCGGCTGAACCCGGTCAAACTGGTCACGGGACTCGCGGCAGCGGTCGAGGCACTGGGCGTGACCATCCACGAATCCACGCCGGTCACGGAGATCAGACCGAAGCACGCCGTCACCCCCTACGGAACGGTTCGCGCCCCGTACGTCCTGCGCTGCACCGAGGGCTTCACGGCAAGCCTCACGAAACAGCGCCGGACCTGGCTCCCCATGAACTCGTCGATGATCGTCACCGAGCCGCTCCCCACGGACGTCTGGGAGACGATCGGCTGGGAAGGCCGGGAAGCACTCGGCGACATGGCCCACGCCTATGTGTACGCGCAGCGCACCGCCGACGACCGCATCGCCATCGGGGGCCGCGGTGTCCCCTACCGCTACGGCTCCCGCACCGACAACGACGGCAGCACCCAGCCCGCCACCGTCGAGGCGCTGCGTTCACTGATGACCCGCTTCTTCCCCCGGCTCGCCGGTGTCCGCATCGACCACGCCTGGTCCGGCGTCCTCGGCGTCCCGCGCGACTGGTGCGCCACCGTCACCCTCGACCGCTCCACCGGCCTCGGCTGGGCCGGCGGCTACGTCGGCTCCGGCGTCGCCACCGCCAACCTGGCCGCCCGCACCCTCCGCGACCTCATCCAGCAGGACTCCGGCCAGTCCGGCCCCACGGACCTCACCACTCTCCCCTGGGTCAATCACAAGGTCCGCAAGTGGGAGCCCGAACCCCTCCGCTGGCTCGGCGTCCAGGCGCTCTACGCGGCCTACCGCGCTGCCGACCGCCGCGAACTCACCGCCCACACCGCCCGCACGGACCGCATCGCGGCACTCGCGGACCGGATCTCGGGCCGCCACTGAAAAGACCCCTGCCCCGCCCGCCAACGGTTCCGGCGGAACGGGACACGAAGCGAGGCCGGGCGGTCGGGCACGGAAGTGCGCAGGCGCCGTGTGCACGCACAAGAAACCCCACCGCGGCGAGGACCGAGGTGGGGGTACGCCGGAGCCCCTGTCGGATTCGAACCGACGACCTATGCATGACAAGTTGTCCGATCATGGTCCACGGACGTCCGGCGGCGTTCGCGGAGTGGATTGCGCCGCAGGTCATCGCAGGTACCGGACGATGGCGGACAACAGCGAACGGCTCTGGAGCGAGCGCCGTTCGAGACCAGAACTGAGACCCGGCTCAGCGGCCTCTGGACGGTGCGACACTCGCCCTTCCCGGGTCAGGCCGCGTCCCACTGATGCGCGTGCCCGCCCCGCCACTCGACCCAGTTCGGATCATCGAGAAGGTCCCACGCATCCGGAAGGCCCGCACGCCGCAGGAACTCGATCACGTCTCGGTCGTCGTGCGCCAGGCCGAGGATCTCCCCGCGCACGGTGACCCGGCGACCGCCCGAGGGCGACGCCACGTGTACGACGATCGGTGCGGCCATGAGTTCAGGGTCTTCCAGACAGCCAGAAACTGCAGCT
Source organism: Streptomyces sp. NPDC043861 (assembly GCF_056435905.1). Taxonomy (NCBI): domain Bacteria; kingdom Bacillati; phylum Actinomycetota; class Actinomycetes; order Kitasatosporales; family Streptomycetaceae; genus Streptomyces; species Streptomyces sp. NPDC043861. The sequence continues at coordinate 97,035 of NZ_JBWKDP010000004.1, read as the reverse complement.
CGACAACGGTCCGCGCGCGTGCGGGTGCACGCCCTCTTCGTCCCGAAGCGACTCGCGCAGGGACACTCACTTAGTGCGGCGTCAGCTCATGAGACCGTCCACCAGAGTGGGGCTGACGAGTTCACAGACTGCTTTCAGCGCAGATCGAGCAGCATCACGTCATGGAGGTCCGCGCCCTCGCCCCATGGCCGCGCCTCGCCGATCTTGCGGTATCCCCACGCCAGGTAAGCGGCCGACGCCGCCTTGCTCGCCGGGTGGACGTTCAACAGCACCCGCTCGACTCCGAGGCCGTCGAGCAGCGTCTTGTGCAGACGCCGCGCAACACCCTGTCCGCGCCAAGGTCCGCGCACGGCGAGTTCCATGAGCCCGAAGGTGCGGTGCCCGTCTTCGCGCCGCATTTCGTCGGGCACGGGCTCGGTCAGTTCGTCCCACCACACCGTGTCGGGCCCGAGCGGGTAGCCGTACGCCATGCCGATCGGCTCGCCCTCCGAGGTACGGGCCAAGACAGCGCGAAAGGTGCGGTTGCGAGCCTGTATGGGGAAGCGGCGGAAGGCAGCGGCGACGTCGTCCTCGGTCTCGTTGTACGGAGGCTCCGCGAACGCTTCGGCGTAGATCAGCTTCAACGCGTCGGCGGCCTGCACTGCCGCCGATCCATCCATGCGCCCTATCGCGATGATCCCTTGCTGCGTCATGTGGTCCCCCCTCGAACGGTCACGCAAATGCGCTCGCCGCGCACCCGCGGCCACTGGAACTCCCGGGCTCAGCACTTGATGCGCGCCCCAACCGCCATTAGCGGGACAAGCCTTAGCTTGCTCAGCCTTCGTGTCGGTACAGCGGGGTGACGCGTCGACTCTCCAGCACCTCGAGCGTCTTCGGGTCGTAACGGCACGAAATCAGGGTGGAGAAGCGCCGCGTGCGGACCTCTCGGTAGAGCTCTGCCAGGTTTTTCTCCAGGAAGTGAACGACTCCACTCGCGCCAATGGCGTGGATGCCAGCGATATGGAGGAACGTCCCCTTGCCGTCCAGGCGGGGAAGCCGCCCCAGGTAGCCGATGTCGCCGGCCGACCCGTCGCCATCGAAGGGTGACTGGTACTTCTTCCCGGCCACCTGGTCCACCAGGTGCCACGCAGTGTCCTTCTCAAACCGAAGACTGTCATCCCCTTTCAGCACCTGCGCCACGATCCGGTTGGCGGGATCACCTCGTACTGCGCGTCGAGCTTCATGCCGCTCACCAGCTTGCGCAGGTGCTCGAAGTTGTTGAGGTCTTCCCTGGTGACCACTTCGCTGGGGTGCTGATCGGGGCCCTTGCCCGCCCCGTACATGCCGGCAACTGACACCGTGAGTAGGTCCGTGCCGCAGAACACACGTTCCGGTGGGGGACCAGCAGACGCCGGCGATCGACTCTTTCCAAGGAGGCGATGCGGCGCATGGGTGGCGCCTTCTTACCGGCTCCCGAGCCCGCAACTGAGACCAGGACTGAGACCGCGAGCAGTCGCGGGGAGCGGGCCAAGCGTCGGCGCCGCATCCGATGAACGAAAAACCCCAGCTCAGACAGTGTCTGAGCTGGGGCTTGGCCGGAGCCCCCTGTCGGATTCGAACCGACGACCTACGCATTACAAGTGCGTTGCTCTGGCCAGCTGAGCTAAGGAGGCCTCGCGCGCCACAAGGCCGCGCGCGGGCTCCCCCACTTTACACAGCGGCCAATTCACCCGACCAGGAGATTCATGACCCCGGTGAGGCGCCGGGGAAGGTGACGCCTCTCATCGCCCCGGCCTACTGACAGAACGGAGCTCGCGGGGTAGCGTCACCTGGAGTTCACTCCGGTGGACTAGACCTCAACCTTCCTTTACTCGGATCGTCCGGCACGTTCCTGCCGGTGAAGGGACTCATCACCCATGGCCACTGTCACTTTCGACAAGGCAACCCGGATCTACCCGGGCTCCACCAAGCCCGCCGTCGACGGGCTCGACATCGAGATCGAGGACGGCGAGTTCCTCGTTCTGGTCGGCCCCTCGGGCTGCGGCAAGTCGACCTCCCTGCGGATGCTCGCGGGGCTCGAGGACGTCAACGGCGGATCCATCCGCATCGGTGACCGCGACGTCACGCACCTCCCGCCGAAGGACCGGGACATCGCGATGGTGTTCCAGAACTACGCGCTGTACCCGCACATGTCCGTGGCCGACAACATGGGCTTCGCGCTCAAGATCGCCGGCGTCAACAAGGCCACCATCCGGCAGAAGGTCGAGGAAGCGGCGAAGATCCTCGACCTGACCGAGTACCTGGACCGCAAGCCGAAGGCGCTGTCCGGTGGTCAGCGGCAGCGCGTGGCCATGGGACGGGCCATTGTGCGCGAACCCCAGGTGTTCCTCATGGACGAGCCGCTGTCGAACCTCGACGCGAAGCTCCGGGTCTCCACGCGTACGCAGATCGCGTCGCTGCAGCGCCGTCTCGGAATCACCACGGTGTACGTCACCCACGACCAGGTCGAGGCGATGACGATGGGCGACCGTGTCGCCGTGCTGAAGGACGGCCTGCTGCAGCAGATCGACTCGCCGCGCAACATGTACGACCGTCCGGCGAACCTCTTCGTCGCGGGCTTCATCGGCTCCCCGGCCATGAACCTGGTCGAGGTGCCGATCACCGACGGCGGCGTGAAGTTCGGCAACAGCGTCGTCCCGGTGTCGCGCGAGGCGCTGTCCGCTGCGGCGAACAGGGGCGACAGGACCGTGACCGTCGGAGTCCGGCCCGAGCACTTCGACGTGGTCGAGCTGAACGGGGCCGCGGCGCAGTCGCTGTCGAAGGACACTGCCGACGCCCCGGCCGGCCTGGCGGTGACCGTCAACGTCGTCGAGGAGCTCGGCGCGGACGGCTATGTCTACGGCACCGCCCACGTCGGCGCCGAAAAGAAGGATCTCGTGGTCCGGGTGAACGGCCGCTCCGTGCCGGCGAAGGGCGCCGAGCTGCATGTGGTGCCGCGGCCGGGTGAGACGCATGTGTTCTCGACGTCCACGGGCGAGCGTCTGAGCGACTGACAGGACTGAGACACATGAACGGCCCCCTCGCTTCGGCGAGGGGGCCGTTCATGTATGTCGACAAATACCCCGGCAGATCGGGCAATTCGCACCTCGGCGTCAACACCTGATTCGAAAAAACCTCTCGAACCATCCCTCGCGCGAGTGACTAAATGTCGCCAAATCACTACTGCCCGCTACGCTCGCCTGCGTGACCCACACAGCCCGCCGTATCGGCCGCACCCTCGCCCTCGTCCTGCCCGTCGTCCTGGTGCTCTCCGGAACTCTCGCGGTCACCAGCGTCCCGTGGGCGGACCGCAACACCGAGTCGCGGATGCTCACCGCGTCCTCGGAGAATGTATCGGTCCGTGCCAAGTCCCGTGCACCGCACGAGGTTCTGCGCGACAAGCTCCTCGCGGAGCTGCAGGAGAAGGACGCGGGCACCGCCCTCACCCACCTCCAGCGCGAGGTCGAGCAGCGCCCGTCGCTCGCGAGGCACTGCATGACGATCGCGAAGGCTCTCGGCCGTGCCGCGGTGGAGCACTACGGGCCGACGCGCGCGCAGTCGTTCTCCCGTCCCGTCTGCGACACCTCGTTCGCCTCGGGCGTCTACCAGCAGACACAGGGCCGCTGACGGCGCGGGGCGGCTCCCGGGAGCTGCCCGAGGGGAACCGCTTATCGTGCCCCTATGCATACGTATCCGACGCAGGCCGTGGTCCTGGCAGGTGGCCAGGGCTCGCGACTGCGCCCGTACACCGACGACCGCCCCAAGCCGATGGTCGAGATCCCCGGAACGGGGACCCCGATCATCGGCCATCAGCTTGCCTGGCTGGCCGCCGAGGGCGTCACTGACGCCGTTGTCTCCTGCGGACACCTCGCCGAGGTCCTGCAGGAGTGGCTGGCGAACGCCGTACTGCCGCTGCGGGTGAAGACCGTCGTGGAACCGGTCCCCCTGGGCCGAGGCGGCGGCCTCAAGTACGCGGCCAGGAGCCTCCCGAACCCGGACGAGCCCTGGTACGCCACCAATGGCGACATCTGGACCCGTTTCTCGCTGCGTGAGATGGCCGAGTTCCACGCGGAACGGGATGCCACCGCCACGCTCGCCCTCGCCCGCCCCCGTATCCCCTGGGGGGCCGTGGAGACCGACGAGTTCGGGCACGTTCTGGACTTCATCGAGTCCCCGCCGTCGCCGTATCTCATCAACGCGGGCGTGTACGTCTTCTCCGCGGAGTTCACGAGTCTGCTGCCGGACCGGGGCGACCACGAGCGCACGACGTTCCCGCGGCTGGCCCGTGAGCGCGCGCTGGCAGGGTTCCCGCTGCCTCACGGGGCCTACTGGCGTGCCATCGACACGGCGAAGGACCTGACGGAGGCCGCGAAGGAGCTCTCGGCCCAGGCTCCCTGACGAGCCTTGTAGGGGGCTTCCTGACGACCCCGTCGGGCGAACCCCCGTCCCCGGCGGGATCCGCAGCGGGCACCTCCCCTGCCAGGGGCACCACCCAGCGGGCGTGCCTTGTCGGCAGCGGGTTCACGGACCGCGGACAGCGACAGGCTCCGGCACGCCCGAGGGGCGGTCACCACAGTCGTATCGACATGGGTGACCGCCCCTCGGGCCGTCCTGGTCCCGGTGCGGGCCTGCGGTGGGAGCGTCAGCCGAGCAGGCCGCCGATCGGGTTGCGGTTGCCTCCGCCGGAGCCGCCTCCATTCCCGCCGGACCCTCCGTTGTCGGACCCACCGCCCGTGCTGCCACCGCCGGATCCGGTGCCGCCGGTGGCACCGCCGTCGGTCGTGCCGGGGCCGGAGCTGCTGGACGGGGCCTGCTGGGCCGGCTGCGAGTGGACCGGCGGCTCCTGGCTGCCCGTGCCCTGGGACTGGCTGGGACTGCCGGCCTGTCCGACACTGCCGGTCTCGCGGGCCGACTCGGACGGCTCGGCCTCCTCCGCCGTGGGGGTGCTCGTCCCGGTCCTGGCAGGCTCGGTCCGCTGCCTCGCCTCACGGGTCGGGGTGCGCTCACCCGACTCCTGGGGCAGCGGGGAGCCGGGGAGGTGGTTGGTGGGGTCGACATTCGGGCCGGGAACGGTCACCAGCTCAGTGGAGCGCACCGCTCCGCCGAGGACGGAGCCGACCAACAGGGTCAGCCCGACGACCACCGCGGCAAGCATCCCGCCGCGCCGCAGCACGCGACGTCGCAGCTCCCACAGTTCCGAGCGCGGTCCGAGCTTGCGCCATGCCTCGCCCGCCAGGCGCCCGTCCACCGAGTACACGGGGGCGCCGGCGATGATCAGGGGCGACCAGGCGGCGAGATTGATGATGTCCGGCGCGTCGTAGACCGGGACGGTGCGCCAGCTCACGGTCATGATCAGTGCGGCCGAGAGCAGGGTGCCGACGACGGCCGCGACCCGCTGCCAAAGACCGAGGATCGTGAGTACGCCTACGACGACCTGCAGGAACGCGACGGTGAGACCGGCACCGACCGGGTGGGAGACCGCGAAGTCGCGCAGCGGGCCCGCCACCGTCCAGGGGTCGAGCGAGTTCAGCCACTTGACCATGGAGCCGCGCTCGCCGCCGTCGAAGTAGACGGGGTCGCAGAGCTTGCCCATCCCCGCGTAGACCGAGATGAGTCCGAGGAAGACACGGAGCGGGAGCAGGACGACGCCGAGGTTCATCCGGCGCCCGGGGTAGTAGGCGTGCCGTACGCCCGTCTCTGCCGCAGGAGTGCGCTCGGGGGGCCGGTACCCGAAGTCGGGCTCCTCGTCGGCCTCCTGGCCGTACGGCTCGTACGCGTCGTACGCACCCTCCGCCTGTCGCATGGGTGGCAGCAGCGGGCCCCCGGGACGTCCCGCCACGGGTGTGGGCACGGTGTCGGAGCCGGCAGCCACGTCGACGCGGGGGATGACCTGCGTGGCGCCGCCCTCGAAGGCGGGACGTTCGAACCCGGCCCGCTCGAAACCCGGCCCCTCGAGGCCGGTCCCCCCGTACCCGGGACGTTCGTAACCTGTCCCGTCGTACCCGGGACGTTCGTAACCCGTCGCGTCGTACCCGGAACGTTCATAACCCGCCCCGTCGAACCCGGAACGTTCGTAACCCGCCCCGTCGAACCCGGAAGGCTCGAAGCCCGACCGGTCGAAGCCGTGACCGTCGAATCCGTCCCCGGGCTGCGTGCCGGCGTGCGTGAGCGCTCCCGAGCTGCGCACCGCCTGGAGCAGGCCGGTCGCCCCGGGATCACCCGGAGCCGACCTCCCGCTCCACACAACGGGCGCACGACGGCGCGCCGCCGCACCCGCGCCGCGGCCGGCGGGGATCCTGACGGCGGCGTCCGCCATGCCTCGCGCGGGGCGCGGGGTCTGGCTCGGGCCGAGCTTCACCCGGAAACTGGCGTGGTTCACGATGACCTGCGCGGGATCGCAGTTCACCTTGACCATGCCCAGGGAGGGCTGCTCGTCGAAGCCGGTCCGGGGAGTTCTGGTGTCCACACTCATCTAACCGAGTGACTTGTGTTTAGGACACTGCCTTGACGGCGGCGAAATGTCCGAGACCCGTCAAGGTCGGCCCACGCCGCACCACACGGGAACCGACGTTCGATCATGCGACATCAGTAGCCCCTGGAACCAAGGGAGTTGACGCCCCGGCCGGGGCAACCGCTGCGGCCCAGGCCCCGGCGGCACACTCCCTCTCCGGCTCGGGCAACCGCTCCGGCCCGGCCCCGGCAGCCGGTCCGGCCCCGAGGCCCCTTGACCCGGTCAGCCCCTGCGCCGCGCCGCCTCGTACAGCACCACGCCCGCCGCGACACCGGCGTTCAGGGACTCCGCACCGCCCGGCATCGGGATGCGCACCCGGAAGTCGCAGGTTTCGCCGACAAGGCGGGAGAGGCCCTTGCCCTCGCTGCCGACGACGATGACGACCGGTCCGTCCAGGGCGTCGAGCTCGCCGACCTCGACCTCACCGTCCGCCGCGAGGCCGACGACCGTGATGCCGGCCTTCTGGTACGCCTCGAGGGCGCGGGTCAGGTTGGTGGCGCGGGCCACCGGGGTGCGGGCGGCCGTACCCGCGGAGGTCTTCCAGGCGCCGGCGGTCATACCGGCGGCGCGCCGCTCGGGCACGACCACACCGTGGCCGCCGAAGGCCGCCACCGAGCGGACGACCGCACCGAGGTTGCGCGGGTCGGTGACACCGTCGAGGGCGACGATGAGCGGGTCCTCGCCGTCGTCGAACGCGGCCGCCGCGAGGTCCTCGGGGTGGGCGTACTCGTACGGCGGCACCTGAAGAACGAGGCCCTGGTGGTTCAGCCCGTTCGTCATGCGGTCCAGCTCGGCGCGGGGCGCCTCCATCAGATTGATGTTGCCGCGCTGCCCGGCGAGCTGGAGTGCCTCTCGCACCCGCTCGTCGTTGTCGATGAACTGCTGGACGTACAGCGTCGTCGCCGGCACACCGTCGCGCAGCGCCTCGAAGACGGGGTTGCGGCCGACGACCATCTCGGACGAGCCCTTGCCGCCGCGCCGCGCGACCGGGCGACGCTGTGCCTGCTTGGTCTTGGCATTGGCGATCCGGTTCTTCACATGGCCCTTGCGTGCGGACGCGGGCGGGGTCGGGCCCTTGCCCTCGAGGCTGCGGCGCCGCTTGCCACCGCTGCCGACCGTCGCGCCCTTCTTGTTGGACGTGCGGCGGTTCCTGCGCTGGCTGTTCCCGGCCATGACTACCTGTTTCCCTGAATCTTCGTGGGCCCCAAACGGATCTTCGCGGGTCCCGGATGCGTACGTACGTAAGAAAGTGTGCCGCCCGGGGGGCCGGGCGGCACATTGTCACTGGTCAGCGCTGTCCGAGCGTCCAGCGTGGACCGTCCGGGCCGTCCTCGATGACGAGTCCGGACTGGTTGAGCTGATCCCGGATGGCGTCGGCCGTGCCCCAGTCCTTGCGGGCCCGGGCCGACTCGCGCTGCTGAAGCACGAGCCGTACGAGCGTGTCGACGACCCCGTGGAGGTCCTCGCCACGGTCGGCCTCGCCCGCCCAGTGCGGGTCCAGCGGGTCCAGGCCCAGCACACCGAGCATGGCCCGCACCTCGGCGAGACGCTCGACGGCGGCTTCCTTGTCGTCGGCGGCGAGTGCCGAGTTCCCCTGGCGGACCGTGGTGTGGACGATCGCGAGCGCCTGCGGCACCCCGAGGTCGTCGTCCATCGCCTCGGCGAAGGCCGCCGGCACCTCGGCGGCGGGAGGAACCGTGTTCCCCGCCTTCTCGGTGACCCGCTGCACGAAGCCCTCGATGCGCGCGAACGCCGACTCGGCCTCGCGCAGGGCCTCCTCGCTGTACTCGATCATCGAGCGGTAGTGCGGGGTGCCCAGGTAGTAGCGGAGCACGATGGGACGCCACTGCTTGACCATCTCGGACACGAGCACCGAGTTGCCCAGCGACTTCGACATCTTCTCGCCGCTCAGCGTCACCCAGGCGTTGTGCACCCAGTACGAGGCGAAGGCGTCGCCGAAGCCCTTGGCCTGGGCGATCTCGTTCTCGTGGTGCGGGAAGATCAGGTCGATGCCGCCGCCGTGGATGTCGAAGGCGGAGCCCAGGTACTTGTGCGCCATGGCCGAGCACTCCAGGTGCCAGCCCGGACGCCCCCGCCCCCAGGGCGTCTCCCAGGACGGCTCGCCGGGCTTCGCCGCCTTCCACATGGCGAAGTCCCGCGGGTCGCGCTTGCCGGTCTCGCCCTCACCGGACGGCTGGCGCAGATCGTCGATGTCCTGGTTGGACAGCTCCAGGTAGCCGGGCAGGGAGCGCACGTCGAAGTAGACGTTGCCGTCGGCCTCGTAGGCGTGGCCGCGCTCGATGAGGCCGCGCATCATCTCGACCATCTCGGTGATGTGGCCCGTGGCGCGCGGCTCGTAGGTGGGCGGCAGGCAGCCGAGCGCCTGGTAACCCGCGCTGAACGCGCGCTCGTTCTCGTACCCGATCGCCCACCAGGGACGCTTCTGGAGCTCCGCCTTGGCGATGATCTTGTCGTCGATGTCCGTCACATTGCGGATGAACGTGACGTCGTAGCCGCGGTGCTCGAACCAGCGGCGCATGATGTCGAAGTTGAGTCCGGACCTGATGTGCCCGATGTGCGGGGCGGACTGCACGGTCGCGCCACACAGGTAGATCGAGACACAACCCGGCGTGAGCGGGACGAAATCACGGATCTGCCGGGCGCTGGTGTCGTACAGCCGAATAGTCACCACTCAAGAGTAGTGGGCCTGCGGCAGTGCCCCGCGCCCCCTTGAGGGCGCGGGGACTGGATTGTGACCACGTGAACCCGAAAACCGTTCAGGCGAGTGCGCCGACGACCTTCCGCGGGGTGATCCGCACGACCACGCGCGGCGCGTCCTTGTGGGCCTCCGGGTTGAAGTCGGCGTACCTCTTGCCGGTGTACTTCAGGGACAGCTCGTCGATCAGCTCCTGGCCGCCCTCGCTGGTGAGGCTGGCACTCCCGCGAATCTCAGCGTAGGTGTAGGGCTCGTCGAAGGGCTGGACGAGCACGGTCGCCCGCGAGTCGCGACGGAGGTTCTTCTCCTTGCGCCGCCCGACGGTCGTCGAGATCAGCACGTCGTCGCCGTCACGCTTGGCCCAGACGGGAGACACCTGGGGGCTTCCGTCGGGCTGGATGGTGGCGAGGTTCACGAACACGGGACTGTCGAGCAGTTCCTTGAGCTTGTCGCTGAGTGGGGCGGTCACGGTGCGGTCCTCCTGAACTCGGTGCACGTGTTGCGCAGGAATCCGTTGGGTCACCACCGCGTCTACCCCACGCAGGCTCCCGATCCCGGTCAGGACGCGCGGAAGACGAGCGCTGTGGCGATCGCTGCCAGCCCTTCGGCCCTGCCGGTCAGCCCGAGACCGTCCGTGGTCGTGCCGGACACGGAGACCGGTGCTCCCGCCGCCGCGCTCAGCGCCTTGCCGGCCTCCTCGCGCCGCTTGCCGATCTTCGGCCGTACGCCGATGACCTGGACGGCGATGTTGCCGATGTCGAAGCCCTCGGCGCGGACGATCCGGGCGGCCTCGGCAAGCAGCGTGACCCCGGAGGCACCGGACCACTCGGGGCGGCCGGTGCCGAAGTGGGCGCCGAGGTCGCCGACACCCGCGGCCGAGAAGAGGGCGTCGCAGGCGGCGTGGGCGGCGACGTCGCCGTCGGAGTGGCCGGCCAGGCCGTACTCCTCGTCGGGCCACAGCAGACCCGCGCACCACAGTTCGCGACCCTGCTCGAAGGCATGGACGTCGGTGCCGATGCCGACGAGAGGCATGGCGGGGACGGCGGGGGTGTCAGAAGCCATCGTTGGCCCTCCTGCGGGCGAGTACGGCCTCGGCGAGCACGAGGTCCAGCGGGCGGGTCACCTTGAACGCCTCTTCGTGGCCGGGCACGACCACGACGGGCGCGCCGAGCTGCTCGACCATCCCGGCGTCGTCGGTGGCGCCGTCACCGCTCACGGCGACCGTCTCGTGGGCGCGTACGAGCGTGTCGCGGTCGAAACCCTGCGGGGTCTGCACGGCGCGCAGCCTGGCCCGCTCGGGGGTGGCGACGACCGGCTCCGGCTCGCCCTTCGCACGTGGCTCGACCTGCTTGACGGTGTCGGCGAGCGGCAGGGCCGGGACCACGGCCGGAGCCCCGTCCCGTACGGCCTCGATGACCGCGTCGACGGTGTCGACCGGGACGAGCGGGCGGGCCGCGTCGTGCACGAGCACCGTGCCGATCGTCTCGGGGAGTGCTTCGAGACCGAGGCGCACTGACTCCTGGCGTGTGTCGCCGCCGGGGACGACCAGGTAGTCGGTGCGCTCGGGCAGGGCGTGTTCGTCGAGCAGGTTCTTGACCTCGGGGGCACCGTCCGGTGGGGCGACCACGACGACGAGCGAGACGGCCCGCGATGCCGCCATGGCCCGGACGGCGTGGATCAGCATGGGGGTGCCGTTGAGAGCGCGGAGCGCCTTGGGCGCACCCGGGCCGAGCCGAACGCCTCGGCCTGCCGCGGGGATCACCACGGCGGTGCGGCCGGTGCGCGATTGGTCTGACATCGGTTCCACTCCGGAGGTCGATGACGCCCCCGAATTGGCATGACCAGGACCGAATCGGCCGTCACCAGGTTTGTGTCCGCGGCCGATATGGGTATGGCCACAGCGTGCCGGGCGCGACGCCTTGACCGGACCCTTTCCGTGACGACTGGTTGAGCCGGCTGCGCCAGCTGCCCGGGCCCGGCACGCCAGAGTTCGGCGGGGACGGCCAGGGAGGTCGGGGGGAGACGGGGAACGTCGGGGGATTGAACGTCGGGTATTGAGCTTGCGAACATGCCGCAGTGCCCGGCGACGCAACTCTTCAGCTGGTCAGCGGGCACCGCGGCATTCAGTTCTGCACCGTGGACGCTTGGCGCGGAGAGCGCCGACGCCTTGGTGTCAGGACGCGAGGACCTCGTCGAGGAGAGCCTCGGCCTTGTCCTCGTTCGTGTTCTCCGCGAGGGCCAGTTCGCTCACCAGGATCTGGCGCGCCTTGGCAAGCATGCGCTTCTCACCTGCGGAGAGACCGCGCTCGCGCTCACGACGCCACAGGTCACGCACTACCTCGGCGACCTTGATGACATCGCCGGAGGCGAGCTTCTCGAGATTTGCTTTGTAGCGACGGGACCAGTTCGTGGGCTCCTCCGCATACGGCGCACGCAGTACGTCGAAGACCCGGTCCAGCCCATCCTGACCGACCACATCGCGCACGCCAACAAGATCCGCATTGTCCGCCGGCACACGAACCGTCAAGTCGCCCTGGGCGACCTTGAGCACCAAGTAGGTCTTGTCCACGCCTTTGATCTGGCGAGTTTCGATGGCCTCGATCAGCGCGGCCCCGTGATGGGGATAGACCACGGTGTCGCCAACCTTGAACGTCATGTGACAGGTACCCCTTCCGTGGCTATCCAGGGTAACACGAGAACGGCTTCTTCTGAATGGCGTTTTCGCAGGTCAGGGCATATCTCGGGGCTTGACAACACCAACCCGGACGTGCTGCGGACGACTTCCGGAAGGGGGTATTCGCAGGTCGGAGCGGCTGCACGGGCACGCAGATACGCGCACGTTACACACACCACAACCCCCGCCCAAGCGGACGAACGTCCCGATTTGCCTGGTTCTCAGCAGTCTACTTCCCGTACTCCGTTCGAGGCTCGGTCACCCGTACGGAGGTGCCGCGAGAAGGAATCCCGAATTGATCAACAAGGGCATCCTCGACGGTTTTCCGTAAGGAATGTGTGATGGCCCTGGAATTGATCATCCGGGTTATGTGAACAGAGGGGCCGAATCCCGATGCGAGGAGCCTCGGGAGGCGGTGCCCGGGACCGGGCGGCAGCGGCACGCGGGAGGGCCGCAGGAGGACCGGAAACGCGCGCGGCGTGGAGTGCGGCCGGGACAGGGGCGGGTCGGGTGCGGGACGCCGACCATGGCTCGGTAACCTAAGCCAGCCGTAAGCCCTGCAAGGCCCGTAGGCCTGCGGGGCCGCAAGACCTGCAAGACCTTCAGCCCGTCCGTACGTCCAAGGAGTTGCCGCCGCCGTGAGCCGCAGCCTTCGACGCGGCGCCATCGCCGCCACTGCCCTCGTGATCTCGATCGCTTCGCTCTCGGCCTGCGGCGCAGGCATGGACGCGCAGACGCTCGAGGTCAAGCCGGACAACGCTGCCACCTCGGTCGGCGACATCAAGATCCAGAACGCGACGGTGATCGCCCAGCCCGGAGAGGGTGCCAAGGGCCCGGCGGTCGTCACGGGAACGGTGTTCAACAACGGCACCGAGCAGCAGACGCTCGACTCCATCGCGCTGCCGGGCACCAGCGCGACGGTGAAGCTCTCCCCGGCCACGGGGGGCGGCCCGCTGACCGTGCCGGCCGGCGGCTCGGTGCTTCTCGGCGGCAAGGGCAACGCGTCCGCAGTCGTCGAGAACGGCAGCGAGGCGGTGAAGAGCGGCGACGTCCAGCGCGTCGTCTTCCGCTTCAGCGAGACCGGCGACGTCGCGCTCGACGCCTTCGTCGTTCCGGCAACCGGCTACTACAAGGACTACGGCCCGACCGGGGCGCCGCAGCCGGCCGAGCCGTCGGCCCCGGCGTCGTCGCCGTCGGGCAGCCCGTCCGCCCCGGCGGAGGGCCAGCACGGCAGCGAGGACGAAGGCGAGCACGCGGGCGGCACGACGCCGTCCGAGTCCGCCGAGGGCGCTGAGGGTGCCGAAGGCACCGAAGGCACCGAAGGCGCTGAGGGGACCCAGCCCGCCGAGGGCGCGGAGCACTGAGGCTCACCGGCCCCTTCCAGGCGTGAGTACGGCGGAGCCCCACCGGAAGGATCCGGTGGGGCTCCGCCGTACCTGCCAGTGCTGTGACCGGACAGGTTTGCCGGGAAGCTCGCGGCGTCCGGTGCATGGGCTCTCCCCGGCCCCTTGGGGCCGAGGGCATGGGGTCTCCCCGGCCCCTTGGGGCCGAGGGCATGGGCTCTCCCCGGCCCCTTGGGGCCGAGGGCATGGGCTCTCCCCGGCCCCTTGGGGCCGAGGGCATGGGGTCTCCCCCGGCCCCTTGGGGCCGAGGGGACGCATCGCAAGCCGGTGAGCGCCGTGCAGGGCGTCGCGAGCCGGTGAACCCATCCGGTCACAGCACCAGGTGCCCGGGCCGGGGCCGGCCTACGGCTCGAACTTGTAGCCCAGACCTCGGACCGTGACCAGATAGCGCGGCGCACCCGGATCCGGCTCGATCTTGGCGCGGAGACGCTTCACATGGACGTCGAGGGTCTTGGTGTCACCCACGTAGTCGGCGCCCCAGACGCGGTCGATCAGCTGCATACGGGTCAGCACGCGCCCCGCGTTGCGCAGGAGCATCTCCAGCAGGTCGAACTCCTTCAGCGGCAGGTCGACCTTGCCGCCGGAGACGGTGACCACATGGCGGTCGACATCCATCCGGACGGGACCGGCCTCCAGGGCGGCCGGCGTGACCTCCTCCGGCTCGCCACGGCGCCGCAGCACCGCGCGGATACGGGCGACCAGCTCCCGCGAGGAGAACGGCTTGGTCACGTAGTCGTCGGCTCCTATCTCCAGGCCGACGACCTTGTCGATCTCGCTGTCCTTGGCGGTCACCATGATGACGGGGACGTTGGACCGGCCGCGCAGCTGGCGGCAGACCTCGGTACCGGGCAGGCCCGGCAGCATCAGGTCGAGGAGGACGAGGTCGGCGCCGTTGCGCTCGAACTCGTCGAGCCCCTCGGGCCCCGTGGTCGCGACCGCGACCTCGAAGCCCTCCTTGCGGAGCATGTAGGAAAGAGCGTCGCTGAAGGATTCCTCGTCCTCGACGACAAGCACTCGGGTCACGGAAGGACCTCCGGGGCAGGCAGTGGTTCGCGTGTGATGGTCCGGGGATCTGGACCGGGACGTGAGGCGGGACCGGACTCGGACTCATGAGCACGACGGGGATCGTGAGCGGGAGCGGAATCCTGGCCCGGAGCGGGAGGGGGATCGTGAGCGGGATCGGGGTCGTACGGTGCGGGGTCGTCGGGATCGTAGGGGTCGACCGGGTCGTCGGGGCCGACGGCCGCCCGGATGTGCGTACGGTCCCGGACGGAGCCGGCCTCCGGCAACCGCAGGGTGAAAGTGGAGCCCTGGCCCTCGGTGCTCCAGACCGTGACCTCACCGCCGTGGGAGGCGGCCACGTGTTTGACGATGGCCAGGCCCAGGCCCGTACCGCCCGTCGCCCGGGAGCGGGCGGGGTCCACACGGTAGAAGCGCTCGAAGACGCGCTCGCGGTCCTTCTCGGAGATTCCGATGCCCTGGTCGGTGACGGCGATCTCGATCGCGTCCCCGCCGGGCGCGGGAACACGGCGAGCGGCAATACCCACACGGGTACGGGCGGGCGAGTAGTTGACGGCGTTCTCGACGAGATTGCCGAGGGCGGCGGCCAGCTGGCCGCGGTTGCCCCAGACGTGCAGGTCGGCCGTGCCGCCGGCGGCCATGGTGATCTGCTTGGTGGACGCGGTGTGCCGGGAGCGGTCGATCGCCTCGGCGACCAGTTCGTCCACCCGTACGGGTTCGGCGTACTCCAGCGGGTCGTCGTTCTGCACCCGTGAGAGGTCGATGAGCTCCTGTACGAGGTTGGTGAGCCGGGTCGCCTCGATCTGCATGCGGCCCGCGAAGCGGGTGACCGCCTCCGGGTCGTCCGATGCGTCCATGACCGCTTCGGAAAGCAGCGAGAGCGCACCTACGGGGGTTTTGAGCTCATGGCTGACATTGGCGACGAAGTCCCGTCGCACCGCTTCTATCCGTCGGGCCTCGGTGAGGTCGTCGACGAGGAGCAGCACAAGGCGTGAGCCGAGCGGTGCGACCCGGGCGGAGACGGCGAGGGCCTCGCCGCGGCCGGTGCCGCGCCGGTCCAGGTCGAGCTCGACCTGGCGTATCTCGCCGTCGCGTCGAGTGTCCCGGGCCATGTGCAGCATCGGCTCCACCGCCAGCTTCCCGCCCCTGACCAGACCCAGCGCATACGCGGCGGAGCTGGCCTTGACCACGGAGTCGCTCTCGTCGAGGACGACCGCCGAGGAGCGGAGTACGGAGAGCACGGTGTCGACTCCGGGCGGAAGCACGGGGTCCGTGTGCAGGGATGTGCGGGTGGGCCTTGCCAGGTCGCGCTCGCTCCAGCGGAACGCCAGCATGGCGATCACGCCGGTGCACACCCCGGCGATCGCAGCCAATGCGGCGACTGCCGCGTTCACGTCCATGCATCCAGGTTATGCGGGCCGTCGACCTGTCTCCCAGCCATCCGAGTGGCACCTCGAACAGTCGTCGCTCAGAGTTCACCGAGGGGAAAGTGGCGGTTCACTTGAGGGGGAGGATCCGGACGCGTGCGGCGCCGAACGTGGGAGCGTGGGGGTCTCAGCCCCACCCGGACCCCCGTTCACATCCAAGAGAGGGACTTCCCATGCGGGACGCGTACCACGAGGAACTGGACTCCATCGGTGAAGGCCTCGTCGAGATGGCCCGGCTGGTCGGGTCGGCGATCGGGCGCGCCACGACGGCCATGCTCGACGCGGATCTGAAGCTCGCCGAGAGCGTGATCGCCGCAGACCAGAAGGTGGACGACCTCCAGCACGACCTGGAGGCCCGGGCGATAGCCCTGCTCGCCCGCCAACAGCCAGTGGCCACGGATCTGCGCATAGTGGTGACCTCCCTGCGGATGAGCGCGGACCTGGAGCGCTCCGGCGACCTGGCGCAGCACGTGGCCAAGCTGGCCCGCCTCCGCTTCCCGAACTCCGCGGTTCCGCGGGATCTGCACGCCACCATGCTCGAAATGGGTCAGCTCGCGCAGCGGCTGATGGCGAAGGCGGCGGAGGTCATCATCACCAAGGACGTCGACCTGGCGCTCCAGCTGGAGACCGACGACGACGAGATGGACCTGCTGCACCGCACGCTGTTCACGCACCTGATCGACGAGCGCTGGCAGCACAGCATCGAGACGGCCGTCGACGTCACCCTGCTCGGCCGCTACTACGAGCGCTTCGCCGACCACGCGGTCTCCGTGGCCAAGCGGGTCGTGTACCTGGTCACCGGCGAGCACGCGGACGAGCTGCAGTCGGAGACGACGGTCGAGGGCGCGTAGCTCCCCCCGGTTTCCCGCGCGCCGACGACCCGGGCACAACTGTGCGCCGTTGATGCGCCGGGCCGAGTGGGCATGCAATGGGGAAAGGCGACACACGCACGCCTTCGAGGAGGACCCATGGCCGATTCCCCCACACCCGCCCAGCAGGACACACCGGTCGAAGCAGTGACCCCGCCCCGTCGGCTGCCGCTCCTCGGCGCCTGCGGCTGCGGCTCGGGCTGCGGCTGCGGCTGCCAGTCGGGCGGGCCGTGCCAGTGCGGCGGCTGACACGCGACAGGTACCGCCGCCGGTGATCCGGTGACAGCGCACACGCGAAGGGCCCCGCCCGGGGACGGGCGGGGCCCTTCGCCGCGCCGGGCATCTGCAGGTTCGCCGAACCGAGTGAATCCGGGGGTTCATTCGATTCGTCCGGAATACCTTTCGACCTTGCTGTGAGTAATTTGAAAAACAGGTGGCGCTACTGCGCTGTCCGAATTCCCCGCTCACCTTCACGCAAGGTTGTGACGATGAGAAGACGTATTGTCATCAGCCCCCTGATTGCCGGTGCGGCCGTTACCGTGCTGGCATTTCCGGTACCGGCTTCCGCTGCGGACACACCGGTGACGGTCCAGGTCTCCTCCGGCACGCTCAACATCGCCGTGCCCACAGGGCCGGTGAACCTCGGAACCGTTGCCGTCAGCAGCAGTCCGCAGACCGTCGACAGCCAACTCGGCAATGTGACGGTGACGGACGGACGGGGCGGTACCACCGGCTGGACGGTCACGGCGAACGCCGTGGACTTCACCGGCCCCCAGAACATCTCCGTATCCCAAGCCGGCAACAGCAGTTACACCACCCCTCAGGCCTCGGTCAGCGGCACCGCCACCGTCACTCCGAGCAACCTGGACCCGCTCTACCCCCCGGGGCCCGTCCAGACGGCCGCCAACGTCTCAGGAATCAACTCGGCCACCTGGAACCCCACGATCGCCATCACCATTCCGGCGAACGCGCTCGCAGGTACGTACAACTCGACGATCACCCACTCGGTCGCCTGACCGACAGAGGAACTCGTCGGGGAATCAACAGAAAATCAATAGAGGCGCATGCGCAGGTTCGTTTCTCTCACAGTGCTGATGGCCGTGGCATTGACCCTGGCCATCAGCACTGTCTCGTCCGCGTCCCATCGATCGGACCCGGCCCGTCGGCCGGCGCCCCCGGATGCAGGCAGCGTCGGTGTGCGACTCGTCGACGTTCCGGTAGACCTGGTCGACGACCCGCGGGCGCGGCAGTACATCATCGACAATCTCCGTCCGGGCATCACCGTGAGCCGGCGTATCGAGGTGTCGAACACCTCCGACTCGCCGATGCGGGTCGCCGTCTATGCCGGCGCGGCGAAGATCGTCCGCGGCGCCTTCATCCCTGCGGCCGGGAGCACAGGGAACGAGCTGACGTCCTGGACCAGGCTCCGGGACAACCAGCTGACCGTGCCCGCCCGCTCCGTGGCCCGCGACACGGTGACGATCGCCGTGCCCAAGGACGCGGCTCCCGGCGAGCGCTACGGCGTGGTGTGGGCACAGGTCAGCGGTCGCGACACGGGCTCCGGTATCGCCCTGGTCAACCGCACCGGTATCCGCATCTACCTCTCGGTCGGCGGCAACAATCCCCCGCAGGCGAAATTCACGGTGGACACGATGACGGCCGCGCGCGACAGGAAGGGGCGCGCCGTCGTGCGGGCGCAGGTGCACAACACCGGTGGCCGCGCCCTGGACCTCATCGGCTCCATGAGGATGAAGCAGGTGTCCGGAAGTCTCAGCGCGGGCCCCTACCCGGTCCAGCTCGGGACGAGCCTGGCACCCGGCCAGTCGGGGCCGGTGAAGGTCCTGGTGACCGATCAGGTGGACGACGGCCCCTGGGAGGTCTCGCTCAAGCTGAAGAGCGGTCTTCTCGAAGAGTCGTACAAGGCGCGGATCACCTTCCCGCACGGTCCCGGGGTTGCCGGAGCGGTCCCCACCGCGTCCGGCGCCATCGGCTCCCTGGACCCGACCTTCCTCGCCGTCTCGGCCGCGCTGGTGGCCCTGTTCGCCGTGGTGCTCGGAGTCACCCTGTCCCGGCGTCGACGCGACCCGGGCACCGGGGTCTGACCTCCCGGGGCGCGCCCGAACCGCCCCGGACGCGAAGAGCCCCCTGCCCGTGGAGAAATCGCAGGCAGGGGGCGGTGGCCGTCGCGCTGCCCTTCACGCCTGACCGGCGTCCGCCTCGGTCGTCTTGACGGCTACGGCGGAGTCCCGTGTCAGGGCACCGGCGCGGGCGGCGGCGAGCGTGATCCGCACGGCCTGGTCGGCGGCGCCCTCCTCGATCGGATCAGCGCTGACCAGCAACCGGAAGTAGATCGGTGCGGCCAGCGTTTTGAGCAGCTCGACCGGATCGGTCTCCGCCGGGAGTTCGCCTCGCTCGATGGCACGGGTGATCACGGGCTCGGCACGCCGGAACCGGTCGGCGAAGACCCGCCGCCGCGCCTCGGCGATCTCCGGCAGCCGACCCGCGTCGGAGTGCATCGCGGTCTGCACCGCCCTGCCGACCGGGCCCGTCATGCTCTGCACGAGCGCCCGCGCGAGCGCGCGCAGGTCGGTCTCGATGGCTCCGGTGTCCGGGGTGGGGATGTCGGTGGCGAAGTGCTCGGAAAGCGCGTCAACAACCAGGCTCGCGCGATCCTTCCAGCGCCGGTAGACGGTCGTCTTGTGCACCCCGGCCCGCTGAGCCACGCCCTCGACGGTCAGCTCGGCATATCCCCGGTCCAGCAACTCGGCGAGGGTAGCCGCGCGCACCGCCGCCTGCGCCTTGCGTCCGCGCCCGACCGGGCGGGCAGGACCGGAGGACCCCAACTCCATTGCAACTCCTAGTTGCGCTAGCGGTCGATCGCATGTCAGGCTCCAGACTATCGCAACTAGAAGTTGCATTGAGGCGAGTCCTGTCCCACTGCGTACCGGAAGCCTCAACCGATGAGCTGAGAAGGAAAGCCATGCCCAGCGCTTCCCCCACCTGGACCCTCGACTCCATCCCCGACCAATCCGGCCGCCTCGTAGTGGTGACCGGCGCCAACAGCGGCATCGGCCAGGTCACAGCGGAGGTGCTCGCTCGCCGGGGCGCACACGTCGTGCTGGCCTGCCGCAGTCCCCGACGGGGGCAGGCCGCCCTGGACCGGCTGCTCGCCCGGGCACCCGGCGCCCGTGCCGAGGTGCGCCTCCTCGACCTCGCCGATCTTGCCTCCATACGCGCCTTCGCCGACGGCTGGGACCATGACCGGCTCGATCTGCTGGTCAACAACGCCGGCGTGGCGATGGTGCCGTTCGCCCGGACCGCCGATGGCTTCGAGTCGCAGTTCGGGATCAACCACCTGGGCACCTTCGCCCTGACCGGGCTGATGCTGCCCCAGCTGCTCGCCTCGCCCGATCCGCGGGTGGTCACCGTCAGCAGCGAAGGACAGCGGTTCGCCCGCTTCGACCCGGACAACCTCAACGCCGAACGCCGCTACAGCACCGTGTTCGCCTACCTGCAGTCCAAGCGCGCCAACCTCTACTTCGCCACCGAACTGCAGCGCCGCGCCGATGCCGCCGGTCTGAGGCTGCGCAGCATGACCGTCGCCCCCGGACTCACCCGCACCAACGTTCTGACCGGCGGCGCCAACGCCAACCGCGGCCGCCTCCATGCAACGTTGACCCGGCTGCTGGTCCGCGCCGCCTTCCGCCCCACCCCCGAAGGCGCCAGGACATCCCTGTACGCCGCGACCGTCCCGGACCTGCCGGGCGGAGCGTATGTCGTGCCCGACGGACCGCTGCAGCTACGCGGCGAGCCCGTCCTGCGCACCGAGGAGCGCGCCATCCGTGACACCACCACCGCACGCCGGCTGTGGGAGCTGTCCGAGAAACTCACCGGCGTTCCCTTCCGGCTGTCCGACGATGCCGCATGCCCCGCCCGCCAACAGCCGGGTCCGGGCCGGAAGGCTCTCCGGCCGCAAGGTCACACGGGCTGAGGTTCCGGAGAGGCTCCACGGCGTGAAAATGCCCCTGAGTCGCGCCGGAAGCGCAGCTCAGGGGCATGATCACCAAACCTACTTCTTCTTGCCCTGGTTCTTGACCGCCTCGATGGCCGCCGCCGCGGCCTCCGGGTCGAGGTAGGTGCCACCCGGCTTGACCGGCTTGAAGTCGGCGTCGAGCTCATAGACGAGCGGAATGCCGGTCGGGATGTTGAGGCCCGCGATGTCGGCGTCGGAGATGCCGTCGAGGTGCTTGACCAGCGCGCGCAGGCTGTTGCCGTGGGCGGCGACCAGGACCGTGCGGCCGGCCAGCAGGTCCGGGACGATGCCGTCGTACCAGTACGGCAGCATGCGGACCACGACGTCCTTGAGGCACTCGGTGCGCGGGCGCAGCTCCGGCGGGATCGTCGCGTAGCGGGCGTCGTGGGCCTGCGAGTACTCGTTGTCGTCGGCGAGGGCCGGCGGCGGGGTGTCGTAGGAGCGGCGCCACAGCATGAACTGCTCCTCGCCGAACTCGGCGAGGGTCTGCGCCTTGTCCTTGCCCTGCAGCGCCCCGTAGTGGCGCTCGTTCAGGCGCCACGAGCGGTGCACCGGGATCCAGTGGCGGTCCGCCGACTCCAGCGCGAGCTGGGCGGTGCGGATGGCGCGCTTCTGGAGCGAGGTGTGCAGCACGTCGGGCAGCAGGCCGGCGTCCTTCAGCAGCTCACCGCCGCGGACTGCCTCCTTCTCGCCCTTCTCGGTGAGGTTGACGTCCACCCAGCCGGTGAACAGGTTCTTCGCGTTCCATTCGCTCTCGCCGTGGCGGAGGAGGATCAGCTTGTATGTCGCGTCGGCCATGGAGCCGAGCCTAATAGACGCCCGACACGGCCGACGATTGACGTCCATCGTCAATCCGCTGGCGCCCCGGAACACCTCCTTGTAAGTTGCCGATCAGCTTTGCACCACTTACAGATGCGGCGATCGCGGGTCGTCGCCCCGGGGGGATGCACGTATGTCCGTAGCCGCTCTCAGACGAGCCGCGAAAGAGAGCGTCTCGGGGCTGCCCCGGGAGTTCTGGTGGCTGTGGGCCAGCACCCTGGTCAACCGTCTCGGCGGTTTCGTCGCGACCTTCATGGGCTTCTACCTGACCCTGGAGCGGGGCTATCCGGCCTCGTACGCCGGACTCGTGGCCGCTCTGTACGGTTTCGGCGGCGTCATCTCGTCGCTCGGCGCCGGGGTGATGGCCGACCGGCTGGGGCGGCGGCCCACTCTGCTGATCGCGCAGACCGCGACCGGCCTGTCCGTGGCACTGCTGGGCTTCATGGAGCACCCGGCGGCGATCGCGGCCGTCGCTTTCGTCGTCGGCATGGCGGGCGACGCCTCCCGGCCCGCGGTGCAGGCGATGATGGCGGACATCGTCCGGCCCGAGGACCGGGTACGGGCGTTCTCGCTCAACTACTGGGCGATCAACCTCGGCTTCGCGATCTCCGCGGCGGCAGCCGGATTCATCGCCGAGCACAGCTATCTCGCCGGTTTCCTCGGCGAGGCCGCGCTGACCCTCCTGTGTGCGGTGCTCGTCTTCGTCAAGCTGCCGGAGTCCCGCCCGGAGCGGAGCGCCTCCGCCCGCCGGAGCGAGCCGGAGACCCGTCTCGGGACCGTCCTGCGCGACGGGCGGTACATGGGCGTCGTCGGACTCTCGTTCCTGATCTCACTGATCTTCATGCAGGGATCGTGGGGCCTGCCGGTGGCGATGGGGCTGAGCGGCTTCTCTACGTCCGACTACGGACTCGTCGTCATGGTCAACGGCGTGCTGATCGTCGGTCTGCAGATCCCGGTCACCCGCTTCATCGAGCACCGGGATCCGCAGCGGCTGCTGTTGATCTCCGCACTGCTGGCGGGATACGGCTTCGGGCTGACCGCCTTCGCCGGCTCGATCGGCGTCTACGCGCTGACGGTGTGCGTCTGGACGCTGGCCGAGATCGTCAACTCCCCCACCCAGATGGGCCTGGTGGTGCGGCTCTCCCCGGTCCATGGGCGAGGCCGGTACCAGGGCGTCTACACGATGTCGTGGTCGGTCGCCGCGTTGCTCGCCCCGCTGATGGCCGGTCATGTCATCGAGCACTTCGGCGCCGGCTGGCTGTGGGGCTCGTGCGCCGCCATCGGCACGGTGGCGGCGCTGGGCTACTGGCTGCTGATGCGGGGGCTGCCCGAGGCACCGCAGGAGCGGCGGACCGCGCAGGATCGCGAGACCGGTTCCCCCCTGGATCCGGGCGTCCCCTCCACGGCCGAGTCCCCCGAGAGGGCCGGCGCCCCGTAGGGCTTTGTCAGGTGGGTCAGACGGTCGCGCGAGTGGCGACCGGCCGACCGGGGCGTCCTCATGCCGGGCGGCTCGGACCCATACGGTCGAGGCCGAGCGCGCCGAGGCCGCGCTGCCCGTCCTCAGCGAGGAGAGTGACCGGCCGGCGGGCCGGCGGCATCGCACCGCGATCCTGCGCTGCGCTGCGCCGGCCGGGTCGATGTGGAGACTGCGGACTTCCACCTGCACAACCGGCAGGGTGGCGCACCGCGAGGAAGTGCCGGCGGGGTGATCGGTGAGTTTGATATCTCCGAGGTCTGCGCGCTGAACGCGCTGGCCAGGACGTCAGCTGTGGGCTTTGAGGGTGTCCAGGTGCCGTCGCAGTACCTGCCGGAGCAGCTTCGGCGGATAGCGGTCCGGCAGCAGCGTCGCCTGCAGATTGAGTCCGTCGAGGAGGGCGGCCAGTCGCGTGCTTTCCAGTTCGACGTCCATGCCGGCCGGCAGCCCGCCGGCGCACCGCGCCTCGTGCAGCACGCGCGACATCAGAGTGTGCAGGTCGGCGTGCATCTCGGCTGCGCAGGGCCGCAGTTCCGGGCGGGTGTGTGCTGCGGCGGTGAAGGAGAACCAGAGTGCGGACTCCTGGCGGCGGGCCTCGTCCAGCGGGAGGAACTCAGCCAGGAGCTCTTCTGTTGCGGCCCGGCGGTCGGTGCGGCTGTCGGGATCCAGGAGCCGCTCGGCGTGGGTGCGGATGCGGTCGCTGATGCGCTGGCTCAGCTCCCTCATCGTGAAGGTCATCAACTCGTCGTGGTCGGCGAAGTAGTGGCGGACCGAGCCGATGGCGAGTCCGGCTTCATCGGCGACGTTGCGCAGCGACGCATGCTCCAGCCCACGACGGGCGGCGACGGACAGGACGGCCTGCGCCACCGCCCTGCGGCGGGCCACGGGATCGACGATCTTCGGCACATTGCCATTATAGCACGCCTGAGCTAACATCTTTTTAGCTCAGTCATGCCATAAAGATGGGTGGTATCTGCGTGAACCCCTTGGTACTTGCCGCGATCATCGCGGTGGTCGTGATCGCGGTCGTGATCAAACGGATGATCGGTGAACCGGTCAATGCAAGGGAACTCTTCGCGGCCCCGGCGATCCTGACCGGGATTGGCATCCTGTCCCTCGTCAAGATGACGGATCTGACCGGCACCGACCTCACCTGGGCCATCACGGGCGCAGCCCTCGGCGCGGCACTCGGCGCACTCCGCGGCGCCACCGTTCAACTCGTCGACAAGGGAGGCGTCCTGTGGCAGCGGTACACGGGCCGCACCTTCCTCGCCGTGATCGGC
Organism: Streptomyces sp. NPDC043861; assembly: GCF_056435905.1. NCBI lineage: Bacteria > Bacillati > Actinomycetota > Actinomycetes > Kitasatosporales > Streptomycetaceae > Streptomyces > Streptomyces sp. NPDC043861. The sequence continues at coordinate 72,788 of NZ_JBWKDP010000004.1, read as the reverse complement.
ACCCTGGCGGTCACAGCCGGCTTCAGTGTCCTGGCGGTGAAGATGGGCATGCATCAGAATGCACGCCCCCTCCAGCTCTCCATCGGCGTGAGCTTCCTCGGCGAGTCCCTCATGGTCGGTCGCCGCGGCATGGCTTCGGGAATCCCGTTCGCCCCGGCACGTACTCGCTGACTCATGGCCAAACCCCGCGCCCGCACATCCCGGAACCGCTCGGCTGGCACCGTCCGACAGGTCATGAGCGGAGCCAGAGGCGGATGGCAGCACCGGTAACAGTGCCGTGGAAGATGTACGCCCGCTTGTCGAATCGGGTGGCTACAGCGCGGAAGCCCTTGAGTGCGTTGAGCGTTCGCTCGACTTCGTTGCGGCGCTTGCAGAGCGCCTCGTGGAAGCCGACGGGCCGGCCGTCCGCGCTACCACGGCGCTGGCGGTTGGCCCGCTGATCCTTGTGCTCAGGAATCGTGTGCTTGATCCGGCGATGCCGCAGACAGCGGCGATTCCAGCGGGACGAGTACGCCTTGTCACCACTCGGGTGATCGGGGCGCGTGCGCGGATGACCGCCGGCCGGACGTGGGGCACGGATGCCGGCCGGACCGCCGTCGTCGTGTTCCGCATCGCCGTGGCGACCGTTCCGTCACCAGTGGGCCCGCGTCGTCCGGGTGCCCCCGCCGCGGCCTCGGCGAAGCCCGGATGCGCCGGGCGCTACTCCGCGGAGCCCTTGGTCAGATGGGTGAACGCGTCCAGGTTCCGTGTGGACTCGCCGCGCGACACCCGCCAGGCGTACTCCTTGCGGATCGCGCTTGCGAAGCCAAGCTCCAGAAGGGAGTTGAAGCCGCCGTCCGCCGCCTCCAGGACGGTCCCCAACAGCCGGTCGAGCTCCTCCGGGGTGACGACCGCCAGCGGCAGCCGCCCGACCAGGTAGATGTCCCCGAGCGGGTCGACGGCGTAACTCACCCCGTACAACCGGAGATTGCGCTCCAGCAGCCAGCGGTGCACACCGGCCTCGTTCTCGTCCGGATGCCGGATGACGAAGGCGTTGATGGACAGCGAGTGCTTGCCGACGAGCAGCGAGCACGTCGTCGACAGCTTGCGGGTGCCGGGGAGTTTGACGACGTACGAGCCCGGAGCAGGGCTCTCCCACTCCAGCTCGGCGTCCTTCAGGTACGCCTCGACGACCCCGAGGATCTCCGGTACGTCAGCCATGGTGGGAGCGTACGTGACGGCGGTGCTCATGCATGGCCGCGGTGTACACGTCCGCCGTCGCTGAGGCCGCCGTGTCCCAGCCGAAGCGACGGGCGTGGAGCGCCGCAGCGTCGCCCATACGGCTCGTCAGTTCCGGGTCCTCGACGAAGCGGCGCAGGGCCCGGGCGTAGTCGGCAGGATCGTGTCCCGCCACCAGGAAGCCGGTCCTCCCGTCCTCCACCGCCACGGGAAGGCCGCCGACGGAGGCCGCGACCACCGGGGTTCCCGCCGCCTGGGCCTCGATGGCGACCAGCCCGAAGGACTCACTGTACGACGGCATGACCAGCACGGAAGCCGCCCGGAACCAGTCCGCGAGGCGGTTCTGTGTGACCGGCGGCCGGAACCGCACGACATCGGCGATACCGAGCCGGGCCGCCAGTTTCTGCAGGCCCTCCGGCTTGGCGAGGCCGCTGCCGCTGGGGCCACCGACGATCGGCACGACCATGCGCCGACGCAGAGACGGATCCTGCGCCAGCAGCAGCGCGACCGCGCGCAGCAGTACGTCGGGAGCCTTCAGCGGTTGTATACGGCCGGCGAAGAGCGGGATCACGGCGTCCTGCGGCAGACCGAGGCGGGCACGGGCGGCGGCCCGTCCGTCGGCGACCCGGAAGCGCTCCAGGTTCACCCCGGGATGGACGACGGCGACCTTGCCGGGGTCGGCGTCGTAGTGGCGCACCAGCTCGCCGGCCTCCTCCGTGGTGTTGGCGATCAGCCGGTCGGCGGCGGCGACGATCTGTGTCTCCCCGATGACACGGGCCGCGGGCTCGGGGGTGTCGCCCTCGGCGAGCGCGGCGTTCTTGACCTTGGCCATGGTGTGCATGGCGTGGACGAGGGGGACGCCCCAGCGCTCGGCGGCGAGCCAGCCGACATGGCCGGACAGCCAGTAGTGCGAGTGGACCAGGTCGTAGTGGCCGGGCCGGTGCCCCGCCCAGGCCTGCATCACACCGTGGGTGAAGGCGCACAGCTGGGCCGGGAGCTCCTCCTTGGCGAGGCCCTCGTAGGGCCCGGCGTCCACATGCCTGACGAGCACACCGGGTGCGAGTTCGACGACCCGGGCCAGTCCGCCCGTGGTCGCCCGGGTGAAGATCTCCACCTCGATGTTGATGGCGGCGAGGCGCTTGGCCAGTTCCACGATGTAGACGTTCATACCGCCGGCATCGCCCGTGCCCGGCTGGTGCAGCGGGGAGGTGTGCACGCTGAGCATGGCTATACGGCGCGGCCTGCGGGGGTGGCCGGGAAGCCGCAGCCGTGGCGGAACCGCCAGGGTTCCGGCGAGCCGGGACCGGTACTGGCTCACGTGGACGGTCCTCTCCGGTGGGGGCTGGGACGATATCGGGCATGCCTGAGGAGGGCCTGCCGTGCCCTTCAAGGCCGTCAACAGCGGAACTGACCCTTTCATTTCCCCTTTGCCGAATCATTGCCGAGCATGCCGAGCACATGCTGGGTGCCGGACGGGGCTGAGTGCCGGACGAGGGCTGGGCCCCGCCACCGGCGGTCCGGGCGCCGTGCCCGGGTACGGGGGGGGACCCCACGAGATGGGGACGAGCCCCCGGCGGCCCTCCCCCTGCCGGGCCACCACCAGGACGGGCCTCCCTCACCGATGGTGGGCCGGACCGGGGGTCCTGCACTCGCTTACCCTCGTTCCCATGCCCCCGCGCGCCACCCCGCCCCCGACCCGCCCCGTGGGCGCTGTGACCCGTGGCACCACCAATCCGAACCGGCTGCGCCGCATGGACCGCTGGATCGCCGCCGTGCACGGCCCGGCCCTGCGCCGCTCGGCGGCCGCACCGGTTGCGGTGGATCTGGGCTACGGGGCCGCCCCCTGGACCGCGGTCGAGCTGATGCAGCGGCTGCGCACCGCGGACCCGCGCACCGAAGTCGTCGGCATCGAGATCGAGCCCGCCCGGGTCGCGGCGGCGCGCCCCTACGAGCGCGACGGGCTGCGCTTCCTGCACGGCGGCTTCGAGATCCCGCTGGCGGAGCGGCCCGTGCTCATCCGGGCGGCGAATGTGCTGCGGCAGTACGACGAGGACGAGGTCGCCGACGTGTGGCGGCGGCTGTGCGGGCGTCTCGCGCCGGGCGGGCTGCTGGTCGAGGGGACGTGCGACGAGATAGGCCGCCGGCATGTCTGGGTGGCGCTGGGCCCCGAAGGGCCGCGGACCGTCACCTTCGCCACCCGGCTCGGCTCCCTGGAGCGGCCCTCGGACCTGGCGGAGCGGCTGCCCAAGGCGCTCATCCACCGCAATGTGCCGGGCGAGCCCGTGCACGCGTTCCTGCGGGACTTCGACCGGGCGTGGGCGGCGTCGGCCCCGTACGCCTCGCTGGGCGCGCGGCAGCGGTGGATCAGAACGGTGGCGGACCTGTCCGCGGACTGGCCGCTGACCGGGGCGGGTACGGATGGGCTGCGACGGTGGCGGCAGGGCGAAGTCACGGTGGACTGGCCCGCCCTGGCACCCAATTCCGGCTGAGCGCGGGGCGATTCGGACGCGTGGGGAACGTGCGGCCGGGCTCGTTCGTCTCTGACAGGTGGATGTGATCACAGGAGCGACCCTGTCGCTTTCGCGCCGTGCGTGGCACCATCACGTCGGTGAGCTAAGTTACTGACGGTAAATCACATTCCGTGTGACACATGTGCCGGTTTGTCCGAGGGGGAGCTTGTGAACCGACGCCGCTGTGCCGCCGCAGCGATCACCGTGGTCTGCGCCGTGACACTGCTCGCCGTTCCCGGGCAGGCCTTCGCGGCCCCTTCGGCACCTCTGGCCCCCGCCGCTCCGGCCGCACCGGAGCCGCCCGTTCGGCCGCAGCCGAAGAAGACCCTCGAAGAGATCCGCCTGGAACTCGAGGGGCTCTACGCCAAGGCGGCGTCCGCCACCGATGCGTACAACCTGGCCGAGGAGCGCACCAAGAAGCAGTCGGCCGAGATCGTGCGGCTGGCCCGGGAGATCGTCAAGGGCCAGGACAGGATCGCCGACCTCAAGAGCCGGGCGGGCGCTGCGGCCCGCGCCCAGTACCGGGGCGGTGGTCTGCCCCCCGAGGCCCAGCTGATGCTCACGGACGACCCGGAGCTCTTCCTCGACGGCGTGAGCCGCTTCAAGCAGGGCCAGAAGGCGACCAGGGATCTCATCGGCGAACTGCAGCAGTCCCAGGACGACTTGGCGGCCTACACCAAGGAGGCCGGCGCCCAGTGGACCAAGCTGGAGGCCAATCGGGTCAAGCAGGCGAAGGCCAAGAAGGAGATCAACGCCCAGATCGCCGCCGCGAAGAAGATCGAGTCGCAGCTGGAGAAGGCGGAGCGGGAGCGGCTGCTCCAGCTGGAGCGTGATGCGGCGTACCGGGCACAGACGACCTGGCTGAACTCCGGCGTCCTGAAGGGAGTCGGCGGCAATGCGAGCGCACAGGGCAGGAAGGCCATCGCCTTCGCCACCGCCCAGATCGGCAAGCCGTACGAGTGGGGCGCCGAAGGCCCCGGCTCCTACGACTGCTCCGGGCTGACCTCGCAGGCCTGGTCGGCGGCGGGAACGGCGATTCCGCGCACTTCCCAGGAGCAGTGGCGCCTGCTGCCCCGCATCGACATCAAGGACATGCGCCCCGGCGACCTGATCATCTACCACGCCGACGCCAGCCATGTGGGCATGTACGTGGGTGACGGGGCGATCGTGCACGCGCCGCGCCCCGGGCGGCACGTGACCCTTGCGGGGGCGGGTTCGATGAAGATCCTCGGGGTCGTACGCCCGGACAGATAAGCTTCTTTGCGCGCTGTTTGTGCCGTAAGCCCGCAATCGGAACCGGAGATGAGCCGGGTGGCGGCGGGACCGGCGGACACGTGCACACGAACCGGCATGAATCGCAGCCCGGGCGATGAATGCACTCGGGCGGCGACCCGGCCGTACACCCCGGGGAGCAGTCCCGGACATACCCACCCAAACACGTGACCCGGACCACGTAAAGGCAGTTGGGGTGAGGCGGGTCACGGCGTCCGTCGTGACCCGCCTCACCAGTAACGCGTGACGTTCGTCATCACCCTCGGGGCAACTACCTCCCGATGCGCGGCATATGCCATCCGATCTTCTTGTCATGCCATTCCGCTGCACCGGCCCGGCCCGCTATGGTCCCCGTCTGGGCGGGACGTCGATCGTCGTCCCGCCGCGCCCTCGGGGGGAGGGAAGGAAACGAACCGATGCCCGTACCCGTTCCGCGCCAGCGGACCGGCTCTCACGTTGCCGTACCGGCCACCGCCGTACAGCCGCGCGCCACGGACGTCGCTGCAGCCACCGTCACCGAGACGGCGGGCGGCGGCGATCTCACCCTGCTCGTGATCGAGGACGATCCCGCGGGCACCTTCACCGTCCCCGAACTGCTGGACGCCGCCGGGACGCGCGTACGCATCCGTACCGCCCGCAACCTCACCGAGGCCGAGCGCCTCCTCACGGACGACGTCCACTGCATCCTCGTCGACCTCGCGCTGCCCTGCCGGGTACCCAACGGCGACAACGCGGACGAGCTCGCCGTACTGCGGCACGTGCTGCGCCTCGCGCCGCGCCACGCCGTACTGGCGCTGACCGCCGGAGCGGACTCCGAGCGGGCGGCCGAGGCGGTACGGGTCGGGGCACAGGACTTCCTGCTCCGCGACGAGCTGGACGGCCGGCTGCTGAGCCGCGCCATCCGGTACGCCGTCGAACGCAAGCGGGCGGACACCGCGCAGGTGAAACTCGCCGAGTCCCGGCTCCGGGCGCAGGAGAACGCCCGCCTGGAACGTGGCCTGCTGCCCACACCCCTGCTCCAGGGCTCGGACCTGCGATTCGCGGCCCGCTACCGGCCGGGGCGCTCCCGTGCCCTGCTCGGCGGCGATTTCTACGACACGGTGCGCACCCCGGACGGCACCGTCCACGCGATGATCGGCGACGTCTGCGGCCACGGCCCGGACGAGGCGGCCCTGGGTGTCGAGCTGCGCATCGCCTGGCGCGCGCTGACGTTCGCGGGCATGTGCGGCGACGAGCTGCTCTCCACGCTCCAGCAGGTACTGGAGCACGAGCGGGAGAGTGAGGAGATCTTCGCGACCCTCTGCACGGTCGACATAGCGCCCGACGGCCGCAGGGCCGGCCTGTGCCTGGCCGGCCACCCCTCACCGCTGATCGCCCGCACGGGCCAGCCCGCTCAGCTGCTGCCGTACGAGAACAGCGGCCCGGCGCTGGGTCTGCTGCCGAACGCCCGCTGGCCGCGCCGCCAGGTCGAGCTGGGCGGGTCATGGAGCCTGATGATGTACACGGACGGGCTCATCGAGGGCCGCACCTCCCCGGGCGGGGACCGGCTGGGCCAGGACGGCATGGTCGAGATGATCAACCGCCGGCTGGCGGCGGGACTGCGCGGCGAGGCACTGCTGGAGGCCGCGGTGACCGAGGTGCGGGAGCTGAACGGCGGCGATCTGACGGACGACCTGGCGGTACTGCTGCTCGACCGGATCCGCTGACGGTCCGCCTGCCCCGGCCGGGGCCGATGACGGTCCGCCGGTCGGGCCGGGGCCGATGACGGTCCGCCGGCTGTCCGCCCGGCCCCTGACCGGACCGCTCCACCCGGAGCGCTCCCGCGGCGGACGCCTAACGCCCGCCGTTGTAGGGGCCGTACGGTCCATCGCTGCTGGACCCGCCGCGGCGTCCGCGGCCACCCGAGACCTGATGGAGCGCGGGCCGCACGTCGACCAGGAAGACGATCGTCGCGACCAGACCGGCGATCTGCAGGAACAGGTACGGCACAAAGAGGTTCACCGCGACCGTGACACCCAGCATGATCAGCCAGAACATCTTGGTCTGCTTGTCCGCTGCCCGGTAGGCGTCCTCACGCGCGAACGCCGCGATGCCCAGCGCGACCACGGCGAGCACCAGCATCGCCAGGTTGATGAACAAGAAGAGCGCATCGTCGAAATGGTCGAGCAACATGCCGAGCACCGCCTATTCAGTGATGTGGAGCGCCTCGCGGCCAACGTACTCCGACAACGGACCGGGCACAGGGGAAGGTGCCCCGGTGCGCCCGGCCCGTGACGGTCGTGGCTCGCCCACCGCTCTCCGGGGCCGCTACTTCCCGGTGGAGGGGCTGCTCTTCTTGGCTGCAGGCTTGCGGGCCGGAGCCTTGCGCGGAGCCGGAGTGGCGGCCTCGGGCGCACCCTCCGTCGTGGACTTCGCCGGGGAGCTCTTCACCGAGGTGCCGTTCGCCTTGGCCTCGGACTCCTTGGACGCTTCCGGCGTGGGCTCGGCCTTGGGCTCCACGGCGATCGCGATGTCGGCGATCTCCTCCGCGGCCTCGCCCCGCCAGGCCTTCACGGTCTGCTCGCCGTGCTCGGCGACCTTCTCGTACGTCTCACGGGCCCGGACCGCGTACTCGGCGGCGACACCCACACTGCGCAGCGCCAGGTCCTGGGCGGACTCCCCGAGCTTCTTCAGGTCGGTGTCGAGGTTCCCGAGCACCTCGGTGACCTTGGCCTGAACGGTGGCCTGGGCCTCCTTGGCCTGGGCGGTCACCTTCGCCTGCACGGCCTTCGGGTCGACCTCCCGCACCGCCTCGATCCGCGCGGGCGCCTCGGCCCGCAGCTGCTCGATCAGCGCAGGCACCTTCTTGGCCTGCTGCACGGCGAGGTCGGCCGTACCGGCCGCGAAGTAGAGGGGGGTGGGGTCGGTGAAGGTCTTACGCAGGTCATCAGTGATGGCCATGACTGTGGTCCTCCCGGATCGCAGAGTCAGAGTTCAGGTTCACGTACGGGTGCTGCGGGTCCATCGACACCACCCGCGCCGGCCGTGCGGGGGCCGTCATCGGCGGTGTCCTTATCCGTATCGGCGTCGAAGCCGTTCTCCTTGCGGAACGATTCGTAGATCTGCAGCAGAACCTGCTTCTGCCGCTCGTTGATCGACGGGTCGGCGAGGATGACGGCCCGCGTCTCCAGCTCGTCCCGCTCGCGCTCGTCCAGAATTCCGGCCCGTACGTACAGCGTCTCGGCCGAGATCCGCAGCGCCTTCGCAACCTGCTGCAGCACCTCGGCGCTCGGCTTGCGCAGCCCGCGCTCGATCTGACTGAGGTACGGATTCGACACCCCGGCGGCGTCGGCGAGCTGCCGCAGCGACAGCTGCGCGTTGCGCCGCTGCTCGCGGAGGTACTCACCGAGATTGCCGACGTTGAGTGATGCCATACCCCGATACTGCGACACTCACGCTAACTTTTGCAAGCACCTGCTTGCAAAAGTGCATCTCATCACTCTGTGCGACGACGGATGATCCCGCGAAACCACCCGGCACAGGACCCTGCGCCCCCTCCGACGCCGGATTCTCAGCCGGGCTGCTTGGCCATGACGACAAGACCTGGCCCTGTCTGCTCATCTGCAGGAAGCCGAAGTTCGGCGACCGGGCGCAGTCCTGCCTGCTCGATCAGGTCCACGAGTTGTTCCGGCCGCCATTTGTGTGTCGTCCAACGAACGGGTACACCTCCGTAGGCCTCGGTGCGCACCGCGTCTTCGTCGCCGACGTGTGTCGCGGTGATGAAGTGTCCGCCCGGCTTCAGGGCGCGCGCGAACAGGGCGAGAACCTGAGGAAGGACGTCACGGGGGAGGTTGAACAGTGACCACCACCCGAGTACGCCGCCGAGGGACGCTTCTCCGAGGTCGAGGTCGGTGGCCGAGGCGACGCTGAAGCGGCACTGCGGATGAAGACGGCGCGCGTTTTCGATCATGCGAGGTGAGAGATCGACTCCGGACACGTCGAGTCCGCGTTCAGCGAGGTAGGCGGTCACCGTTCCGGGTCCGCAGCCGACGTCGAGGACAGGCCCGAGTTCGCTCACCGCGTCGGCGAAGGCGTCGATCGATGCCTTGAGCCATGGATGCCTGCGGATGTCGCCGACACCCGTCGTCACCACCATGTGGGCGTAGTTGTCGGCCACGCGGTCATAGGACTCACGGACCACGTCGAGATCGGCCGGGCGGTCTATCGGGTGGGTGCGCATCAGCCGACGATAGTGCGCGCCGGCCTGCCGATGGGCTCTCGCAGTCAACTGTCACCGGTTCCCCGTGGAACCCAGCCGGCCGGTGACCGTGCGCCACCAGCACGACGGCGCCACCGACGGGTTCGCCGCTCAACTGCGCAGCTGCGCGTTGAGCCGGGCGGCCTGTCGCATGAGGTGGTCGCGTTCGGGGATGTTGGGCGCTGATCGGGCGGCTTGGGCGTAGAGCCGTGCTGCGGTCACCGGATCACCATCACGCTCGTGCAGGTATGCCACGACGGCGGCGTGCCGTGGCAGGGAGGGGTCGAGCCCCGCCAGGGCGGCCAGCCCGGCCCGCGGGCCGTCGGCCTCGCCCACCGCGACGGCCCGGTTGAGGCGGGCCACCGGGCTGTCGGTGAGGCGCACCAGTTCGTCGTACCACTCGACGATCTGCACCCAGTCGGTCTCCTCGGCCGTCCGGGCGTCGGCGTGGAGCGCGGCGATGGCCGCCTGGGCCTGGAATTCGCCCAGACGGTCGCGGGCGAGGGCGGTCTGGAGCATCTCGACGCCCTCGGCGATCAGTTGGGTGTTCCACAGGCTGCGGTCCTGCTCGGCGAGCGGCACGAGCCTGCTGTCGGGGCCGGTCCGTGCCGGGCGCCGGGCGTGGTGCAGCAGCATGAGCGCCAGCAGGCCCGTGACCTCCTCGTGGTTGGTCCTGGCCGCCAGTTGGCGAGTGAGCCGGATCGCCTCGGCGGCGAGGTCGACGTCGCCGGAGTAGCCCTCGTTGAAGACCAGGTAGAGCACACGCAGCACCGTGGCGACGTCACCGGGCTGGTCGAACCGGACGCCGGAGACGGTCCGCTTGGCCCTGCTGATCCGCTGGGCCATGGTCGCCTCCGGCACAAGGTAGGCCTGCGCGATCTGGCGCGTGGTCAGACCGCCGACCGCGCGCAGCGTGAGCGCGACGGCCGAGGCCGGTGTCAGGGACGGGTGCGCGCACAGAAAGTACAGCTGAAGCGTGTCGTCCACCGCCTCGCCCGGATCGGGCCTGGGCTCGGCCTCGACCAGCTCCTCCCGCCGCCGCCGGGAGGTATCGGCGCGGACGGCGTCGAGGAACTTGCGCCAGGCCACCGTGACCAGCCAGCCCTTGGGGTCCCGCACGGGGTGTCCGCTGCTCGAAGAGCTGGGGGAGGAGTCGTCCGGCCACCCGCGCACGGCCTCGACCAGGGCGTCCTGCACGGCGTCCTCGGCCGCCGCGAAGTCGGCTCCGCGACGGACGAGAACACCGATCACCGCGGGCACCAGCTCCCGGAGCAGCGCATCGTTCACTCGGTGGCCGTGCACTGCTCGGCGTAGAACGGGCGCACCTCGAGCCACTCGTGGATCGGCTTCCCACCCGCACCCGGAGCCGCGGACAGCTCGCCGGCCAGCTCGAGCGCGCGTTCGTAGGTCTCGACGTCGATCACCATCCAGCCGGCGATCAGGTCCTTGGTCTCCGCGAACGGGCCGTCGGTGACCGGCGGCCGCCCCTCACCGTCGTAGCGGACAAACGTGCCCTCCGGGGAGAGTGCCTGACTGTCGACGAACTCGCCGGTGCCCTCGAGCCGAGCGGCGAAGTCACGCATGTACTGCACGTGGGCCGAAACCTCCTCCGGCTCCCACTGGTCCATCGGCACGTCGTTGACCGATGCCGGCGTGCCCCGGTAGTGCTTGAGCAGCAGGTACTTGGCCATCATGTTCTCCTTGGTGACGTACGGCCCATTGTGGCCGTGTCCGCTCCTGGGACGGAGCCGCGCGCAGGTTCTCGACATCCCCTCGCGAAATTTTCCGGCGGACTTCGAAGACTCCGCGCTTCGGCCGGCTCACGCTCGTCAGCGACTCACCCCCTTGTGCCACCCCGCAGCGCCATGACACCGGTCCCGCCAGGCCCACCCCACCAGGATCGCGAGGAAACGCCGGGCCGATCGGTGGATTCTCGCGGTGCACACCCCCAGAGGCGGCTGCCTGCGGTTGAGCGGGACAGGGGAGCCCGCTCGTCCCACTCAACCGTGAGCACCGCAGGTCAGAGCCCCACCAAGCCCACAGTTGTCTGGGACAGGCCAGCTGCTGCCCGATGCCGAGGACGGAAATCCACCGGCTTCCCGCTCCACCCCGCGATGAGACTTCCGGCGTGGCGCTTCATGAGAACGAGATCCCGGTCGACGAGACGCTTGTCCGGTCGCTGCTGAAGGCACAGCAGCCGGAATGGGCTGACCTGCCGTTGTCGCCCGCAGGTGCGGGCACGGACAACACCATGTACCGGCTGGGCGATGACCTGCTCGTGCGACTTCCACGAACCGCCGGCAACGGACGGGCCGTGCGGAAGGAGCAGACATGGCTTCCTCGCCTGGCGCCCTTCCTCACCTGTCGGATTCCCGAGCCCGTCCACGCCGGGACGCCCACCGACGCCTTTCCCCTTCTCTGGTCGGTCTACCGCTTGGCTTTGTTCACGAGAACCGACAGCAGGTGTTCAGCACTTCGGGAGGCACCATGGGTCAGCGGCCGTTCGATGTCCTGCCGAGGCATGCCAGCTGCTGGCCCAGTGGAGTATTCGGTTGTTCGTGAAGGGCTGAGCCTGCGACGGTCACCGGCATGACCGTGTTTTTGGGAGACAAGCTCCGGTTCGCTGCAGAGGTCGGTGAGCCAGGCCCACTGTGCCGTGTCGACCTCTGGGCAGCTGGAAAGTGGCTGACCTGCGACGACAACATGGCTTACGTCCCGCAGTTCCGCCGCGACGTGCTGCACACTGCCGCCTGGCTGCGGTCGGGCAAGGGTTCTCCCCTGCCGTTCGTCGGCTTGTCCGCTGAAGCCACTCACCGGCGCCTCACGCACCGCGCAGGGGACGACGCCGAGCCCGAGGCCGATTACCGACTGCACGGCCGGTTCCGGGCCTTGCTCTGGGGGCCCACCACCGACAATGTGACGGCCTACCTGTTCAGGGAAGAGGACCGCCTGGTGATCACGCTGGATTTCTGGCGTGAGGAACACCTGATCAACCACCCCGAAGACGTCGGTGCGGTTTTCGTGGTCGAAGCCCCGGCCGAGGAGTTCGTCGGGATCCTTGAGGGCGTTGCAGCTGCGCTCGACGCCAGCTAGAGCAACGGCCCCGGCGGCGCTGAGCCGAGCGGAGGCTCAAGTCGGCTTCCCGGCAATGTCACGAGGCGCAAGCAGTTCGATTCCGGGACTCACTCACTGCCTCCCGAAGTGGTGAACATCTGCTGTCGGTTCTCATGTACAAAGCCAACCGCTGGATCGACGGTGACGAAGCCGGCCCGGACACCGTCAAGGACTGGGCCGCCTTCGGAACCGACCTGGCAGCGGTCGTGAGGGAGCTCCACAGCGTCGACCTCATGGGAGCGACTCGCGCGGATGACCTCAGCTGGTACCGCGGAGGCGACCTGGGGCCGTGCGACCAGTGGATCAGTGGATGCCTCGACGACTGCCGGGCCACCGTGGGTGCGGAGATCGACGTCGACGCTCTGGAACAGTTGTGGCGAGCCGCACTCGCGCTGCCCGGGCCCTGCGGACCTCAGGTGTGGCTCCACGGCGACCTCAAGCCGACGAACCTCTTGGTCCGGGAGGGCAAGCTCCACGCTGTCATCGACTTCGGAGGACTCTCCGTCGGGCGTCCCGACGCCGAGCACTCCACGGTCTGGGACCTGCCGCCCCAGGCACGACAGGCCTACTGGGACACCTTGGACCTCGACGATCCGACCTGGGCCCGCGCCCGCGCCTGGGCTGTCGCGGTGGGCGTCAGCGGAATCTCCTACTACTGGCACACCTTCCCCGCATTCGTCGCCGAATGCCGAGCACGACTTCAGGCGATCCTCACCGACGCCGCTGCGCGTTGAGCCGCCTTCCCGGTCCACGGGCAGGGTCCGGTTCGACCACGGAGAGCGCCGGCCCCGGCCCGGCGGTCAATGCGTGCTCAGCCATTCCGCGAGACTCATGAAGTCCCTGTCCGTGAGGCCGTGGCAGGGATCGACACGGTGGAGGAGCGCTCGCCCTCCGTGGTGCGCGGCCACCCAGGCCCGATCGGTATCGGTGACCTCATCGTCCACCCAGACGAAGGAGCGGCCGGCTGCCCAGTCGACAAGAGAACGCGTCTTCCAGTGGAGCCCGCCTCGCTCCTCCTCGTCGGAGTCCTCCGGCAGGGCCAACACGGGCAGGGCAGGCAGACCGAGCCACGGCGATACGCACTCGTTCGCATCGGTCGTCCATGTCGTCGCCCACACCAGCTCGCACCCCAGCGCGGCAAGTCGAGGCCCATGCGCAGGATTGACCCTGGCCAGCAGCGGATTCCCGGCGACCGCCTGCTTCCCGGAGCTCGAGCGATACGTCGGATACCCGTCCGGATACTGCTGCGGCGTCGCCCCGAACGGAATGAGGGGGCCGTCAACATCAAGAAAGAGAAGTGGACGCTGCTCCGGACCGGTCACGACCTCACGATAGCCGTCCGGCCGGGCGAGAGCGGAGGGTCGCGCTCCGGCCGGACCGCGGGCACCAGCCGCACATGGCTCGGCACCACCGTCGAGTCCGCAGCCGCAAGGAGCACAGCCTGCTGGTCCTCCATCAGCCTCTGACGATGCAGAAGGGGTGCCCGGCCGGATCGGTGAGGACGCGCCATCTGTCCTCGTGCGGCTGGTTGTCCGGCTTGCCCGCGCCAAGCTCCAGCAGCCTGGCCTCGGCCTCGTCCAGGTCCAGGCCCTCGACCGTGAAGCAGAAGTGAAGCTGCTGGGGAACGGTCTGGTCGGGCCAGCTCGGAGCCCGGTATTCGTCGACACGTTGAAAGCCGATGAGGAGTCCGTCCTCATGGGTGAGACTGGCGAAGTCGGCGTGGGACTTCGGGTGGGGTTCGAGGCCGGTGGCCTGCTGATAGAACGCCGCGAGGGCCAACGGATCGGGGCAGTCGAGTGTTATCGCGCTCAACTTCATCTGCAGGGACATGGCGCCTCCGGGCCCATCGGTGGACTTCCGCGATGCTCACCCTAGAGGGGTCATCACGATGGGCGGTCTCGCGATGAGGCCCTCCGAGCAGGGTGCAGCGCAGCGCCCCGCGAAGTGGTCCCTGACCGCCTCCTCCGGCTGCACCGCGCCGCACGCCGCACGCCGCTCAGCCGTGCCCGGCGGGAACCGCCCCCGCGCGTGCCCGCGTCCGTCCGGACAGCCACAAGATCACGGACGTCGACGGAGGACACCCATGGCCGGAACAGCAACTCGCTACCTCTATCTCGCCCGGCACGGTGAGGCCACACCGGACGAGAGCGAGCTGACCGAGAACGGCCGGCGTCAGGCCGTGCTGCTCGGCGAACGGCTTCGGCGCAACCCTCTGACGGCCGTCCACCACGGTCCGCTGCCGAGGGCGGAGCAGACCGCCCGTCTGATCTGCGACCAGCTCGACGGCGTACCCCTGAAGTCCTCCGAGTCCGCAGGGGACTACATCCCCCATGTGCCCCAGCGGGAGGAACTGCCCTCGGACGCGGCGGACGGCATGCTCGCCCACCTGGCCCAGTTCCCGGCCGAGGAACGCGAGCAGGGCCCGGAGCTGGCGCGCGCGGCTCTCGCCGAGTTCACCGGCACCGTCGAGGGCGACGAACCCCGCCATGAACTGGTCGTCACCCACAACTTCCTGATCGGCTGGCTCGTGCGGGCCGCCCTGGACGCTCCCCGGTGGCGCTGGATGGGCCTGACCCATTCCCACACGGCCCTGACGGTCATCCGCTACGCGCCCGGCCGGCCAGCCTCCCTGCTCTTCCACAACGACATGGGGCACCTCCCCGCAGAACTCCGCTGGACGGGCCTCCCGTCCGAGTTCCCCACGTAGAGGATCGGCTTGGGCAGCAGTCGAAGCAGAGGTTCGGGCAGCGGTCGAGGAAGCGGGTCGGGCATCGGCCGAGGAAGCGGCTCGGGCAGCGGTCGAGGAAGCGGTTCGGGCAGCGGCCCCTCCGGCAGGTCGACCTCCACCCTGGGTGAGGCCGCAGCGCCCACCCTGGGTGAGGCCGCAGCACCCGCGGCGGGCCCTTCACCCTGGCACCGTCACCTGAAGACCGCGGCGTTGCGCTCCGCCCACTCGGCGAAGGTGCGGGGCTGACGGCCGAGGACCTGTTCGACGTGGGGGCTCACCCGCTGCTCCTCGGCCGACGGCTCGCCCAGGATGGAAAGAGTGCCGTCCACCACGTGGCCGGGCATGAACCGGAGCATGGCCGCACGGGCCTCGGCACGGCTCATCCCGACGAAGCGCACCTCGGTGCCCACGGCATCGCCGATCGCCCGGGCCTGCTCCCGCGGGGACACCGGTACAGGACCCGTGAGTTCGTACGTACGACCCGCATGCCGGCTGTCGCGGAGAGCAGCCGCGGCGACCTCCGCGATGTCGGAGGGGTCGATGACGGGCAGGGCGACCTCACCGAAGGGCGCGGAGACGGTCCGCTGCGAGCGGACCGTCTCCGCCCACATGCAGGCGTTGGAGGCGAAGCCGGACGGCCGCAGCACGGTCCACTCCAGGCCCGACTGCCGCACGGCGCCCTCGAACGCCCTGAGGTGGGCGTGGGACGCGGACTCCGGACGGGTCCCGGTGATCTGGGACGACTGCAGGACGATCCGCCGGATGCCGGACGCCACTGCGACGTCGACGACGCCGTGCGGATCGATCTCGGCTCCGCCGCCGGCGACGAGGACGTAGAGCGCTTCGGCCCCCTCGAGCACGGGCCCCAGGCCCTCGGGTGCGGCCAGGTCCGCCTGCTGATGGCGTACGCCCGCGGGCGGCACGGTGTCTGCCTCGGGACGCCGGGAGACCGCCGTCACCTTCTCGCCCGCGGCGGCGAGCGCCTCCACGAGCGGGCGGCCCACGTTCCCGGTGGCGCCTGTTACCACGATCATGATCAACTCCGATTCCGATGTGCACCCGCGGGTCGCGGGGGCTGGTCCACAGAGCCATCCTGGTGACCAAACAGGCCATCTCCTGGCCAGTTTCCGGGACACAATGGCCCGTATGAGAGCCGACCGTCTGGTGGCGACCCTGCTGTTCCTCCAGTCGCGCGGACGCGTGACCGTGGCGGAGGTCGCCGCCGAGCTCGAGGTGTCCGAGCGCACGGCCCGCCGTGACCTGGAGGCGCTGGCAACCTCCGGAATCCCCGTCTACTCACAGCGGGGACGCGGCGGCGGCTGGTCGCTCGTCGGCGGCGCCAGGACCGATCTCACGGGTCTGACCGCCGACGAGATCCGCGCACTGTTCCTGGTCGCGGGTCCTTCGTCGACCACACCCGAGCTGCGGACCGCGCTGCGCAAGCTGGTACGCGCTCTGCCGTCCACGCTCCGCGCGGGGGCCGAGGCCGCGGCACGGGCCGGTGTCATGGACGACAAGGACTGGTCACGCTCCCCCGTCTCGGGAGTGGCACCCCCTCTCGACATGCTCCGGCGTGCGGTCGTGGACGGGACGCAGATCCTGCTCGGGTACGCAGCACCCGGCAGGCCCGCAGGCGAGCGGACCGCGCATCCGCTGGGCATCGCCGACAAGGCCGGAGTCCTGTATCTCGTCGCGGACACCGACCGTGGGCTGCGAACGTTCCGGCTCAGCCGCATCACATCCGTGCAGCCGACCGGTGAGCCCGTCGTACGCCCGGACGGTTTCGACCTGGCCACGGCCTGGCGCTCCCTCGTCGGGCGCATGGAGGACCGCATGCTCGCCACGACCGTCCGGGCACGGGCCGAAGCGGGCGCCGGGGCGGTACTGGAAGGGCTGTTCGGCGGGCGGCTGCGGATCGCCGGACCACCAGGGGCCGACGGCCGGCTGGAGGTGGAGATCGACGGGCCGTCGCCGGAGATCGTGGCGGCGCAGCTGGCTGGGCTGGGGTCGCGCGTCGAGGTGCTGGGGCCGCCGGCGGCGCGGGAGCGGCTGGCTCGGCTGGCCGCCGAGCTCGCGGCCACCTACGGGCCACCGACCGCGGCGCCCGCAACGCCGACGTCGGCATCGGCGGAGGGAGAGTCCCGTGGTGGTCCCGTGTGACGGGCGGGCACGGATGGCTCCGGCCGGCGGGTCGCAAGGCCGGGGGCCGGGGGTTCCGACGGCGGCGGCCGCAGGTTCGGGCGCCGGGGTTTCCGGACGGGGCTTTCCGGCAGCGGCCCCGGACGCGGGCTCCCGGCGCTGGCTGCGGACAGCGGTTTCCGGCGCTGGCTCCCAATGCGGGCTCCCGGCGCTGGCCCGGACGCGGGCTCCCGGCGCTGGCCCGGACGCGGGTTTTCGGGCGGCGAGGTGTCGATCCGGGGCGGCACCGTTCGTATGGAGGGTGAGGCCGGAACGACGACGGCCCCGACCGCTGCCCCCACCGCGACGACGACGGCGGGGCCGCGGCCCCGCTCACACCCCCGGTGTCAGTACGCCGAAGGAGGAACACCATGAAGCAGTACCTGCTCAGCATCTATCAGCCCGACGGTCCGATCCCCCCGCCCGAGTTCCTGGAACCGATCATGCGGGATGTGGAGGCGGTCAGCGCCGAGATGAAGGCGGCCGGTGCCTGGGTCTTCTCCGGGGGCCTGCACCCCCCGAGCACCGCCACGGTTCTGCACCTCGAGGACGACGCGGTGCTGATGACCGACGGCCCTTACGTCGAGGGCAAGGAGCACATCGGCGGGTTCACGGTCGTCCAGGCGCCCGATCTCGACGCGGCACTCGAATGGGGCCGCAAGCTCGCCCGGGCGATCACTCTCCCGATCGAGGTGAGGCCGCTCCAGCACGGAAGCTGTGCATGACGAGCGCATCGGCGGTGGAGCGCGTGTTCCGGCAGGAGTACGGGCGCGCGGTCGCCGTGCTGGTCCGCGTCTTCGGCGACATCGACATCGCCGAGGAGGCGGTCCAGGACGCGTTCACCACGGCGGCCGAGCGTTGGCCCTCGTCCGGGGTGCCGCCCAGCCCGGCGGGATGGATCATCACCACCGCCCGCAACCGGGCCGTCGACCGACTTCGCAGAGAGGCATCGCGCGCAGACCGGCATGCCCAGGCGGCCCTGCTGTACGCCCGCGACGCGCCGCCCGGGGAGGAGGGACCGGTGCACGACGACCGGCTGCGCCTGATCTTCACCTGCTGCCACCCCGCGCTCGCCCCGGCTTCCCGGGTGGCCCTGACGCTCCGGCTGCTCGGTGGCCTGAGCACGGCGGAGATCGCCCGTGCCTTCCTGGTGGCCGAGCCGACCATGGCCCAGCGACTGGTCCGGGCGAAGGGCAAGATCCGTGACGCGGGGATTCCGTACCGCGTACCCACCGATGCCGACCTGCCGGACCGGGTCCGGGCCGTGCTGGCCGTCGTCTATCTCATCTTCAACGAGGGGTACGCGGCCGCCTCGGGCGAAGAGCTCGTCCGCGAGGACCTCTGTGCGGAGGCCATCCGCCTGGGAAGGCTCCTGGCCGAACTCATGCCGGACGAGCCCGAGGTGATGGGCCTGCTGGCGCTGATGCTGCTCGCCCGGTCGCGCCGGGACGCCCGCACCACCCCGGACGGCGGCCTCGTGGTCCTGGCCGACCAGGACCGCGGTCGCTGGGACCGGGGCCTGATCGAGGAGGGCCAGGCCCTCGTCCGGCAGTGCCTGCGGCGGAACCGGCCGGGCCCGTACCAGATCCAGGCGGCGATCCACGCCGTCCACAGCGACGCACCGGTCGCGGCCGGGACCGACTGGCACCAGATCCTGCGGCTCTACGACCAGCTGTACGCGATCGCCCCGAACCCGGTCGTCGCGCTCAACCGCGCCGTCGCAGTCGCCGAGGTCGAGGGCCCAGGACCGGCCCTGGCTCTCGTGGACGCGCTCGGCTCCGGCTCCGGCCCTGGCCCTGGCTCCGGCTCCGGCCCTGGCCCTGGCTCCGGCTCCGGCTCCGGCTCCGGCTCCGGCCTCGACGGCTACCACGTCTTCCATGCCGTACGGGCGGATCTGCTGCGCCGCCTGGGACGTGACACCGAGGCAGCACAGGCCTACGAGGCCGCGATCGCGCGTACGGGCAACGCTGCCGAGCGTGGCTTCCTTCAGGACAGGCGCGAGGCTCTCGGCCACGACGAACGCAGTGACGAGCGAGGCGACGGCGGACACGATGACCGACAGGGAGACCGGCGCGACGACCGAGGGGGAGACCCGCCCAACGGCTGAGACGGCCCGGGATCGCCCGAGGGCGGCAGTTCTCCTGTCGCGCGTGTCGAAAACGTCGAGTCCCGTTCGACGCCCTGAGTGAGAGCACGGAGCACTCCGGAGCACGGCTGCCAGGAGGCAGGAAACATGGCGAAGACAACGGCGACCGGCGCACAAGTGACCGCGGACCTGATGATGTCGCTCGACGGCTTCATCGCCGGCCCGAACAGCGGCGTCGACAACCCCGGCGGCGACGGTGGCGCGCCCTTGCACGACTGGATGGCGGGCCTGGCCAGCTGGCGGGAGCGCCAGGGCCTGAGCGGTGGGGAGCACAACCGCGACTCGGAGATCGTCGGCGAGTGGTTCGACGCGACGGGTGCGGTGGTCATGGGCCGGACGATGTTCGACACCGGCGAGAAGCCCTGGGGTGACAACCCGCCCTTCCGGGCCCCGGTGTTCATCCTTACCCACCGCCCCCGCCGACCCGAGGCGAAGGACGGCGGCACCAGCTACACGTTCGTCACCGACGGCATCCACAGCGCCCTGGAACAGGCCAAGGAGGCCGCAGGTACCCGCAACGTCGACATCGCGGGCGGGGCCGACGCCGTGCAGCAGTTCCTCAGGGCGGGCCTGCTGGACGAGATCCAGATCCATGTGCTCCCCCTCCTGTTCGGGGAGGGCCTGCGATTGTTCGACCACCTGGGCGTCCTGCACCAGCGCCTCGAACCGGTCCGTGTGGTGCACACGGACAACGCCACGCACATGAAGTACCGGGTCGTCACATAGACCCGGGGGACTGCCTCGAGCCTCCTTCGTGCACCCACTCGATCAGGCTTGACCTCAACCACAGTTGAGGTTCAAGACTTCCGTGTACGGGCTCCGGAACGACCGGAGTCCCGACCGGAGAGGTGTGGACGGAATGCGTGTGGCACAGGTGACCGAATTCGGCGGACCGGAGGTACTGGTGACGGCTCGGGCACCGGAGCCGGAGGCCGGTCCCGGTGAGGTGCTGGTGGAGACCGCCGCGATCGACACGATCTTCGTGGAGACGCAGCTCCGGGCCGGCTGGGGAACGGACTTCTTCCCGCTGCACCCGCCGTACGTGCCCGGGGGCGGTGTCGCCGGCACGGTGCGGGCTGTCGGCGCGGGCGTCGACGAGACATGGCTGGGACGCCGGGTGGCCGCGTCCATCGGCTTCACCGGCGGATATGCGGAGCGGGCCGTCGCGGCCGTGGAGTCGCTGGCCCCGGTGCCGGACGGAGTCGCCTTCACGGACGCGGCGGCACTGATCCACGACGGCGTCACCGCGCATGCCCTGATCGACCTGACCGGGATCAAGCCGGGTGAACGCGTACTGATCACGGGCGCATCGGGCGGCATGGGCACCCTGCTGGTCCAGCTGGTCGGTGCGGCGGGCGCGCATGTCGTCGCCGTCGCCAGGGGCGACCGGAAGACCTCTCTCGTACGGGACCTGGGTGCCGACGCCGTCGTGGACGCGGCCGTACCCGGCTGGACGGAGCGGGCCCGCGAGGCACTCGGCGGCGCAGGCGCCGATGTCGTGCTGGACGGGGTCGGCGGCGAGCCGGGGCTCGCCGCATTCGGGCTCACCGCCGACGGTGGCCGCTTCTCGGGCCACGGCGCTCCCACCGGCGGCTTCGCCCCGGTGGACCCGGACGATGCACACCGCCGCGGGGTGCGCCTGCTCGGCATCACGGACGTCCAGCTCTCCCCCGCCACTCACACCGAACTGGCCGGCCGGGCCCTCGCCGCCGCGGCCTCGGGCATCCTCCGCCCGGTCATCGGAGCGACCTTCCCCCTGTCACGGGCATCGGACGCACACGCGGCGATCGAGTCGCGAGCGCTGGTGGGGAAGGTGGTCCTGACGGTCTGACGCCTGCCGTGCGGCACTCCCGCCGTCCGTACCCGCCGGGCCGCGGCCGGGATCGGCCGCCGCCACTCCGCGCCGGGCTGCCACGGCAACGGGGACGGCGCCCTGTGATCCGAATACGCAGGTGCGCAAGAGCTTCGGACGGTAACTCGGCTCAGAACATGTCAGGGCACCACGCCCGGCGTCGCGCGCGGAGCACCGTGTCCGCCCGCGTCGCCGCGCCCGGACGGTTCTCGTCGATGCGGCCCAGCGCCACCAGGCGCAGGACCGACTCGTCCCCGAGATAGAGCGTCCCCAACTCGCAGGCCCCCAGCGACAGATCGGCCGCCTCCGTCGTCGGTACGCACCACGCCCCTTCCGGTGTGGCGTCCAGCCGGAAGCGGCCGGCGGCCAGTCCCGAATCGTCGTGCACGTCGAGCACCAGCGATCCGGCTGCCTCGTACGCACGTGACTGGAGTGCCCGTACGACGTCCAGCATCCGCACCCACGGAAAGTCCGACTGCGAGACGACCCGGGCCGCGCGGGAGTCCGGGAGGAACTGCGGGAGCAGGTCGTCAGGGGCGCGGCCGCCCGAGCGGACCTTGGTGATCCAGTCGATCGAGCAGACGAACTGCCACAGGGCCCGTTCCGCGGCCGGAGTGACCGCGATCAGGCTCTCGGCCCTCGCCGTGTTCGCGGGCTGCCCTGCGTCGCTCCAGTGGGCGTCCACCCTGTAGGTGATGAGGCCCTCGACCTCACCCGCAGCCGAGCGGTACACCGCGTAGTACGGCTCCGTCCACGGCCGCGAGGCCATCCGCACCACACCGGTGTTCAGACTCCACCAGCGCTCGTCCCGGTCGACGGCGCCGTGCTGCCGGGCCCGGAACCGCTCGTACAGCTCCGGTCCCAGTTTGCGGACGTCCTCGGCGCCGGCCATGTCCACCCGGCCCCCGTCGGCCGGGCCCGGCCATCGCGGATCCAGGCCACTGCGCGGGACGTCGATCTCCCACTCGGTGAGCCAGGCGGCCGGGCCGAAGCCGTACCGCCCGTAGATACGGTGCTCGGCCGCGACCAGCGTCGCGACGGTGTCACCGCGTTCCTTCGCCTCCGCCAGATCATCAGTGATCATCCGGGTGAGGATGCCGCGACGGCGATGGGTCGGCGCGACCGTGACCTGGGTGACGGCGTCCGCGCCGACGAAGGCACCGCCGACAGCCGTGAGCTGCTGCGGGAAGGAGTAGTACGTTCCCACGCACCGGCCCGCGTCGAAGGCACCCCTCACCCGTGCGAGATCCATGTGGGCGAGCCGGTCGGCGGCCTCGGTCTCCGTCACGACGGGAGACATCAGAAAGCCCGTGGCCATGGCCCGCAGCCAGTCACGGCCCTCGGCCTCGGTGACGGTGCGCACCTCGATGCCCGCAAGGCTCATACAGTCCACGCTAGTGCCGTGACCCGAAAGGTTCACCGGCGAGCGTCGCCCGGCACCGCTTTGCGGTCTCGGCAAGGGGACGGTGCGGGGCCCGGCGGGGGGCCGCGCAGGATTCCGGCGCGGGCCCTCGTAGAAGTGGCCGGTGCTGTGATCGGGAGGCCATGCGGGCGGCGTACCCCGAGCGGATCGACAGTCCCGGCTGCCTGAGCGGACCGAACTCCCGGATGCCCGTGCGGACCGACGTCCGGGATCCGCATCCGACGTCCCGGATGCCCGTGCGGACCGACGCCCCGGATCCGCAAGGCGGCGCCTCCGATGCCCGTGCGGACCGACGCCCCGGATCCGCCGGGCGGACCGACGTCCCGGCCCCGCGTGCGATCCGCGTCAGAACGCCGCGCGGATCTCCCCCACCGGTCGTCCACCACCCAGCAGCGGCACCTCCGCGATCCGCGCCAGCACCGGGTCGTCCACACCGAGCCTCTCCAGGCAGCGGGCCAGCACCGGGCCCAGTGCCCGTCCCGCGCCGTCGTCGACCTTGAAGGCGCAGGCCCGCCCGTCGGGAAGGGCCACCGCCTGGACCGCCTCGGCGCCCATCTTCGACAGCGCGCCGGGCACGGCCCGCATCAGCCAGGTGTCGGGTCGGCGCGTTCCGGCGACGTACTCGGGGTGCGAGGTCATCGCGTCCGCGACCCGTCGCTCTGCCGACCCCTCCGGGGCCAGCACGAACGAGCGATAGGCCCGCGCCAGGCCGGTCAGACTGATCGCCATCAGCGGCGCACCGCAGCCGTCCGTACCGACGGCGGCGACCGGCTCACCAGCCGTCTCCTCCACGACGGTGCGCACGAGCCGCTGCAGGGGATGGGACGGGTCGAGATACGAGTCCAGGGGCCAGCCGTTCCACGTGCAGGCCGCCAGCATCGCCGCGTGCTTGCCCGAGCAGTTCATGGTGACCCTGTCCCGCACCAGCCCGGCCGCGAGATACGCCTCCGCCTCGGCCGGGTCCAGCGGCAGATCGGGCGGGGTCTGCAGATCCCCGGGGGTGAGTCCGTTCTCGGCGAGCATCTTGCGGGCGAGTTCCAGGTGGAACGCCTCGCCTGAGTGGCTGGCGCTGGCCAGCGCCAGTCGCTCCCCTGCGATGTCGAGGCCCGCCCGCAGCACGGCGGCGGCCTGCATCGGCTTGCTCGACGAACGCGGGAAGACCGGCGCCGTCGGATCGCCCAGCGCGAACTCCACGCTGCCGTCCGCCGCCAGTACCACCAGCGATCCCCGGTGCCGGCCCTCGACGAAGCCGGAACGCACGACTTCGGCGAGGACCGGATGTATCGCGGATGCGGTGGTGGTGCTCATCGGCGGTGTGCCTTCCGGACAGAGGACCCGCCCGGACGATGTCCTCAGGTGAGCAGGTCGTCTACTTGTGCTTCACCTTCACGGTACCTGCGGGCGATTTCCGCGCTGCAGTCGTCCGCGGTCCGCTGCAGCTCAGCACGCTGCCGCGACACCTCCTGCTCGTATCTCGCCAGACGCCCCATGGCCGCGTGGAGCTCCTCGTCCGTACGCGCGTCGAGGTCGGACAGTTCCACCTCGGCCAGCATCTCCGTGGCCAGGCGTCCGGACTCCTCGCCCCGGGGCGTGGACAGCGTCACATGACGGGCCGAGCTGCCCCGCCGCGACGGCGGGTCCGCGAGGATCTCCGAGAGCCGGTGGACGACGGCGTCCGGATCGGCCGGGCCGCCCTGGTCCGTCCGGGCCGGCGCTCCCGTACGGCGGGAGAGCTCTGCCCGCAGAATGTCGATACGACCGTGCAGCAGCCGCCGTACATAGCTGAGATCCGCCTCGTCCCGCTGGGAGTCACGGCGCAGCGCGCGCAGTTCCGGCAGTCTCAGCGCGCCGAGGTCGTGCTTGCGCGGCTCGGGCAGAGTGCCCGCGGGGCCCGCGGTGCGTTGTACGGGCGGACGCACCGCGCCCGTACCGCTGCGGATGGTCGTCGGAACGGGACCGGATGACTGCCCGGCGCCAGAAGTGCTCATTGCTTGATCCCCTCGACCGGTGCATGGGGTCTCCCCGGGCTTGGAGGGCCGAGGGGAAGCACCGACTCCGTGCATCGTGCCATTCCGGGCGGTTCGTACGCAGGTGCTCTGCACCCGTTCAGCCCCGGATACGCACGGACTGGTCCCGGATAGGTTGGTCCGTATGCGAGCAGTGGTACAGCGGGTCGACGGCGCGAGCGTCGTGGTGGCCGGCGAGACGGTGGGCGAAATCGTCGGAGAAGGGCTGTGTGTACTGGTGGGGGTCACCCACGGGGACACACCGGAGAAGGCCGCACAGCTGGCCCGCAAACTCTGGTCGGTGCGGATCCTGGACGGCGAGAAGTCCTGCTCGGACGTCAATGCGCCGTTGCTGGTGATTTCGCAGTTCACCCTCTACGGGGATGCCCGCAAGGGGCGCCGCCCCACCTGGAACGCCGCTGCGCCCGGCGAGATCGCGGAGCCGCTCGTCGACGAGGTCGTGGCGCAGCTGCGGGCGCTGGGGGCGCGTGTGGAGACGGGCCGGTTCGGAGCGAGCATGCGGGTGTCGCTCACGAATCACGGCCCGTTCACCGTACTGATCGAGGTCTGAGGCGGTCACGGACCCACCGCCGCGTCGTGGGTCCGACCGTGCACCGGCGCGGGTTCGCCCGTGCACCGGACGCACCGGGCCGCCGGGGGAGGCCCTTCCGGCGCCGCCGCCCCGACTCGCTCACGTCAGGGCTCGACGACCGTCTCCTGGGCCGCGGCCGTGTTCCCCGCCAGCAGCTCCGCGTCCACGGGCACGTTCCGCTTCACCAGCGCCAGGGCGATCGGTCCCAGCTCGTGGTGCCGGGCCGATGTCGTGACGAACCCCAGCTGCCGTCCGTCCTCCCCGTCCGCGGCCAGCCGGACCGGTGTGCCGTGGCCGGGCAGATGCACCTCGCTGCCGTCCAGGTGCAGAAAGACCAGCCGCCGCGGGGGCTTCCCGAGGTTGTGGACGCGGGCCACGGTCTCCTGTCCCCGGTAGCAGCCCTTCTGCAGATGCACCGCGCTGCCGATCAGCCCGACCTCGTGCGGGATCGTCCGGTGGTCGGTCTCGAAGCCGAGGCGTGGGCGGTGCGCCTCGACGCGCAGCGCCTCGTAGGCGAGCATCCCGACCGCGGGGCCGTTGGCCGCCGCGTACGTCTCCAGGTCCCCGCGCGGCAGGAACAGGTCGCGGCCCTGCGGGGTCTCCCTTACGACCACCCCGTCCGGCACCTCGGCGATCGAACCGGCCGGCAGATGCACGACGGCGAACTCGTCCGTCCGGTCGGCGACCTCCACCTGGTAGAAGAACTTCATCGACTCCAGGTACGCGATGAGCGCGTCCTGCGTCCCGGGTTCGACATGGGCCCACACTGTCTCGCCGTCGTCCACGAGAGAGAGCGCGTGCTCGATGTGGCCGTGCGCGGACAGGATCAGCGCCTCGGTCGCCTGTCCGGCCGGGAGGTCGCTGACATGCTGGGTGAGCAGCAGATGCAGCCAGCTCAGCCGGTCGCTGCCGGACACGGTGACGACTCCGCGGTGCGAGAGGTCGACGAGACCGCCGCCGTCGGCGAGCGTGCGCTGCTCGCGGAACAGATCGCCGTAGTGTGCGGCGACACCTTCGTCGCGCCCCTCGGAGGGCACGGCGCCGGGCAGGGACAGCAGAGGGCTGGTCGTTGAATGTCGCTGCATACGCACAAGCCTACGACTGGTCAGCAGCCGCCTTCACCGTGCAGTCGCTGCACCGCCCGAAGATCGCGAAGTGCTTCATGTCCGTTTCGAAACCGAAGGTCTCGCGGAGCTTCGCGGTGAAGTCGGCGGCGACTTCGACGTCCGCCTCGATGACGTTCGTGCAGTCCCGGCAGACCAGATGCAGATGGTGGTGCCGGTCGGCCAGGTGGTACGTCGGCGCGCCGTGGCCCAGATGGGCGTGCGAGACCAGACCCAGCTCCTCGAGCAGCTCCAGGGTCCGGTAGACCGTGGAGATGTTGATTCCGGAGGCAGTTTTGCGCACCTCGACGAGGATGTCGTCGGGTGTCGCGTGCTCCAGGGTGTCGACGGCTTCGAGGACAAGCTGGCGCTGAGGGGTCAGCCGGTAGCCGCGCTGCCGCAGATCGCTCTTCCAGTCGGTGCTCACCACGCGTCCAGTGTAGGCGCGCGCGGTGAGCCCGCCCCGGTCTGCCGGGGAGTCCTTGGCCGGTCCTGGCCCGTCCCGGCCGGTCCTGGCAGGCCCCGGGCACGACGGTCTGCTCGAAGGCCCGATGGTCTGCTTGAAACGGCCTACTTGAAGAAGGCGATGCCGTCGTCCGGGAGGTCGCCGAGGTCCTTCGCCCACTGCTCGACCTGTTCGGGGGTGACGACCTTCTTGAGGTGCGCCGACATGTACGGCCGCAGCGGCACCTCGGGGGTGGCCTTCTCGCCGACCCACATCAGGTCGCCCTTGACGTAGCCGTAGAGCCGCTTGCCCCCGGTGTACGGGCCGGAGGCCGCGGTGCGCGCGACGGCGTCCGTCACCAGGTCGATCTGCGGCTTCTGGTCGGCGAGGGAGCCGTACCAGATCTCCACGACACCCTGGTCGCGGGCCATGACGACCTCGACCTTGCGGTCCTTGTCGATCCGCCAGTAGCCGGTCTCGGACTCGAGCGGCCTGACCTTCTTGCCCTCGGGGTCCAGCACCCAGGTGTGCGAGACGTACTCGATGAAGTCCCGGCCGTCGTGGCTGAACGTCACCGACTGGCCGAAGTTGCACTTCTCGGCGCCGGGGAAGTCGGAGACGCCGGCACCTTCCCAGGTGCCGAGGAGGAACGCGAGGGGGACGAGGTCCGGGTTCAGGTCGGACGGGATCTCGATCATCAGTCGCTCAGTCGATCTGTAGTGGGGATTAGCGCTGGCCCTGGTACAGCTTCTTCACGGCCAGGCCGGTGAACGCGAGCACGCCGACGCAGACCAGGATCAGCAGGATCTCGAAGAAAAGAATCACGGGTGCTCCTTGAATGAGCAGTGAACGCAGTACGGGCCAGACCCCAGCTTAGTGGGCTGGGGTCCGGCCCTCTCTGCGAGGTCGGTCTCCCTCGGCCCAGCAGCGGGTTCTGCAGAACGACCGTCCGGTGGAACGGGACTGCAGCCGCCCCGCCGTTCCGCGAAGGGACGATCAACGCCACGGGTCGCCCGCGACGACACAGGCGTGGCGGGTCTCCCCGGCGTCCTGCCCCGAGGGCTCCCGACGAATGCGCGCCGACGAATCCGTCGTCCGCGCTCCGCACGAGCGACCCACGCCCGGAGCCGGGCCGTACCACCGCGCATTACAGTTCGGCGTATGGCGAAGAAGCTCGTGATCAAGGTGACCGCCGGGGCCGATGCCCCCGAACGCTGCTCGCAGGCCTTCACGGTCGCGGCCGTCGCCGCGGCCAGCGGAGTGGAGATCTCACTGTGGCTGACCGGCGAGTCCTCGTGGTTCGCGCTGCCGGGCCGTGCCGCGGAGTTCGAGCTTCCGCACGCCGCCCCACTGCCGGATCTGATCGAGTCGATCCGGGCGGCAGGACAGATCACGCTCTGCACCCAGTGCGCGGCGCGGCGCGAGATCACGGAGAAGGACGTGATCGAGGGCGTACGGATCGCCGGCGCGCAGGTCTTCGTCAGCGAGGCGACGGCCGACGGGGTCCAGGCACTCGTCTACTGACGTGCGGGCACGTCCACCGGCGCCAAGGACCGTTCGGCACAACCACCGAGGCAGCACGGGCGAGGCAGCACGGGTGAGGCAGCACGGGCCTGGGTGCCGGCGCCTCCACTGACGCTGCGTCATGTGCGCCCCCGCGCAGGGGCACCGCGGCGCCGACCGTTCGGGCCGGTGTCGCCGGCGGCTGCCGACGTGGGCGGCGCGGTGAAGCCCGTTGCCCCGGACGGGGGCGGGGCCCCGGTCAGGCGCAGCCGCAGGAGCGGCGGACGATCAGCGCCGAAGGGAACTGCTTCACCCGCTCCCGGCGCGAACCGATGACCCGCAGGCCGTCGTCCAGGACCAGATCCACCGCCGCGCGCGCCATCGCAGGGCGGTCGGAGGCGATCGTCGTCAGGGGAGGATCGGTCAGGGCCGCCTCCTTGACGTCGTCGAAGCCGGCCACGGCCAGCTCGCCCGGCACGTCTATACGCAGTTCGCGCGCGGCCCTCAGGACACCGATCGCCTGGTCGTCAGTGGCGCAGAAGATCGCCGGCGGTCTGTCGGGGCCGGACAGGAGCTTCAGGGCGACGAGGTAGGCGTCGTACCGGTTGTACGGGGCCTGGAACAGCCGGCCCTCGGTCGTCCGCCCGGCCTCCAGCATGGCTCGCCGCCAGCCCTCGACGTGATCGGCCACCGGGTCGCCGACCGCCGGGGTGTTCTCGATGCCGCCGAGACAGGCGACGTACTCGTGTCCATGCTCCAGCAGATGCCTGGTCGCGAGCTGCGCCCCGCCGATGTCGTCGGTCACGACCGCCACGTCGTCGATCGCCTCCGGCCGCTCGTGCAGCAGCACGACCCGGGCGTCCCAGGCCTCGATCTCCGCCGCCGCCCGCTCGCTGGGACCCTGGCTGACCAGGATCAGCCCGGCGACACGCATCCCCAGGAAGGCTCGCAGATAGTGGACCTCGCGCTCGTCCCGGTAGTCGGAGTTGCCGACGAGGACCATCTTTCCGCGGTCCGCCGCCGCCCGTTCCACCGCATGCGCCATCTCCGCGAAGAACGGCTGCCGCGCATCGGGGACGATCATGCCTATGAGGTCCGTGCGCCGCGAGGCCATCGCCTGCGCAACCCGGTCGGGCCGGTAGCCCAGCTCCTTGATCGCGGCGAGTACCCGCTCGCGCGTGGCCGGGGCGACCGGCCTGGGTCCGTTGTTGATGACATAGCTGACGACGGCGGTGGATGTACCCGCCAGTCGTGCCACATCGTCCCGCGTCACCTTGGCCACGCGCGAAGTCTACGCGTGGTGACCTACCTCTGGGCAGGGCGTACGGCCGCTTCCTCCTGCTCGGCCGGGTCCTCCTCGCGGCCGGCCGAAGCGGCGGCCTTCGCCTTGGCCTCCTCCGCCGCCCGCTCCACCTTCTCCGGCGCAACGAAGCGGTAGCCCACGTTCCGTACGGTTCCGATCAGCGACTCGTGCTCGGGACCCAGCTTCGCCCGCAGCCGCCGCACATGGACGTCGACCGTCCGGGTGCCGCCGAAGTAGTCGTAGCCCCACACCTCCTGCAGGAGCTGCGCCCGCGTGAACACCCGGCCCGGGTGCTGCGCCAGATACTTCAGCAGTTCGAACTCCTTGAAGGTCAGGTCCAGGACCCGGCCCTTCAGTTTCGCGCTGTACGTCGCCTCGTCGACCGACAGATCACCGTTGCGGATCTCCATCGGGGAGTCGTCCGCGGTGATCTGCTGGCGGCCCATGGCCAGCCGGAGCCGGGCCTCCACCTCCGCCGGTCCCGCGGTGTCGAGAAGCACGTCGTCGATGCCCCAGTCCGCCGTGACGGCCGCGAGGCCGCCCTCCGTCACCACGAGGAGCAGCGGACAGCCGGGCCCGGTGGAGCGCAGCAGCTGGCAGAGGCTGCGCACCTGCGGCAGGTCGCGTCGGCCGTCGACCAGGATCACATCGGCTCCGGGCGTGTCGACGAGGGCCGGGCCCTCGGCGGGCGCGACCCGGACGTTGTGGAGCAGCAGGCCGAGAGCGGGAAGCACCTCCGTCGACGGCTGAAGGGCGTTCGTGAGGAGCAGCAGCGAGCTCATCGCGTCCCACCTGCCCGGTTCGCCGTTCCTGCCTGCGTCGTGTTCCTGCGGTCGTGCACGGTTCGCTCGCCCATGACGTCGGTTCCTCCTCGTCCCTGCGAGAGGGGGGCACCTCCCACGCCCGGAGGGCGGTGGGGGCGTTTGCGGCACTGCTTCTTGCCCGGCCACGGCCCCCGCACCCTGGGGCCCTCGACCGTTTCGTTCACCTGTCTGTAACAACGGGCTGGAAACACAAAAGGACCCGGGGGCTGCGTCGCCCGGATCCTCTGCCCAGCAGAATAGCCCACATGAGTGCTGCGTCAGAGGGTCGGTTTCACCATGTGGATGTTTCCTCGATCACGCACGGACCCCGGCGCGCAACCCTGAGGACTTCCGACGGCGTCCGGATCGAAGCGCTCCACGAGCCCTGCACGGCCGGTGCCACCGCTACCGCGATTGTCGTCGCACATGGCTTCACCGGCGCGGTGGACCGGCCGGCGGTGCGTCGTGCGGCGGGGGTGTTCGCCCGCCACGCGGCGGTCGTCACCTTCTCGTTCCGGGGCCACGGCCGCTCCGGCGGTCACTCCACGGTAGGCGACCGTGAGGTGCTGGATCTGGCTGCGGCGGTCGCGTGGGCGCGGTCCCTGGGATACCGGAAGGTCGTGACGGCCGGCTTCTCGATGGGCGGATCCGTGGTGCTTCGGCATGCGGCGCTGTACGGCACGGCGTCGGGGGAGCTCGCGGAAGCGCACCAGAGGCGCACGGATGCACAGGCTGCCCACACGGACGCCGTCGTTGCGGTGAGTGCCCCCGCCCGTTGGTACTACCGGGGTACGGCCCCCATGCGCCGGCTGCACTGGGTGATCGCTCGGCCCCTGGGGCGGATGGTCGGACGGTACGGCCTGCGGACCCGCATCCACCACGAGGACTGGAACCCGGTGCCGCTCTCCCCCGTGGAGTCCGTGCCCCTGATCGCGCCAGCTCCGCTGCTGATCGTCCACGGTGATCGTGACCCGTACTTCCCGCTGGACCATCCACGGATGCTGGCGGCGGCCGGTCCCTGCGAGCTCTGGCTGGAGCCGGGCATGGGCCACGCGGAGAACGCGGCGGACGACGAGCTGCTGGGGCGCCTGGCGGAATGGCTCGTCCGTGCATAGCCCATCATGGGATGACCGACGAGCCGACGAGAGGAGTGGCGCCATGGCAGCGGGGACCATCCGCTACTGGGCAGCGGCCAAGGCGGCCGCAGGCGTGGCCGAGGAGCCCTACGCCGCGGAGAACCTGGCAGAGGCGCTGGACGCCGCCCGCGAGAGACACCCGGGCGAGCTCGTCCGCGTGCTCCAGCGGTGTTCCTTCCTCGTCGACGGTGATCCCGTCGGTACCCGCGGACATGAGAGCGTACGGCTTGCCGAGGGCGGCACGGTCGAGGTGCTCCCGCCGTTCGCAGGAGGGTGAACCGCACAGCATGAGCAGCGAGCAGCAGTACCCGTACGACCCTTACGGACAGAGCCACCAGCCCGACCCCGACGTCGCTCAGACGTGGGAGGGC
Organism: Streptomyces sp. NPDC043861; assembly: GCF_056435905.1. Taxonomy (NCBI): domain Bacteria; kingdom Bacillati; phylum Actinomycetota; class Actinomycetes; order Kitasatosporales; family Streptomycetaceae; genus Streptomyces; species Streptomyces sp. NPDC043861. Next base: position 40,848 of record NZ_JBWKDP010000004.1, on the reverse strand, counting down.
CAGACCTGGGACACCCAGTACCAGCCACAGGTCCAGCAGGGCCGGCCGGCGCCGCAGGCCCAGTACCCGGGGCACGCCGCCGAGACGACGTATCTGCCGCAGCAGGGTGGGCCGCACGGCCCGGGGTCCGCCCCGCTGCCGCCCGAGACACCGGCCCAGGCGCCGGCCGCAGGCGCCGCGCCGGCCGGGGCCCCCGCGTACGGGGCACCTGCTGCCGGGGAGCCCGCCTACAGCGCGCCCGTCACCTTGGGCAACAACCGGATCACCGACGCCCGGCGAGCCCGCGCCGAGGGACGTTCGCCGATCATTCCGCCCGGCATCCAGCCCGCGGGACTGACGGCCGTGACCGGTCTGCTGCTCGCCGCCGCCGGCATCGCCCAGTCGTCGTACGTCCTTCTCCTTCCGCTGATCCTGCTGCAGGCCGTGACCGCTGCGGGCTGGTTCCGGCTGAACGGCATGTGGCCCGCCCGGCAGGGCATCGCCCTCGCCTTCGCGGGCGGCGTCGTCGCGGACACCGTGCTGGTCACCGCGGGCCGTGAGCACGCGCCCGGCGCGATCATCGGCACCCTCGGTGTCTGGGTCCTGCTCACGCTCGTGCTGCAACTGCGCAGCCACGCCTCCGCGGACGAGCGGATGCAGGGCCTCATGGCCACGGTCGCCTCGGCCGCACTGACGATCGTCGCGACGGGATATCTCGCTGCCGAACCGGACGCCGTGGCCGTGGGCGGCCTCGCGGTCGCCGCGGCCACCATCGCCCGGGCGCTTCCGCTGCCTGGTGCCGCGTCGGTCGTGGCAGCACTCCTCGCGGCGGCGGGCGCCGGTGCGGCGGCAGGCGGTGTGGTCGGGACAGGGCCGCTCGGTGGGGCGCTGCTCGGGACGGGCGCCGGTGTGTGCGCCCTCGTGGGGCTTCGCGTGGCGAGCTACGACTACCCCTCGCGCTTCGTCCACATGACCGCCGGTGTCGCTCTGCCGCTCACTGCCGCGGCGCCCATCGTGTACCTGCTGGGCCGCGCTCTGACCTGACCGGCCACGACGCGCCGTGACCGGTCCAGCGCGAACACCGCCGTGCGAACACCGCCGTGCGAACACCACCGTGCTGACACCGCTGTGCTGACACCGCTGTGCGCCGCTCGCCGGTCCACGCGACGTCCACGGCGCCGGTGACCCGTCGGGACACCGCCGCGTCGGCAGAACCCGGCTCATCCCGGCAGGCAGCGGCACGTCGCCTCCGCGGTCGGCCTCACCACCGGGCACCTGGGGCGGTCGTGCGGCTCCGGCGCTCCCCATTGACGCGTCCGTGACCAGGGGCGGTGCGGTCGGTGACGTCGGCGCCCGCCCTCCCGAGCCACGGAGTCGCTCCCGGCCGCCCGGGTCGACCGGGTCGTCCGAGGCGTCGAGGCATCGAGGCATCCGAGCCCGCCCGAGACGTCGGGAGTCCTCGCTGCCGGTCACCGGAGTCGTCCTGGGCCACCCGCGGCCCATGCATCCCACGCGTCCCAGGCGTCCCGATCGGCTCGGGAACCATTCCGGTGTGCCCACACGTCGATCATTCGGGCCAGTTCGATCCCGGGCCGGCCCGGGGACAGGGTGGGGGAACATCGAGTCATGCGCGCACTGCGAATACTGCTGATCACCGCTGTGATCCTGGGCGGACTCTTCGCCATCGCGGACCGGCTCGCGGTCAATTTCGCCGAGGGCGAGGTCGCGGCCAAGGTCCGCAGCAGCCAGGGGCTGAGCACCGAGCCCGATGTCTCCATCAACGGTTTCCCCTTCCTGACCCAGATCGTGAGCTCCGAGCTGGACCAGGTGGAGATCCGCATGGGCGGGGTGAAGGCCAGTGCGGGCGGCCACGCGGTGGAGGTGACCGAAGTCGCGGCCGAGCTGAGCGGTGTGCGCATGAACGGCTTCAGCTCCGCCGTCGCCGACCGCGCCACGGGTTCGGCCCGGATCTCGTACGCGGACCTCGGCAAGTCCGCACCCGAGGGCGCGACCGTCTCCTACGCCGGAGCGGAGCGGGCGGCCAAGGGCCAGGTCAAGGTCACAGGACCGGCCCTCGAACTGCTGGAGGGCGCGGGCTTCGACGTTCCCTCCTTCGCCGAGGGGATGCTGCAGGGCCGCTCGCTCACGACGTACAGCACGGTCTCGATAACCGGAGGCGACACGGTCCGACTGCGCGCCGAGAACCTTCCGCGGCTTCCGGTACCGGGTATGGACCGGACACTGCGCGATGCCGTGGACTACGACCTGAAGATCGACGGGCTTCCGAAGACCATCAAGCTCGACAAGGTCGCCGCGGACGACAAGGGACTGCGGTTCTCGGGCGTGGGCACCGATGTGACCCTGGCCGGCTGAGCACCAGACGGCGGAACCCGTAACGGGGACGGGGGCGCCTGATGGCGCGCCGATCGGCCCGTGAGTGCCTGGTGGCGCCGCCGACGGATGAGGGGCACCCCCGCCCCACGTCACCCCGGTCACGGCGGCCCCGACCGGCGGCGGACGGGCGGTCGGTGCCCGAGGGGCGGGCCGTTCCGGGAGGCCGGTGATCGGATCGTGAGACGGTGACGTCCGATCCGTAGATGGCGGACGGACACAACGGACGGAGGTCCCCGTCGGCACCCCATGGATCCAGCCACCCGTACCACCATGCGGACGATCGCGTCTCATCATGCGACACGCCGGTGACATCGTCACCGACTCGTCCCTACGATCGGACCCATGAAGCGACAGGCGGACCTCACGAAGCGGCGGGCAGTAGACCTGTGCCGCGTCGCCGCCATGCTCTGTCGCACCTTCTGAGCGGAAGCGTCGCCTTCCGCATCTTCCGGCCCTGCGAGCACGTTTTCCGGCCAGGGCCAACCGTGTGCCGTACACCGCTCCGGCGTACCCGCACCCACCCTTGCGCACCATCCCCGCGCGCCACCCGCCGCACACTGCCCCGGAGGAGAACAGCATGAGCCGCAGCGACGTCCTCGTAGACGCCGACTGGGTCGAGGCCCACCTGGACGACCCGAAGGTCGTCATCGTCGAGGTCGACGAGGACACCTCGGCGTACGACAAGAACCACATCAGGAACGCCGTCCGCATCGACTGGCAGAAGGACCTCCAGGACCCGGTCCGCCGTGACTTCGTCGACCAGGCCGGCTTCGAGAAGCTGCTGTCGGAGAAGGGCATCGCCAACGACGACACCGTCGTCCTCTACGGCGGAAACAACAACTGGTTCGCGTCCTACGCCTACTGGTACTTCAAGCTCTACGGTCACCAGGACGTGAAGCTCCTCGACGGCGGCCGCAAGAAGTGGGAGCTCGACTCCCGCGACCTGGTCGACGGCGCCGACGTTCCGCAGCGCGCTGCCGCCGACTACCGGGCCAAGGCCCAGAACACCTCGATCCGCGCCTTCCGCGACGACGTCGTGGCCGCCATCGGAGCCCAGAACCTGGTCGACGTCCGGTCGCCCGACGAGTTCAGCGGCAAGCTGCTCGCCCCGGCCCACCTTCCGCAGGAGCAGTCGCAGCGTCCCGGCCACGTGCCGAGCGCCCGCAACATCCCGTGGTCCAAGAACGCCAACGACGACGGCACCTTCAAGTCGGACGACGACCTCAAGGCGCTCTACGCCGACGAGCAGGTGGATCTGGCGAAGGACACCATCGCCTACTGCCGCATCGGTGAGCGTTCCGCGCTGACGTGGTTCGTCCTGCACGAGCTGCTCGGCGTGGAGAACGTCAAGAACTACGACGGCTCCTGGACCGAGTACGGCTCCCTCGTCGGCGTGCCGATCGAGCTCGGCGCGAACAAGTAAGCCCGGGACCTCCGGACCCCCTCGACCGTAAGGACAGAAAGCATGTGTGGAGCGAAGGCCGGCGGCCCCGACGCCTCGACGATCAAGCCCGGTGAGACCACCATCCAGGGCCAGGTGACCCGCGACGGCGAGCCCGTCACCGGTTACGTGCGGCTGCTGGACTCGACCGGCGAGTTCACCGCCGAGGTCCCGACCTCGGCCACCGGACAGTTCCGCTTCTACGCGGCGGAGGGGACCTGGACTGTCCGGGCCCTCGTGCCGGGCGCGACGGCGGACCGCACGGTCGTGGCCCAGACCGGCGGCCTGGCCGAGGTGGCCATCGCCGTCTGACGTCACACGCACGTCAGCAGCACAGGACGGGCCGAGGGCCGCACCCCAGGGGTTGGACGCCACTGGAACGGGGTGCGGCCCTTCGGTCGTACGCTGGAGTCATGTACGCGCGACGTCGTCACGCCTACTTCCTGATGATGGGCGGATGCCTGGTCCTCTTCGTCTCCGCCTGGGCCTTCGTGCGGCTCTGGTCGGTACCGGTGGCCGTCGGAATGTGCGTCGTGGCGATGGTCATTCCGCCGCTGGCCGCAGTGGTGGCGAACCGGCGGGGGCCCGAGGACCGGTGGTGGGACGACCCGTCCGGGGACCCCAAGTCCGACGAGTGGTGGGACGAGCTCGACGGAAAGCGGAAGCCCGGATCCGGCCCGCGCCGTTGAGGACAGGACCTGGCAGGGCGGCACCTCGCTGCGGACACGTACGCCCCGTCCGGCGGGCCTGCCGCAGCTCGGGCATCGGGATCCGGCTCCGCCGAGGGGCAGACTTTACATCGGGCATACACGGTTCTGTCGGGCTTCTCACCCCGTCCTCAGGGTCTTCTCATCCACGGCCCCGAGAGTCGTCTCCATGACGGACCACTACCGCAGCGGCGACCACCGCACCCTCACCGACGCACAGCAGTACCCGTACGTCACCGACGGGCAGCATGACCCGTACGCAGGGTCGGCCGACGGCGGCTACCCGCCTCCCCCCGCACATCCCCCCGTGCCCGCCTCGCACGCGGCACCCGCGCCCCGTGTCAAGCGGTCCGCCGCGCTGCTCGCCGCCGTGGCGATCGCCGCCGCGGTCGTCGGCGGCGGCACCGCCACGCTCGTGGAGCGCTTCGCCGACACCGGCACCGCCCCCGCGTCGTCGACCGGTGTGGTCGACGGGACCACGGTCTCCCGGACCAGCCAGGGAACCGTGGCGGGTGTCGCCGAGGCCGTGTCGCCCAGCATCGTGGAGATCGGCGCGTCCACCTCCGCCGGCTCGTCCACCGGCTCCGGCGTGATCATCAGCGAGGACGGCGAGATCATCACCAACAACCACGTCGTCTCGGGCGCCGACACGGTCAAGGTGACCCTCAGCGACGGCAAGTCGTACACCGCGGATGTCATCGGCACCGACCCCGACAAGGACCTCGCCCTGGTGGAGGTCCGGGGGGCGAAGGGTCTGAAGGCGGCGACCCTCGGCGACTCGGACCTCCTGAAGGTCGGTGAGGAAGTCGTCGCGATCGGCTCACCCGAGGGCCTCACCGGCACCGTGACCAGCGGCATCGTCTCGGCGCTCGACCGCGACGTCACCGTGGCCAAGGACGAGGGGCAGCAGCCTCGGCAGGACCCGCGGCAGAGCTGGCCCTTCGAATTCGGCGGCCAGGAGTTCAACGGGGACACCGGCGACTCCAAGACCACGTACAAGGCCATCCAGACCGACGCCTCGCTCAACCCCGGAAACTCCGGCGGCGCCCTGATCAATATGAACGGCGAGATCGTCGGCATCAACTCGGCCATGTACTCCCCGAGTTCCGCGAACGGCGGCGGCGCAGGCAGCGTCGGCCTCGGCTTCGCGATCCCCGTCAACACCGTCAAGGCCGACCTGGACGGCCTCCGCTCCGGTTCCTCCGGCTGAGAGCGTGCAAGGCTGACTCCATGACGACCGCTCCCGGTGAAGGCGACCGCATCCTCATCGTCGACGACGAACCCGCCGTACGCGAGGCACTCCAGCGCAGTCTCGCGTTCGAGGGATACGCCACCGAGGTCGCCGTCGACGGGGTCGACGCCCTCGCCAAGGTGGAGTCGTACGCGCCCGACCTCGTCGTTCTCGACATCCAGATGCCGCGCATGGACGGGCTGACGGCTGCCCGTCGCATCCGCTCGACCGGCTCCACGCTGCCGATCCTGATGCTCACCGCCCGCGACACCGTCGGCGACCGCGTCACCGGTCTCGACGCGGGAGCGGACGACTATCTGGTGAAGCCGTTCGAGCTGGACGAACTCTTCGCCCGCATCCGTGCGCTGCTGCGCCGCAGCTCGTACACCGGTGCCACCGCCGACCGGGAAGCCATGGGTGATGTGCTCACCTTCGCCGACCTGCGGATGGACCCGGCCACCCGCGAGGTGACCCGTGGCGCACGCCAGGTCGAGCTGACCCGCACCGAGTTCACGCTCCTCGAGCTGTTCCTGACGCATCCGCGACAGGTGCTGACCCGGGAGCAGATCCTCAAGTCCGTCTGGGGCTTCGACTTCGAGCCGAGCTCCAACTCGCTGGACGTGTACGTGATGTACCTGCGCCGCAAGACGGAGGCCGGGGGCGAGCCGCGCCTGGTCCAGACGGTGCGCGGGGTCGGCTATGCCCTGAGGGAGGGGTCACCGGAGTGACCCGCGGATTCCAGTCGCTGCCCCTGAGATCGCGGCTCGCGCTGCTGACGGCGTCCGCCGTCGCCATGGCGGTCGCCGCGGTCGCCGTGACGTGCTGGCTGCTCGCGCGCGCCCAGTTGCGACAGGAACTCGACACCTCGCTGCGCAACACCAGTGCGCCGATCAGCACGGCGCTCGACGCGGCGCAGGCCTGCGGCAGCCCCGAGAGCCGGGATGCGGCGCGCACCTCCTCGTTCGCGTACGTCCAGGTCATCGATGTCAGCGGCAGCCGCTGTGTGGGGGCGGGCTCCGAACCGGTGAAGGTGCAGAGCGAGGACATCCAGGTCGCACGGGGCGCCCTGCGCGAATCCCTGCACAGCAGCACGACCGACGACGGCGACGAGGTGCGGGTGCACACCGAGCGGATGCGGCTGCCCGGGCTCGGCCCCGAGGTCGCCGTGACCATCGCCCGCCCCCTGAACGAGATCGACACCGCTCTGAACAGGCTCGCCCTGCTGCTGACCGCGCTGGCCGGCGTCGGCGTCGTCGCCGCCGGCGCCGCCGGGCTCTGGGTCGCCCGCACCGGGCTGAAGCCGGTGGACCGGCTCACGGACACCGTCGAGCACGTGGCCCGTACCGAGGATCTGACCGTACGGATCCCCGTCGAGGGCGAGGACGAGATCGCCCGGCTGTCCCGCTCCTTCAACCAGATGACCGCCGCGCTCGCGTCCTCCCGGGACCGGCAGGCGCAGCTCATCGCGGACGCGGGTCATGAGCTGCGGACACCGCTCACCTCGCTGCGCACGAACATCGAATTGCTGGCCCGCAGCGAGGAGACCGGCCGGGACCTCCCGCCCGGGGACCGGGCCGCGCTGCTGGAGTCGGTCAAGGCGCAGATGACCGAGCTGGCCGCGCTGATCGGCGACCTGCAGGAGCTGGCCCGCCCGGACAGCGCCCAGCCGGGCCCGCTGCACGTGGTGGCGCTCCATGAGATCGCGCGGACCGCGCTGGACCGCGCGCGGCTGCGCGGTCCGGAGCTGACCGTGACCGCCGAGCTGCAGTCCTGGTACGTGAGGGCGGAGCCGGCGGCGCTGGAGCGCGCACTGGTCAATGTGCTGGACAACGCGGTCAAGTTCTCGCCGAGGAGCGGGACGGTCGAGGTGCTGCTGGACTGCGGCGTGCTGACCGTGCGCGATCACGGCCCAGGTGTTCCGCCCGACGAACTCCCGCATGTCTTCGAACGGTTCTGGCGCTCCCCGTCCGCCCGCGCGCTGCCCGGCTCGGGTCTCGGTCTGTCGATCGTGGCCCGCACGGTCCAGCAGGCCGGCGGTGAGGTGGCGCTGCGTCCGGCGGAGGGCGGCGGGACGGTCGCCGAGATCAGGCTGCCGGGCGCCCCGACCCCGCCGCCCGCCGCGCCGCACTCCTCCTCGTCAGTTGTGGCGGATGAGCGATTCGACGAGCCCTGAGCGGGTGTTGGGGAAGTCCATGGGGACGACTCCGAGTCCCTTCCAGCTGCTCGCCGTGCCGTCGAGGAGGCCGTGGACGCGCGGATTGAGGTTGTCGGAGTTCCAGCGCGGTGGCAGATACGCCGAGGTGCTGACGAAGTTGATGTAGAGCTTGCCCGGCTGCTGGGTGGCCTTGCGCAGATGGGCCTCGATCTTGGGGTACTTGTCCCAGGGGAGGTCGTTCCAGGCGTCCTGGATGTCGAAGACGTTCCCGTCCCACCACTTCACGCCGGGGAGTCCACCGTTGTCGGCGACGAGGACGACCTTTCCGCGGGCCTGGCCGAGGGTGGGGAGGGTGTCGCCGATGTGGAACAGGGGGCGCCAGCCCCGCACGTCGAGATAGTTGTCGAAGATGCCTCGGAACGTGGCGTCACTTTCTCCCGAGTGTTCCTGCTTGACCCGCATCAGGACGGTCTCGGAGGGGCGGGCGGCGAGGAAGTTCCAGCAGGCGACGAGGACGTCGCCGAGCATCATGTTCTGGTAGGCGGCACCGTGGTGGATGGCGAAGGAGCCGTCGATGGCCCGGCACCGTACGTCGAGGAAGCGGATCCCGGAGTCGAGCTGCTGCGCGATGGTGGTGTTCTGGCACTCGGCCCACGGCCCGCCGAAACGGGCACCGGAGTCGTGGGTGCCGGGGATGGTGAGGGACGACAGCGCCCTGCCGCCGTCGATGCCGCTCATCCAGTCCTGGGTGCCCAGCAGCCGCCGTCCGGAAGCGGCGGCCGGTGACGCTCCGATGAGGGCGGTGGCGGACGCGACCGCCGCGCCCGTGAGGAAACCACGTCTGCTCAAGGACATGTGCTGTCTCCTTCGTCGGCCTCCGCGATGTGGGGGGGGGTCGCGGTCGGCAGACGGATAATTGCAGACATGCCCATGACAGAAAATGGGTTGGGCGGAAACATCCGCGGGAACGGCAGGGGCCGGACGACAGTGGTGCCGACGACCGAGGGGCGGCGGGCCGACGGCCCACCGCCCCTCTGCGCGCTGCTCGTTACTTGATGACCGTGATCCGGCCGGTGGCCGGCGCCGCGATCGGGCCGCTCGCGCTGGAGTGCGCGGCGAAGTAGCCGGTGAGGGCGTCCAGGTCGGACCCGCCCACCAGCTTGTTCTTGTGCTCCTTCAGGACCGGGAAGCCGTCGCCGCCGCCCGCGAGGAACTCGTTCATCGCGACCCGGTAGGTCTTCGCCGGGTCGATCGCCTCACCGTTCAGCTTCACCGAGTCGACGACGATCCGGTCGGCACCGGTCTTCGTCATGTCCAGCGTGTAGGTGAAGCCCTTCGACACCTGGAGGATCTTCGGGGCGGCCTGGTTGGCTCCGCTGACCTGCTGCTGGAGCGTCGTGATCAGCTGAGCGCCGGTCAGGTCGACCGCCGTCATCATGTTGGTGAACGGCTGCACGGTGAAGGCCTCGCCGTAGGTCACCACGCCGTCGCCCTCGCTGCCGGACGCCTTGTGGATCAGGCCCGCGCGGATACCGCCCGGGTTCATGAGGGCGATCTGCGCGCCGCCCTTGTCGGCCGGGGCCATGTTCTCGAGCTGGGCGTCCGTGATCAGGTTGCCGAGAGGCTTCTCGAGCGCGTCGGCGGGGTTCTCGATGTCGCCGGAGATGTAGCCGACGGGCCGGTTCGCGATCGGCGCGGCGAGCGCGTTCCAGCGGTCGATGAGCCGGGTCATGTCCTCGGCCTTGGCCACGTCACGGGTGACGACGTGGTTGGCGGAGGCGACGGACGTACGGACGATGTCCCTGGTGCGACGGTCGTACGTGAGCGTCGTGTCGGTGTACAGCTTGCCGAAGGAGGCCGCGGAGGTGACCGTGCGCGGCTTGCCGGACGGGTCCGGGATCGTGCACGCGTACGCCTGGTGGGTGTGACCGGTGACCAGGGCGTCGACCTGCGGGCTGACGTTCTTGGCGATGTCCGCGATCGGGCCGGAGATGCCGTCGCCGGGGCCCGGGCTGTCGCAGTTGTAGTTGTACGAGGACGAGGCCGGCAGCCCGCCCTCGTGCAGCAGGGCGACGATCGACTTGACGCCCTTGCGCTCGAGGATCTTCGTGTACTTGTTGATCGTCTCGACCTCGTCGCCGAACTTCAGGCCCTTGATGCCCTCGGCGGAGACGATGTTCGGAGTGCCCTCGAGGGTGACGCCGATGAAGCCGATCTTCACCCCGTTCCGCTCCCAGACGAAGTACGGGTCCAGGATCGGACGGCCGGACTTCTCCTTGGTCACATTGGCGGCGAGGTACGGGAAGTCGGCGCCCCGGAACCGCTTCGGCTTGCCCTTGCCCGTCTTCTCGTAGCAACCCTCGGTGGGGTGGCAGCCGCCGTACTGCAGCCGGGCGAGTTCCTTGGCGCCCTCGTCGAACTCGTGGTTGCCGACGGAGGTGACGTCGAGCTCGAGCTTGTTCAGCGCCTCGATGGTCGGCTCGTCGTGGAAGAGGCCGGAGAGCAGCGGCGAAGCGCCGACCATGTCACCGGCCGCGGCCGTGATCGAGTACTTGTGGCCCTGGCGGGCCTGTCGCAGATGGGTCGCCAGGTACTCGGCGCCACCCGCGTCGATCGTCTTGGTGGTGCCGTCCGGGTTGGTCTCGGTGACGCGTCCGGCCGAGCCGGCCGGCGGCTGCAGATTGCCGTGCAGGTCGTTGAAGGACAGCAGCTGGACGTCCACGGTCCGGCCGTGGCCGTGCCCGTGCCCGTAGCTGCGCTCCTGGGCTCCGGCGGGCATCGCGGCGACCAGTGCGCCGACGGTGGTCAGTCCGGCGACGGCGGCAAGTATGCGGCGGCGCTTCTGGTGGGATGTCGCTGACATCTGTCCCCTTGTCAGTCTCAGCGTGATGACGGTCGTGCTCGGTGGTACTGGGTCGTGCTCGGTGTTGATCGGTCGTGCTCGGTGGTACCGGTCGTACTCGATGGCGCAAAAGTGGCGCTCAGCCGCGCAGCCTATTGTCAACGCGCGTAGCACGACAGGGGGTAGCGGGTTACGACCTGGTTTCCGATCGGCTGCTGCCCGGCGCCGTACCCTCGACGTATGACTGACGCAGCCCCAGCCCTTGAGCCCGGCCGGCAGATCCAGACGCTCGACGAACTCACCCCGGAGCAGGCCGATGACGTCCTGCGCCTGCTCTCCGCCGCTGCCCGCGCCGACGGGATGCAGGCCGTCTCCGAGCAGGGACGGCTGCAGCTGCGCCACGGCCGGCGCGAGGGAGTGCGGCACTTCCTGCTCACCGTCGCAGGCGATCTCCGCGGCTACGCCCAACTGGAGGACACCGACCCCGTGGAGGCCCCGGCGGCGGAACTGGTCGTCCATCCGGGACACCGCGGCCGTGGTCACGGCCGCGCCCTCGGCAGCACACTGCTGGCCGCATCCGGCAAGCGCCTTCGTGTGTGGGCCCACGGCGGCAAGTCCGCGGCCCGCCATCTCGCCCAGGTCCTCGGCCTCACCCTGTTCCGCGAACTGCGCCAGCTGCGCCGCCCGTTGAGCCCGCTCGACATCCCGGAGCCGGCCCTGCCCGAGGGAGTGACGATCCGCAGCTTCGTCCCCGGCCAGGACGATGCGGCCTGGATCACGGTGAACGCGGCGGCCTTCGCCCACCATCCCGAGCAGGGCTCGGTCACCCAGCGCGACCTCGACGACCGCAAGGAGGAGCCCTGGTTCGACCCCAAGGGCTTCTTCCTCGCCGAACGCGGGGGCGAGATCGTCGGCTTCCACTGGACGAAGATCCACGCCGAGGATCAGCTCGGCGAGGTGTATGTGATCGGCATCCGCCCGGACGCCCAGGGCACCGGCCTGGGCAAGGCCCTCACCGCGATCGGTCTGCGCCATCTCGCCGCGCAGGGTGTGCCGACGGCCATGCTCTACGTCGACGCGGACAACACGGCGGCGCTGCGGGTGTACGAGCGGCTGGGCTTCCTCACCCACGAGGTGGATCTGATGTACCGCACGGAGACCTGACGGAGCACAAGGACACCACGGCACGGACCACAGGGGGCGGTTGACACCGCCCCCTTCCTTGCACCACCCTTTCACTACTTGATTAGTGAAAGGGTGGTGCCGTGATCGAGTACCGGATCGACCGGCGCAGCGGCGTCGCCACCTATCTGCAGATCGTGCAGCAGACGAAGCAGGCACTGCGGCTGGGACTGCTGGAACCGGGCGACCGGCTGCCCACCGCCCGCGAGGTGGTGGAGGCGACCGCCATCAACCCGAACACCGTGCTCAAGGCCTATCGAGAGCTGGAGCGCGAGGGGCTGGTCGAGGCACGCCGGGGCCTCGGCACCTTCGTCCGCAGGACGCTGGGCAGCGCGGGCGCCGACTCGCCCCTGCGCGCCGAACTCGCCGACTGGGCGGCCCGGGCGCGGGCCGAGGGCCTGGAGCGGGAGTACGTGTCCGCCCTCTTCGCCGCCGTGCTCGACGAGCACTTCACGAACCACCACAGGGGGGACGACGCATGACCGATACGGCACTGGAGGCCATCGGCCTCGGCAGGGCATACAGGCGCACATGGGCCTTGTGGGACTGCACATTCCGTCTGCCGGCAGGCCGGATCTGCGCCCTCGTCGGCCCCAACGGGGCGGGAAAGTCCACCCTGCTGGCCATGGCCGCGGGACTGCTGCGACCCACCGAGGGCAGTATCCGCGTCCTCGGCACCGACGCGGCGTCGGCCCGCGAGCGACTGGCGTACGTCGGCCAGGACAAGCCCCTCATCCCCCAGCTCACGGTCGCCGAGACCCTGCGCATGGGCCGGGAGCTCAACCCCGGCCGATGGGACGACGACGTCACCGCGCGCATCGTGGAAGCCGGCCGACTCGACCCGGGCGCCCGCGTCCGCACCCTCTCCGGTGGACAGCGCACCCGCGTCGCACTCGCCCTGGCGCTCGGAAAGCGTCCCGAACTGCTGCTGCTCGACGAGCCGATGGCCGACCTCGATCCGCTCGCCCGGCACCAGCTGATGGGCACGCTGCTCGCCGACGCCGCGGAGCGGGGTACGAGCGTCGTCATGTCGTCGCACATCCTGGCCGAGCTCGAGGGGGCCTGCGACCATCTGCTGCTCGTCGACGGCGGGCACATCCGGCTCGGCGGCGGCATCGACGACCTGATCACCGCACACCGTCTGGTGACCGGACCCGCAACCCTCGACCTCTCCCCGCACACCGTTGTCGAGGCACGCACGACGGGACGTCAACTCACCGCGCTCATACGTCCCGATGAACTCCTGCCGGAGGACTGGCAGGTCATGGAACCCTCCCTGGAGGAGCTGTTGCTGGCCCATCTGCGCTCCCCCGAGGCGCCCGCCCTGCTGACCCCCGCCACGGAGGTGACCGCCGCATGAGCGCGCAGACACCGAGCGGCAGCCCGAGGACGCACGGTCCGCGCTGGGTGGTCGTCCGCCAGCACCGCCGTGTGCTGTGGACGGTGCTCGCCCTCGTCGTCCTGAGCGCGGGCGCCTTGGCCTCGGTACGGGCCTGGTACACCAGCGGTACGGACCCGGCGGCCGGCCCCGTACTGCTGCGCGCGCTGGACGACGCCAGCATGGCGATCATGCTGCTGCCGCTGCTCGTCGCGGCTTTCGTCGCCGGACCGCTGGTCGCACGCGAACTGGAGTCCGGCACCTACCGGCTGACCTGGACCCAGTCGGTGGCCCCCGCCCGCTGGCTCACGGCGAAACTGACGGTCACCGCGGCCGTCGTCATGGCCGGCGCAGCGCTGCTGGTCGGCGTCTTCCGCTGGGCCTGGGGACCCGTGCGGCACACCATGATGACGCAGTTCTGGGACGCCCAGGTGTACGCGACCATCGGCACCACCGCGGTGGCGAACGGCCTGCTGGCCGTCGCACTCGGAGCCCTGTGCGGGCTGCTGGTCCGCCGTACGCTCGTCGCGATGAGCGTCGCCGGGCTCGCGACCGGCGCCGTGCTGGTCGCACTGGGCCAGCTGCGCGCCCATCTGTGGCCCCCGGTCATGTCGACCGGTGCCGACCTGCCGGCCCTCGGCCACGGCTGGTGGCAGGAAGGCGGCGAGGACTGGTGGCTGGACATCGGCATGCTGACCGCCGCCGGTGAGCGGCTGTACTGGGAGGACTGCTCCCTGCCCGGCCCGCCCCAGCAGGACCGCCTGCAGTGCATGACCGAGAAGGGCGGGGTCACGGAATTCGTGCTCCACCACCCCGCCTCGCACTTCTGGCCGGTCCAGCTCGTCGAGACCGGTATCGTCCTCGTCCTGGCGGCGCTCGTGACGGCCGCCGCCTACCGGGTGCTGCGGCGGCACCACGCCTGAGGCACCATGCCCCGAGGCCGGGGGCCACCCGCGCGGGTGCCCTCGGGCGCCGCCCCTGCCGCATGCGGCACGCCCCCCGCCGCGGCGTCCTGCTTGCCCAGGCGTCATGTTCTCGTTACCAGGCATTCAGAGGCGCTTGCGACCCTCGGTGAATGCAGCCGCCTGCCGTGCCAGCCCCGAGAAATGGGCGCCTTCCCTCCACCACGGCCCGCTTCGACGCGCCCGAAAACCCCTTCGCGCGGAAGAATGGGGTCATGAGCAAGCAGCCCGCCGAGGTCCCGGTACAGCACGTCCAGCCGTCCGTCGGCTCCATAGCCGCGCACCGTCCCCACACCGTCGCCGCCGCGGTCTCCGATCTGGAACCGGACATCGACGCCGACCTCGATACGTACGAGGACGAGACCGAAGGCGCCGAGCTGCCCCAGGGCCGTTTCCTCGACCGTGAGCGCAGCTGGCTCGCGTTCAACGAGCGCGTGCTGGAGCTTGCCGAGGACCCCGCGACGCCGCTTCTGGAGCGGGCCAACTTCCTTGCCATCTTCGCCTCGAACCTGGACGAGTTCTTCATGGTCCGCGTGGCAGGCCTGAAGCGCCGGATCGCGACCGGTGTCGCGACCCGTTCCGCCTCCGGCCTGCAGCCGCGCGAGGTCCTGGACCTGATCTGGAACCGCTCGCGCGAACTCATGGCCCGCCACGCCGCCTGCTACCAGCAGGACGTGGCGCCGGCCCTGGCCGACGAGGGCATCCACCTCATCCGCTGGCCCGAGCTCACGGACAAGGAGCAGGCCCGGCTCTTCACCCTGTTCCGCCAGCAGATCTTCCCGGTCCTCACCCCGCTGGCCGTGGACCCGGCGCACCCCTTCCCCTACATCTCGGGACTGTCGCTCAACCTCGCCGTCGTCGTACGCAATCCGGTGAGCGGCCACCGCCACTTCGCCCGGGTCAAGGTGCCGCCGCTGCTGTCCCGCTTCCTGGAGGCCTCACCGCAGCGGTACGTCCCGCTGGAGGACGTCATAGCGGCGCACCTGGAGGAGCTGTTCCCCGGCATGGAGGTGCTGGCGCACCATATGTTCCGGGTGACCAGGAACGAGGACCTGGAGGTCGAGGAGGACGACGCCGAGAACCTGCTCCAGGCCCTGGAGAAGGAGCTCATGCGGCGCCGCTTCGGCCCGCCGGTGCGGCTCGAGGTCGAGGAGTCCATCGACCCGTATGTGCTGGACCTGCTGGTCCGCGAACTGAAGATCTCCGAGTCCGAGGTCTACCCGCTCCCGGGTCCCCTCGACCTGACCGGACTCTTCGGCATCGCCGCCCAGGACCGGCCCGAGCTGAAGTACCCGAAGTTCGTCGCCGGGACCCACCGCGACCTCGCCGAGGTCGAGTCGGCGTCGGCCCCCGACATCTTCGCCGCACTGCGCGAGCGGGACGTGCTCCTCCACCACCCGTACGACTCGTTCTCGACGTCCGTCCAGGCGTTCCTCGAACAGGCCGCGGCCGACCCCGACGTCCTCGCGATCAAGCAGACGCTGTACCGGACCTCCGGCGACTCACCGATCGTCGATGCGCTGATCGATGCCGCCGAATCCGGCAAGCAGGTCCTGGTCCTCGTCGAGATCAAGGCCCGCTTCGACGAGCAGGCCAACATCAAGTGGGCGCGCAAGCTGGAGGAGGCCGGCTGCCACGTCGTCTACGGGCTGGTCGGTCTGAAGACCCACTGCAAGCTGTCGCTGGTGGTCCGCCAGGAGGGCGAGACGCTGCGCCGCTACTCGCACGTCGGCACGGGCAACTACCACCCGAAGACCGCCCGGCTCTACGAGGACCTCGGCCTGCTCACCGCGGACCCCCAGGTCGGCGCGGACCTGTCCGATCTCTTCAACCGGCTGTCCGGGTACTCACGCCGTGAGACCTACCGCCGGCTGCTCGTCGCACCGAAGTCACTGCGCGACGGACTGGTCTCCCGGATCAACAAGGAGGCCGCCCACCACCGGGCGGGCCGTCCCGCCTACGTCCGTATCAAGGTCAACTCGATGGTCGACGAAGCGGTCATCGACGCCTGTTACCGGGCGGCACAGGCCGGGGTGCCGGTGGACATCTGGGTGCGCGGGATCTGCGCGATACGCCCGGGCGTCGCGGGGCTCTCGGAGAACGTCCGCGTCCGCTCGATCCTCGGCCGCTTCCTGGAGCACTCCCGGGTCTTCGCCTTCGGCAACGGCGGCGAACCCGAGGTGTGGTTCGGCAGCGCCGACATGATGCACCGCAACCTCGACCGCCGAATCGAGGCCCTTGTCCGGGTCACCGATCCGGCCCACCGCGCGGCACTGAACCGGCTGCTGGAAACCGGCATGTCCGACTCCACGTCGTCCTGGCACCTCGGCCCCGACGGGGAGTGGACGCGGCATTCCACGGATGCGGACGGCCAGCCGCTGCGGAACGTACAGGAAATGCTCATTGACGCGCGGAGGCGCCGGCGTGCACAGCCCTGACCTTCCCCTGGTGCCGCAGGGGGCCGGCGCCGACCAGGTCCTGGCCGGTTATCTGCACACGCTGGCCGCGGACTTCCTCCGCAGCCTGCGGATGCACGGCGAGAGCGGTGCGGACACGGCGGGCGCGGAGGACGCGGCCCGCGCACTGCGCCGTGCCGCCCGCCGCATCAGCGGGGCTCTGTCCACCTACCGTGCCCTGCTGGATCCCGCGTGGGCGGACCAGCTCCGCACGGAACTCATCTGGCTCTCCGGCGTCCTCGCCCAGGAGCACGCGTGCACCGTCCGGCTGTCCCGGCTCCTGGATGCCCTGGCCCGTCTTTCGGGCACGGGCCCGGTGCCGCCGGCCCGGTCGGGAACGGAACGGGTCTGCCCGGACCTTCCCCCGGCCGGAACCGCCCACGGCACCCCGGGTCGTGCGGCCGCCGGCCCGGACTCCCCGCCGCGTCCTCCCGCTACGGAATCACCGGCTCCGCCACGGACCGGCCCCGGAACGGCCCCGGCTCCGCCCGGCGCACCCGTGGCGGGCGGCGGAGCGGCCCTCGCCGCAGAGCCGCAGGTCCCGGGCAGCGCACGGGCAGCCGGGACCCCGGCCGCACGGACCGTGGACGAGGTGGCGCCTGGAGACGGGACCTCGGTGTCCCCGGGCGCCGTCGCCGGCGGCCCACAGCTCCCCGGAAGCACCCGGGCCGCAGCCGCTGCCCGTAGCCGGCTCACGACGACGGCGATCGACGCGGCAGCCGCCGGTCCTGCGACCACGGGCCCGGGACAGTCGGAATCCGTCAGGCCCCGCGGCGGCGCAGCCCAGGGCACGGGCCCAGGAGCCCGTGGTTCCGCTCGCGGCGCCGGGGCGGCGGGCCGGGGCGGCGGGGGCGGAGCGCTCACCGTCGGCGCCGCGCGGGCCGGCGCGCTGCTCGAGCGCCAGCTGACGCTCGCACGGACACGGGCGCACTCCGCCGCGCTGCAGGCCATCGGCTCGGCGCGCTTCCACGCCGTCGCCGATGCCGTCGCACTGCTCGCGTCCGAGGTTCCGCTGACGGCGGCCGCCGCAGCGCCCGCAGGCGTACTGGAGGTGCACGCGGAGAAGGCCCGGCGCAGGCTCCTGGACGCCGTCGCCGCGCTGCCGTTGACACGCGCCTCGCATCCGTACAACGCCGATGCGCTGGTCCACGGTCTGGCCACCGCCTCCGCGGGTGAGGCCCAGGACGCCCCCTGGCACCAGGTGCGGCTGCTGCTCAGGCTGCACCGGTACGCCCAGGAGGTCACCGACCCCCGTACGGACCCGCTGCTGGCGGTCGCCGGCCGCACCCTGGACCGGCACCGGGACGCGGCCGAGGCGGCCGCCTCGGCCGCGTCCGCCGCCCGTACGCCCCGTATCGCCCCCGCGACCGCCTATGCCCTCGGTGTCCTCCACGCCGACCAGCGCCATGAGGTCGAGGCCACCCGCTTCGCCTTCCAGCAGGTCTGGCAGGGCCTCGCTCCCGGGCCCACGGGCCACCGGGACAACCAGGCGGTGGCCGCGCCATGACTACGCCCGGGGCCGGCAGCACCGTCCGCGCCGCCGGATGCGTCCTGTGGCGGCGCTCCCACCGGGGCGGCTCCCCCGGCGGCGACGCGATCGAGATCTGCCTCGTCCACCGTCCCCGCTACGACGACTGGTCCCACCCCAAGGGCAAGCTGAAGCGCGGTGAGGACCGGCTGGTCGGCGCCCTGCGCGAGGTCCTGGAGGAGACCGGGCACCGCGGCACCCCGGGCCCGCGCCTCCCGACCGTCCACTACATCGCGAACGGTCGACCCAAGGAAGTCAGTTACTGGGCGGCCGAGGCGGAGACCCCGGGTGACTTCACCCCGGGCAAGGAGGTCGACCGCATCATGTGGCTGCCGCCGGCCTCCGCGCGCGCCCGGCTCACCCAGCCCCGTGACCGCCATCTCGTGGACGCACTCATCTCAGAACTCGGGACAATCGGGGCATTCGGCACGCATTAGTGCCTCATGGGCGTTTCAGGGCATCGGCAGGCGGGCAGGCGCTGGCGGACGTCCCTTGATACCCCGCATCACCTCCCGCTACTCACACCACGCCCGAGAACTTCCCCGCCCGGCAGGGTTCACCTTCCGTTCACTCCCCTCCGTCGGCGGCTTCACCTGATCTGCCTAATTTCGGGCCTACAAGGTGACCGGCGCCTCGCCGCACCACTCACCCCGACGCGCGCCGCCGTGCAACGTCAGAACGAGACGACGTCCCCGACCGGCGCTCCTGGAAGGAACACCCGAAAAGTGAAGCTTCAGCGCAACAACGGGCTTCGCGCCACCGCGCTCGCTGCCCTTGCGGTCTCCGGCGCCCTGGTCCTCACGGCGTGCGGCTCGGACAACAACACCGGCGACACCAACGGCGGCGACAAGACGAAGGCCGCCTCCGCCATCAAGTGCGACAACGCCAAGGGCCAGCTCCTCGCCGCCGGCTCCAGCGCGCAGAAGAACGCCATGGACCTCTGGGTGAAGGAATTCCAGGCGGCCTGCTCCGGCGTCGAGATCAACTACCAGCCCATCGGCTCCGGCGGCGGCATCACCAAGTTCAACCAGGGCCAGGTCGCCTTCGCCGGCTCCGACTCCGCCCTGAAGCCCGAAGAGGTCGAGGAGTCCAAGAAGGTCTGCTCCGGCGGTCAGGGCATCAACCTGCCGATGCTCGGCGGCCCGATCGCGATCGGCTACAACCTGAGCGGTGTGGACAACCTCGTCCTCGACGCCCCGACCCTCGCCAAGATCTTCGACAACAAGATCACCAAGTGGAACGACCCGGCGATCGCCAAGCTGAACCCGGGTGTCAAGCTGCCCGCCTCCACCATCCAGGCGTACCACCGCTCGGACGAGTCCGGCACCACGCAGAACCTGGGCAAGTTCCTCAGCGAGGCCGCCCCTGCCGAGTGGAAGCACGACCCGAAGTCGAAGGCGTGGCTCGCCGACGGTGGCCAGGCCGCCAACGGATCCTCCGGTGTCGCCACGGGCGTCAAGGGCGCCGAGGGCACGATCGGCTACTTCGAGCTGTCCTACGCGACCGCCAACAAGATCAACACTGTCAAGATCGACACCGGCGCGGGCACCCCGGTGGAGGCCACCTCCGAGAACGCCTCCAAGGCGATCGCCGCGGCCAAGATCAAGGGCACGGGCAAGGACCTCGCCCTGGGTCTCGACTACAAGACCAAGGCTCCGGGCGCCTACCCGCTCACCCTGGTGACGTACGAGATCGCCTGCGACAAGGGCAACAAGGCGGAGACCCTGCCGACCCTGAAGGCGTTCCTCACCTACACCGCCAGCGAGGAGGGCCAGAAGGTCCTCACCGACGCCGGTTACGCCCCGCTGCCCGCCGAGATCGCGGCCAAGGTCCGCGAGATCGTCCCCACCCTGTCCTGACCCGACCGGGGCCGGTCCGACCACACCAAGGCCGGACCGGCCCCAGCATCCGGTGCACCGCCGCCCGGGAGCCGTCCACGGCTCCGCAGACCGGAGAAAATCATGGCAACCACCACGCACACCGAAGCGCCGCCCCCACCAGGGCCGGCCACCACGAACACCACATCCAAGAGCCGCCCAGGAGACCGCGTCTTCCTGGGTCTGTCGCGCGGATCCGGCATCACCCTCCTGGTGATCATGGCCGCGATCGCCGGCTTCCTCACCTACCGCACGATCCTCGCGGTCTCGAAGGACCAGGGGAACTTCCTCACGACCTTCGAGTGGAACCCGGCCGGCAACCCGCCGGTCTTCGGCATCGCGGTTCTGGCCTTCGGCACGGTCGTCTCCTCGATCATCGCCATGGCCATCGCCGTGCCGGTCGCCGTCGGCATCGCCCTCTTCATCTCGCACTACGCGCCGCGCAGGCTCGCCGCCCCGCTCGCGTACGTCGTCGACCTGCTCGCCGCCGTGCCCAGCATCATCTACGGCCTCTGGGGCGCGATCTTCCTCGTCCCGTATCTGGACGGCCTCAACAAGTGGCTCGACGAGTACATGGGCTGGACGTACATCTTCGACAAGTCGAGCGACGGCCCCGCGCGCAGCCTGTTCACCGTCGGCATCCTGCTGGCGATCATGATCCTTCCCATCATCACCAACGTCACCCGTGAGGTCTTCCTCCAGGTTCCGAAGATGCATGAGGAGGCCGCGCTCGCGCTGGGCGCCACGCGCTGGGAAGTCATTCGCATGTCGGTGCTCCCCTTCGGCCGCTCCGGCATCATCAGCGCCTCGATGCTGGGCCTGGGCCGTGCTCTCGGCGAGACCATGGCCGTCGCCGTGGTGCTCTCCCCGAGCTTCCTGATCTCCGGGCATCTGCTCGACCCGGGCGGCGGCACGTTCGCCCAGAACATCGCCTCGAAGTTCAACGAGGCGGATGAGTTCGGACGGGACGCCCTGATCGCCTCCGGCCTCGTCCTCTTCGCCATCACGCTGCTGGTCAACGGTGCGGCCCGGTGGATCATCGCCCGCCGCAAGGAGTACTCGGGGGCCAACGCATGAGCCACGCCGTCCAGAACCAGCGTCCTGTCCGGGACGCCAGGGTGAACCACCTCTCCCACGCGCGCCTGCCCCGTTGGGCCCAGCCGGCCATCGCCGTCGGTTCCGTGGCCGCGGGCATCGGTATCGGTGCGGCCGCCGGATGGCAGAGCAGGGTGCAGTGGGGTCTGCTGGCCGCCCTGATCTTCGTGGCCGCCAGCTTTCTGATCACCTCCAGGGTGGAGGGAAGCCGCCAGGCCAAGGACCGGGTGGCCACCAGCGTCATCTGGGTCTCCTTCGTCCTCGCCGTCGTCCCCCTGCTCTCCCTCGCCTGGGTCACGATCAGCAAGGGCGCGGAAGTCCTCGACGGGTACTTCCTGAGCCACTCGATGAACGGCATCCTCGACTCCGAGACCGGCGGTGGTGTCTACCACGCACTGCTGGGCACCATCGAGCAGGTCCTCATCGCCACCGCGATCGCCGCCCCCATCGGGCTGCTGACCGCGATCTACCTGGTCGAGTACGGCCGCGGAAAGCTGGCGCGGGCCGTCACCTTCTTCGTTGACGTCATGACGGGCATTCCGTCGATCGTCGCGGGTCTCTTCATCCTCGCCACCTGGAATCTGATGCTGGGCTTCGGGCCCTCCGGATTCGCCGGCGCGATGGCTCTCGCCATCCTGATGATGCCGGTCGTCGTCCGCTCCACCGAGGAGATGCTCAAGCTCGTCCCCAACGAGCTGCGCGAAGCCTCGCTCGCGCTGGGCGTCCCCAAGTGGCGCACGATCGTCAAGGTGGTCCTGCCGACCGCGATCGGCGGCATCACCACGGGCGTCATGCTCGCGGTGGCCCGCATCACGGGTGAGACGGCTCCCGTACTGCTGCTCGTCTTCGGTACGAAGCTGATCAACCCGAACCCCTTCGAAGGCGCTCAGGCCTCGCTGCCGCTGTACGTCTACGAGCAGTACGCCGTCGGTACCGACGCCGCCGTCGCCCGCGCCTGGGCAGCGGCCCTCGTACTGATCGCCTTCGTCATGATCCTCAACCTGGTGGCCCGTGGCATCGCCCGCTGGAAGGCCCCGAAGACCGGCCGCTAAGGCCTTTTGGAAGTGATTTGAACATGGCCAAGCGAATCGACGTCAGCGGTCTCAGTGCCTTCTACGGCGCCCACAAGGCCATCGAGGACATCTCGATGACCGTGGAGCCCCGCTCGGTGACGGCCTTCATCGGCCCGTCCGGCTGCGGAAAGTCCACGTTCCTGCGCACCCTGAACCGCATGCACGAGGTCACCCCCGGTGGTCGCGTCGAGGGCAAGGTGATGCTGGACGACGAGAACCTGTACGGCTCGGGTGTCGACCCGGTCGCGGTGCGCCGCACGGTGGGCATGGTGTTCCAGCGCCCGAACCCGTTCCCGACGATGTCGATCTTCGACAACGTCGCTGCGGGCCTGAAGCTCAACGGTAACTACAACAAGCGCCAGCTCGCCGAGATCGTCGAGCGGTCGCTCAAGGGCGCGAACCTCTGGAACGAGGTGAAGGACCGCCTCAACAAGCCCGGCTCGGGCCTGTCCGGCGGCCAGCAGCAGCGTCTGTGCATCGCCCGCGCGATCGCGGTCGAGCCGGACGTCCTGCTCATGGACGAGCCCTGCTCCGCGCTGGACCCGATCTCGACCCTCGCGATCGAGGACCTGATCGGCGAGCTGAAGGACCGCTTCACGATCGTCATCGTGACGCACAACATGCAGCAGGCGGCGCGTGTCTCCGACCGCACGGCCTTCTTCAACCTGGCGGCGGTCGGCCAGCCCGGCCGGCTGATCGAGATAGACGAGACGGAGCGGATCTTCTCCAACCCGTCCGTCCAGGCCACAGAGGACTACATCTCGGGCCGCTTCGGCTGAGTCCGGGCCCCCGCCCCCTCCGGTCTGCCTCGCGGTGCTGCATGGCGGTGCCACCGCAAGGCGAAGGGTCGGCCCCCTCTCGACAGAGAGGGGGCCGACACGCGTTTCCCCACCGGCGCGGGCGCCCACCGGCACCGTCACCGTCCGCGCGTCCGGGGACATCCGTCCGCAAGCGCCGGACGTGCCGAGGCGGACGGGCTCGGGCGGCGCCGCGAAGGCGGCCCGGGACATCCGTCCGCAAGCACCGGACGTGCCGAGGTCGACGGGCTCGGGCGGCGCCGCGAAGGCGGCCCGGGACATCCGTCCGTAAGCACCGGACGTGCCGAGGTCGACGGGCTCGGGCGGCGCCGCGAAGGCGGCCGGGGCATCCGTCCGCGAGGTCAGGGCACCCGGCCGGTACCGGCGGTACGGGCCGATCCGCACCCCACACCCCCGGCGCCGCGGGCCACACGCACCGCCACGACGCCGAGCGCACGCCCGCCCGGGGGCGTACCTCAGCCGAAGGCCAGGTGCACGATCCAGAAACTGACCGCAGCCACCAGCGCCGCGGCCGGCATCGTGATGAACCAGCCCATGACGATGTTCTTCGCGACACCCCACCGCACCGCGTTCACGCGCTTCGTCGCACCCACACCCATGATCGCCGAGGTGATCACATGCGTGGTCGAGATCGGGGCGTGGAAGAGGAAGGCGGACCCGAACATGATCGACGCCCCCGTCGTCTCCGCGGCGAACCCCTGGGGCGGATCGAGCTCGATGATCTTCCGCCCCAGCGTCCGCATGATGCGCCAGCCGCCCGCATACGTACCGAGCGACAGCATCACCGCGCAGACGATCTTCACCCACACCGGAATCGGGTCGCCGTAGTCCTCGACATCCGCGATGACCAGGGCCATCACCACGATGCCCATCGTCTTCTGCGCGTCCTGGAGACCGTGGCCGAGGGCCATGCCCGCCGCCGAAACGGTCTGGGCGATGCGGAATCCGCGCTTCGCCTTGGACGGGTTGGCCTTCCGGAAGATCCACATGATCGCGCACATCACCAGATAGCCCACGAGCAGGCCCACGACCGGCGAGACGAACATCGGGATGATGACCTTGTCGAGCACCCCGCCCCAGATGACCTCGGTACCGCCGGCCAGCGCCGCCCCCACCATGCCGCCGAAGAGCGCATGCGAGGACGACGACGGCAGACCGAAGTACCAGGTGATCAGGTTCCAGATGATCGCGCCGACCAGGGCCGCGAAGAGGATGCCCATGCCCCGGTCGCCCTTCGGCGTCTCGATCAGGCCCTCGCTCACGGTCTTGGCGACTCCGCTGCCGAGAAAGGCACCGGCGAGATTCATCACCGCGGCCATCGCCAGCGCGGCCCGTGGGGTGAGCGCCCGCGTGGACACGGAGGTCGCGATCGCGTTGGCGGAGTCGTGAAATCCGTTCGTGTACGTGAAGAAGAGCGCGACCCCGATGGTCACGACCAGCGCAAAGGTGTCCACGAAGCCTCAGGACTCCTTGACCGCGATGGTCTCCACCGTGTTGGCCACATGCTCGAAGGCATCGGCGGCCTCCTCCAGCACATCCACGATCTGCTTGAGCTTGAGCACCTCGATGGCGTCGTACTTACCGTTGAAGAGGTGGGCCAGAAGCTTGCGGTGGATCTGGTCCGCCTGGTTCTCGAGCCGGTTGACCTCGATCCAGTACTCGGTGAGGTTGTCCATCGTCCGCAGATGCGGCATGGCCTCCGCCGTCAGCTCCGCCGCCCGCGCCAGCACCTCGATCTGCTGCTCGACGCCCTTCGGCAACTCCTCGACGTTGTAGAGGACGACCAGGTCGACGGCCTCCTCCATGAAGTCCATGATGTCGTCGAGCGACGAGGCCAGCGAGTAGATGTCCTCGCGGTCGAAGGGGGTGATGAACGAGGAGTTCAGCTGGTGGAAGATCGCATGGGTGGCGTCGTCCCCGGCATGCTCCGCTGCCCGCATCCGTTCCGCGATCTCGGCCCGGGCGGGTCCATCCGCCCCGAGCAGTTCCATCAGGAGCTTCGAGCCCGTGACGATGTTGTCCGCGGACGCGGCGAACATGTCGTAGAAGCTCGTCTCCCTGGGGGTCAGACGAAATCGCACGTGGGGTCCTCGGGGTGCTGGGTTCGGTCAGGCTGATGCTAGGCGCATCATCCGGCCACGGCTAACCGGCGTCCCCTCAGTGTCGCCCATGGGGCACAGTGATCAGCACAGGGCCCTGCCGCAACCGTCAGGGATCGGTACCATATACCCACGAGGGGTATACCGGACAGAGCTTCGGCCATGAGATCAGGGACCACGGGAGGACGCGATGACGACCACGGGCACGGCCGCGGGGACAGCCGCGGAAACGGCCGCGGATGTGGCCGCGGAAGCAGCCGGTGGACTTCCGGTCACGGACCACGACCGCGGTGTGCACGGGTACCACAAGCAGAAGGCCGAGCACCTCAAGCGGCTGCGCCGGATCGAGGGCCAGATCCGCGGGCTGCAGCGCATGGTCGACGAGGACACGTACTGCATCGACATACTCACGCAGGTCTCCGCGTCCACGAAGGCTCTGCAGTCCTTCGCACTCCAGCTGCTCGAAGAGCATCTGCGCCACTGCGTCGCCGATGCCGCCCTCAAGGGCGGTGAGGAGATCGACGCGAAGGTGGAGGAGGCGACGAAGGCGATCGCCCGCATGATGCGGACCTGAGCGAGGGCGCGGCCCGGGGCGCACGCCTCCGCATTCAGTCGCTGCCCGACACCGTCGCACTGATCACGTTGAGCACCTCGTCGATACGGTCGGCGCTGAGCCGCTCCCCGTCCGCGGCCGACGCCGCGATCATCAATTCACCGCACAGCTCGATCTCGGCGAGGGCCACGTGGTCCTGGACTGTCGGCGTGCTGGGCGGAGCCACGTGCTTTCACCTCTTCCGGCCGGTGTCGACTTCCTAGCGTAGGGAGCTGGACACGCGCCACGCATGGCACGTCCGGACCATTTAGCGACAGCCCCCTCTGTCTAGACGCGGATCCTGCCGGCGTAGATGTCCCGGTGGGCCGGCAACTGAACGACGACGGGCGCGCCGAACTCGTACAGCAGAGTCGTCGAGGCGACGTCGACGCTGCGGCCCTGATTCACAAAGCTGAACTGGTGGCGCACCTTGCGCAGCCGCCCCGCGTCGTCGAGGTACGCGTCGAACGGCACCGCGTCCCGGGCAAATCCCTTCGCCGCCGCGGCAAGCGCACCCCGGGTCCGCGGCGAAGCGGCCCTGGCGGCGTGCGCGATGTCCGTGGTGCCGCGGTAGTGGGTGACCTTGACGCCGGCGAGGTCCTCCCGGCCGAGGTACGTCACCGTCCGCGCCCCGCGCAGCAGTTCGACGGCGGCCGCCGGGTCGGTCGCGCCACCCGTGACGAGATTGCCGTCCTTCAGGGTCGTGGTGTCGATTCGTACCCACTTGTCCGGCGGGACCCCCGCGCCGCGGTCCTTCATGTAAAGAGCACCGGGTGCGAGCAGTTCGATGATCGGCCGGTGCTCGTCCGCGCCCGCGGGATCCTTGGGCAGCACCACGCGCAGCCGGCCCATGCCGCGGCGGAAGTCATAGCCGCCCTCGCCCCGGATGGTGACCCGGGTTCCGCCGGCCGCCATCTCCATCGAGGTGCGGGCCTTGGACGTGCCGGCGCCGGCGAGCACATCGGCGGCGTTCCGTACGGCGGTGACGGGATCACCGCTGGGCCGGGCGTCGGCCACGGCATCTCCGCCCGCGGAACAACCCGTGGTCACGATCAACCCCACCCCCACACCGACCACGGCGGCGACGGCACACGCCCCGCCCCTGAGCCTGTGCTGCTGCACCACCATCGCCGGCATCCCCATTCCTCGGCCCTCCCGCCCGGGATAACGACGGTCCCCGGCACCCCGTCACGGCAAGTACCGTGGAGTCGTGGAGCGGCAACATCACACCCAGACGACGGAACGTGGTTCCTTCTGCCTCGCCAGCTGCAGCTGCGGCTGGCGGGGGCCGGCCCGCCGATCCCGTGAACGCGCCCGCACCGACGCCGAGTTGCACGAGACGAGCCCGTCCGCCGAGTCCTGACCGCCGCGAACACGAGTGCCCGCCGAGGAGGATGCCCCACGTCCCGGCGCACCCGCCGGGCACACCGCGAAGCCGCGTCGAACGGCGTCCTCGCGGCCGGACACGAACTCCACGAGACGAGCCGCCGCGACCGGCCCCGAAGGCTGCCCTCCCCAAGGGCCGCCCCCGCCGGGCGGCCTCCGCACCGAGCACCCGTGGGCGGGATACGCCTGCGCCCGGCCCCGGCGCTCGTCCTTCTCCAGGACGGGGCGACCTGTGCATGAGCATGAGGCGGGGTGAGCACCGCCTCCGCGCCCGGTGAGGGCGAGCACCGCCTCCGCGCCGGGCGGAGCCGGTTACGCCGCGAGGTCCTTCTCGCCGGGCCCGGCTGCCCGCCGCGGCTCCGCAAGGTCCAGCGTCCCGCGCAGCTCCTGGCCCTCCTGCGCCTGCTCCCGTGCCGCCGCGCGCCGCGACTGCACGATCCAACCGGCCCTTCCGGAGCGGGCGATCGCCGAGACCAGCGGGGTCAGCAAGGCCAGCGCCAGCGGTGCGAGCAGCAGTGTCACAGCCGTGCCGAGCGCGAAGCCGCCCACCACGTCCGTCGGGTAGTGGACGCCCATGTACACCCGGCAGAAGCCTTCGGCCAGCGCGAGACCGATCGCCACGAACCCGAAGTTCCGGTGTGCGACGAAGAGTCCGACGCCCAGGGCCATCGCCAGCGTCGCGTGATCGCTCACGAACGAGAAGTCGGTCTTCCCGGCCACGAGCACCTCGATCCCCTCGTGGTCCAGGAACGGGCGTGGCCGTTCCACGAACCCACGGATCGGGATGTTCACCAGCAGCGCGACAGCGGCCGCGAGCGGCGCCCAGAACAGCCCGGTCAGTGCCGCGACCGCTTCGTCCTGCGTACTCCGCCGACGGACGCTCCACCAGCACCAGAGCACCAGGAGCACCATCGCGAGCATGATCCCGTACTCACCGACGAATGCCATGACGCCGTCGAACCAGGGCGGCGCGGACCGGGCCAGCCCGTTGATGTCATGGAGCAGGCCGACGTCGGGGTTCACCCCTTGGAGTGCGAGTCCAGCCATCCTGCGGCCCCTTGCCTGCCTTGTCGCCTGCTGCCGCGGCGCACGACGGTGTGCGCCGCTCCTGCCAGTCCCCCGTGGTCGGTGCGGTGTGCGGTGCATACGTGAGTGATGCTCCGCTCCAGGGAACGACGCGCCCCGCCGGTCCGTTCCACTCTCCACGGAACGATCACCATGACGTTATCGAAGAGTGATACATCGCCGCAGCTCAGGGCCCTGACTTAACGGAGAGTTCCGGCCATGACCGACACTCCGTCAGTCTTCCGTCATGGCACCGGCACGGGCCCTCGGCAGCGCCTCCGCCCCGTCCTTGGTCACCCTCGTCGCCCCGAAGTAGTCGGGCGTGTCGATCTTGTCGAAGCGGATCACGGCGCCGGTGTACGGCGCATTGATCATGTATCCGCCGCCGACGTAGAGCCCGACGTGCCGGATCGCCCGCGAGTTGGTGAGGTCGTCCGAGAAGAACACCAGGTCTCCCGGGAGCAGCTCGTCCCGTGAGGGATGCGGCCCGGCGTTGTACTGGTCGTTCGCGACGCGCGGCAGCTCGATCCCGACGGTCCTGTACGCGGCCTGGGTCAGTCCCGAGCAGTCGAACCGCCCGCCCTGTTCCGGCGTCCCGTTGCCGCCCCACAGATAGGGGGTGCCGAGCTTCTGCTGGGCGAAGTAGATCGCCCCCGCCGCCTGTCGAGACGGCGCGACCCGCCCCACGGGCCGCGCAAAGCTCTTCTCCAGCGAGCGAATGATCTTGACGTAGTTCCGCGTCTCCTTGTACGGCGGCACTCCCCCGTACTTGATGACCGCGTACGCCCCCGCGTTGTAGGCCGCCAGCATGTTGTCCGTCGGGTCGCCCGGCGCCTTCTTCACATAGCCGGCCAGCTTGCAGTCGTACGAGGCGGCCGACGGAATCGCGTCGGCGGGGTCCCACACGTCCCGGTCCCCGTCACCGTCCCCGTCGACTCCGTGCGCGGCCCATGTCCCGGGAATGAACTGCGCGATGCCCTGCGCGGCGGCCGGGCTCTGCGCCCGCGGGTTCCAGCCGCTCTCCTGGTAGAGCTGCGCCGCGAGCAGCGCGGGATTGATGGCCGGGCAGAGGTTGCCCCACTTCTGGACGAGCGGCTGATAGAGCGCCGGCACGGCCCCCTTGGCCAGGGCGACGGCCCCGCCCGCCCCGCTCCTGGCGATCCCCGCAGCGGCGGTGTAGGTGCCGACGACGAGCAGCGCGACGAAGCACAGGCACAGCCCGACGGCACCGCCGGCGACCAGCCAGGCCTTACGCACCGTCAACCACCCTCCACCGTACGGAAGTCCGCCCTGCGCCAGTGTAGGTGCGGGGCCCCCGGATCAGGGGTGGCCGCGTCGGCGGTGACGCGTACGCCGGCCCACATTGGCCGAACGCACGCCACCTGCTCCCGTCGGGCGCCGGGTCTCCCTCCTTGCTGCCTTCCTCCTCCTGCCGCCCGCCGCGTCGGATCCCGTGGATCGTCGGATCGCAGCAGCCGCATCACGCCACTGGGCACGGCAGCCATGGCGGTCGCAGCGGCCCGTCACGGCCGCACCGGGCCACGGGTGAATCCACGGTTGCGGCGTCGGGACGACCGGTCGGGGCGCTTTCGCGGTCGGAGCGGCCGGAGCGGTCACACCGTGTCACCGCGGGGGAACCGCAGGTCGCCGCACCGCAGACCCTGGCTCAGCCGGTTACCAGTGGGTAGCGTGTGCCCTACACCTGTCGACAGGGAGAGGCGGCCCGTCATGGCGGAACCCGAGGCGTTCTTCGAGCGGATCTCCGAGAACCGCTTCGCCCCGACCGAGCACACCCGCGGCCCGTGGGACGCGGACTCGCAGCACGCCGGACCACCGGCCGCGCTGCTCGGCCGGGCGCTCGAGGAGCGGCCCGGTGGGCGTACCGACATGCG
This sequence comes from Streptomyces sp. NPDC043861, assembly GCF_056435905.1. Taxonomy (NCBI): domain Bacteria; kingdom Bacillati; phylum Actinomycetota; class Actinomycetes; order Kitasatosporales; family Streptomycetaceae; genus Streptomyces; species Streptomyces sp. NPDC043861. The sequence goes on along the minus strand of NZ_JBWKDP010000004.1, from coordinate 10,696 downwards.
CCTCGCACGGGTCACGTACGAGATCGTCCGCCCCGTGCCGATCCGGCCACTCGAAGTGACCACGACCGTCCTGCGCTCCGGCCGCAGCGTCGAGGTCGTCGAGTCCACCCTCGCGCCGGAGGGCGAGGCGCCCGTCATGATCGCCAGGGCGCTCCGTGTCCGTACCCTCGAGGAGCCCGGCCCCGCGGTCGCCCCCGGGCCCCAGGTGCCCTCGCCCGGCGAGACCGCCGACACGCCCTTCTTCGCCGTGCCGTGGGACGTCGGCTACCACACCGCCATGGACACCCGTTTCACCGAGGGAACCTTCCGGGAACAGGGACCCGGCACCTGCTGGATGCGGATGAGGATGCCACTCGTCGCGGGGGACGGGATCCGGCCCCTGGACCGTGTCCTGATCGCCGCCGACTCCGGCAACGGCATCAGCAACGTCCTCGACTTCACCCGACACGTCTTCATCAACGCGGACCTGACGGTCCATCTGCACCGGCACCCCGTCGGGGAGTGGGTCTGCGTCGAGGCACGCACGAGCATCGACCCGGCGGGCATCGGCCTCGCGGACTCCCAACTCCACGACGAGAAGGGCCCGATCGGCCGCGGCGCACAGAGCCTCTTCGTCGCACCCCGCTGAGCCTGCTCGCCCGGCCCACTGGGTCTGCTCGCCCCACCCTGCCGGGACCCGGCCTCTGACTCGACCTCTGACTGCGCTCTTCACCCCGGCTCCGGATCCCACGGCCCGGGGCCGCGGCCGGCCCTACCCCCGGGTAAGTGGTCTGGACCTGCGGCCACTACTCTGTGTTACGCAGCCAGGGAGGCTGTGCACCAACCCCGCCGACGACCAACGGCGGGGCGAGCAACACAGGAGAACACCATGGGAAACGTGGGGAACAAGGCCCGTCGCGTCGGCGATTCCGGGGGAACTGCCGCTGCGGTGATGGTCATCGCACTGATCGCCGTGGCGGTCGCACTGCTCGGTCTGATGACCGTCCGGGCGTGAGCCCTTGACCCGGCCGGCGGCATCGAACCCGGTGCCGCCGGCCGGGTGACTCCCGGACCGTGTCGTTACGGTCCTGCCGTCTCAGGGCTTGCGCCCCACTCCCCCGTACATCGCCACCTCTTCCGGCTCCTGCGGCTCGCCCGCATCCGGCCGCCAGCGATTGCAGGAGACGAGGCCCGGCTCCAGCAACTCCAGCCCGTCGAAGTAGCGCAGGATCCGTTCAGGCGTGCGCTGGGTCAGCCGGGGGGTGCCGTTCTCGTTCCAGAAGGCGACGGCCGCGTCCACGTCGGGCATCACCGGACTGGTGATGGTGTGCGACAGGACGAGATGACTGCCGGACGGCAACGCGTCCATCAGCCGGCGGACGACGTCGTACGACGCATCGTCGTCCTCGATGAAGATGACCACCCCGAGCAGCATGAGCGCCACGGGCCGGTTCAGATCGAGCGTGCGCCCGGCCTGCTCCAGGATCGCGTCGACATCACGCAGGTCGGCGTCGAGATAGTCCGTCGCACCCTCGGGTGAACTCGTCAGCAGTGCTCGGGCATGCGCGAGGACGAGCGGGTCATTGTCCACGTACACGATCCGCGACTCGGGCGCGACGCGCTGGGCGACCTCATGGGTGTTGTCGGCGCTCGGCAGACCCGTACCGATGTCCAGGAACTGCCGGATCCCCGCCTCCGCTGCCAGACGGCGGACCGAACGCCCAAGGAATCGCCGGTCCGCGAGCGCGTAATCCCCGATCCCGGGGTGCAGCTTCCGGATCCGGTCGCCGGCCTCCCGGTCGACGGGGTAGTTGTCCTTGCCGCCGGTCCAGAAGTTCCAGATGCGGGCCGTATGGGGGCGTGACGTGTCGATACGGGAGAGGTCCTGATCGTTGGCCATGCCGTCAACGTAGTCCAACCACCCTTACCCGCAGGGGTGTTGGAGCGATACACCCTGCCGAGCGGGAACGCCCGGTCCGGCCTCGGCGTTTTCGGCCCTGAGTGCCCCAACGACAGTCATTGCCCGGAGTCACCCTGCGTGATACACAGAGTGACCATGCGTAAGCTCGCACAGAACTGCCCGACCGCCGCCGCAGGTCAGCCGCACCGGTTCGGTCAACTGTGCGGGGATCGGGTAAAGAGACCAGCCAAGTCGGCGCACGAGACCGGTTCCATCAGCGAAGATAGAGCGTGACCCATGCCGAACGGCAAGGGCGTCGAAATACCCGACAGGGGCGGTGAGTTACATGATCCTGGCAGCCGAGAAGGGTGACATCACCACCATCATCGGTGGAATCGCCCCGAACTGGGGGCCTTTCGGAAGCCTTGGGAACGAGGCCCGCGTGATGATCGAGGTCGTGATGGCGGTCGCCATCCTGCTCTGCCTGGGCATCGCGATCTGGGGCGCGGCCAAACAGCGCATCGGAGCGACGGCCCTGCGCGACACCTTCAGTGCGGAACAGGGCAAGGGCCTGATCGTGGCCGGGCTGACCGGAGTCTTCATCATCGGGTCACTGGGGACACTCTTCACCATCGTGTACGGGATGGCCGTCTGACGCCTCTTCACCCGACTCCACCCGTCCCCGACACCATCCGCCCGTCGCGCCCACCGGCAGAGGTTGCGTCCCCCTGATGTCGAGTCACCACACCGCGCCCGCGCGGACACCAGCCCGGCTACCGTCGTACTACGGCCACGGCTGCGACAACGGGAACCACGGGCCGGGACAAGGACACGGGGACGGCGACCACGGTACGGAACCGCACACGGCTGAGGGGGCGTACGCGGTATGAGCTTCGGCGACGAGCACGACAGTGTCGGGGGCGCGGGGCAGACACGCACCCGCCTCCCGGAGACCGGCGGCAACGGCGACGGGTACGGCGGTGCGCGACGGCCGGTACGGGCCTCGCGCTCGCTCATCACGGTGGTCGGCGTCGTGGTCCTGCTGATCGCCGCGATCGCGTTCGCGAACCGCGGCGATGGCGCGGACACCCCGGCCACCACCGAAAAGGCCCAGGGTGCCGCCCCGACCGCGGCGACCGGGATTCGGCCCGTGACCGGCAAGACCGGGGAGATCCCGAAGGGGTACGCGAAGAACGAGCAGGGGGCGCAGAGCGCGGCATCCAACTATGCCGTGGCCCTGGGCTCCGTAGGCATGTTCCAGAAGGACAGCCGACACCAAATCGTGGATACGGTCTACACGTCCCAGGCGGCGGCCAAACTCAAGAGCCCGCAGGACTCGGCCTACTCCGCGGAGTTCCTCGCCAAACTGGGCTTGAACGCCGAGGGCGAAGCACCGGACGGCAGCACGTTCGTGTCCAGGACCATCCCTGTCGGAACCAAGGTGGAGAGCTTCGCAGGAGCCACCGCCAAGGTGTCGGTTTGGTACACGGGACTGATCGGCATGTCGGGCTCAGGGTCGACCGACCCGGTGAGCACGACGTGGAAGACCTGGACCTTCGAGCTGGCGTGGACGGACAACGACTGGAAGATCACGACCGACTCCCAGAAGGACGGCCCGGCGCCAGTGCCAGGCGACATCGCAGCGTCGAGCTCGGACGAGATCAGCAAGGCCGTTGAGGAATACGGAGGCTTCACTTATGCCCGGTAGTCCTCGGCATCGCCTCAGCTCGGCCGCCACCATGCTGGTAGCTGTGCCCACGGCGCTCATCATGCTCGCGACGCGCGCCGCCGCAGCCCCGTCGCCTACACCTACACCGAGCAATGACCCGTGCGACCTGCTGATCGGTCCAGCCAAGGAGTACTGCAGCAACGGCGAAGGCGCCTCCCGCCGCGCCCCCTCCCTCGACGACCCCACCACCCCCCTCGACCCCCTCGCGTCGCTCGCCAAGGGTTGTGCCGACGCCGCCGTGGCGATCATCGACGCGCTGTCGAAGGCCGTGAAGTCCACCGCCCAGGTGGATTTCACCAACGGCACCTTCCTCGCCCAGTACGCCGTCGTCTTCGCCGCCGCGACCTTCCTCACCCTCCTCCTCTGGCTGCTCGCCGTCGCCAAGCGCGCCATCCGCGGCGTACCGCTGGCCACCGCCATGTCCGAGGCGATCGGGTTCCTCTGGCTGACCGTCCTCGCGTCCGCCTTCACCCCGCTGATCCTCTATACGCTCGTCTCCGCGACCGACGCGATCACCGATGTCATCGCGCAGGGCACCGGCAGCCAGACGGACGTGTTCTTCGGAGGCTTCAAGGAAGCGATCCAGAAGGGCGACGGCATCGGCGGCGGACCGATCATGCTGATCATCGTGTCGCTCGTGACGGTGCTCGCGGCCGGTGTGCTCTACCTCGAGCTCTTCATCCGCGCCGTTCTGCTCTACGTCGGCGCGCTGCTCGGCGTCGTCGTGTACGCCGGACTCGTCGACAAGAACCTCTGGGGGCACGTACGCCGCTGGGCCGGGATCATGATCGCCGTGATCCTCGTCAAGCCGGTGATCATCATCGTGCTCGGCCTCGCCGGGGCGCTCGCCGGCGACGACGGGCCGGACTCGTTCTCCGCGGTCGTCACCGGCCTCGCGATCATCCTGCTCGCCATCTTCGCCTCAGCGATGATCTACCGCTTCGTGCCCGGGTTCGGCGACGAGATCGCCGCCTCCCGCAACAACCGCATCCAGAGCAGTGCGGAGAACAAGGCCGCCGCCGTCATCAGCTCACCCGCCGCACTCGTCTCGCAGGGAATCAAGACCCACTCGAGCCGCAGCCACCAGCAGGGTGACGGGTCGAGCAGCGCCCCGCGGCCCACGAGCCCCGTCGGCGGCGGGATGGCCGCGCACGGCTCCCGCGGCGCCGGTGACGGAGCCGTCCCCGCCCCCGCCTCCCCGCCACGTAGCGGCGGCAGCGGCGCCGGCGGTCCGAGCACGGGCACCCCCCACAGCAGCCGCAAGAGCACAGGCACAGGAAGCACAGGAGGTGGAGGGCGTTGACGACGCAGTCCCAGCCCATCGCGCCCCGCCGTACGTACCTCATCGGCCGGGCCAGGCCGAACGCGATCGTCGGCAAGAACCGCGAGAGCGGCGAGATCGCCCTGATCATCGCGGGGGCGTTCCTCGGCATGATGAGCGGACTGCTGGTCCCCGTCCTGTCCCTGCGGATCGTGCTGCTCACCGGCTTCCCGCTGCTCTCGCTGGCCGCCGTGTACGTCCCGTACCGCCAGCGCACCTTCTACCGCTGGTTCGAGATCAACCGCAGCTACAAGCGCACCCTGCGCCAGGGCACGGTCTACCGCTCCACCGCCATGGAGTCCGGCACGCGTATCGACGGCCGTGAGGTCGAGGTCGGGCCCCCGCCCGGCATCGGCAGGATCAACTGGCTCGCCGCACCCTTCGGACCGGACGAGATCGCCGTACTGCTCCACGCCGACCGCCGTACCGTCACCGCCGCCATCGAGATCGAGGGACCGGGCGTCGGGCTGCGTGACAGCGAGGACCAGGAGGCCCTGGTCGACCGTTTCGGCACCCTCCTCAAGCATGTGGCCAACGGCGACGGCTTCGTGACCCGTCTTCAGATGCTGGCCCGCACGCTTCCCGCGGACCCCGACGCCCATGCCAAGGACGTCGCCCAGCGCGGCGACGTATCCGCCCCCGGCTGGCTCCAGGACTCGTACGACCAGCTCCAGTCGATGGTCTCCACCTCGAGCGAGCAGCACCGCGCCTACCTCGTCGCCTGCATGCACTACAGCCGCGAACTCGCCGCCGAGGCCCACACCATGGCCCGCGCCGCCCGCCAGGGGGCCGGCACCAAGAAGCTCGACAAGGACGCCGGCCTCGCCGTCGTCATGGCCCGCGAGCTCACCGACATCTGCGCCCGCCTCGCCGAGGCCGACATCCGCGTACGCCAGCCGCTGGGCCAGGGCAGGCTGGCGTCCCTCGTGCACTCCATGTACGACCCGGACCACCCCATCGACCACATCCAGGCGATGACGAAACGAAACGCTTGGCCCGCCGAACTGGACGCGATCGAACCGACCTATCTCCAGGCCAAGACACGCGAGTCGTCCACCCGCGCCCCCTGGTGCCACGCCACCGCGTGGGTGAAGGAGTGGCCCATGACTCCCGTCGGCGTCAACTTCCTCGCCCCACTCCTCGTCCACACCCCTGATGTGATCCGTACCGTCGCCGTCTGCATGGACCTCGAACCGACCGAGGTCGCCATCGAGCGGATGCTGACCGAGAAGACGAACGACGAGGCGGAGGCGAGCCGCGCCGCCAAGATGAACCGCACGGTCGACCCGCGCGACATCGCCGCGCACGGCAGGCTCGACCAGCGGGGTGAAGATCTCGCCAGTGGAGCGGCAGGCGTCAACCTCGTCGGGTACATCACTGTGTCGTCGCGTACGCCCGAGGCCCTGGCCAGGGACAAGCGCACGATCAGGGCCTCGGCGGGCAAGTCGTACCTGAAGCTGGAGTGGTGCGACCGCGAGCACCACCGGGCCTTTGTGAACACGCTGCCGTTCGCGACCGGCATCCGCCGATAGGGGCCCTGATCCGATGCGAGATCCGCTGTCCGTCCTCACCGAGACCTTCACGTCGTTCCTCTTCGGGAAGGTCGAGACGACCCGGCTGCCCGTGCGTACGTCGACGGGCCAGGCCCAGGCCGTCTATCTGCCGACTGCAGCACCGGGACTCGGGGACTCGGGTGTGATCATCGGCCGCGAGGTGTACAGCGGAAAGGGCTACATCTACGACCCCTTCCAGCTGTACGGGCAGCAGCTGCCGGCCCCGCACTGGCTGGTCCTCGGTGAGTCCGGCAACGGCAAGTCGGCGCTGGAGAAGACCTACGTGCTCCGCCAGCTGCGATTCCGCGACCGCCAGGTGGTCGTCCTCGACGCACAGGGCGAGGACGGGGTCGGCGAGTGGAACCTCATCGCCGAGGAGCTCGGCATCACTCCCATCCGCCTCGACCCGATGGCCGCCCTGGACGGCGGCATTCGCCTCAACCCCCTCGACCCGGCCATCACCACGACCGGCCAGCTGGCCCTGCTGCGCACGATCATCGAGGTGGCGATGGGTCACGGGCTCGACGAGAGGTCGGGCTTCGCCCTCAAGGTGGCGCACGCGTACGTCAACGAGATGATCACCGACCGGCAGCCGGTCCTCACCGACATCGTCGAGCAACTGCGCCATCCCGAGCCGGAGTCGGCAGCGGCGATGAACGTCGACATAGACGACGTACGGGCCTGGGGCCTGGATGTCGCCCTCGTCCTGGACCGGCTTGTCGACGGCGACCTACGAGGCATGTTCGACGGCCCCACCACCGTCGGCATCGACCTCGACGCCCCGCTGATCGTTTTCGACCTGTCGCACATCGACCGGAACTCCATCGCGATGCCGATCCTGATGGCGATCGTGGGCGTGTGGCTCGAGCACACCTGGATCAGGCCCGACCGGAAGAAGCGGATCTTCCTCGTCGAGGAGGCCTGGCACATCATCAACAGTCCGTTCGTGGCACAGCTCTTCCAACGGCTGCTCAAGTTCGGGCGCCGGCTCGGACTTTCCTTCGTGGCCGTCGTCCATCATCTGAGCGACGTGGTCGACGGGGCGGCGGCGCGTGAGGCGGCTGCAATCCTCAAGATGGCCTCCACCAGGACGATCTACGCCCAGAAGGCGGACGAGGCCCGGTCCACGGGCCGGGTGCTCGGTCTCCCACGGTGGGCCGTCGAGATCATTCCCACGCTCACACCCGGTATCGCGGTCTGGGACGTCAACGGCAATGTCCAGGTGGTCAAGCACCTCGTCACGGAGGCCGAACGGCCACTGGTCTACACGGACCGCGCCATGACCGAATCCTCGGTGCCGGAGGACCTGCGGGCGGCGGAGTGGGAGACGGAGCAGCGCGCCGCCCTCATCGAACAGCAGCAACAGCGTCTGAGCGAGTCGCCCGAGTCGACGGTGGCGTGACATGTCCCGCGAGCTGCCGGGGCGCGTGGGCCCTCGCGAGGAAAGAGGCATCCCCGACGGCCTGTTGGTGGGTCTGCTGGCCTTCCTGCTCGGGCTGACGCTGCTGGTGTGGACGGCGACGGGCCTGGCCGGCCTGTTCGCGCACGGGGCATGGCCGGACGGGGTGATGTTCACGAACACCCCGCTGGCCATGCGCAGTCTGGCCTCGGAACCCCACGACCTGCCTGCCGCCTGGCCCACCACCCCACCCGCGCAGCTCTCCGGGTACGGACTCTTCTGGGGCCTGCTGATCGGCGAGCTGATGGTCCTGGTCGTGCTCACGGTCTTCGTGCTGGGGACGCTGGCGCGTTGGCGTGTGGTACGGGCGTCGCGGCCACGACCCGCAGGCGCCGGCCCCAGGAGGCGTACCTCGACGGCGGCAGCGGGCCGCGGGAAGGCCGGGCAGCCGGGCGTCGAACACGTCCTGGACACCGCCGCGCAGACGGTGCCGGACCGGCCCTCGGACATGACCACCCGTCCATCCGGGCCGGACGCCGACCCCGGGACAGAGGCGACGACGGGTCAGGCACCAGCCGAGGCCCGGGCGATGCCGACAGGAGGACCGGCACCGGCCACCGGTGGTGTCGCAACCGGTGCCTCGGCCACGAGCCGGACCGCCGCAGTTCCGGGATTCCCGGAGAGCCACGGCACCCCGGTCACCCCCGGCGCCCCGACCGCGACGTCCCAGCCGGGGACATCCGCCGCCGACGGCCTTCCCGTGGAGCGGACCGTCCCCGCCCCGCGAGGGCCCCTGGGGTCGGGCGTCGTCTACGGCGATGCCCCCTCCCGTCGGCCCTCCACCGTCCAGGCCGTCCGTGAGGCCGACGGCCCCGCACTCGTCGTCACCTCCGACCCCTCCGTGTGGGCGGAGACCAAGGACGCCCGTGCCAAGCTCGGCCCCGTCCTCCTGTACGACCCCTCGCATCTGTGCGACACGCCCGCCCGCCTCCACTGGTCGCCCTCCACAGGTTGTGAGGACCCCGACACCGCCGCTGCCCGCGCGGTCGCCCTGTTCGCACCCGTCCGCCCGCCCGCCCGTATCGACGCGGCGGTCGCCGACACCGCTGAAACGCTCCTGCGCTGCTGGCTGCACGCCGCTGCCGTGGACGGCCGCCCCTTCAAGCAGGTCCACCGCTGGGCGCAGGGCGGCGGTGCCCATGAGCCCGTACGCATCCTCCGTACGCACCCCAGGGCGGCGTCCGGGTTCGCCGGTCTCCTCGAGTCCGCGCTCACCGCTCATCCCGAACGGCGCGAAATCGCACAGGAACTGACGGCACGTACGCTCGCCGCGATGGCATCGGTTCATATCCGCGACGCTTGCACACCAAATCGAGCAGATTCGCTCGCGTGGGAATCTTTTCTGGTCGAGGGGGGCACTCTTTATGTGGTGGGTGACCCTATTGAGGATCCCCGCACCCGCCCCGGGGCAATGCCTCTGCTGACCGCCGCCGCATCGAGCGTGGTCGAGCACGGCCGCCGCATGGCCGCACGGTCATCCGCCGGCCGGCTCGACCCACCACTCACCCTCGTCCTCGACGATGTCGCGGCCGTGGCGCCACTCCCCCTGCTGCCCGAGCTGCTGACCTCCGGCGCCGATCAGGGCATGCCGACCCTGGCCCTGCTGCGCTCCCGCGAACAGGGCCGGGCCCGATGGCCGGGACAGAGCGTCATCACGGGCTGAGCACGGCCCCGCGCGGCAGTTCGAACTCGACCTCGATCGCGGTCGGATCACCGGGCACGGGAGCGGTCACCCCGCTGGGCACGAACCCGATCCGCCGGTAGAAGGCCTCGGCCCGCACATTGCGCTCGTGCACATACAGCCGCACCCGTTCGATGCGCGGGTCCTCCAGCGCCCAGGACCATTCGATGGCCGCCCCGAACAGCTCATCGGCCAGCCCGTTCCCCCGCGCCTCCGGCCGTACGAAGACACCGACCAGATGGGTCTGCTCGACCACCGCCGGCGCCCCGAATCGGGCCTCGTCCTGGGGCCGCTCGACCAGCACACTGACCGTGCCCTCCCAACGACCGTCTGGCGCCTCGGCTATGAACTGCGTGCTCGACACTCCTTCCGCAGCCGCGCCCGTACGCTCGCGCCAGAACTCCGGGGACCGTCCGAGCCCCTGCTCGTACGTCTCGAGGAAGGCAATGGGCGCGGCAGGGTCCTGAAGTGCGGCCAGCCGGATGTCCCGGGCCTTTTCCCATTCGTCGGCGCGTACAGCGCGAATAGAGTGCTCCATACACCGATCCTCACGGGCCGGGCCTCGCAGGTCAACGCCTTTCCCTCCGATGCCTTTCCCTCCGATGTGCGTCGGCCCGATGTGCGTCGGCAGAACCGTCGCTGCCGTGAGTGTCCGAACAACCCGGGTGGGCAGCATACGACCTGAGTCCCGTGGGGTTTTTGGGGTGGGGTGGTGGTGAACGCAGAAAAGCCCCGGACCATAAGGTCCGGGGCTTTCCCGAAAGAATTGTTCGGCGGTGTCCTACTCTCCCACAGGGTCCCCCCTGCAGTACCATCGGCGCTGAAAGGCTTAGCTTCCGGGTTCGGAATGTTACCGGGCGTTTCCCTAACGCTATGACCACCGAAACTCTATGAAGATGTGGAACCCGGCCGACCAGCACTTCCCGCACCGATGATGGTGGTGGTGTGTGGTCTCGGCGTGTTCGTTACTTCAGAACTAACACAGTGGACGCGAGCAACTGAGGACAAGCCCTCGGCCTATTAGTACCAGTCAGCTTCACCAGTTACCTGGCTTCCACATCTGGCCTATCAACC